>BQJP01000001.1 GCA_021604765.1 Thermodesulfobacteriota bacterium
ATGGTAGCGGAGTTGCGGAGCTGATATTCTTCGTTCCGTCGCTTGGAAATATTGCACAGGTCTTTACTCAAGCTGTCGATATTGGTACCTGCCGTACAAGTGAAGTAGTCCAGAATACTCTGGGAGGTAATTAGGCGGACCTAGGCGTAATGGTATAAAGCTTTGTGTGATATGGTAATAAACAAGAAGAAAACTATAGTAAAAAAGGCAGAATACGATTTGTATCCTGCCTTTTTCCCCTTCTTTAATTTTCTAGCTCCTAATGTTAATTAAGTTTTATTCTTCGTCTTCTGTGAAGCATGAATATTGCTGCCAATAGAAGAGCCCCACCAAGTCCAACTATGCCCAGAATGTCCAGAGCTGGAACTGAGGTCGGTCCACCTGGTCCAGAGCCCGGAGGTACTGGAGTAGGTGTAGCGCCGGGTTCTGTGGGAGTTGGTGTAGGAGTTGGTGGCGGTATCCTCTCATCGAAAGTAAGTTGAACTAAACCCAGATACGAACCTTCAGACTCATTAAAACAGCATGGTGGCGAGACTGGGACTATGTTGTTGATATCGCTTCTAGTAAATCTGATAGATGAAAGAGTTCCGTTTGTAACAGATAATTCCAAGAATGCTCCATCATCACAGCCAGAAGGGAAGACGCCTTTAAGATCGTTGTTAGGCAAAGGATCAAAAGTTGTTCCACCACCGCACATACCTGCTACAGGTGGATTAGTATGAATACTAGTATGCATAAAATTGGTTGATCCTGTTACATTAAATCCCGTGTTGTCAAAAATTTGAAAACCTCCGAACTCTTCAAGTCCATTTACATTGTTGTTGATGCCGTTGAATCTCAAAAGCACACTATCTACAGGAAGCAAATTATTTGTTCCTGTTTCCAGAATATCAATTTGATAAGTTTCAGTTCTTACCGCATTGCCATTAGCTCCTGGTGCAGGGCATGATGCACACCCAAACCATGCCCCTTCTTCCTGCGGAAAAGGAGCTCCCGGTGCAGGCTCACCCCAGATATCTGAGGAGTTACCACAATTTCCGGAACATCCTCCTCCACCGCAGTTGTCCATACAAGTCCCGGAAATCTTTCTTAACCTCACATCCGCAATACCCATAGCATCTACATCGTTATAATCTATATCGTTATTATTTGCCGAAGGGGTTGCGCCGGGTCCAGTGTTATTGAACAGCTCTGTTGCATCTAGTGTAAGTACTACTTGGGCTGATGAATTCTCAGTATTGAAAAATAAGGACATAGAGCCAAATAATAAAAGTCCTAACAAAAACGTTGTTACATATTTGTAAGATAAGTTAATTTTATAATCTAGCATATATTTTCTCCTTAACTGTGTTAATTGAACTATAAAATATTTTAGTACATAAAGTCAATATTCATGAAATCTTATTTCTAGGAACAGTTACAGCTTAATAAATTCTCAATCAAGTTAGGTTAAGAATTCAGGTGTTATAGACAACTCCAGCCTTATTCCTTATTATTAAGCCCCATGCCCTCAAAATTATCAGATGGGATTTCCCCTTTTTATGTTATGGACGTGTTGGAACGAGCTAAGGAGATCGAATCTTCCGGGGAGAGCGTCATACATTTTGAAGTCGGAGAGCCTGATTTTCCAACTCCTGATGTTATTGCAAATGAAGCTATAAAGTCTATAAATGAAGGGGATACTAAATATACACATAGCTTAGGCATACCTGAGCTTAGAGAAGCGGTTTCTGAGAACTACAAAAGCGAGTATGGTGTAAACATTGATCCTGGGTTAGTTGTTATAACTATGGGCAGTTCGCCGGCTCTATATTTGTCAATTATTTCAATAATTGAACCAGGAGATGAAGTTGTAATTACCGATCCACATTACGCTTGCTATCCGCAGATCATTAAAATTGCAGGCGGAGTTCCTAAAACATTTAGAATTTTTGAAGAAGAAGGATTTCAAATTGATATTGATAGATTAAAAGAAGTTATTACACCAAAGACAAAAGCCATAATAATTAATTCTCCAGCAAATCCTACGGGAGTTGTTCTAAAACCTGAAGTAATGAAAGAGATTTCTGAGCTTGGAGTAATGGTGATTTCTGATGAGATATATCATGGACTTGTTTATGAGGGAGAAGCCAGAACAATATATGAAGTTACAGATAAGGCTTTCGCGGTAAATGGATTTTCAAAATTTTACTCCATGACTGGCTGGAGGCTGGGTTATATGATTGCCCCTGAAGAATTTATTCGACCTATACAAAAACTTCAGCAGAATTTATTTATTTCTCCTAACTCTTTTGTTCAAAAGGCTGGAGTTCAGGCATTAAAAAATGCAAAAACTGATGCGTTAAAAATGGTTGAGATCTTTGATGAAAGAAGAAAAACAATGATTGAAGGAATAAAAGAGCTTGGTTTTAATTTAGAAAGTGAACCTAAGGGAGCATTCTACGTGTTTGTTGACGCAAGCAAACTCAATCCTGATTCACATGAACTTGCTTTTGATATTTTAGATAAGGCACATATTGCTGTTACACCCGGGATTGATTTTGGAGAAGGTGGAGAGGGATATTTAAGGCTATCTTACGCAACATCTACGTCGAATATCAAAGAAGGCATTCAGCGACTGGGTGAATATATAAACAACAAAGGCATTACTTTATGACACTACCCTCAATAGCAGAACTAGATATTTCAGATAAAAGAGTCCTAATTAGGGTTGATTTTGATGTGCCCCTTGGTAAAGACGGAGAGGTCTTGAATAAAGCTAAGATTCTAAGCGCAATTCCTACAATAAAATATGCTTTGGGACAGAAAGCCAAGGTTATAATTGCTTCTGGATTAGGCCATCCAAAAGGGCGGTATAACAAAAATTTCAGCCTAGAACCTGTAGGGAGAATACTTTCAGAGATTTTGGATGCTGAGATATTCTTTCCTGATAATTCTATTGGTGAAGCGGTTAAAAAAATTGGATCTGATATGCAGCCCGGTCAGGTTGCGCTACTAGAGAATCTGGAATTTCATAAAGCAGAGTTAGAAAACAGTCCCGAATTTGCAAAGAAACTTGCGAATTGCGCTGATATATATGTAAATGAGGCTTTTGCTCTTTCAAATCAGAAAGGTGCCTCGTTAAATAGTATCTTTGGGTATTTTGAGAAACTTTGCGTGGGGTTTCAGTTCAAGAAGGAATTAGAAAATTTAGATCGTATTAGAAACCCGGAAAGACCTTTTACTGCAGTATTTGGCGGTAGTAATGTGTTAGAGAAACTTGATATTATGGAAAGCATGTTAGAATATGTCGACATGGTCTTAGTTGGCGGAGTTTTGGCTAACACATTTCTTAGTGTGCTTGGTGGAGAGACTGGTAAATCCAAGATAGATGAGACTGCAATATATAGTGTGAAGAGATTTATGTCTTCTGCTGAAATTAGAAACATTAGAGTTATTCTTCCAGAAGACATCGTAGCAATTGATGGTGAGTTGAACAATTACTCCAGTTCCTTTATAATTTCTGGCGGTCGCGTTCCGCAGAATATGAGGGTAGTTGATATTGGACCCGCCGCTCAGGCTGATTTTGCAAAAAGGTTGGCAAAAGCAAAGACGATTTTATGGGCTGGACCACTAGGTGTTTGTGAAGACCCTGAGTTTAAAAAGGGGACTGACTTTCTAGCAAAAACACTAGCCGAAACAGATACTTTTAATGTAATTATAGGGCAAGATACTATAGAAGCCGTCCTTGAGTCGAATGAAAAGGGGACAAGTAGTTTTATTTCCCAAGCTGGCGAGACAGGGCTCAATTACATTATTGGAAATAGATTGCCTGTTATAGTTTCTATGGAAGAGAGAATTAAATGAAGAAAAATATGATTGCTGGAAATTGGAAAATGAATATGCTCCGCCATGAAGCGCGTGAGCTTACTCAAAATATTATTTCTGGTGTAGCCAAGGTGAAACACGATTTGGATATTTTGCTCGCCCCACCATTTACCTCGCTAGATGTTGTGCGTGGATTAATAGAGGGTACAAAAGTTAAGTTATCCGCCCAGAATGTATTTTGGGAAGATCGAGGCGCTTTTACAGGGGAGATATCACCTGCCATGTTAATTGATGCCGGGTGTGAATGGGCTATTATAGGGCACTCAGAGAGAAGAGGTATTTTGGGAGAGACTGATTCTATCGTAAGGAAAAAGATAAAGGCTTCACTTAATGACGGGCTAAATGTAATAGTTTGCGTAGGAGAGACACTCGAAGAGAGAGAACAGGGTAAAACGATTAAGATTGTTCAATCCCAGGTGGAAAGTGCTCTTATGGATTTGGAGCTGGAAGATTACAGTAAATTTGTTATTGCGTACGAACCCGTATGGGCTATTGGGACTGGAAAAAATGCGACTCCAGAAGAAGCTGAACACGTACATGCCACAATTCGTGAAATAACAGGTAATATATTCGGTCAAGATTCTGACCTTATAAGAATTATTTATGGGGGAAGTGTTAAAGTAGATAACATTAAGGAATTATTAGCAATGGACAACATTGACGGTGCGCTTATTGGAGGTGCCGGTCTTAATGCAGAATCATTTGTGAAAATAGTAAAAATTGCAGGAGAGTAGAGAAAAGTGGAACTAATAATTTATTCAATACAAGTCATACATGTATTAGTAAGTATACTTCTTATTGTTGTTGTCCTTCTTCAACCCGGTAAAAGCGGAGACCTAGGTTCAGTCTTTGGAGGGGGAGGATCAAGTGAATCGGTTTTTGGAGCAAGTGGAGCCGTGCCTTTTCTCTCAAAGGTAACTAGAGTGCTTGCTGTTCTATTTTTGCTGAGTTCTCTTACACTGGGGTATTTCGCTGCCCAGAATGTAAGTTCTTCAGTTGTAACTGATGTTCCTTCTACACAGCAGACTACTGATATTGCGCCTCCAGCTGAAGTTTCAACACCTGAAACAGCTGAAGAGCAAAGTGCGCCGGCTGAAGTAACTCAGGACAGCGGAGAAGCAGCACCCACACAAAGTGAAGGGCAAATGTCTGCAGAGCCAGATGCATCATCAGGTAATGAAGAATCATCCCCTGAAAACACTGAAGGGACT
Organism: Thermodesulfobacteriota bacterium; assembly: GCA_021604765.1. Classification (GTDB taxonomy): domain Bacteria; phylum Desulfobacterota_D; class UBA1144; order Nemesobacterales; family UBA2774; genus CR02bin9. The sequence continues at coordinate 5,079 of BQJP01000001.1, forward strand.
CAATAGCAAACTTGATTTAATCAATCAATTTATTGCGTGCATACAACCCATTAAGTATATTAATTTAGAATAATGATTCGGAGGTATTAAAGAATGGCATATATAATTGCAGAGCCATGCATAGATGTAAAAGATAAAGCATGCGTTGAAGCGTGCCCTGTAGACTGCATTTACGAGGCAGATAACATGCTTGTAATTCATCCTGAAGAGTGTATTGATTGTGGCGCCTGTGTTGATCCTTGTCCGGTTGATGCTATTTTTCATGAAGATGAGCTTCCTGAGAAATGGAGTGAATATACTGCTATTAATGCCGACTTCTTTGAAGGAAAAGAGGGACTTGAACCGGCTCGTAAAGACTAACAAATTTGCAAATCAAATTTTTTAAAGGAGACCAAAGGGGATATGTCCAAAGCATATCCCCTTTTTTGTTTTTGATGACTTTTAGAGTTGAATTGAGATGAAAAAGAAAGGGTCAATAAAAAATATAGAAATACTCTTGGAGAAAAAAAAGAGAGCTGTAAAAATTCTTTCACTTCTTGAAGATGAATATCCTGAAGCAAAATGTCATTTAAATTTTGACGGCCCTTTTGAGCTTCTAATTGGATGTATTTTGTCGGCCCAATGTACTGACAAGAGGGTAAACGAGGTAACACCGGGATTATTCAAAAAATATCCAACTCCATTTGAATTCTCTAAAGCAGATCAATCAGAATTAGAGCAAGAAATACATTCATGTGGTTTTTATCGAGCGAAGACAAAGTCTATTATAAATTGTTCAAAGGCTTTGGTTGAAGAACATGATGGAGAAGTTCCAAGAACTATGGATGAGCTTACAAAGCTTGCTGGTGTTGGGAGAAAAACCGCAAATGTTGTTCTTGGTAATTACTTTGGCATTCCCGGAATAATAGTAGACACTCATATAAAAAGGCTCTCAACCAGGCTTGGCTTAACAACTAATTCAGACCCAACGAAAATTGAGTATGATCTCAATGAATTAATGCCTCAGAAGAAGTGGACCATCTTCTCAAACTCACTTGGTGATCACGGACGTACGGTCTGCCATGCAAGAAAACCTTTGTGCGGAGATTGCATAATTAGTCTTCTCTGTCCTTCTGCGGGGTTGGTATGATGCCGCGCCATAATACTTACAGACCGTATATCAAAGAAAAGCTCGGATATAGAGTAAATAAACTCTCAGTTGATATGGGTTTTACCTGTCCAAATCGTGACGGGAATTTAGCAGTTGGCGGATGCATCTATTGTAACAATGATAGTTTTGTCCCTCCATATGCCAGGGCAAGATATTCCATGGATCAGCAGATAGCAAACGGCATGGAATATCTCAGAAATCGATTTAAAGCCGAGAAGTTTATTATCTATTTTCAGTCATATACAAACACCTATGATTCAGTAGAAAAACTAGAAAAAATGTATCGCGAAGCACTTGAATATGATGATGTAATTGGATTAGCAGTGGGCACTAGATCTGACTGTGTCGATGAAGAAAAATTAGACATGTTTGAAGAGCTGGCAAAAGACTATTATGTATGTGTTGAATACGGCATAGAGTCGATATATGATAAAACGCTGGATTATATGAACCGTGGGCATGACTATCAGTCAGTATTAGATGCTATTGAGATGTCAAAGGGTAGGGGTTTTGAGATAGGCGCTCATGTAATAGTGGGGATGCCTACAGAAACGAAGGAAGAGATGCTTAAAATGGCAGATGTAGTTTCCTCATTGGGAATTGATGTGTTCAAAGTCCATAATCTGCATATTGTAAGAAACACTCAACTTGCTAGAATGTATAAAGAAGAGCCATTTCAACTTTTTACGTTTCAAGAATACGTTACTTTCATTGTTGATTTTCTTGAGAGAATTTCACCAGATATGATAATTGAAAGACTTTTTACTGATACACCTCATCAACTGCTGATAGCTCCCGATTGGGGAAAGTCGCATCTTCAAATTTTACAAGCTATAGAAGCTGAGCTGGAAAAGAGGGACACTTATCAAGGAAGGCTTTATCAAAAGAGCGCTTAATTCTTTTTCATGCAATTATCACAATCGAATGATATAATATTTCACTATAAATACTAATTTCTATGATAATCAATTATTAATCCGGAGGTAGCAGAAATGAAGAGTTCTAACCCAGCTCTAGGTGGAAAAACTTTTGAGCAGTACCAGCCAGGCATACAATCTGCCGGTGCTATGACAATTAACGGCACTATTAATAAAACTTTCATACTCCTAGCTCTAGTAGTGATTCCGGCAGTTTGGGTATGGGATATGTTTTATGCAAGCGGAATTGATACTGAAGGCGGATTACAAAATGCTAGTTTGATGTATTGGTTATATGGCGGCCTTTTTGGGGGCTTAATATTCGCTTTTATTACCATATTTAAGAAAACCTGGGCACCATTTACTGCTCCTATTTACGCAGTTCTAGAAGGTTTGTTCATAGGAGGGATTTCTGCAATATTTGAAGTGCAGTTTTCTGGTATTGTTTTTCAAGCCGTAGCACTTACCTTTGGCACGTTGTTCGCCATGTTAGTTACATATAGATTGGGTCTTATTAAAGTTACAGAAAAGTTTAAGATGGGAGTTGTTGCCGCTACAGGAGCCATTTTTGTAGTTTATTTGCTGTCCTTTGTCCTCAGCATGTTTAGTGTAAATGTTCCTTTCATACATTCGGGCGGCACAATTGGAATACTTTTCAGTCTTTTTGTCATAGTTATAGCGGCGCTGAACCTTGTTCTGGATTTTGACTTTATTGAAAAGGGCGTTGAGCATGGAGCACCAAAGTACATGGAATGGTACGGTGGATTCGGGCTTATCATAACTCTGGTTTGGCTATATATTGAGTTCTTAAGGCTTCTTTCAAAGCTAAGACAATAAATCAGGTTTAGAATATACTTAAATCATTAGCGATATTGAAGAATTATTAAAGGAGAGGGAAATGTTTAATAGTATGGGCAGATTTTTCTTAGGATTCAGTGTTTTTGTTGTCATATTCTCAGTTGGTATAAAAGCGGGTTTTGCTCAGCCGAACCCAACTCCCGATGCTCTTGCGAAGACAATGGTAAGTAGTATTGCTGCAAAAAATCAACAAAGCGTACAGGCATTGATTCACCCACAGGTAGTTTCTTACTTGAGAGTGACTGATCCTACGATGTTGAACAATATAACAGCCTCCTTAATGGCTCTTAAAATTCCACCGGATTATAAAATAGGGGTCGTTAGTCTCGATGATCTGGAGAAGAGTGGTAGCGAAATGGCTAAATACGACAAAGCTACACAGGTTCTTACTCTGATGGGGGCACCTGCTTATTATAAGATTCCACCAAGTCACTTAATGGCTCTTGTTGTCGAAAAACAAAAAACTGTAGAAGTTGATGGAAAGAAAGAAAATAAGATTGTTAAAGTTCCACTTACTCCGACTCCACTTCCTATAGGTCAGTATAAAGGTAATTGGTATATTGTAATTGCTGTGGGCAAAAAATAGTAGAAAGTTCTTCCAATTCACTAATTTCTAGGACATTTTATGAGTATGTCTGAAGTCCAATATCCGGTGGTTTTATTTGACGGAGTTTGCAACTTATGCAATGGCTCTGTTGAGTTTATTATCAATAGAGACCGCATGGGTGAATTCAGATTTGCTTCTCTTCAATCAGATACTGCAAAACATCTTATCTCAGAATTGGATATTCCAAATGATACAATGGATTCGATTATTCTTGTCGAGAATAATAAGCAATATTTCAAATCATCTGCAGTGCTACGCATTTGCAAAAAATTAGGTGGGCTTTGGTCACTGCTATACATGTTCATTCTAGTTCCAGTTTCAATCAGAGACTATTTTTATGATATAGTAGCTAGAAATAGATATAGGTGGTTTGGAAAACGAGAAAACTGCATGGTTCCAAGTAAAGAACTTGAAAGCAGGTTCCTAAATTAACAATAAATGAAAACGAAACTAGAATTTAAAATCGCAAGTGAAGACTGGGAGTTTGAGCAAATAAATGAGCTTAACTATAAGACATTTGTAGAAGAGATCCCGCAGCATCATAGAAATGATGATAGATCGTTATTAGATAAGTTCCACACCGAAAACACCTATATTATATGCACTCGAGGTAATAAGTTATTAGGCATGATGGCTGTAAGGGATAAACGTCCCTTTTCTCTCGATTCTAAACTCAATGACCTCAACTCTTATTTGCCTGATCATAGTTTTGCCTGTGAATTTCGCTTACTATCAATTGATCAAGAAGTTCGTAACTTAAGAATTATTCAGGGTTTGTTGGTAATATTAGCGAGATTGGCAGATGAAAAGGGTTATGATATTGCTCTTATTTCAGCAAATGTTAACCGGATCAGATTTTATAAACAGTTTGGATTTAAGCCTTTTGGTCCAGAAGTGGGGACAGAAGGGGCATTTTACCAGCCTATGTATTTAACATTGGAATCATCCAGGAAGTTTAGAAAAAAATCAAAAATATTATCTAGATTGCCTAGTAACTTTTCTATTCAAAACAATCAATCTGTAAATCTCTTGCCAGGTCCTGTAGATGTCAGTGATGAAGTTAAAAAAACAATGAACAGAGCTGCAGTATCCCACCGCTCAGAAGAGTTCAAAAGAGACTTTAACATTGTACGATCTCAACTTTGTAAACTAACAAACTCAAAGAGTGTTGAAATACTAATGGGATCTGGATCACTTGCGAACGATACTGTGGCAGCTCAATTGTCCCAAGAAATAGGCCAAGGCCTGATCCTATCAAATGGAGAATTCGGCGAAAGACTTATTGACCATGCCAATAGGGCCGGACTTAACTTTGAGTCGCTAAAACTTCAGTGGGGCAAGATCTTTGATTACAAGCAAATAGAAAACCTCCTGGAACATAATTCTGATACTAAATGGCTATGGGTAGTCCATTCAGAAACTTCAACAGGAGTTTTGAATGACTTAGATGAATTAAAAAAAATCTGTTTAAATAGGAACGTGCACATATGTGTTGATTGTGTTAGTTCTCTTGGAACCGTGCCTATTAATCTTAATGGAGTTTATCTTGCATCTGGAGTTAGCGGCAAGGGACTCGCATCATATCCTGGGCTATCATTTGTTTTTTATAACCACGATATAATGCCTTCAAATTCAATACCAAGATATCTTGACATAGGTTTTTATAATCAATCAGAAGGAATTCCTTTTACTATATCCTCTAATCTCATTTATGCCTTAGGTGAAGCACTTAAAGCTTGCAATAATGGGGATAGATATCAAGAAATAATAGAGATTACAGATTGGGTAAGGGATAAAATACAAGATATTGGTTTTAAGATTATTGCGAGTAAAGAAACCGCAAGCCCTGGACTGCTCACTATATCGCTACCTGATTGGCTCAGTTCAAAGGAACTGGGTCAGAAAGCGCAAGATAAAGGCTTTCTTCTTCACTGGAGGAGTAAGTATCTGTTTGAGAGGAATTGGGTTCAAATTGCACTCATGGGTAGATATTCCAAAGATCAAATAAACCCACTATTCAAATATCTATATGATATTGAGAATCCAGTCCGTAGGGCTCTATAAGAAATGAATCTTATGAGGCTTTGACGAAACCGTCTTAAAGTTTTATTATGTTTTGAATCAGGAAATTCCCAAGGAGGATAAATGATGGCTAGTTTAATAGATCGTATGGTAAGAGCTTCAAAACTCGATATTAATCTATATGAAGAGGTGGAAGCCGATAAGAGTTCTATGGGGCAGGCCATTACGGTTGTTGTTCTTTCAAGTGTGGCGAGCGGAATAGGGACTATAGGAATTTTGGGTATTCAAGGCCTTTTTATTGGTACAATCTCCGCTTTAATAGGTTGGTTTGTGTGGGCTTATTTAACTTACTTAATTGGAACGAAACTTTTGCCTGAGCCTCAAACAAAAGCGGACGTAGGAGAACTTCTTCGTACAATTGGATTCTCTAGTGCGCCGGGAGTGCTTAGGATTTTCGGGTTTATACCTCTGATAGGTGCAATCGTAACTTTTGTTGCAGGCATTTGGATGCTCGTTGCAATGATAATTGCTGTTCGCCAGGCGCTTGATTATAAAAGCACTTGGAGGGCAATTGGTGTATGTGCTATAGGCTTCGTTATATACCTAGTAATAATAGCTGTAATATTTTCAGTATTAGGACTTCCTGCGGGATTCTCGGGCTAAAATTTGTATCTTAATGGATTGCGCCTACCTATTAATATTTATGTCGTATTCGTATTTTGACTAATATGTCTGAGCCGATTATGTTCTTTGTGGCATCATAATTAGGAAATAGGAGAATCAAACTATAGTGTTCATTTCCCGAATAATCAGAGCTTTATTGCTGGACATTAATCTGTACGAAGAGGTTGAGAACGATAAGAGTTCTATCTGGCAATCCATGGGTGTGGTTTTTCTTGCCAGTCTTGCCGCCGGTATTTATACATATGAATTAGGTGGGCTGAGCGGCTTATTTATAGGAACCATCCTTTCATTTGGGGGATGGATAGTGATGTCTTTTATCATTTATCTTGTTGGGACTAAACTCTTCCCAAGCACGGAAACTAGAACTGATATTGGGGAAATTCTAAGAGTGCTTGGATTCGCAGCATCCCCCGGCATTTTTCTTTTAGTAGCGCTGATTCCCTTACTAAGTAGCTTTGTGTGGCTTATTATACTTGTTATATGGGTCTGGAGACTGGTGGCAATGATAATTGCCATAAGACAGGCTTTGGACTTCAAAAATACCTGGAGTGCAATCTGGGTTTGTGTTATAGGTCTAATAGCCTACTTATTGGTATACATAATACTTCTGTTTGCCTACGGGCTGCCTAAACCTATCTGGTCTTAATTCTGAACAATTACAGACCAAGTCGGAGAATTAACCTCTTGCTTTAGCAGCTTTTTTGGCTTCGTCTTTTAAGATTTTATAGTCAATGCTGTCTATTAGTGCTTTCCAACTGGCCTCAACTATGTTTTCTGAAACTCCAACTGTGCTCCAGTCGCTCTCTCCGTCGCCTGACTCAATAAGCACTCTTACCACAGCGTCTGTGCCTTGTTTTGCCGACAGCACTCTTACTCGATAGTCTTTTAATTTGACTTCTTTTAGGCTCGGATAGAATCTCTCAAGCGCTTTTCTCAGCGCTTGGTCCATAGCATTCACAGGACCGTTACCCCTAGCTACCATATGCTCCGTTACTCCGTCTACCTCAACTACAATTGTAGCTTCTGTGCTTGGATCTTCATCATCCGCACGTTTTTCAGTAATAGTTCTTGCGCTCTGGAGATGGAAAGGCTTTCTGTATTCTCCAATAGCTTTTCTAACAAGGAGCTCAAAAGAAGCGTCAGCTCCTTCGAATTCATACCCTTCATTCTCAAGTTTCTTAAGCTCATTTAATATTGCAATTACACGCTCGTCTTTGGGGTCAAGCTCGACACCAAGCTCTTTGGCTTTGTAGAGTATGTTGCTACGACCTGATAGATCAGATATCAAAATACGTCTTCTGTTGCCGACTACATCGGGTTCCACGTGTTCGTAAGTTAGTGGGTTTTTCATAACTGCGCTAACATGAATTCCACCTTTATGGGCAAAAGCGCTTTCACCAACGAATGCGTCGTGCTTTATTGGAGGCAGGTTGGTTAGTTCATGTATGAAATGTGAAACATCATAAAGGTTTTTAAGCTCTTCATTTTCTAAACATTCCACATCCATTTTGAGTTTCAGATTTGGAATGATTGAACAAAGGTTAGCGTTGCCACACCTTTCTCCATATCCATTCATGGTTCCTTGTATTTGAGCCACGCCGCCCCTGACGGCATATAAAGTGTTTGCAACCCCAAGTTCTCCATCATTGTGAGTATGAATGCCAAGGCTTGGGTTATCTAATTGAGAATTGACATCACTTACAATAGATTCTATATCCCAAGGCATTGTCCCACCGTTCGTGTCACAAAGAACGATAACGTTGGCTCCAGCGTCCTTAGCAGCCTTAATTGCCTGTATTGTGTATTCAGGGTTGTTTTTGTAACCGTCAAAGAAATGCTCAGCATCAAAAAATACTTCATCAACATTTTTCTTTAGATAAGTGACAGAATCGTGGATTACCTCTAAATTAGCCTCAAGAGATATTTTGAGTGCCTCAGTTACATGGAAATCCCAACTCTTACCCACTATTGTTACAGCTGGTGTTTCAGCCTGGAGAAGAGCTTGAATACTACTGTCTTCTTCACAAGTAACTTTTGCTCTTCTAGTACTACCGAAAGCAGCAATTTTTGCTTTTCTAAGTCTCAATCTTTTAGCTTCTTCAAAGAAGCCTTCGTCTCTTTCGTTGGAACCTGGCCATCCACCCTCAATGTAGTGCACGCCAAGTTCATCTAATTTTTGAGCGATACGGAGTTTGTCATGAATAGAGAAAGAAATGCTTTCTCCCTGAGTTCCGTCTCTTAGAGTTACATCATATATCTTTACTGTACTATCACTCATTTTTCTTCTCCTAATTCAAATGCATCATGCAGTGTTCTTACTGCAAGCTCAGTGTATTTCTCTTCTATCACACAGGAAATCTTTATTTCCGATGTACTAATCATCATAATATTTATTCCCTCTTTTGCAAGAGCTTTAAACATTGTAGTAGCTACTCCTGAGTGTGTTTTCATTCCAACTCCGACCAAAGATACCTTGGTTATCTTGTCATCTGAAAGTACATCTCTTGCACCAAGATTCTTTGCAATCTCTTCCATAATTATAATAGATTTTTTAAAATCTGTCCTTGGCACTGTGAAGGTCATATCCGTATGTCCTTCTATGCTAATGTTTTGGACTATCATATCTACAACGATACCATTATCACCAAGAGGGGTGAATATTTTAGCCGCAACCCCAGGGCTGTCAGGAATTCCAGTGATGGTAATCTTTGCCTGATTTTTATCAAATGAAATACCAGATATAAGTATATTTTCTAAATTGGACATTTCTTCAGTCTCCTCTACAACCCATGTTCCTTCAGTATCTGGATTAGAAGTGGGTCTTACGTGAAGTGGTACTCCAAATTTTTTTGCGAATTCAACAGCTCGTGCCTGAAGCACTTTTGATCCAAGGCTAGCCATCTCTAGCATTTCTTCATAAGAGATCTGCTTCAGTTTTCTAGCTTTTGGAACCATTCCCGGATCCGTGGTATATATGCCGTCCACATCGTCTTTGTAGAGTTCACAAGAGTCGGCATTTAAAGCCGCTGCAAGTGCAACTGCGCTTAGGTCAGAACCACCTCTTCCAAGAGTTGTAACATTTCCATTGTCATCAACACCCTGAAACCCCGCAACTACAATTATATGACCATGTGCTAGTGAATCTTTTATTCTCTCTGCATCTATTCTAACGATCTTCGCCTTAGAGTGAGCATTGTCGGTAACAATGCGCACTTGGTGACCTTGAAATGATAGCGCTTCATGACCCAAGGCTTTTATCGTCATTGAAAGTAATCCTGAAGATACCTGCTCACCGCTGGATGTAATTACATCCAGCTCTCTTTCATCAGGTGGGTCCATGACCTGAAGGCACAATTTTACCAGCCTGTCGGTCTCGCCTGCCATTGCAGAGACTACTACAAGAACGTCATTCCCTTTCCTTTTTGTATTTACGACATGCATGGCTACCGACCTTATTTTTTCAAGGTTGGAAACGCTTGTTCCGCCGTATTTCTGAACGATAAGACCCATTTTGTTACACCTTCAATTCTAATATCTCTCTGTTTCTCTGAATCCTCACTTTCTGACTCAGGTATTTTAATCTCAATATCTATTGTATGTTCTGGGAATATGTTCTCAATCCTGTCGGCCCATTCTACTGCGGCTACTCCGTCGCCGAAAAAATATTCATCATAGCCTATTCCCAGCAATTCTTCTTCATCCGACAACCTATAAAGATCAAAGTGATAAAGAGGTAATCGACCTTCATAGCTGTTCATTATTACAAACGTGGGACTATTAGGCTCTTCATCAATGCCCAGCCCCTTAGCAATCCCTTTAACAAGCACTGTTTTGCCTGCTCCAAGATCACCCACAAGGGCAATAATACTACCGGGATTTAGAGATTTTCCAATAATCTCACCAAGTTTGAGGGTCTCATCAGTATTATTTAGATGTAATTCTATAGTTTTTCTATCTGCCATTTTATTTGTTAAGGTGTTGGATTGATACTATCGGATTTTGGTAATGAAATTATCATCCATTTTGGGGATTTTTCTAATAGCATTAGGTAATTTATTAGCGACATCGCTTGCTATTATACCAGCCTCACCACTTTGTTCAGCAGCAAGGTCTCCAGCAAGGCCATGAGCAAAGACACCAAGTGTACATGCATCAGCAGGCTCTATCTGTTGTGCCAATAATCCGCCAATAATTCCAGTAAGGACGTCTCCCATTCCACCTGAAGCCATTCCGGCATTGCCCGTTGTATTTATATAGATTTCGCCTTGAGGTGTAGAGATGACCGACCGGGCTCCTTTTAACACTAAATAAACGTTATATTTTGTTGAAAAATCTAGAGCCACCCCAATTCTATTAGCTTGCACTTCTTCTGTAGAAATTCCCGCCAATCTCGACATTTCACCAGGGTGGGGTGTCAGAACAATTGGAGCTTTAGCTACATTTAAGATTTTTGGATTATCAGCTATCAGAGTTAAGGCGTCAGCATCTATAACCATAGGCAATTCTAAGTTTCTAATTATCTCATATAAAAATTCACGAGTCTCATTAGTTGTAGATATGCCCGGACCAATTGCAATTGCTGTTTTTTTGTTTTCTGCAATTTCCATTGCTCTATCTAGCGAAACAATTCCAAAGGTCTCAAGATCGGTCTCAGGCAATGGTTCAGTCATGGCTTCTATGGTTTTCTGCTCCATAATTGGGTTTAAGCTTTTTGGTATTCCAACTGTAACCAATCCGGTTCCTGATCTCTGAGCCCCTAATGCTGATAGGGCAGCAGCGCCTGATTTGCCCGGAGATCCCGCTAATATAAAAAGATGTCCATAAATACCTTTGTGAGTGTCCTCGTATCTGGGCTCTATGATATCAACTACTGATTCACTTGAAAGAAGCTCATAAGGGATATCATCCTCAAGAAAATCAGGAGTTGTAATATCCGCTACATATATTTCTCCAGCGAATTCAACGCCTGGATAAATAGATATGCCTAACTTTGGAAGAACAAAAGTAACTGTAATATCTGCTAGAATAGCTGTGCCTAAAGGGTAACCGCTATTAGAATCGAGCCCGGAGGGAATGTCTACTGCAATTGTAGGCACGCCCTGAACATTAATAAACTCAATTACTTTTTTGTAAAAGCCGGTCACTTCTCGGTCAAGTCCAGTGCCGAATAATGCGTCAACAATAACATCTGCCTGTTTGTATTTTCTAAGATTATCTTTGAGTTCAATAATATTTCCACCTATTTTCACAAGCGCCTTATAGTTGGTAAGAGCGTCACCTTTGTATTTTTTTGGATCAGAGACTACGTAAGTATTAACATCCAAGCCCTCTGATATTAAATGCCGGGCCACTACAAAGCCGTCTCCGCCATTATTACCGCCGCCCGCGAATATGGCGACTCTGTCAGCGTAATCAAAGTTGTCCAATAATACGTCGGCAACAGCCCTCCCTGCGTTCTCCATTAGTATGAGACCGGGAACACCATATTTCTTTATAGTAAGTCTGTCTATCTCTCTTATAATTTCTCTAGTAGCAATTTTCATAACCTACTATAGAAAATAACAAATTATCAGATGGTTGTATAGGGACAGAAAATACTGTTATTAAATAAAGGATATCAACTTAATTAAAAATAGGGTTAGCAATATTGTGCTTATTGTCTCTAAGATCTATACTTCAATATGTTTGTTATATCGTCAATCAGCTATATTCTTATCTTAAAACCAATGTCAGAATGAAAACAGATAAATCTAAATACAAATTATTAGTCTTATTAGTTCTCACGGACTTTCTTTTAATAGTTCTCCATATTCTTTACACACACACAGATTTCAGCTCGAATCGTTTATTCTCAATTGAACAGGATTTGGGTTTCGCAGAGATATTTCAGTACATCAAGGAGTATTGGATTGGCTTGATGTTGTTATGGTTAGCTCTAAAAATACGATCATTCTTATTTCTAGTATGGTCTCTCTTGTTTTTCTTTCTGCTTTGTGATGACGCTTTAAGTTTTCATGAATTTGGAGGCGCTATGTTAGCTAAGTATTTCAATTTGAAAGGTAGTTGGGCACGGGAGATTGGGGAACTAGGTGTCTTTATTGTTATGGGAGTTATTTTTTTCTCGATAATTGGTATATCTCATTATTTCAGCAAACAAAGGTTTAGAGAGATTTCAAAACACTTAGCTATTCTAATTGTTGCACTGGCGTTTTTTGGAATATTCATGGATGCGGTTCATTCATTGTTCAAGTACACGAAAGCATCTGATTTTTTATTACTCATAGAAGACGGCGGAGAAATGTTGGTTATGAGTCTGATTACTTGGTATGTTTTCAATATTGACCAGGAAAGCTTAGCTCATGATGAACTTAAATGAAAATGCCTAAATGAGCCCAAAATTACTGCGTGAATATTTCTTCTATTACATGCCCATCTATGTTTTGAGGCTGTTTTATACCCAGGGCTTTTAGGACAGTAGGTGCAGTATCATAAATGTTTACTTGTTCTTGTATTACATAATCTTGTTTCACTTTTTTCCCAACTGCAAGCCATGGAATTGTTGTTACGTAAGGATGGTCCCCTTTGTGGGTATCGCCTTTACCACCGTGATCAGCTGTAATAATAAGAAGTGTCTTTTCATAAATGCTAGTTTGTTTAAGTGAATCGACTATTTTGCCAAGTTCAATATCAACTCTGTTAATCGAGTTTAAATATTCTTCTGACATCCAGCCTTCTTTGTGTCCAGGTATATCAGGTTCTGGGAAGTGTATAAGTGTGACTTTGGGCATATTTTCTTTCATATATGAAATAAAACTTTCGGCAATTTCCTTTACGCTTGTTGGGCTATATTCTATGACTTCTAATTTATCAATACTTCCAGGAACGGCTATAAAGTTGAGTTTGTCTTTGCCGACAAACATTGCGGTACTAAAGCCCTCTTCCTTGGCTATTGTAAATATTGTCTCAAACTCTGTATAGCCCATACTCTCTATCCATTCATTAATAATAGTAAGGTGTTTTTTGGGAACAAGACCTGTTACAAGTGATGTGTGGGATGGCAGAGTTTTGGGAGGGTCAACCGTCTTTGCGGTCAATGTAAAAGAACTTTTCTTAATAAGCGTTTTTAGGTTTGGAGCATTAGCCTCTAAGATCGCATCAGGTCTAAGACCATCAATTGTTATAACCAGCGCGTATTCTGCGCTCTTATTATCAGGAGCTTTGATTGAAGTTAGAAATACCGGAGTAAAGACTATTAAAAAAATTAGGACTATATTTCGCACTACTTAATAATACCCTAATCTGTTTTTAGAAGACTTACTTTGCCATACCTGCATAAGCGACAGGACGCGTGTCTCCAAATGCATTTATAATTGTATCCATGAATTCTTTTGTGTGGTCTTCACAGAAATGATAAATGAGGGTTTCTCTTCCACCTCTGCTAGAAACTGAAACCTGTTCATAATGTCTACTGCAGAGGTCTTTGTTGCAGAGGGCGCATGGCTTAATTCCCTGGCGTTCTCCTTCGCTCTCACATCTGGTGCCATCCTCATGTTCAAAATCGCATTGGTACATTTCAACTGTGATTGTCTTTTTGGACATGCATATTCTCCTTATTCATAAGGCATATTTTTTCTGTATAGTTGCCATTATTTAATTACAAGCACTTTAATCTTAATAACCATTTGAGGCAACACTTTATCAATTAAACTAAATCCTAGGGAATAAGTCAATATAGTTTTTAGTAGATATTGGTTATTGATCAGATTGTTAGTTCAAAACAAGCCCATATCCAGACCCAGGTATTGGTCTGGTATCTCCAAATTTGTCCACGAGGGTTTTTAGAAATTCATCATTATGGTGCGGGCAGAAATAGTATGTAAAATGGTCTCTTGTTGACTGAATAGTAACAGTGGTTAAATCGTAATGTGTGATGCAGAGGTCTTTATTGCATATGCTGCAGACTTTTATTGCCTGATCATCTCCCTCACTAGTGCAGCGCTCGCCGTTTTCGTCTTCGTGATCACACTGGAGTATCTCAAGCTCTATCTCTCTTTTTGACATATCTTTCTATTAGACTAAATCCTTGAATATAAGTCAATCTTAAAAAGACTGGAACAAGTTAAGTGTGTTCAACACGCATTTATATCATATGTGTGCCGTCGCCTACGTTGGGCAAGTTTAGACCCTCACCATATCGTTCTACTACGGTATCTTTGAATAGATCAGAATGTTCACTGCAGAAATAGTAGAGGAACCGCAATCGGTGTCCGTGGAATAGGGAGCTCACTTCGCCAACAGCTGTTAGGAATACTACTGTTGTAATTTGGCAATGTGATTTGCAGAGATCCATATGACAAACATGACAACTTTTAATTGTTTCCTCATCGCCATCATTTGTACAGCGTTCACCGTTTTCGTCAACGTGGTCACACTGCAGCATTTCTATTTTGATTGTTTTCTTTGACAATTGATACCTTTGATCCTAAGATTTTAATTTCTGTACTTTATTTAACTAAATTCACGAATATAAGTCAATATTCTTTTCAATAGATTGTTCATATTATCTCTGTTTCAACTTAAAACTTAAATAAACTAGTTTCGCAATTAAAAAAATTGTTGACCCTCGAAAATCATTATGCTAATATTAAAAAAAGATGGTGGAGTTAGTGCATATGACAAGTTGTTAGAAAGAGTTGTTTTTGATTTTAGAAATGTTTCTTATCCAAAAACACGCTGGCTCATACTAAAAGTGTTAGAAGTAAGTGCTTATTGCAATTTAATGAAGTGGTCAAGGAAATAGTATTAATAATTAGATTTATTGGGGTTGCCCGTCCCATATTTTAAAAAATTGTTTATAGTTTGTCTTACTTCTCACTTGATAAACTGCTTGTAGTAATGTATAAAATACCCTAATGATTTCACCTCAAGAAAGCTTAAAAGGCGCAATTAAATTTTTTCACACTAAAGCCAAAGGTAGCCCAACACTCCTCAATTTAGAGATTACAAAACTTTGTAATGCTAAATGCGACTTTTGTGATTATTGGCAAACTCGGCACGAAGAACGTTTATATGACTACCGCCCTGTGATTAAAAAAATTGATCCTCTAGTAGTAGTTGTTACTGGGGGGGAGCCCATGCTTCGCAAGGATCTGCCCGATATAATAAGGCAGATTAAAGAGTGTTCTTACTTTATTTTTACTTCCATGGTAACCAAAGGTGATTTGCTAACAGTCGACAAAGCCCAAGAACTCTTTGACGCTGGAATAAATCAGATTGCTGTATCTTTGGACTTTCCAAATAAACAGCATGATACATATAGAGGTATTCCAGGGCTTTGGGATAAGTTATCTAAATTGATGCCTGAGTTAGGGAAGAGGTTCCCTGATCAGAAGATAACAATGAACACAATTATTATGGAAGATAATCTTGAACAAGTTCCTGAACTTGCCAGAAAAGCTCATGAATGGGGAGTAGGTATTTCCTTCAGCTCTTATTGTGTTATGAAAACTAATAATGAAGAGCACTTTGTTCCACAGGAAGAAATACAAAAAGTTCAGAACTTAGTAGATGAACTTATTCACATGAGAAGAAAGTATAAAGGGACAATACTTTCAACTGAATATTATTTAAATGAAATACCACGGTATTTTGAATCAGGTGGAATTCCTGGATGTACGGCTGGGATAAGCCATATACAGGTTACTCCTAGCGGTCATTTAAAACGCTGTTCTGAGATGCCGGTCACAGCACATTATTCCGAATATCACCCCAAACTTTACGGAGAGACTAAATGCACTGAGTGCTGGTATAGTTGTAGAGGCGAAACTCAAACTTCTGCTAGTATTAAACGCGCACTTGAGTATATGGGTGTCTGGGTTTAATTTTTTCTTAGGAATAACAACTTCTAAACTTCTACTAAGATATAAAAGTGAAAATTATTTAACACGCCAGATTGTGTTGTCGGCTTTATCTTCTAGCACGATTCCTTTCGCATCAAGTTCATCTCTGATTTCATCAGCACGAGCCCAGTTTTTATCTTTTCGGGCTGAGATCCTCTCTTCAATAAGCTGTTCAATTTCTTCTTCTGTAATTTCTGTAGAAGCTTTTTCAAGCTTATGAGATTGCAAGTATTCGTTTGGGTCATATTCTAATATGCCAAGTGTCTGTGCAAACTGATCAACCTCTTTAAGCGCAGTTTTTAATGTTGGCGTCCATCCATTAGAATCAATTGATCTGTTAATAGCTCTGGTTAATTCAAATAAATTCCCAAGCGCTTCAGCCGTATTAAAGTCGTCACACATCGCGCTTACCCAGCTTTCTTTAAAAGCCTCAATGCTAGATTCTAATTCTTTATCTGCTTCGTTTTTGGTTTCCGCTAAATCATTGGCTCGTTTTAAGGTCATATAGAGTCTTTCAAGCGCAGCCTCTGCTTCGTTCATAGTCGTGTCTGAAAAATCAGCCGGATTGAGGTATTGATGAGACAGGAAAAAGAGCCTTATTGCTTCTTTGCTCCACATTGATACAGCTTCATTTACATTTAAAATGTTTCCGATAGATTTGGACATCTTCTCGCGGTTAATTTGGATGAGCCCGTTATGAACCCAATACTTCGCAAACGGTTTCCCAGTAGCAGCTTCAGACTGGGCTATCTCGTTTTCGTGGTGTGGAAATATCAAATCTTTTCCGCCACCATGTATGTCAAAGCTGTCGCCTAAGTATTTTGTGCTCATTAGTGAACACTCAATGTGCCATCCAGGGCGACCGTTGCCCCATGGGCTTTCCCAAAAAGGTTCCCCGGGCTTGGCAGCTTTCCAGAGTGCAAAGTCTAATGGGTCTTCTTTTTTTTCATTTATATCAATCCTAGTCCCAGCCATCATATCATCAGGGTCTCTTTTTGAGAGTTTCCCGTAGCCGTTAAATTTCTTAACAGAGAAAAACACATCACCTTCTGACTGGTAAGCATGTCCGTTATCAATAATCCTCTGGATCATCTCGATTATCTCAGGCACATGTTCGGTAACTTTGGGTTGAGTGGTAGGAGGTTTAACTCCAATAGATGCCATATCTTCTTGATATTCCTGAATGTATTTCTCTGAGATTTCGTTAGCAGGAATCCCCGTCTCATTGGATTTAGCTATGATTTTGTCATCAATATCTGTGAAGTTTCTTACATATGTAACTTCATACCCTAAATAAGTTAGAAACCTTTCTATGACATCAAATGTGACTGCCGCTCTTGCGTGTCCCAGGTGTGCTGAAGAATAAACCGTAGGTCCGCAAACATACATCTTTATTTTGTTTTCTGAATAAGGTACTAACTCCTCTTTCTTCTGAGTGAGTGTGTTGTATAGAGTTACTTTTTTACTCATATGATTTCCTGATTAGATTAGGTCTTCGCCGCCGTCTACTTTAATAACATTTCCTGTAAGAAAATGTGTTCCCGGTCCGCTTAGGGCAGCAATTGCTTCTGCTACATCTTGGGTTGTGGTAAGTCTATTCGCCGGGTTTACCGCTATTGCGTGCTTAACTATTTCTTCATTTCCCGGGATTTTTTCGAGTGCCGGAGTTAGTGTAACGCCAGCTTGAATTGAATTTGCAGTTATCCCTTTAGGTGAAAGTTCATAAGCGAGTTGTCTTATATGTGATTCTAGGGCTGCTTTTGAAGCAGAAACTGCGCCGTATGTTGGCCATATCCTGTGTCCTCCAGCACTAGTCATAGCAAAAATTCTGCCACCTTCACCCATTAGGCCTCTAGCTACGGCCTCCTGGGACCAGTAAACAAGGCTATGCGCCATTACATCTAAAGTCATATCAAAGTTCTTACTGTTTAAGCGTGATCTTTCATCATCTGCTATATAAGGTTTTAAAGTGCCAAAAGCAAGAGAGTGAATAAGTACTTTCAAACTTCCGGGGTTGTTATTCTGATCAAGTACCTGCTCCATCTCAACAAGTACTTCATTGCGCTTATCAGGATCTGAGGCGTTAACATTAAAAAAGTAGGCTTGTCTTCCTTTTGCTTTGATTTGCTCCTGTATTTCTTCAACATGGGGCATTGTGCCTTTTCTATCTAAATGCACACCAAAAATATTCATGCCTTGGTTTGCTAATTCTAATGCAGCAGCTTCACCAAAACCGCTTGAGGCGCCTAGTATTAAAGCCCATTTGTTTTCTAATGCATTTGCCATTGTTAAATTGTGCTCCCTATGTAATTTAGATTAATAAAAATTCTGTACAGATATTACGTAGTTTGAGTGGAATTTCAAGGATATGCCAAAGGAGTGAAGCTTTATTTTGAAGACAATATTAATGAAAAGAATATATATATTTTCAGTTTTTTTGGATATTAGAACCTTTTGTGTTTCTAAGCTTGATATGTTTCTTGACACATACTGTCAATGATGCAAACTCCTTTTGGCATACTCAGAAACATTTAATTGGTGCTATATTCAATGAAAAATAGTATTGCAAAAATTATTGCGACGTTCTTTTATGTGGGATTAATTCCTATAGGTCCTGGCACTTTCGGCACACTAGCTGCCATCCCACTATTTTATGCACTTACTTTTACACCGCTTTACTTATACTTAGCAATTACAATTGTAATAATATTAATATCAGTTTGGGCATCAACTATTGCTGAGGAAATTTATAACAAACACGACCCAGGTCAGGTAGTGGCAGATGAAGTTTGCGGATATCTAGTAACTATGATTTTAGTGCCACCAACAATAAGTAACATATTCCTTGGTTTTCTATTGTTTAGACTCTTTGATATAGCTAAACCCTATCCGGTAAGAAAATTTGAGAAACTGCCCGGAGGATGGGGGATTGTAATAGATGATGTTGCAGCAGGAGTGTATGCCTGTATAACCCTGCATATTCTGGGCAGATGGGTATTCTGGACATAATATGAAAATAGAGATTCTAACTACAGGCGATGAACTAATGAGTGGACTCACGCGTGACGGGAACTTCCAGTGGGCCGGTGAGATTTTGACTGCGCTAGGGTTTGATGTTGCCTATCACACGACAGTGGGCGACGACATGATCAGGCTTAAATCTGTCTTCAAAAACGCAAAGAATAGGGCCGATGCAGTAATAGTAACGGGGGGGCTTGGACCCACGCCAGATGATCTTACAATTGAAGTAGCGGCAGAGTTTCTAAATGTCGGACTTGAACTAAATCAACCTGCGCTGGATATGATGACTGAGAGATTTAGGAAAATTGGAAGGACTGTAAGCGAAACAAATATGAAACAGGTTTATCTGCCTAAAGGGTCAACTACTTTACTAAACAAATGGGGAACGGCCCCGGGATTTAGCTGTGAGGTTGAGAATACCGTTTTTTTCTTTCTCCCAGGAGTGCCTAAAGAATTTAGGGCAATGATGGATGAGTACGTACTTCCAGAACTTGAGAAAAGAAATCCCCAAATGAAAAAATCGTATATGAGGCTTGTGAAGACCTTTGGGCTTCCTGAATCTGAAGTTGCTCAGAAGTTAGAAGGAATAGAAAGAGAAGGAATTAGACTAGGATATAGAGCTCATTTCAGAGAGATTCATTTAAGAGTATCATCGTTCGCAGACACAGAAAATGAAGCACAATCATTAATGTCTGAATTTCTAAACGAAGTTGATTCTCGATTAGGACGCTATGTCTTTACAACTGAGGGGGAAATGTTAGAAGAGGTTGTAGGGGCGCTTCTTAAACAGCATGAGATGACACTTGCGACCGCAGAGTCTTGCACCGGAGGGCTACTTTCACACAGAATGACAAACGTGCCGGGAAGCTCGTCATGCTTTCTAGAAGGAGTAGTTTCATATAGTAATGAAGCCAAATCCAAAATTCTGGGAGTGCCAATGGCTCTTATTGATTCTTATGGTGCTGTTAGCGCGCAGGTTGTAGAGGCTATGGCAAAGGGTGTAAAGGAATTAGCTGGTTCTGACATAGGTATAGGAATTTCAGGTATCGCCGGTCCAGGAGGTGGTACCCCTGAAAAACCAGTTGGGACTGTGTATATTGGTTTGTATAGTGAGACAAAAGGTGCTGTTTCACATAAATTTCACTTCCATGGGACAAGAGAAGAGATCAAACTAGTAACAGTTTTAAACGCACTTGACCTGATTAGGCAAAGTTTATTAAATAATGTATAATTTGGAGGTATTATGGCTAAAGAACAAACTACTAACACTGCATTAGAAAACAAAAAATCCGGAGAAAAAGAAAAAACAATAGACCTTGCGATCTCGTCAATAGAGAAGCAGTTTGGTAAAGGGTCTATAATGAGGCTAGGTTCGGATTCTCCTGTCCCTCAACTCGAAGTTATCTCTTCAGGCTCAATTGGCCTTGATACAGCGCTTGGTGTAGGAGGTTTTCCAAAGGGGCGTATTATAGAGATTTTCGGACCTGAATCTTCAGGCAAGACCACTCTTGCTCTACATGTGATTGCAGAGACACATAAAAAAGGCGGCATAGCTGCGTTTGTTGATGCTGAACATGCATTAGATCCGAATTACGCTCAGAAATTAGGTGTAAAGGTTGACGACTTATTAATATCACAACCGGATTTTGGTGAGCAGGCTCTAGAAATTGTCGATACCCTTGTAAGATCTGGGGCTGTTGATGTTATTGTGCTTGATTCAGTTGCAGCACTAGTTCCTAGAGTTGAAATAGAAGGGGAGATGGGAGACACCCATGTTGGTCTTCAGGCCAGACTCATGTCTCAGGCACTCAGAAAATTGACAGCTACTGTGGGGAGATCCAAATGTATTGTAATATTTGTGAATCAGATCAGGATGAAAATTGGTACTTTGCCTTATATGAATCCTGAAACTACTAGTGGTGGTAATGCACTTAGATTTTACTCATCTGTCAGGATTGATATTCGCCGGATTGGTTCAGTAAAAGAGGGCGATGTGGTGATGGGGAACAGGGTTAGAGCCAAAGTGGTCAAAAATAAAGTTTCGCCTCCTTTTCGTAATGCAGAGTTTGACATAGTATTCGGAGAAGGGATATCACAAACTGGCGAAATAATAGATATTGGTACAAAAGCTAATATCGTAGAAAAGAGTGGGACCTGGTATTCTTATGATGGAGAGAGACTTGGTCAGGGTAGAGAGAACTCTAGAGCTTTCTTAAAAGATAATCCAGACATTCTGGAAAAGTTGAAAAATGAAATATTGGCACACAGCGGTCTAATAAAAGAGAAAGAGGCAAAAGGCGAAACGCCTGCTGAATAATTTTCTTCTAGTAGTAAATAATGATTAAGAAGTCTCTAGTTAAAGCCTGTTTAATCAAGACTATTTGATCATAAACGGTAATTGGGTTAGTAAATCTCCAGAAATTTTTAGACTAAATTCAGGTTTAAATACATAAGGGCTTTAATCTAAGTCGTTGTCCTCTAAGATTTAAGAGCATAAACCTAAGGAATTATATATACTTTAAATTACATTTGTTTGATACAAATAGAGTGAATCATGAAAATACTAGCAATTGAAACATCAACGTATGCCGGGAGCATCGCCGTTTTAGAAAATGAAAGGATATTAGGCGAGTATTATTTTGATATAGGTCCCGCTCATACTGAAAAATTAGTTCCATCGATAGACTGGCTTCTTTCTGAGTTAGCAATTGATAAGTCTGAACTGAAAGCTGTAGCTGTATCATTAGGACCTGGCTCTTTTACTTCATTGAGGGTTGGAATTTCAACGGCTAAGGGGATTTGCTACTCCTTGGGAATACCACTCGTTGGCGTTTCTTCGCTCAAAGCATTAGCTATGAATTTGCCTTTTTCTCCCTACAATATTTGCCCTCTCATAGACGCAAGAAAAGGGGAAGTTTTTGTAGCTCTATTTCGCTCAAATAGAGGGATATTAGAAAGAGTTCTGGAAGATGTAGTGGTTTCTCCTGAAGAATTAGTAAATTTAATAAAGGATAATACAATTTTTCTAGGTGACGGAGCTTTACTTTACAAGGATTATCTGGAAGATAATTTAAGTCATGATATAATGTTTAGCCCTGTAAATATAAATTTTCCAAGGGCCTCAAATCTTGTGCTCTCAGAAATTGGAAAATTTAAAGAGGATTGGGATGATGGTTATCTTTACAATGAGATAATGAATCTCGCTCCTCATTATTTAAGGAAGTCTGAAGCAGAAATATCAAAAGAAGGGAGTTAGAAGGGAGATAAGATGAACGAATCAGAAATAATAGAAAAACTGCTCGAAGAAGATGAAAATTTTAAGAAGATCTATTTTGAGCATAGAGAACTTGATGAAGTAATAAGCAAGCTAGAAGCAAAGGAGAGTTTGACTTTCGATGATGAAGTAGAAGTTAGAAGACTAAAGAAGATTAAACTTTCACTTAAAGATCGACTAGAATCTCGAATTCACGAACTGAAAAAATAAATAAAACAATTATTGGGCAATACAAACCACACGGGGGTGATTTTAAAATGGCTAGAATGATTGGCGCCGAAATGTTTTTTGAAACTCTTATCGAAGAAGGAATAGATGTAATATTCGGACTTCCCGGCGGTTACGTGCTAAAAGTGTACGATGTAATGCCCAAATTTGAAGGTAAGATAAAACACGTTCTTACTAGGCACGAACAAGGTGCTACTCACATGGCTGACGGGTACGCAAGAGCTTCGGGTAAACCGGGTGTTGTTCTTTGCACGTCAGGTCCTGCTGCTACAAATACAGTTACGGGTATTGCAACAGCGCAAATGGATTCTTCTCCTATCGTTGTATTCACGGGGCAGGTTCCGTTGCCTTATCTCGGAAGTGATGCTTTTCAGGAAGCAGATCACATAGGTATTACACGTCCTTGTACAAAACATAATTACCTTGTTAGAAAAGCAGCAGATCTTCCAAAAACAATGAAAGAAGCTTTCTATATTGCAAGTTCTGGTAGACCGAGCCCAGTTCTTGTTGATATGCCAAAAGACGTAATTCTTGAAGAAGATGAGCTTGTTATCCCTGATGAAATTAACTTGAGGGGATATAAA
This sequence comes from Thermodesulfobacteriota bacterium, assembly GCA_021604765.1. Lineage (GTDB taxonomy): Bacteria > Desulfobacterota_D > UBA1144 > Nemesobacterales > UBA2774 > CR02bin9. Next base: position 28,323 of record BQJP01000001.1, read on the forward strand.
CCTCCAACAAAAGGTGACCCTAAACAAATACAAAAAGCAGTTGATATGATTTTGAAATCTAAACGTCCTATAATATTTGGTGGTGGCGGATTAATACATGCAGAGGCGACAGAAGAGCTAAAAGAATTTGCTCACAGATTGGAAATACCAGTAACTTCCACGTTAATGGGCTTAGGGGCTTATCCTAGTAACGATCCTTTATTTGTTCATATGCTTGGTATGCATGGATCTTATGCTGCTAACATGGCGGTACATTCAAGTGATCTTGTAATATCGATAGGTGCTAGGTTTGATGACAGGGCTACTGGAGGTAATTTTGAAGAGTTCTCTCCAAATGCCGAAATTATACATATAGACATAGATCCATCAACAATTGATAAAAATATTGTAGTTCATTGTCCAATACTTGGAGATGCCAAACTAGTTCTACAGCAACTTCTCGACGCGCTTCCTGAAAAAATTGATAAAGACCGTAAAGAGTGGCGTGATCAGATAAAAAAATGGGACGATGAACATCCAATGAGCTATAATCAAACTGGAGATAAGATTTTAACTACCTATGCAATAGATACTTTGAGTAAAATAACTGATGATGACGCAATTATTGTTTCAGACGTAGGCCAGCATCAAATGTGGGTAGCACAGTTTTATAAATTCAATCATCCTAGAACTCATATTACCTCGGGGGGACTCGGGACTATGGGTTTTGGTTTTCCGGCAGCTATGGGAGCTAAGTTCGCCTGTCCTGATAAGCAGGTTGTTTGTGTAAGCGGGGACGGCAGCTTCCAGATGAACATGCAAGAACTTTCCGTTGCAGTTGAGCACAACATGGATCTTACAATAATGCTTCTTAATAATGGTCATCACGGGATGGTTAGGCAGTGGCAAACTATGTTTTTTGATAGCAATTATTCAGCCTCACGTTTTGGAGTATTGCCTGATTTTGTTAAGCTTGCTGAATCCTTTGGAGCCAAGGGGCTTAGGGTTGATAAACCTGAGGAGTTAGAATCTACTCTTAAAGAAGGGTTATCTACAAAAGGGGTTGTTCTAATAGAGATCATGGTTGATTGTGAAGAGTTGGTTTATCCTATGATTGCTCCGGGCGGTGCCATGAGTGATATGATATTAGGCGCTACTCCTGATGTAGCTTAATTTGAAGCATTAAGTATAATATTGGGGTTTTTTAAAGTATTTGGGATCTCGCTTTAATTCCCTTTTAGTAAAACAGTTTATATTAATCGACTAATTCCGGAGGTTCATAATCGATGAGGCATACAATATCTCTATTTGTAGACAATGAATCAGGAGTGCTGTCCAGAGTTGCTGGATTATTCAGTGCTAGGGGCTTTAATATTGAAAGTCTAAATGTTGCAGAAACACTCGATCCGGATACATCTCGTATAACTCTTGTTACCACCGGGGACGATTTTATTATCGAGCAGGTTATAAAGAGATTCAATAACATGGTTAATGTTATATGGGTTGATGACCTTACCGATGAAAGCAGGGTTGAGAGGGAGATGGTTCTAATTAGGGTCCAATCTAAAGAAAAAACTAGGGCAGAAATATTAAGAATGGCTGATATCTTCAGAGCTAAAGTTGTAGATGTTGGCTTGGAATCTTATTCGCTTGAACTAACAGGGGACAAAGAAAAAGTTAATGCTTTCATAGAACTCTTAGAGCCTATGGGTATTAAAGAAATAGCTCGTACAGGTACGGTAGCTATGAAGAGGGATGCTAAAAATTCTAATACGGATACAGGAGATAAGGAATGAAGGTTTACTACGATAAGGATATAAAACAGAGCAAGATTAAAAAAAGAAAGATAGCAATTGTTGGTTATGGTAGCCAGGGACATGCCCATGCTCAGAACTTAAGGGACAGTGGTATGAAAGTCGCAGTGGGTTTGAGGAAAGGAAGCAGTAGTTGGGATAAAGCCAAAGGGGCTGGTTTTGATGTTATGACTGTTGATAAAGCCAGCAAGTGGGCTGATATTATTATGATTCTTGCCCCTGATACAAGCCAAGCTGATATTTATGATGAAAGTATTGTTCATAATCTAAGCCCTGGTGATGCGCTTGTTTTCAGTCATGGGCTCAATATTCATTATCGTCAAATCGTACCTCCACCAAATGTTGATGTGTTTATGGTGGCTCCTAAAGCACCGGGTCATACAGTTAGAGGACAATACGAAGATGGTGCAGGGGTGCCTATGCTGGTGGCTGTACATCAGAACGCAACTGGTGAAGCTAAAGATATTGCTCTTGCTTATGCAGGCGCAATAGGAGGCGGTAGAGCTGGAATTATTGAGACCACTTTTAAAGATGAAACTGAAACTGATCTGTTCGGTGAGCAAGCTGTACTTTGCGGAGGAGTGACCGCATTAATCCAGGCAGGTTTTGAAACTTTAGTTGAAGCAGGTTATCCACCTGAGATGGCTTATTTTGAATGCTGTCATGAAGTAAAACTTATCGTTGATCTGATATATGAAGGTGGTATAACAAATATGCGTTACTCCATAAGTGATACTGCAGAATATGGTGATCTTACCAGAGGTCCAAGAGTAGTAGACGAAGATTCTAAAAAAGAAATGAAGAAGATCCTAACCGAGATTCAAAATGGCGAATTTGCAAGGGAGTGGATACTTGAAAACAAAGCTGGACGCCCCGTGTACAATGCGCTTCTCAAAAAAGGACAAGAACATCCCATTGAAGAGGTTGGTGGTGAGCTCCGTAAAATGATGAGCTCTCTTTTTAAGTCCAAACTGGTAGATAAAACAAAGAACTAATGAAGATAAGGCGGGCGCCTGTAGCCTCAGAGGGATTTGTCTACATAGGCATTTTGGCTCTTCTAGCCTGGGCTACTGCTATTGTTGGACTCACAGTTTTATCTTTTATCTTAGCGCTTCTTGCAATTCTGAATGTTCTTTTCTTTCGCGATCCGGAGCGCAACATTCCTGATGATAAAAACGCATATTTGTCCCCCGCAGATGGGGTGATTATCCTTGTTGAGGATTCCTACGAAAAGGACTTCCTAAATTCTAATGAATTAAAAATAAGCATATCGCTTGCAGTGTATGACTGTCATATTAATAGAATGCCGGTAACATGCAAAGTTGCGGCAACGAAATACACTTCTGGAAGTTTTCATATTGCGAATATGCCGAGCTGGTTATATCCGGAGGATATGAAGAAGAAATCTGAAGATAATGAGAGATTGTCTACTCTAATAAAAACTTCTGATGGTAAAGAAATTGTAGTCACACAAATAGCAGGCTTCTTAGCTCGTAGGATCGTTTCATATGCCAAACCAGATATGGAATTTAAAAGTGGTGAAAGATTTGGTATGATTAAATTTGGTTCCAGGGTAGATTTGTACCTACCTGAGGAATCTTTGCTAGAGGTTAAAGTAGGACAAAGAGTCTGGGCTGGTGAAACCATACTGGCTAGGATGGGGGATTAGATGAGAGAAAAAAGAAAAAAGTCCAAACGACAAAGAGTAATACCAGTACTGCCAAACCTGTTTACAACTGGCAACCTATTTTGCGGGCTTTTGTCAATTATGACCTCAATTGAGGTTATAGTTGCTGTTTCCACAGGAGGTGCATCCGAAGAGTGGGTTTTTAGAAGGTTTTGGTGGGCAGGGGCTTTTATTGTAATATCAGCCTTTTTGGATATGATGGATGGCAAACTTGCCAGATTCTTCAACCATGAAAGTAAATTTGGCCTATCTTATGATTCCTTGTCTGACCTTGTCTCATTCGGTGTAGCCCCAGCTGTGCTTATATATTCTTGGGTACTCATGGGATCAGGGAAAATCGGCTTGATGGCAGTATTGTTTTATGTTGTGTGCACAGCACTTAGGCTTGCAAGGTTCAATGTGCAGTCTGGAAATGAAGAGAAACTCAGTTTTACAGGGCTTCCAAGTCCCGCAGCCGCGGGATTGATGATCGCGCCTGTTATGTTACTAACAGCTCTTAATATTATTCCTGATTCTAGAGTAGTGTGGTTTTTTCTTATAGCCGCACCAGTAATAGGTCTCTTAATGGTTAGCAATGTTAGATATAGCAAAAGACCTTATTTTAATATTGGCGGACCTTTCAATGCACTCGTAGTCGCAGCAATAATCATAGCCGCTATTATTACACACCCTGAGATAATGTTTATTTTTATAGTTTACTTATATGCTGTTATCGGTCTGGCATTACATGCTATAAAACAGCTAAAAGGCAAGCCTAAGCTTGGTGATGAAGTAGAAACACCGGAGAGCGGTTCTTAAAATAGTAGTGGTGTTCTGAAAACTCCCGGATATATTATTATGTGTAATCTTATTTGGTCTCGGTCAACTTAAACTTTTATCGGTACTACGCCTAATAAATTTACTAAAACTGAGTTGTGATTAGTTACATATAGATTATAAAAATCATCACTAAAGGTAGACATATGAAATTTGAGAATATATCAAATCAATTATCAGGAATATACAAAAAAAACAAATCATTAGCTAAATTAATCTCGTTTTCTTCAATGTTTTTAATCTTAGGTATACTGATTGTTTCTTGTAACCAAGGAGAGAAATCAATGGATAGTCAGAATGTAGAAACGTCAAATACAAGCAAAGCTCCTTTATTAGCAGAGTCTGAGGGTGTAACTAAATATCAGCTTGATAATGGCTTAACGGTTATTCTAGAGGAAAACCATTCTTCGCCTGTTGTAGCGGTAAATGTTTGGGTTAAGACTGGAAGTGCATGTGAAGTCGAAGGGGAATACGGACTTGCTCATGTTCATGAGCACATGTTGTTTAAGGGGACTGAAAAAAGAAAAGTTGGTGAGATTGCTAGAGTTATAGAAAGCAGTGGGGGAGATATAAATGCTTTTACTTCTTTTGATGAAACTGTCTATTATGTAGTAATTGCAAGTAGATTCCTGGACACGGCACTTGATGTGCTAGCTGATGCAATGCAAAACTCTACTTTCGATCCTGATGAGCTTAATAAGGAACTTGAAGTTGTTGTCGAGGAAATAAGGCGATCCGAAGATTCACCATCTCGAAATCTTAACGAAAAAATGTTTTCAACTACGTTTACTGAACATCCATATGGACGACCTGTAATAGGCTCTGAAGAGAGCGTCAGAAGTTTTACCCGAGAGGGTATTACTAACTTTTACAAAAAATGGTATTCACCGAATAATATGGTGCTTGTTGTAGTGGGAGACTTTGATGCTGCCGAAGTTATGCCGAAGATAGAAGAGCTTTATGGAAAACACCCTTCGAGCGAACTTCCAGAATGTGTAATAAACGAAGAGCCTGAACAAGAGGGTATGAGAACATATGTTTTAGATAAACCCCTTCAGGAAGGCTACTTTTCTCTTGCTTATCATGTGCCCAATGCTAAACACGAAGATACTCCAGTTATGGATGTTTTGTCGAATATTTTAGGTGGTGGAGAGAGTTCAAGGCTATTCAGAAATATTAAAGAGGACAAAGGATTAGTTAACAGCATATATGCTTATGCTTTTACACCCAAATATGAGGGGCTATTTGCAGTAGGTGGGAGTATTGATCCTGCTAGTTCAAAAGAAGCTATATCAGAGATAATAAAAGAAATAAATCTTCTCAAGTATGAGCCTGTCAGTGATGACGAATTACAAAGGGTTAAGGTAAATCTTGAGAGTGACGCATTATATACAAAAGAGACTATGCAGGGCCAAGCTCAGAAGCTTGGTTTTTTTGAAGTAGAAACAGATGACTTCAGATATGAGCAGGAGTATTTGGACCGAGTTTCTAAGGTAACAAAAGAAGATATTATGCTTGCTGCCCAGACATATTTCTCAGATGATAATTTAACTGCAGGATTTTTGCTTCCCTCAGATCGAATTACAATTAGTCAGAAAGAAATTAAAGATATAGCACACAAGGCCTCTAAGGAAGTTAATGATAATAATGCAGGAAATGGCGAAGTCCTAATTGAAGAAGATACAATGGCAAAATCTGATGTGCCACCGGCGGACTCTTCTGATATAACACGAAACCCCAGCGAGCCGCAAGCTGCAACTATTGGCGATGTTAATAAATATGTCTTGGAAAATGGCATCACTGTTTTAATAAAGAGAAATGATTCTGTGCCTTTATTTGCCGCTAGAGCAGCATTTTTAGGTGGTGTTAGATATGAAGATGAGGCTAACAACGGAGTTTCCAATTATGTGTCTCGCATGCTTACAAGAGGAACAGAGAACAGAAGCGCACTTCAAATAGCTCAAGAGATTGAATCCATAGCTGGAGAGATTGATGGTTATTCCGGAAGAAACAGCTTTGGTGTTACCGTTGAGTCCCTTAGTAAAAACTTTGTCCCTGCGATGGATATATTTGCGGATGTTATTCTCAACCCGAGCTTTGCCCCTGAAGAAGTAGAGCGTGCCAGGAGAGAGATACTCGCGGATATAAATCGGCAAGGAGACAACCTTTTAAGGACTACCGTGAATCTTTTTCTTGAGACCCTTTACACTGAACATCCATATAGGCTTAATCCACTAGGGACAGTTGAGAATGTAAATGGGTTAGATAGTAAGGGGTTGAGTGAATTCTACAAAAAATATGCTCGCCCGGAAAACATGGTTATAACGGTTGTAGGGAATGTAAACGAAGAAGAAGTTCTCAATGTTATAAAAATGGATTTTGGTGGAATGAAAAAAAGTGGTATGCCAGATCCTGATATTAGAGCAGATGCGCCTCCTTCGGAAATTAGAGAAAAAATTGAGAAAAAACAGGATAAAGCCCAGACTCATATACTTCTTGGATTTCAGGGTCCAACACTTATGGGTGAAGACCATTATTCAATAGAAGTGCTCAATACTATAATGTCTGGTATGGGTGGGAGGTTGTTTAGTGAACTGAGAGATAAGAAGAGCCTTGCCTACACTGTGACCTCTTTCTATACACCTGGTCTAGAGCCCGGGTTCTTAGGGGTTTATATAGGAACAGCGCCTCAGAAAGAAGAAGAGGCGATACAAGGCATGAAAGAGCAGCTAGAGTTATTAATTAAAGAAGGTGTTACTCATGAAGAAATCTCACGCGCGCAAAACTACCTCGTAGGCAATTTTGAGATAGGTCTTCAGCAAAACTCAGCCCAGGCGGCTAAGATTACATTTGACGAGCTATACGGCATAGGATGGGAAGAATACAACTCATACCCCGAAAAAATCTATGGAGTTACGAAACAAGATGTATTAGACGTAGCCCATAAATATATTGACCTTGATAAATATACTCTTGTGATAGTAAAGCCTGAAGATGAGTCCTAATTAGTTCCGGTTTATATCTTTAATGAACAATACTGTCAGTTGAGAACAAATTTAGGATTTGCTCTGAAATGGAATTTCCCTATATCTACTCTTGAATTTTTTTGTGGAGTTATAGTATAATGAAAAGTTAAGGAGCCCGGGGGGTCAAATCTTACCCATACAATCTCATTAAAGGAGGGTTTCTTTTAATAGAGAGGGTTTGATTTAAGAGATATGGAGAGACCCCCGGACCCAATTCTATATGTCTTAATATCCAATTATTTTTCTTTACCTTTTAAGTATAGCGGAATATTTCTGACTTTCAGAATTATTTTCATTCCAGAATTAAATTATAATATTCTCTTATCCAAGAAATGCTTATTGCCATAAAATCGTAACCTTATTGATTTTAACTACAGGCTAATTATAATAATCCATCCTTTGCTGAATTTAACGGGCTGTTAGCTCAGCTAGGTAGAGCAGATGACTCTTAATCATCGGGCCGGGGGTTCGATTCCCTCACAGCCCACCAAAACAGTGCGAGAGTGGCGGAACTGGCAGACGCGCTGGATTTAGGATCCAGTACCGCAAGGTGTGGGGGTTCGACTCCCCCCTCTCGCACCACTTTTTTTAGATTATTTTTCGACCTGTTGAGATTAATCCAAAGTCCTATTTATTCCATATATAATAAAGATATGACGAATAGAGCTATAGATAGTCTAAATCAAGAATTCCATATTAATGGATACTTGCTTTTCAAAGAAGGACCCAATGGGTTCATCTTTGCTCAGATTAATAATGGCAGCGCCTCAGCGCAAATATTCTTACACGGGGCTCATCTCACATCATTTATACCAAATGACCAAGAACCTGTTTTGTTTCTCAGTGCTCTAAGTCAATTCAAATCCAGTAAAGCAATTCGGGGTGGAATTCCTATAAGTTGGCCATGGTTTGCTGATCATCCGACTGATAGCTCAAAACCCGCTCATGGCTTTGCTAGAACTTCACTCTGGGAGGTGAGGGGGACAAAATCTGTATCTAAAGATGAAACCCAGATTACGCTTGGACTTAGGGATAATGAAGAGACTCGTAAAATTTGGGATTATAGTTTTGATCTGCAAATTGTTATTAACATTGGCAAAGAGTTAAACTCAGAGCTCACTATGACAAACTGTGGGAAAGAAGATTTTACTATAACGAGTGCTTTTCACAGCTATTATAATGTTGGAGATGTAAGTGATATTGCAATCCACGGCTTGGAAGGTAAAAACTACATAAATAAGGTTGACAATTTTACAAAAGAGACACAAGAATGTCCTATCAAGATTACTGATGAGACGGATAGAATTTATTTAGATACAATTAGTGATTGTGTCATATTTGATCCAAGTTTAAGTAGGAAAATACGAATTCGAAAATCAGGTAGTAATTCTACGGTCGTATGGAATCCTTGGATGGAAAAAGCTAAACAGATGAAAGACTTGGGGGACCAAGATTACTTAAATTTTGTATGTGTGGAAACTACAAATGCTGGGACAGATTTGATTACCTTGGTTCCAAATCAGCAGCATAAGTTGAGAATGAATGTCTCGGTTGAAGGTTTAACTAGCTGAAATTACTGAATAATATCAATAATAAATATAAATGAATCTGAATTTCTAAACAGTCCGTATATTTTGATAAATAGGAGGTAATAATAATGAAAACATATTTAATAATTGCTATCGCTTTGGTTTTGTTTCTAGGATTTAAATTAACGACTAAAAATGATTCGACAGAGAATATTTCTACAGCAGCTGAAGCTTCAGTTGGTGAAAAACCGTCTAAAGAAGAGCTTAAGAAGAAGCTTACACCTCTTCAATATAAAGTAACTCAGGAAAATGGTACCGAAAGGGCATTTAGTAACGAGTACTGGGATAATAAAGAGCAGGGCATTTATGTGGATATTGTTTCCGGAGAACCTCTCTTTAGTTCTAAAGACAAATTCAAATCCGGCACAGGTTGGCCAAGCTTTACAAAACCCCTTATAGATGAAAATATTGTAGAAGTTGAAGACAGCTCTTTTATGATGAAAAGAGTTGAAGTTAGAAGTAAAAATGCTGACTCACACCTAGGGCATGTTTTTAATGATGGGCCCGGTCCTAAAGGCCTTAGGTATTGCATAAACTCAGCATCGCTAAGATTCATTCCTGCTGCTGATCTAAAAGATGAAGGCTATGAAGAATATGTAGAGATTTTCAAATAAAACACCCTTCTTTAGAGAATATAATGCCGGGACGGTATCAAATAATTATCGATTCTGAACCCGGCATTTACTTAACTTTTAATAGATTTCTGGTTTTATTTAACCTTGTAAGGCAAGGATAAATTCCCAGAAAGAACATCATAAACTTCATATACTCCTAGAAGAGGTCGATTCTTATCAGTCGTATTGACCTCCATATATGCGCTGACCGCGTCATAATTAAATTCCTTTTTATTATCAACACGCTGTGCGGGTACTAGCACTTTAAGGCTCTTACCTTTTGGAACTACAGAATACCCTGGTGAGTCCATATACATATTCATTCCAGGATTCGTAGGTGGCAGGACTACGGATTTATCCTCTCTTTTAAACTCTATTACAGCTAATCCCCCTTTAACGCGCTTGTCCGGTCCCAGAATTACCCAATGGGTATGCCATGTAACTCCGTCATTTTGATAATTCCCGTCATTGTTCTCATCCCATAGCGGTGTATCATCAAAATCAGGATGTGCAGTAACAGCCAGTGCAACTACTCCGTCGATTTTCCCAAATCCTACATCTTCCGATGTTAAACTCGTTGGAAAAACATATCCAAGTACAGGGGCGCCGTTTAGTTCTCCCCGGGCGTTAGGAACAGTATTGCCTGCTTGACCTTTTGTCTCCATCTCAAACACCAACAGGTCCAAATCTTCCGAATATTCTACTTCTGCACTTTTAATTTGCAGATCTTTGGTATTAAGCGCCTTTATCTCATCCTCAGTTGCTACTTGTGTGAGGGCTGAAGAAGCACCTAACATAAATGTTATTAAAACTAAAAAGCTTGGTAACAATACTCTTGATAAAGTCATTATAAACCTCCTTGTAGTATAGTATCGACTCAAAACTATTATGCATTTTAAATTATAAGTTGTCAAGCTCGTTTCGACGCGATACAATATAAGTAAATGGATAAAACTAGAATTGCCTCACTTATTGAAAGAATTGGTAATTTGCTCAGGTCAGAAGAAAGGGCATCAGGTGCTGAATCCGGCCTTCAATCTGTACATGTTCAGATACTGAGTTATCTCTCTCAATGTAATCGTTATAGCAATACCCCTGCCGGTGTGACGGAGTTTATAGGCTCTACTAAAGGTACAACTTCACAGAGTATAAATATTTTGGACAAGAAGGGATTTCTTAAAAAAAGCATAGATGATAAAGACGGCAGAGTTGTACGTCTCTACTTGACCGAGAAAGGTGAGGATTTTATAAGAAATGAGTTTCCGCCAGCTGAGTTTTGTGCCACACTCGATATGTTCAGTGCAAAAGATTCTGAGTATCTTTCTCAACTATTAACAAAATTACTAGTTCAGCTTCAGCTGAAAAATAATAGTAAGCTGTTTGGCTTATGTAATACATGTAATCATTTCAAAAAGTTTGGATTAGGCAACACACACCAATGCGGACTAACTCTTGAACCACTTAGTGAAGAGGAAAGCTTTTTAATTTGCCGGGAACACGAGCAGTCTGCTAATAAGACTGTCTAATACTCATTCTCTAATCTTATCAGTTATAAGATTAGCTCAGTATTTGAGTATGCTCCATACCATCCGAACCAAAATGCTCGATGTGCTGGAAGGCGGAAAAGCTGGGTACCATCCGGCGATGTTAACTTGGATTCGGTTAATACCCATTTCTTGCCGTTGACATCAGTGACAGAACTCTCCTGGTCCCAGTTCTTAAACTTTAAACCCTTTGCTTCATATACTCTCGCAGCTCCTGATTTGTCTGTTAGAACAACAAAATCAATCTCTCCGATTTGTTTATGAAATACAGGATTTTTTAAAAGATAGTCAACACGTATTGCCACAGGTTTATCAGCATGCTGACTAAATACAAGACCCAGAACCTCGTCTTTGTTCTTAAGCCTTTTATCGAGCTTGGGGACATTAAACATAAGCTCGTCAGTAGCAAAATATTCTCTATAAGCGGCACCCTCAGCGTAATCCCTTTTATGCCCTGTATCCAAAGAAAGCACCTTTGTTTCCGGATGCCGTTTTTTCCACTCTCCCCAGGTAGTAGTCACAACACTCATACGCTCAAGCTCTATATCCTTGTCAGCAAGCTCGCCTATTACGGGTTTACCCCAAAGAGTGTTCCAAAGTGATTGAGTGTCTTTGTCATACATGAGTTTGTTTGATCTATATAAAAATCCACTTGTTCCTATTTTATGATTAACGCCTTCATGCTCAGTATTGTATAAAATCATCGAGCCACATAACGTACAATAAACACCTGCAACTGGCGTATCACCAACATTGTCTACAAACATCTCATGCCATGCCATTATGCGCTTAGGGTAAGCTCTGGCGTCTCCATTTACCTCAATTCCAAATACGATGTTGTCATCGTCTAGATACTTTGCTTGCTTGGCATTGATCATTTTTGGGTTTCTTAGCGGTGGTATCCCGTCTTGTCGAACTCCTCCCCATCTAACTTCATCTAGTCTAATATTAGAGGTCTTGCCACTCGAGAAATAACCCGCAAATTTAGGGTCAATGAGGCCATATAGCAATGATTTGAATTCAGGATATTGCGAATGAACCATTTCATCATTATTCCAGATCCAATCGTACCATCTATCAAGCTGATATCCGTAATCCTTCCCTGTTTTTTGTTCAAGAAGCTTTATTAGTTTAGCAGCAAGAGGTGGGTCGTTGCTGAGATAGATTGCTTCTATGACCATTATCGGAAAAGTAGGTTCCCAGTTCTCGCTTATATATTGAAATGCCTTTTCTTTGTCTTCAGAAGGCGAAGCCACCAGTGCTACAAATGCAACTGGGACTATATTTTCTTTGGATACGGAAGAAAACGATTCTTGAGCATGGGATAATTTCAAATATGCTAAGAATGTAAGAATGAATAATAGTGACAGCGTAAAATTAAATATCCTTTTGTTTCTCATAGTAGAGGATTAGATATTTCCAATTCAAAAAAGGTTCATGTAACACAATTTATATATAAATCTTTATTTCTAGTAACTCTTTTTATACTGAGATATAACAACATTGTCCGACAAATATGTTATAAGCGTTTTAAATTGCCTTGTCTATCCATTTTTCATTTATCTGGTATAATTTACGGCTTGATTTGAATAATAAGTGCTTAAAAACACTAAAAAAATACGCGTAAGGTCTACGTAAAACTAAGGGGTTTGAAATTATGAAAGTGAATATGGAAAACGTAAGTGCAACACAGAGGAAGCTTGTGGTAACAGTTCCTATGGATGTAGTAAAAGAAGAGAGGGACTCAATATTTAAAGAGATATATAATGCTGCCAAGGTAAAGGGCTTTCGCCCTGGGAAAGCGCCTGTAAATGTTGTTGAGTCAATGTATAAAGGCGAAATACTCAGCGAAACTATCCAAAAAATAATATCTAAGACACTCGAAGAGGCACTCAAGGAAGTAGAGGTCAATCCTCTTAACCGTCCTGAGATAACCCCTCCTGATAATCTTGAATTGGATAAAGATTTTGAATATACAGTAGAATTTGAAGTTCTGCCCGAAATTGAGCTTGGAGAGTATAAAGAACTACCACTCAAGAAAGAGAAACAGATTGTAAAAGATCAGGATGTAGAGGATTCAATTAAGCACCTTCAGGAGCATAAGGCTGAGACCAAACCTTACGAGAAAAAGAAAGCAGCCAAAAACGGCGATGTCGTCATTGTAGATTTTGAAGGATCACTCGATGGAGAGCCATTGCCGGACCTTAAACGAGAGGATGTACAGTTTGTATTAGGTGAGAACAAGATGATCCCGGAATTCGAAGAGGCTGTAATCGGCATGAAAAAAGAAGAGGAAAAAGAGTTTGATGTTACATATGATGAGACTTTTCCTATCGAACACGCCCGTGGTAAAGCAGTGCATTACGACTTGAAACTAAAAGACGTATTAAAAAGAACACTTCCTAAGATAGATGATGAACTTGCCAAATCTATTGGGCTTGAATCTCTGGACGATCTTAGAACTAAGATAAAAGAGGATTTGGGACACCAACTGGAGAAGCAGGCACAAACAAAAATGAGAAGAGAACTAATGGATCTTTTGGTTGAAAAGAACCCGTCCATAGAATCTCCGGCAAGTCTTGTAGAGCAAGAAGCTGAAAGGCTTGTGCAAAGTGTACAGCAGAATGCTGAGCAACAGGGTCTTCCTCCCATGAATCTTAGTGAGCAGCAATTGGGAGAAATCAAGGATCATGCTGTTAGAAATGTTAAGGCCTCTATTGTACTGGGAGAAATCTCCAGAAAAGAGGGAATTAGCGTCTCTGATGAAGATATTAACGAAAATCTCAGTTCTATTGCCCAGCAATATAATATGGGGACAGATCAAATACGTGAATTATATGAACAAAATAATTTATTAGAAGGGCTTGAAGCTACTCTAGCAGAGCGAAAAGTCATTGATTTTATTGTAGAAAATGCCGATATAGACGAGGTCGTGGCAGAAGAAAATCACGTTGACAATAATCCGTAGTATCTGTATACTCATCTGTAATGTCCAGCTATGTACCGATCGTAATTGAGCAAACCAGCAGGGGCGAGAGGGCATATGATATTTTTTCCCGCTTATTAAAAGACAGGATTGTTTTTATTGGTTCTGCGATTAATGACGCTGTCGCTGACACTGTAATAGCACAGCTCCTATTCTTAGAATCTGAAAACCCGGAAAAAGATATATATGTCTATATAAACTCACCTGGTGGTCATGTAACTTCAGGGCTCGCAATATATGATACTATGCAATATGTAAAGCCAGATGTGGCAACTATGTGCATGGGTCAGGCGGCGAGTATGGGGGCAGTTCTATTGGCGGCTGGCACAAAGGGTAAAAGATACGCCCTGCCACACGCTAGGGTTATGATACATCAGGTTCTGGGTGGGGTAGAGGGGCAGGCTACAGATATTGACATACATGCAAGAGAAATACTCAGAATAAGAGAAGATCTAAATGAAATACTTGCTAGGCATACTAATCAGCCAATCGATAAAATTCGAGTAGATACTGAAAGAGATTTTTTCTTAAAACCAGAAGATGCCTTAGAATATGGACTGATTGATGCTATAATTAGTCATAGAGAGGAGGCGCTCAAGTGACTTCGAAAAAAGACGCAAAAGAGGGAAAGTTATATTGCTCTTTTTGCGGAAAGAGCCAGAAAGAAGTTAGAAAGCTCATTGCCGGGCCAACAGTATACATTTGTAACGAATGTATAGAGCTCTGTAATGAGATAATAGCTGATGAAGAAGCCAAGGAAGGCGTACTTAAAAAACGCTATTCCAGTCTTCCAACTCCACCGCAAATAAAAAAATTCCTTGACGAATATGTTATTGGACAGAATAATGCAAAGAAAATTTTGTCAGTAGCAGTTTATAACCACTACAAAAGAGTGGAGATAAACGCTTATTCTAATGGAAAACGAAATGCTGATGTAGAGGTGCAAAAGAGTAATATCCTTATGATAGGACCTACAGGTAGCGGTAAAACCCTGCTGGCGCAGACTTTAGCCAGGCTTTTGGATGTGCCGTTTACAATTGTTGATGCTACTTGCTACACTGAAGCGGGTTACGTAGGTGAAGATGTAGAAAATATGATAGTTAGTCTTTTGCAAGCTGCAGATTATGACCTTGAAAGAGCTTCAAAAGGTATTATATATATAGATGAGATTGATAAGCTGGCCCGTAAATCAGGGGATAGTCCTTCAATTACAAGGGATGTTTCTGGTGAAGGTGTTCAGCAAGCCCTTCTTAAGATTATGGAAGGCACAAAGGCGAATGTACCACCTAAGGGCGGTAGAAAACATCCGCAGCAAGAGTTTTTACAGATAGATACAACGAACATTCTGTTTATTTGTGGCGGCGCTTTTGTGGGTCTTGAAGATTTGATTAAACAAAGGATAGGTGAGAAATCAATAGGTTTTGAAGCAAGTCTAGGAAATATAGACGAAAAAGATCTTGGAGCTGTTCTAAAGGAAGTACAACCAGAGGATCAAATATTATTTGGTCTGATTCCTGAATTTGTGGGAAGGATACCTGTTGTGGCTACTCTAGAAGAGCTAAGCGAAGACTCTTTTATAGAGATACTCACAAAGCCTAAGAATGCGATTATTAAGCAGTTCCAAAAATTAATGGAGCTTGAAGGTGTTGAGCTTGAAGTCACAGATGAAGCTCTTGCTGAAATTGCTCGTGAAGCTATTAAGAGAAAAACAGGAGCAAGAGGACTAAGGGCTATAATTGAGACTGTTATGCTTGATATTTCTTATGAAGTTCCATCATTAAAAGGACTTACACGTTGTGTTATATCTGAAGAGGTGATAAAGGGTACGGGCGATCCGCTGTTTATATACGAAGAGGAAGCCCGCTTAGGTACATAAAAGGTATTTAGGTACATAGGATGTAATTCCAGATGTAAAGGAGAATAACATGCCAATGTTCTTTAACAATGAAGACGGAAAAGGGCAAATAGAGACTCTGCCGTTATTACCACTAAGAGATGTCGTAATATTCCCCTATATGGTAGCACCGCTTTTTGTAGGTCGTGAAAAATCAATTCGCGCCCTGGAGGAAGCAATGAAGAAAAACAAGGAAATTTTCCTTGTTGCTCAGAAGGACGCGAAAACTAACGATCCAACGGAAAAAGACATTTATGACATAGGAACGATTGGTACAATTGTTCAGATGCTTAGACTTCCCGATGGTACTGTGAAAGTTCTTGTAGAGGGGAAAGGAAGAGCTTGCGTCAAAAATTACCTTCCTAATAAGAGCTATTTTATGGTTGAAGTTGAGACCATCCCTGAGGCTGATAATATCGGGGTTGAAACAGAGGCTCTTATACGCACTCTAATTACGGCTTTTGAAAACTATGTAAAATTGAACAAGAAGATACCATCTGAAGTACTTGTAACTGTCTCTTCAATACAAGAGCCTGGCAGGCTTTCAGATACTATTTCTTCTCATTTGAGCTTTAAGCTTGAAGACAAGCAAGAAATACTTGAAACCCTCAATCCTGCAGAAAGACTTGAGAAGATTTATGAAAAGATTCAGTCTGAAGTCGAAATTATGCAGATAGAAAAGAAAATTAGGGGCCGTGTTAAGAAACAGATGGAAAAGGCTCAGAAAGAGTACTATCTGACAGAGCAGATGAGGGCCATTCAGAAAGAGCTCGGTGAAAAAGATGATCTCAAATCAGAGATTCAGGAATTTGAAGATAAACTAAAGAAAAAGAAAATGCCTGAAGAGGCTGAGCAGAAAGTAAAGAAAGAGATAAAGAAACTAAAACAGATGTCACCAATGTCAGCTGAAGCAACTGTAGTCAGAAACTATATTGACTGGTTGCTTTCACTTCCTTGGGAAGGTGAATCAACAGAGGACAGGATTGATATTGACGAAGCTCAGAAAATTCTTGATGACGATCATTTTGGTCTTGAGAAACCAAAAGAGCGTATTGTTGAGTATCTCGCTGTCCAGGCGCTAACAAAGAAAGTTAAAGGGCCAATATTATGTTTCGTCGGACCTCCGGGAGTTGGTAAAACTTCTTTGGCTAAATCCATAGCTCAAGCTATGGGACGCAAATTTGTTAGAATCTCATTAGGCGGAGTCAGGGACGAAGCCGAAATTAGAGGACACCGTAGAACTTACATTGGAGCTCTTCCAGGAAAAATAATACAGGGAGTTAGAAAAGCGGGTACCAATAATCCTGTATTCTTACTTGATGAAATTGATAAACTTGGAATGGATTTCAGGGGCGATCCTGCATCCGCACTTCTAGAGGCATTGGATCCTGAGCAAAATGGAACCTTTAACGATCATTATCTCGAAGTGGACTATGATCTTTCAAATGTAATGTTTATAACTACGGCAAATGTTCTACACACCATACCGTGGGCGCTGCAGGACAGAATGGAGATAATAAGAATCTCAGGCTATACGGAAGATGAAAAGCTCGAGATTGCTAAGAAATTCTTAGTTCCAAAGCAGCGTGAAGCTCATGGACTAAAAGATGAAAACTTGAAGATGTCTGATAATACTGTTCTAGATGTGATTAGATACTACACTAGAGAAGCTGGAGTAAGGACCCTAGAGCGTGAAATTGCTACTCTTTGCAGAAAAGCTGCAAGGGATGTTGTCAAAAAAGGTCCAGACCATACGGTTAAGTTAACTCCTGCTGTGATAAAGAAAGATAACTATCTCGGCATTGCAAAGTTTAAACATGGCGAGATTGAAGAAAAAGACCATATTGGAATGTCCACAGGACTTGCATGGACAGAAGTCGGTGGAGAGCTTCTCACAATAGAAGTCTCAATCGTTCCAGGTAAGGGTAACTTCACTGTAACAGGTAAGCTTGGAGAAGTTATGCAGGAATCTACACAAGCTGCTATGAGTTACGTAAGGTCCAGAGCTGAGAGGCTTGGGCTTGAGCGCGGTTTCCACCAGAAGGTTGATATCCATATTCATGTTCCTGAGGGCGCTACTCCTAAGGACGGACCTTCAGCTGGTATAGCAATTTCAACGGCTATAGTTTCCGCTCTGATTAGAAAACCAGTTAAACACGATGTTGCCATGACGGGTGAAATAACCCTTAGAGGAAGAGTTCTTCCTATAGGTGGTCTTAAAGAAAAGATCTTGGCAGCACACAGGGGTAAAGTAAAAACAGTAATTATCCCACATGAAAATGAAAAGGATCTCAAAGAGATTCGTGACTCGATCCTTAAAGATGTAAAAATAGTGATTGTGGAACATATGGACGATGTTCTTGATGCAGCCATTGTATCAGACACTCCTGTTCTTCAGGATATTGTGATTCCGCCTCCAACCATGACAATTGGTGATGAGGTCGGAGCTAACGTAAACTAGAAAACAAAGGGGCTGATTAAGCAATCAGCCCCTCTTTTTATTGCCGTTTTAATACCAATATATCAATAAGTAATAGTAGTTAGCTTTTTTGGATTGTGGGAGATCGTTATGGCTCGAGTAGTCCATTTTGAAATTCATGCTGATGAACCGGAGCGAGCAATTGAGTTCTATCAATCTGCGCTTGGGTGGGAGTTTTCTAAATGGGGGGGGCCAGGTGAATATTGGTTGATTATCACTGGTTCCCAAGATGAACCGGGAATCAATGGAGGTTTAATGAGACGACAGGTTCCACTTGACGGTGATGGGGTTAAAGCCTTTGTATGTACCGTTCATGTGGAGTCTATTGATGATATAGCATCTAAAGTTGAAGGGAATGGAGGCAGAGTTTCTATCCCTAAATTTTCGGTGCCCGGAGTGGGATGGGTCGGATATTTTGAAGACACGGAAGGCAATACTTTTGGTGCTCTAGAGCCCCTTGAACATCCAGAAGCGCATTAGATATTGGTTTGGTTGTGTAATCTCCGAAATAAATTATTAAAACCACACTTTGTCTGTGGACAAGGGGCATAAATTCAGTTATATATTAAGCCCTTGTTAACGCAGGGCGGTTAGCTCAGCACGGGAGAGCGCTTGCCTTACAAGCAAGATGTCACAGGTTCAAATCCTGTACCGCCCACCACTCGAAATACTATTTTGCGGAGCCGTAGTTCAGCCTGGTTAGAACGCTGGCCTGTCAAGCCAGAGGTCGCGAGTTCAAATCTCGTCGGCTCCGCCACTTAATACCAAGTTTTTTGCTAAATCCCCTATAAATTCAGAGTCTAGCTTCATGAAGTTTCATGCTAGTTTCGTCAACAACAATAAATTTGTCTGATTTTTTTAGTAATCCCGATGTTATTTTGCTTTTTATTAATCGCTTCAGATTTCTCTGGTTAAATTTTTTACGATCAATGAAGAATGGAATTACTCCCCAAACTAGAGTGAGATAATGGTAGGTACTGAGACTTGGTGAAAGGGCAATAATTTTCTGTCTAGGACGGTGTTTGGATATTTGTTTTGCTGTCGCTCCGCTTTCTGTATATGCAATGATTGCCTGAGCATCAATATTGTCTGCGAAATTACACGCTGCTAAACAAAGCGATTCACTATCACTTTCTGGAGCAGATTCTCTGAGTGTCCATATCAACTCATCAAAAAGATCACTCTCGATTGTTCTTCTTGAAATCTTGCCCATGATTTCAACTGAGCGGCTTGGATATTTCCCCACTGCACTCTCTTCAGACAACATGACAGCATCGGTGCCGTCAAGGATAGCATTTGTTATATCCGCCGCTTCAGCCCTGGTAGGCCTCGCATTTTCAACCATAGACCTCAACATTTGAGTAGCAGTGATTACTGTTTTTCCACTATAGTTGGCTTTGTTTATAAGTTCTTTTTGCACAATTGGGACTTCTTCCAGAGGTATCTCAACACCCAGATCTCCTCTAGCTACCATGATTCCTTCTACAGCTTCCATAATGCTGTTAATCTGCTCGAGTGCCTCATGAGTTTCTATCTTAGCTATTATGGGTATATCACTCTTTCTTTTTTTGATAAAACGCCTAACTTTTAAAATATCATCTACGTTCTTCACAAAAGATAGAGCTATTATATCAATACCATTTTTGATCCCAAAATCGAGGTCATTTTTATCTTTTCTTGTAAAAGTTGATATATCTAGAGACCTTGCAGGTATGTTAAGACCTTTTTTCGAAGTTAGCTCACCACCTATTAGAACTTTAGTTCGAATATCGGATTCTAGTACCCTTTTGACAATGAGTTCAATTGAACCATCACTAAGTAGTATTGTATCGCCTGTCTGAACTTGGTTTGGTAAATCTCGGTAATTAATTGAGACTTCTTTTTCGTTTCCCGGGACTTTGCGAGTAGTTAAAACGAATTCACTGCCGGACTCAAGGTTTATAGATCCCTTGTCTATTTCTCCTATTCTGATTTTAGGTCCGGTTAAATCTTGAAGTATTGAGATAGGTGTTCTCAATTCTTTTGATATCGCTCTTATTCGGGAAATAACTCTTTTATGTTCTGAGTGAGTGCCGTGAGAAAAATTAAGTCTAGCGACATTCATCCCGGCTTTTATCAATTTTTTTAAAGACTCTTCTGATTCTGATGCAGGTCCTATCGTGCACACAATTTTTGTCATAACTGTATTATAGCACTAAGGTGTTAATTTGGGATAAAGATTGTAGACTCCTGGCTTGACTATCCAAAGATTGCCAGTTCGAATCTCTCGGCTCCGTCAGTTTCCTGTAATGATTCTCAAATAAGGTAATTGTTTTTAACATAGCGGGTCTTGACTTAGTCGGGTGATTTTCCTATGATTGATATAGATGGTGGTATTTTATCTGAAATTAAAAATTATAAGTCTGGGGATACATTGCTATACAATCTATTAGCTGCATTCTGATTATTGATAATGAAAAGCATGGAGGAAATATGATATCCAAAATTATGAACCTCAAGTTAGTAGTAAATCCTACTGTATATATTTTAATAGCACCGTTGGTGATTAGTCTGTCTCTAATTGCGGGGTGCACTTTTGGCGGAGGGCTTGGTTCTGGTCTTCCCACAAATTTGGGTGTTTACTGCTTAAGAAGTGCAACTCGTTACGCTCCTACTCCAGGTTCTTTAGCGGGAGGTCCACCAACTCAACCTGCATTGCCACTTACAGAGAAGGGTTGTGAGAGTTCGCTAGAGGGACTAGTTGTGCAGTGGGAATTTCTTAGAACTGATATACCCAGTGCATCACCACTTGTAGCAAACAGTTGGGATGTAGTTGATGCGGTAACCAGTAGCGGGAACCCTTCCTGTATATTTAAAGTTTATGTCCCCTCAGAAGCAGTTATAGACAAAGGGCTTGGTGTTTGGCAAATAACGCATAAAGTCGGCGACTGGTCTGTTACCTGTCCTGAAGTTGTAATTACTAAATGTCCCACGAATGAAAACCCAACTATCAATTTCTGGACTTCACACACTACAATTGGGCAGGAAGGATGCATACAAAAAGAAATAGGGATTGATATTGTAGAGCCTGGATTTCCGTGATCAAAATAGATTAACTATATGAAAATTTTCATTACTGATCTGCCCTATCAATCCGGAGCTTGAAGGTCTAAATCTTGTCGGCTCCGCTACTTTCTTATAACAATTTTCAAATCTATCTTCATTAATATCAACCAACTTGACATAGGACGGTAGTTTCTTTTATTATGAAAACAGGCGGTAGTTCTGAATTTCTCAAATCTTCCTTATATGTTTTGTTATACAGGGGAGTTGCTTGCCTCTAAGTAAGAGTTTTGGAGTATTCTAGAATTCAAGTCACATGAAACGGAGGATTAGGTTAATGAAATTTTTTAATATCCAAAATAGATTTGATAGATATATTTGCCTTTTATCACTGATCTTTATTATAAGTCTTTCTGTTTTACTTGGATGTACGTTTGGTGGTGGACATCAAGCTCCTCTTGGAGACCTGGGTACTCCTTGCATAAGGGCTGCAACACAATATGCCCCTACTCCCACTTCTTTAGCGCCATCTGGTCCTCAGGCATTACCACTTACTGAGGAAGGTTGTGAGAACTCACTTGAAGGTGTGGATGTGAAGTGGGAATTTGTGCGCACTGATATATCCAACTCAACCCCTATAATTGTGAATCATTGGCAAGTTGTTAACGCAGCAACGAGTAGTGGAGAACCTGCCTGCATTTTTAAGGTGTTCGTCCCTACAGAGGCAGTAAAGGACAAAGGGCTTGGCACTTGGCAAGTAACACATAAGGCTGACGACTGGTCCGTTACCTGTCCAAATATTACTATCATCAAATGTCGTACGGATGAAAGCCCCGCCGTCGATTTTTGGACTTCACACACTACCATCGGACAGGAAGGATGCATACAACAAGAAATAGGCCTAGATATTGTTGAGCCTGGATTTCCGTGATCATCGTAGATTCAGTATTCAGAAGCTAATTAGCTACATACAATAATCTATTTTAAAGCATCCCAGAGTACTTCTGCTGGGTGGAGCGCATGTCTATGGGCGCCGTCTTTGATTTGGTGGCGGCAGCTTGTCCCGGGCGCTACTACAATAACCTCTTCACCATGTTTTCTGACAGTCGGAAGCAGAACAAGTTCGCCTACTTTCATAGACACATCAAAATGCTCGCTTTCGTATCCAAATGATCCTGCCATACCGCAACAACCTGATTGAATCATCTCCACGCTATAGTTCTCCGGTATAGAGAGCATCTTTTTAGAATGATCAAGAGTTGTAAGGGCTTTTTGCTGACAGTGTCCGTGAAATATCAACTGTTTGTCATCTTTATTGAACATGTCTGACGTTATGTTTCCCTTATCAATTTCATTGGCAATAAACTCATCAAAAATATATGTATGGCTAGCAATATCTTTTGAGGCTTGCTTAACGTCTGCATCAGCCAAATCAGGATATTCATCCCTAAAGCTGAGCACTGCTGAAGGTTCGATTCCGACAAGAGGCGTCTCTTCTGAGATGAGATCTTTAAAAATCCTGAGATTGTTATTAGCTATGACTTTGGCGTCACGGATTAGGCCTTTGGAAATATGTGCACGTCCGCTTTCATCGTGTTCAATCACTTCAGGGGAATAACCCAATTTATCTAACAGCTTAATCATTGTAATTCCGATCTCGGCATCAAGATAATTGGTGAATTCATCACAAAATACGTAAACTTTTCCGTTTTTGCCCGATTTAAGTGTGTGCTTGTTTTTTTTATACCAGTCTCTTGTCGTTTGAAGAGAAAGTGGGGGAACTGAGCGATTTAAAGCAAATCCCGTTAGTTTCTTAATTATAGGGGCAGTGATAGAATTGCTGAACATAAAATTATAAGCTTGTGGGAAAATGGAGTTCAGTTTTGCGAATTTATTAAAGTTAGCAATCATGCGAGACCGCATTGGTACCCCATGTTTATCGTAATAATGCTGCAGAAATTCTCCTTTGAGCTTGGCAATGTCTACATCTGAAGGACACTCCGACTTGCACCCCTTGCATGAAAGACAAAGGTCCAAAACGTCATGAATCTCTTCATTCTGAAACGGATCAACATCAGTTGAACGAGTGAATATTTCCCTAAGCATGTTGGCTCTAGCTCGAGTAATGTGCATTTCATCGCGGGTAGCCATGTAAGAAGGGCACATTGTACCGCCTGCATGCTCAGTTTTTCTGCACTCAGCGGTTCCAATACACCTTTCCGCGTGTCCTACAAACCCTTCCTTGCCAAAATCAAACACAGTTTCAAAACGGGGTTCTTTATAGTCACCGTCGTATCTCAGGTTTATATTGTTACGTGGGGCATTTACTATTTTTGTTGGGTTAAAGATTCCTTGCGGGTCCCACGTAGTTTTTATGTCTTTCATTAAATTGTAAATCTTTTCTCCTAGCATAAATTCTGTGAACTCACCTCTGAGCCAGCCGGTTCCGTGCTCTCCTGAAATAAAACCCTTATATTTCTTTACGATTTTGGCGGTTTCAAATGTTATATCCCTGAATAATTTGATTCCTTCTTTCGTTTTTGTATTGAAATAAGGAGTAACATGAAGCTCGCCTGCGCTTGCGTGAGCGTAGTACATGACAGGCAGGTTGTTCTTCTTAAGTAGAGCATCAACATCCTGAATAAAGTCCGGAAGGTCTTCAATAGACACTGCGCAGTCATCAATATTTGTTGCCGGTTTATCGTCTCCTTCAACATTTGAAGCAACTCCAAGAGCCGCATTTCTCAGATGCCACACATGGTCTACATCATCACCTGTTACTATTGGGAAATGGTATCCGTAACCAGCTTTTTTAACGTCCTCTATTATTTTTTCTATTTTCTTTCTTGATTCTTCTGCGGTATCTCCTGCAACTTCAATAATCAATACTGCTCCTGGCTTATCTTTAATAAAAAAGAGTTCTTTACTTAATTGTGGATTTTCCCTGGCGTATTCAATTGTATAGTCGTCAATTAACTCACATGACATAATTGTGTTCTGGCAGATTGCTATATTAGCTCTGAGCGAGTTATCTAGAGTTTTAAAATTAATGCAAGCAAGTGTTCTATGTTCAGGAGGGTGGGGCACCAAGTTTACTTTGAGCTCTGTAATAAACACGAGCGTTCCTGCAGAGCCTGCAATGAGTTTGCAAAAATTAAATGGCTCTCCATCATCTTTAAACGGCTCCATCTTCGATATTACATCCAGTGCATAACCTGTATTCCGTCTGAAAATCTTTTCATTAGGAAACTGGCTTTTTATCTCTTCCAGATTCCCCTGGTCATTTAAGATATCTCTTATTTGTCTATAAACTTTGGTTTCTAGTAAGTCTTCATCTCCACTACATTTTGCTTCAAATTCTTCTTTGGTAAGCTCTCCAAAAGTCACTTCAGACCCATCAGCCAAGAAGCCCTTTACTTCGAGAAGATGTTTTCTACTATCTCGATAGACTACCGAGTTTGCTCCGCAAGAGTTATTTCCCATCATTCCGCCAATCATGGCGCGGTTTTGTGTGGAGGTTTCCGGGCCAAAAAATAGATCATAGGACTCTAAGTATTCGTTTAGTTCGTTTCTTATTACTCCTGGCTGAATTCGTGCCCAGCTTTCCTCTTTGTTAACCTCCAGCACTTGGTTCATATGCCTTCCTACATCTACAACTATTCCATTTCCTATAGGTTGGCCTGAAAGTGAAGTTCCCGCAGCCCTGGGAGTAAGCGGTATATCATGCTCTATAGCAAATTTAACTAGTTGTCGGATATCGTCATGGGTTTTAGGCAAGGCTACAGCTGATGGGAGTATTCTGTATGAGGAGGCGTCAGTTGCATAAATGGTACGCATTGTATGGGAGTAATGCAGGTCTCCGACAAGCCTCAGTCTGAGGTTCTCCCATTCTAATGATTCGATATTATAAGTAGCTGTGCCGTTTTCACCCATGATTAAACCCTCCTAAGCTATATATACACTTTTTTTTGCTTTCAGACAATGACAATAGCAGGTAAATATAATTATATTATAAGATTCGAATCATTGATTTAAGTTGCTATAGTTTGTTGAAATGTATTTGATAGTAAAAAGCCCTGTGACTCTTATATAGAATCACAGGGCTTAATAATTTTAGATAAATAATGTTTTTTATTTTTGGAAAGCGGATCTTCTTCTTAATACGAAGAAACCGATCAATCCTAATGCCAGAACTGTTGTGATAAGTCCCCACTCAGACATTGTTGGGACTCCAACATTATCAGCAAAACCACAATTAAAAGCCAGACCTTTTGAAACATGATCCATATCGCCGAGTTCAGTAACAAATCCGTCAGATGTTATAGAGAAGAAAATCTCATCTATTGTTCCTGTAAGAAAAACGTTGCCTGACCTACGCACCATGGAAGACTGTTCTTCAAAAGTCTCGTCTAATACGGCAGGTCCTTGTAGTGTACGAGGGGAAATTTGTATCATGCCAGGTTGTATAGAAAGAGCTTCAAAGATTTGACCGGCTGGATCATTATAGGGACTACCGTTACCTGAACCGTGGTACATCAATCCGTCTACAGGATTAAAAGCTATCACCTCTCCATCGTCTCCGTTTCCAAGGGGAGCAATAAGTGTTGTGTTCCCATTATTGGCATCTATCCTAAAAAGCGTCTCCGGCGTTCCGCCGCCGTCTCCAGTCACTCCGTAAAGAGTGCCATCATTAGTGAATGCAATTGAGGCGAATGTCTGGTTTGCTCCTCCAATTTGAGTTGCTAAACCTGTAGCCGGGTCAATTGTTGCCAGTATTCTTGGAAAAGTTTCTTCAGGTTCTGTAATGTTGAGTATCAAATAGCAAACACCTGTCTCAGGGTGTTTTGCCATACCGTTACAGCCTCTTACAGTTTCACCAGGAAGAATGATTTCTGTAGAAGAAAGAGTAGCACCGGTATTGGGATTTATCGTGTGGAGAAATGGTGCATCATCCCCAGATCTCTCACAGGAATATAATGTCTGTGCGTTTGTAGATAATGTAAAAGATAATAAAAATAGTGTTAAAGCTAAGAAAGCAAAGACTAAGGTTATACTTTTAGTCATAAATTTCATGGGCATCCTCCTTTTTTGTTCAAAACCTACCTATTATGAACACTCTATCACAATTGGTTTTAATAATCAAAGAATTTAATTGTTAACGCCAGCCGTCTAGTTGCAGCTAGTTTATAGGATTTATGAATTTCTTGTTACAATTCTTGGGATTGGTTCCATTTCCGTTTAATATATTCCTTGATAATAATTTGAGCTATAAAGGGGATATAAATGAATACTCAATCTGAAGTTCTCTCTAATGAAATATTGTCCCAATTACAAGATAAGGGTGTTTCCAAAGAGACGGCATTATCTCAAATTGAAACCTTCAACAGAGGCATACCATTTACAAATCTTGTCCGACCTTGCACAGTTGGGGATGGAATCGAGAACATAGATCAGGAACTGAATAAGTATATCAGCATTTATGAAAGGGAATCAGCATCAAAAAAGATAATTAAGTTTGTTCCGGCATCGGGCGCTGCAAGCAGGATGTTTAAAGAGTTGCTAGCTGTTAGTGAAAGAGATGCCAAAATACTGAAAACTGATCTGATTAGCGCTAGTGACCAGGAATTTAAAACCTTTCTACAATTTATTGATAATATCTTAAAATTTGCATTCATCGACGAGTTAAAAACGGCTCTCAAAGAGGATGACCTTAACTTAGACGATCTGCTTAATGAAGGAGATTATAAACACATAGCTGAATATACCCTAGGTCCAAGTGGACTTAACTATGCAAACCTTCCAAAAGGAATAATCGAGTTTCATAGATACAAAGACAAATCTCGTACTGCTTTTGAAGAGCACCTGGTCGAAGCAAAAGAGTATGCAAAAGACGAAAAAGGCGCATCCCGGCTACATTTCACCGTGTCTCCTGAACATCTAGAAAGAGTTAAGAGCCTCATTGAGCGCGAATTAGATAATTATGAGACTGAGGGAGTTAAATTTGAGATAAATTATTCAATTCAGAAGCCTTCCACAGATACTATAGCTGTTGATTTGGATAACCAACCGCTCTTAGACGACAACGGTAAAGTTGTACTGAGACCTGGCGGGCATGGTGCTTTGATTGAAAATCTCAATGATCTTAACTGTGACGTTGCCTTTATTAAAAATATAGATAATGTGGTTCCCGACGGTTTAAAAGATGATACTTTCCTATATAAGAAAGCACTCGGAGGGTATCTTTTAAATCTACAAAATAAAATTTTTGGTTATATGAATGATTTGGAATCAGATATTTTAAATAATGAGCTTTTACTGAGCATTATAGAATTTGTCGAAGAAGAACTAAATATAGAGTTGCCGTCTCAGTTTGATAATCTATCTTCAGAAGAAAAGATAAAAACTCTACGTGCTAAACTTGACCGTCCAATTAGAGTTTGCGGGGTTGTGAAAAATGTTGGAGAACCTGGGGGCGGGCCATTTTGGATAAGTGATAAAAATGGAAATATATCCAAACAGATAGTGGAATCTGCCCAAGTTGATCTAGAGTCAAAAGAACAACGAGCTATTTGGGATTCTTCGACCCACTTTAATCCTGTGGATATTGTGTGTGGATTAAAAAATTATAAGGGGCAAAATTTTGATTTGAGAAATTATGTGAATCAGGATATGGGATTTATTTCTCACAAATCCAAGGACGGAATTGATCTAAAAGCACTTGAGCTGCCCGGGCTTTGGAATGGAGCGATGGCAGACTGGACTACTTTGTTTGTGGAAGTGCCGCTTATTACATTTAATCCGGTCAAAGGCATTTTGGATTTGCTTAGACCTGAACATCAACCTCAAGAGGCAATTAAATGAGAAGACAGACAGTATTGGTTGATATTCCAGTTGATATTCCTAAAGAGCTTGCAGAGTTGTCGAAAACATTTGCTTATGTGCTTCTGAATATAGGTTCCCTTTATAGCTTGCAGTTAAAAAAAGAGTTGCCATTAGATGTTGAGAATGGCATATGGAATGAAATACCAAAACAGTTAAGAACTGCAGCTGTACCCGAAGAACTAAAGCATAAATTTGAAGAACAAATACAAAACTTAGAAAAAGGTATATATGATCTCTATCCAATAAGTATCAACTGCTCACAAGGAGAAATGGACTTAATAATCGGTAAAGTGTTTGCCTCAGAAGGCGAGAGTGTGAGTTACTATTCTGGTGTAGCCGGAGTTACAAATAATGACTATTCAAGTGTTATCGAACAGTTCGATTCTCAATTGGATATATTGAATCGAGAACTTACTAATCCTACATCAAGCGAATCTCTCTCAATAAAGAATCAAGCTCCTGAGATTAAATGTATTGACATATTTTCACTGGCTGGCGGCTTAGATATTTCCCATAAACCAATATGCATATTCTTTTCTGGAGAGAGTCCAGAAAATATTTCATCTCTTTCTAACATGACGGTATTCCTGAATCTTTACACCTCTAGGTTTCGAGCGCTTACAATAGAAATCGCTAAGCGTTATCTGCTTGGTGCTGAATTCTTAGGGGAATTGTCAGATTCGGAAATTGCTATACTTCTTCTCATTTGGTTGAGGGGGCATGATGTAGGGCACTTTATTGGTGAGGACAATTTAGTGGATGGGATGTCGGAATTTGACACGGATTATATGATCTTACATGAACTTAAATCAGATATGATAGCTCTTTATTCATTCCGATTTTTTGTTGACGACCTTTTGGATAATGGATTGGATGAAAAGATTTATTATCTCTCAGTTGCTGAGATGCTGCGCTATATAAGAAGAGGTGATCTTTTGAATCATCCGGATTCGGCATCTGCTTATCTGGCTTGGCGTTATTTTGAGTATATAGGAGCTATAAAATATGATCCAAGAGATGGAGAATTCATTGTTGATTTAGTTTTGTTGCAAGATGCTGTCTCAGATTTTACTAAGGAACTGATAGAGATATTTGTCGAAGGCCATGTGGAATCCGCAAGACAGTTGGTTCGACGTTTTGGAAGTATGGAGATTTCTAACGAAAACGATTGGTCACCTAAGGACTGTTCGGAAAATTTGAGGCAAGTCATCAACGATACCGATGTTCCTCATTACATAGATTGCAATTTTGTCATTGTAGATTAGATATGATTAATCTTACTAAATGTTTTTTTGTTTAAGCTGATATTTAGGACTGCTATATAGCGGGAGTACAAAACGGAGACCAAAAATAGTAGCGGAGAATAGTATTATCCAAAAAAGAATAGGGATAGCAATTTTTTTATTGCTGTTCTTTTCCTACTGTTATTTCTTTCAAAGTCCTTGGAACTGGAATTCTATCCCAAGGGTTGCTCTTGGCATTTCCTTGATTGAAGAGAGTTCTCTAAACATAAATAAGTTTCATTTTGCAACTGGTGATAAAGCCCTTTACCAAGGAAATTATTATTCGGATAAAGCTCCTGGGATGACATTTAGCGCATTACCGGCAATTTCTGTCTCAAAGCTCTATCTTGATTTAAATAAAAATAATTATAAATGGATAAACGATGACGGTAAGATTACTTCTCCATTTATTTTTGTTGCGCAAATTGCAACCATAGCTACCTCTGGATTATTGACCGCCTTGGCTGGGGCGGCTTTGTTTTTTGTTGCAATTAAATTAGGGGCGGGACCTGCTGGTGCTATATTTGGAGCACTTGCCTTTGGTCTTGCGACGCCTGCTTGGGGTTGGTCAACGGCTTTTTTCGGACATGCTTCAGCTGGGTCATGTCTATTTTTAGGGCTTACTGCAATCTTGTACCTGTTGAATTCAACTTCAGGAAAGAGAAGAGATATAGTGCTTGGATTTATATCCGGCGCTCTTCTTTCATGGGCTGTAGTAATAGAATATACTTCTGCCCCCGTATCAGTGATTATAGCTATTTATGGTCTGATTAGTGCCTGGAATTGGGAGCGTCGAAAGTTTATGAAGGTATTTTTTAGTGCTTTTGTTGGTGCCTTTATCTTTATTTGTCCACTCTTAATATATAACTATGCTATATATGGCAATATCCTGACTTCGGGTTATGAATACACAGTCCTGTTTCCAGGAATGAAAGCCGGGTATTACGGTATTGTAGCTCCAAAACCTGAAGTGCTTTTTAATCTTCTTTTTAGTCCTTACAAAGGCATATTCTGGTTTTCCCCATTGTTGCTATTTGTTCCATTTGCACTATATAAACTATGGCAAACTAGGGGCCAAAAAGGACTGTCTATAACAATAGTTGCTGTTACTTTGTACTACTTATTATGGAACTCTGGGTATGTTTACTGGACAGGAGGCGGATCATTAGGGCCTCGGTTTTTAACTCCAATGCTGCCATTCTTGTGTATCTCGCTGGCTTTTCTATGGGCTCAAGCCGGGAAGAAATTCAAGCTCGTTTTATTTGTATTTTTCGTAATCAGTTTCTTGATATCTTTAATGAGTGTTTCCGTATCTATGATAAAAGACATAGGATCTGAAATAAACCCTATTACTGAATATCTAATTCCAGAGTTTTTCACGGCAAATCAATTAGATGTATCCTTTCTTTTCAGGCTTACCTCACCGTCATTTGATGGAACTAGTCACCTGCATATATTGCCGTTATATCTAATCCTAGCAATCGGTTTTATATATATTCTTTGGGAGTTATATGAATATTCTAATAGTGATGTTAATTCTACAAGTTTCCGCTAATGAGCTTGTTGTCAGATCTTATAGCTAAGGGTTTAGCAGGCCCATTAATATAAATAGCGCCGCAAACCATAAGCCAAAAGCCAACATGCATATAGACACTACAATGGATACATATTCAAATCTCGTAGAGCCGAATAGGCGTGCACGTTTGACTGATTCAGGCTCCTCATATTCTTCTATTCCAAACATCTTGATGCTTTTTTTATAGTTTGACGCTAGATTGTAGTATGTCAGACCACACCCTATAACACATATCCATAGTGAAACAGTAGCTGATTTGATATAATACTCATTAATAGTTTGCTCTACATTAGTTCTAAAAATTAGTATCCCGCCGAGAATTAGCAATGACAGTACTGACAGGATTCTTATCAAACTAATAGTTGAGTTGTAATAGACTAGTTTATTGAGCTTAAATGTCTGGGGTCCACTGTTTAATATCTTTACGTCTCCTCCAATATTCTTACGTCTTTATCTTAACATTAATCCGGTGTATTTGTATGGTGACCTATAAAAAAATATTATATTTCAAACAGAATATAGGAAATAAGTTGGAGATTTAAAGAATAATTCAATTATACTGCATATCCGAATTCAATTTCATATTACTTGAATTCTATTGTAAATTGAGTTGACTATATAAAGAGAAATAATAATAGGGAGAAGATAATTGAAAAGATCTATAAATCTTATATTAACATTGTCATTAGTATTTTTAGTCCTCGCGTGTTCAGGTTCTGAAGATGAATCCGCAAAAGAAGTGTCCGATAAGCAAGAATCTCCAACTACAAGTTTCAGAAAGTCCAACTGGGGGATGACTCCTGAGGAAGTAAAAGCAACTGAGTCCGCTATACCAATTAGTGATAATGAGAACCTAGTTTTATATCAAGAGACTTTTCTAAATATGCCAGCTAAGATGGGATATGTTTTTAAGGATGGGAAACTTATTAAAGGCGCTTATTTATTTGAAGAGAGGTTTGAGAATCCTGATGATTATATTCTTAGTTATGAAAAAGTTAAAAACTCTGTGATAATCGATTTAGGTCCCCCTAGTCTTGATGAAATAAAATGGGTTGATGAGGATTCGAGCCAGCTAGAAGCATCAGGTTCTGAAGTATGCGAGGGTAAGGTTGTTTATAGGTCTGAATGGGTAGAACGAGATACATTAGTTACTTTGCTTCTTGAAGGAGCTAATAATAAATGTAGGCAGGGGATAGTCTTTCAAAGCAAGAGTAATTACTTGATTGAGAACCCAGAGAACGAAAACTTTAATGAAAGCAATCCTAATTAATAGTAGTAAATCGACTGATAGTATGCTCTATAAGGTACTTCACGAATTTATACTTGTTTCTAATATGTAGCTTCCTTTGTCCTAAAGTTTTATGGGCAAGAGACTTACCTGGTTAAGATCAAAGAGCACAATTTTGTTTGCCGCATTGCAATATTTTCTAGGAGCTTATATAATCAATTGAGAGTAGAATCTAATTGGTGTTTATTCAGTTAGTTGCATTGAATAAATAAAGTATTCTATAAAGGTTTTAGTAAAGGTAACAGACAATTCGAAGAATAAGGATTAAAAAACTTGATAGATTATAAAGTAGAAAATATTACTCTTACAGATGATGAAAAATCCTTTGTTGTAGATATGACTGTTGAAATGGAAGATATAGATTTTGACTCTGAACCGGTATATATCTCTTTAAGCTTTTCTCTTGTAAATGATTCTAGTGATCTGGATGTTATTAAGGAGAAAGCTGTTGTAAAAGGAAAGAACATATTAAAAAGAGTTTTACTTGAAGATGCTCAGCAGGAACTGTTTTAGAGTTTCTTAAAACTTTATAGATTGGTTTTAAATATTATCGATAAAGGTTTATATCTGTCCTCCCTCCTTTTTTTACTTTTTTATGACCGTGTCCGAAAATGGCCAGCAATCTGTTCTTATTGAGTGTATATTTCTCATATGCTTACGCAAGATGATATTTTCTATGAGGCGATTTTAACAAGGGATTATAGATTTGACGGGAAGTTCTTTGCAGGATCAAAAAGCACCTATATTTATTGCAGACCTATTTGTCCAGCAAAACCAAAAAGGGAAAATGTAGAATTCTTTGACTCCTCTATAGAAGCTGAACAAGCTGGATATAGACCCTGTATAAGGTGTCGGCCAGAGAGCGCTCCTTCATCACCCGCATGGGTTGGAAAAAGCGAAACAGTAAGGCGTGGACTGAATTTGCTTCTAGGTCCGGAATTCTATGAATATGATGAGGATAGCTTTGCTTATAGTCTAGGGGTAAGTTCACGGCACGTAAGAAGGATGTTTAAAGAAGAGACTGGAAAAACTGCCAAACAAATCGCCGATAATAATCGACTTGATTTTGCTCGGAAACTAATAACTGAAACCTCATTGCCTATTAGCAGAATTGCATATTCTTCTGGATTTTCATCAATTAGACGTTTTAATGATGCTGTTAAAAAGCGCTTTGCAAGACCACCGTCTGCTCTAAGGAAATCAAAAACAACAAAATATGATAAATATTCGGGTATTACTCTAGAGCTATCTTACCGTCCTCCATTTTTATGGGATGATCATTTAAGATTTTACAACTCACATAAAATAATAGGGGTAGAAAATGTTACTGAGGGGTCTTATTCCCGATCTTTTAATAAATACGGCACTTCGGGACATATCAGAGTGTCTCAGGTGCAACATAAGCCGTCGTTGTCAGTAACTGTTATGGCTGAGGATATGAAATGCCTATATCCTCTAATGCAGCATATTAGGCAAATGTTTGATCTAAATGCTGACCCCGTAGTTATTGCTAATTTTTTAGAGAGAAGTAATTCTATTTCTAAGATAGTAAGTTTGTCTCCAGGGCTTAGGCTCTCGAGGTTCTGGGATCCTTTTGAGGGAGCAATATGCACTATATTAGGCCAGCTGGTTTCTGTAGACCAAGCCAGGAAAGTGATAGGTAAACTAGTAGCTCAGTATGGAGAGACAGTGACCAGTTTCGAGACTGGGGAAGATACAAAACTTTTCCCAACTGCAGAAATTCTATCGCAAGCCAAGATTGAAAATCTTGGAACTACAAAAGTAAGGGCAGAAGCTATTAACAAATTGTCTCGGATGGTAGCTGACGGCTCTCTTTGCTTAGACTCCGGAGCTGACTATGCTTTATTGAGAAGAACTCTTTTGTCTATTAAGGGGATAGGGTCTTGGACTGCTGATTATATTTCTCTTAGGGCCTTAGGTGAACCTGATGTCTTTCCTTCGAAAGATTTGATATTAAAAAGAGCTCTCGAACGATGCCCCGATATTAATACTGAGGACTATGCCCCTTATCGTTCATATTTAGCGGCTTATCTTTGGCATCAACATATAAAACATTCTTCAAAAAAGGAGAAAGTGGAATGAAATATTATTACACAGTTATGGGAAGCCCAGTTGGAGATATTACTTTGATTTCAGATGCACACAGTCTTTGTGCTATATATTGGCCAAATCAAAAACCAGATAGTAAAAAATTCCCTGAACTTGAAAAAAAAGATAGTAAGGTTTTAAGATCTGCGGTCAAACAATTAAATAGCTATTTTGAAGGTCAGAGGAAGGAGTTTGATTTGCCACTAAGACCAGTTGGTACGGATTTTCAAGAGCAGGTCTGGGAAGCACTAACCACTATCGGGTATGGGGAAACGGTTTCTTATGGTGATATTGCCGACCACATTAAGAACCCCAAAGCTGTGCGGGCTGTTGGAGCAGCTATCGGTCAAAATCCCATCTCGATCATAATACCTTGTCATCGTGTAATAGGTTCTAACGGCAAGTTGACTGGTTTCGCGGGTGGTCTTAGTACTAAGGAATTTCTCCTTAATCTGGAAAACAGATTGGGACTTAAATAATCTATTAGTGATTGTTTTATTTGAACAAATCCATTTTCAATATAGCCTGATAATCTATATATGATTGAAAAACCATTTAGCCAGTCCTCAGAAAATAATAAAGATTATATTCTTGGGGTATTACGAGAAGCCTTTGAGAATTCCGACTCAGTTTTGGAAATTGGGAGTGGTATCGGTCAGCATGCCGTATATTTTGCAAGTAACCTTTCTTATCTAACATGGCAGCCCTCTGATTTAGATACTGATCTATCCGGAATAAAGTTATGGTTAGATGAGGCTAATTTACCTAATATAAATAATCCGATTAATCTTGATGTTAATAATTTGCCATGGGATATTGGCGAGTACAGAGGGGTTTTCACTGCTAACACTCTACATATAATGGGAAAACCTGAAATAGAGAATCTGTTTTTAGGAATAGAACAAGCGCTTCTTTCTAAGGGCATTCTCTGTATCTACGGTCCTTTTAACTATGATGGTAAATACACTAGCGAGAGTAATGAACGGTTTGACGGATGGCTTAAAAAACAGAATTCCCAAAGTGGAATCAGAGATTTTGAGTGGGTCAATTCACTTGCTGAAAAAATTGGATTGGAATTAATCAAAGACCATACAATGCCCGCAAATAATCGGCTACTTGAATGGAGAATGGAGTAACATCACAATTACTTCCCAGAGTTTAAAATCTTTCCTGTAGAAAATACTGCAGAGTATGTCATAGAAAAGGCAACAAGCGCTGCAAATATTCCAACAATCGGGATTACAATACTTACAGAGAGTTTTGCATATGTCGGGAACAAGAGTCGGAGAATATATGCTAATATAATCACAGCGATAAATGCTATCAGAGCTTGTATCAAAGCTTTTCTAAGAGCTATCTTTATCCAGGATGATTTCTTTAACTTAAGATATATATCTTCTGATTTGTTAGAAACTTCTTTTACTGTAGCAAACATTGTTGTTACAGTTATGATGAAACTTATAAATATTGATCTAGGTATTAGAGCTCCAATTAGAGAGTGATTCCATATTTCTGCCACTGAAGCAAAAAGAGGAACTTCTCCATCTGCTCTCAATGCAAAATATACTATTATTAAATTGACAATTCCAGCAACACAAGCGCTAAAGATGGCGCGCTTTAGAGCAAATTGTTTAAGTTTTAGACCCATATAATTATTAACTTATTCATAAAGTGGTCTGGTTGCAACAAAGATGGTCCCTAAACTTGAAAGATTAGTTTGTAATCTAGTATCATAATGAACATGGCAGCCAAACATCCCAAACATCCTGACGAAATAACACTTGAATGGCTGACTTATGCGCTCAGAGAAGTAGGCATCATTACAACTTCTTCTGTGAAAAGCATAGAGAAGGAGACTCTAGCTGAGGGGAAAGCTTGGCTCAGTACTATTGTTAAATTAAAAGTAGAGTACGATTTCCCTGATGGGAATGTGCCTGATTCTTTTGTGCTAAAGATGCTTTCAGAGTCGCGCATGTTCCGGGAGTTTAGTTATGAGCTGCAAGCGTTTGATCGTGAAATTAGGTTTTACAAAGAGCTAGCCGATCAGGTTCCCATCCGGCTTCCCAAACTCCATTATTCAGACAATGGAGATAATTGCAATCTGATGCTAATGGAAGACTTAACCTATCTCACACCCGGCGATCAGGTTGTTGGTATGAAACACGAACAAGTATTAATAACTCTTGAATCATTGGCGAAAGTTCATGGTGCTTACTGGCAAAACCCGATATTAGATACATTAGGGTGGATACCAACCACTAACAATATAGAAAGTGATTATAGTGAAAACTGGGATTCGTTTGTCGAGCTGTGTTGTTACTTTATTGATCCCAAGGGATTAATAATTGGGGAGAAACTAAGACCTCATATATCTTGGTTATTTGAACAAATTGATTCAAGACCTAAAACATTAACTCATGATGACATGAAAGAGGACAATTTGCTTTTTGGGAAACCAGGGACTGATGAAGCTGTGATTCTTCTCGACTGGCAATTTTCAATACGAAGTATGGGAGCTATGGATGTTGCCAGATTAATTGGAGGAAGCGAACTTCCAAGTGAGCGAGAAGGTAGACAGTTCGAAGCACTTAGACACTGGTACGATAGGCTTCTTCAAGAAGGGGTTAAGGACTATAGTTGGACTGAGGCACAAAGGGATTTTAGACTAGGCGCGCTATCTTGCTTAACATTTCCTGTTCATTTTCACAAAGGGATTGTTAGAGCGGAGGGTAGGGCTCTTGAATACGTCATAGCAATGTACAGCAGACTTTTCTCTCATGTCGTGGAGATAGAAGCTGATTCTGTTTTGCCTTAATTCTTATGGTATCGTTTCAACAAAAATACGAATTAGAGGAATGAGATTAATAAAATGAAGATTTTAGTAGTTGGTGCAACTGGTGCTACAGGGCAACTTCTTGTTAAGCAGCTTTTAGAGCGCGGGCATGATGTTAAGGTTATAGTACGCTCAACCGGAAAATTTCCAGAAGAAATTCGAACCCATAAAAATATATTCATCATCAAAGCAGCAATTTTAGATATGAGCAATACCGATATGGCGCAGCATTCTCGAGGCTGTGATGCGATTGCGTGCTGTTTAGGACATACTATGAGCTTTCATGGGATTTTTGGATCTCCCAGAAGACTTGTTACAGATTCAGTACGGCGTTTATGTCATGCACTTCAAGCCAATAATCCGCCTAAACCAGTAAAATTCGTTTTAATGAATAGTGCGGGATGTTCAAATCAAGATATACCGGAAGATGTTTCATTTGCTCAGTGTTGTGTGATAGCAGTATTACGGCTATTGCTTCCGCCCCATGTTGATAATGAGCAAGCGGCGGACTATTTCAGAATTGAAATTGGCCAAAACCATCCTGCCATTGAATGGTCGGTTGTACGCCCTGACAATCTAATTGATGAAAACACTATTAGTCCTTATAAAGTGCATATCTCTCCTATCAGAAGCGCAATATTTGATCCTGGAAAAACCAGCCGAATAAACGTCGCACATTTTATGGCGGATCTTATGTCAGACCCTGCTATATGGTCAGTGTGGAAAGAACAAATGCCGGTGATCTATAATCAGTTGACTCATAATAAGAACTAAATAAGTGTGACAATGAGAAGCACTGGCGCGCCCGGAGGGAGTCGAACCCCCAACCTCTTGATCCGTAGTCAAGCACTCTGTCCAGTTGAGCTACGGGCGCGCAGCGAGCTAATTAGTTTACTGATAATACTCACCACATCAATATACTGCACTTTTCAGGGTATAAAATCTTCTATTGCCTAGTCAATGAATTCATATATCATATAGTCCAAAT
Organism: Thermodesulfobacteriota bacterium; assembly: GCA_021604765.1. Taxonomy (GTDB): domain Bacteria; phylum Desulfobacterota_D; class UBA1144; order Nemesobacterales; family UBA2774; genus CR02bin9. Next base: position 66,752 of record BQJP01000001.1, read on the forward strand.
TATGAATAGCCTTGAAGCCAAACTAGACATGGAAGTTATAGCATATCTTTCGAAAGTTGAAGATATGCCTGAAGTAAAAGCCCTTCTTAGTGGAAGTATCTCCATAGAAGATTACACCAGATTTCTCAAAACTTTTTATATTATTGAAGATATAAGCCAGCGAGCTGTTAACCTTGCAAGCGAGGTGACTAAGGAGGCTCATCCCTACTTAAGCCAAAGGTTTGATGTGTGCGCCAAAGGAGAGCTGGGCCACGCAGAGATAGCCCTTAAAGATTTAGAAGAACTAGGGGTGGGAGGAGGAGTCGATATATCTGAGATATCTGAAGCAGTAGAATACGACACTCTCCTACAAGAATGCGCCCAAAAATTTCCTCTTGGTGTTTTAGGACACTCATATCTTTTTGAAAATGCTTCAGGCGTTATGTTCCCAAAACATAAACCCATAGATTTTCCTTCCAGATTTGTAGAAGTTCATGCTAAAGAAGACCCAGGTCACTCAATTGCTATTAAAAGAACAATTAGACACATTGAGAATGATATTAGTCCTGAAGATCAAACCCGAATGATTAATTTTGCAAACAAGAGTGGAAAATATTTGCTCGAATTATTTAATAATATTTCTTCATAGTTGAAGCTTCAATAGTTTTACTTCTTCGTGAAGATGTCTCCATTCATTAGAGCCAATTCGTATTTGCCTACAGTGTAAATTGGATAACTAATTTCACCACTAGAAAGAGTTTCGTTTCCAGTACTCTCACATTTTATAGTAAGCACTCCGTTTGATATCTCCCAATTAATAGTTGCAAAGTGGAATGGCGGAGAGGGAGGGATTCGAACCCTCGAAGGAGAATAACCCCCTTACTCGCTTAGCAGGCGAGCGCCTTCGACCACTCGGCCACCTCTCCGTATTAGTTCTGTATGAGGGGATTGATTATACCAGTATGAGAAAAAATATCTAACTGCTTGCAGATTTCAATATGAAGTAAATTATATGCGGGATTAAATAAAACATATCCCACCTTGCTTGAGACCCGTAACTTAAATAATTAATATTGCGCAAGGTGAGATATGTTCACACTTCAGGAGGCTTGCTTTAACTCAATATAACTAGCAGCATTTCCGGGCTCGGGGACAATAAGGCCCTCTTGTTTAAGGCCTTCCAAGTGGAGCTTTACTGCTCCCATCATTAACTCCTTGGTTTCTTCTACTGTATCACCTACTACTACGCAACCGGGCAAATCCGGGCTATAGGCCGAGAAACAGTTAGAAGATTCCTCGATGGTAAATTCATAATGGTCCTTTCCTACTATTTCTTTTGATTCAAAACATTGGTTGATCGAATGGAATAAGGCTCCTTCAGCTAACTCTTTATCCATTCTACAGTTAATAGTCAGTCTGCTCTTTTTGCTTCTTAGTTTGAATTGTCTGTGGCATCCGCAAATCCTTACAAGATACCAACCCTTATTCTCGACTAAGAACTTAATCATCTCTCTAACTCTCATTGTAACATCCTCTCTCTCTTGAGTTTCCTTCTTTACCGTCCTTATTCGTCTTTTTGATACATGAGCACATTATCGTACTCTTTGCCCGTCATGTGTTCGTCAAGATAACTGCCTAGAGCTTCTTCTATGATCTTTGACTGACTTGTTCTACTCATAAATGAATAAAGGCGCAGCCTCTCATAAAGCAAAGCTGGTATATATAGTGAGCCTCTATGCATTTTATTGGGATTGGCTCTTTGTTGTATGGTTCTTTCAGTCACAATTCATTTATAACATCATTACGTAATGATGTCAACCCGTTTTAATGTTAAGATATAAAAAATTGCTGTAACTATCTGAAATAATTAAACATTTGCCATATTTTGAATGATTTGGGAATTTGGTCCATTGTAAGGCTAATTGTGTCATCTGACACAATTAGCCTGGGGAATGTTTGTGATCCTAAGAGTGAATCATGAATAAATCAATGATTGCAGAAGGTTATGCGTGCATTGGGCTTGGTTGGTAAATTTCTCGAGTAATTAAGTGTAGTCTGCCGGATTTAGTTATTTAAATCCATCTGCGGACCTGGCTTTTATATTGTAGGTATTCACTTCCGAATTTGTTTTCAAGGTATGCTTCTTCTCGCTCTATGACGCCTTTTTGCATTACGAACATAAAAAATGGGATTAATAACGCTATCCAAAGCGCGTTTAACAATAAGGAGAATGCAATCAATAAGATAGCCATTGAGAGGTACATCGGATTTCTTGTGTAAGAATAAACGCTTTTTGTAACAATTGTGTTTGTAGGTTTTCTTACATCAACATTAGTGCCGGATTTAACCATGTAAAAGAATGCAAGACCTGCAGTGAGACCTGCATAAACAAAGAAAATAGCCGAAATAATAGTACTGAGCGGCCCCTCTAATACAGTAAGGGGATAATAACGGTTCAATACATAGCCTAGAATTAGAAAACATAGAAAAATAAGCGGTGGCGGGGCAATTACACCTGGGTTGTCTTCTTTAGTCATGTTAGTCAGTTGTATCTTTATCCTTTGTTTCCTCAGAGTCTATTAACTCGTCTTCAGGACTCCTCATTTGTTCCTGAACACTCTGTAAGTTCATTAAATCTTCAAATTCCTTTTCTTTTTGAAGAAGTTCAAGGAGTTCGGGTGATGATTTAAGAATTTCTTCTATATCTTTTCTGAGACCCTCCGGCCATTTATCCATATCTGATCCATAAATAGCAAGAACATCTAAGAATCTATCCTTATCGATTTTATAATCTCCAATACCGTACTTTCGTTTATCTAATGTTTATTATAGCTGCACTATCCTAGGTGTCATCTATAATTTGATATATCGTTTTTTGAAGCTATAAGAATTTACATTTATTCCCAGTGAGTGTAGATTGACTTTATACTTTTAGTAAAGGAGAGGCCTAGTGGCAGACAGAAACATTAGTATAGTAGCAATTCTAGGTAGTGTGAGACCCAACAATTATACAGCTATGGCTCTCAACTTGGCTCTAGATGAATTAAATAAGCATAAAGGTGTGAAGGTTGAGCTATTTGATCCTGCAATAATGCATCTTTATCCCCCAGGTCTTAGTGGAGATTCTCCTGATCCTGTTAAAATGAGAGAAGCTGTTACAGATGCAACCGGAATAATACTTGCCACTCCTGAATATCACGGCTCTTTCTCAAGTGTTATGAAGCTTGCTATTGAAAATCTGGGATTCCCCTCTGTCATGTCAGGAAAGCCTGTTGCCCTTATGGGGGTTGCGGCTGGTGCTATAGGAGCAATTAAGTCTCTAGAAAGTCTGAGAGGAGTCTGTTCGCATATCGGAGCAATCGTACTGCCCGGACCAGTTTCAGTTGCTAACTGCAGAGAAATATTTGATGAAGATGGAACTTGCAATGACGAGAGAGCGGAAGCCCGTATTCGCAGTGCTGCTACAAATCTAATGCACTATATAGAAAATAATATCTGTCCGCGTATTTCTCTTGAAGCTATGGTTAGAGGAGAAGAATTGCCGAGTTGTGATTAGACTGAGTTTGTCTATTCAACTTCATATAAATTATTCTTAGGATTATTTAGTGTTTGATATTCAATTGTTTTGTGAAGTAGGCAATCCCGCTTTTTTCCAAGCAACAATTCCACCATCAATCATATATATATTTTCAAACCCAACCTCTTTCATTATTTCTGCGGATTTTGTGCTCCGTGCTCCAGAACGACAGTATGTGACATATATTTTCTCTTTATCAAGCTCGCTTATTTGATCTCTAAAGTTTGAAGATTTGTAGTTTATGTTTACAGAATCTGGAATATGTCCTGTCTCATGCTCTTCAATAGTTCTTACGTCCAGTATTACAAATTCGGGATTTTTATTATTTTCCTCTATTAATTCATTTGCTTCTTGAACACTGACAATTTTTATATCAGACTCCTTCTCTTGCTCGGCGAAAAGGGTTCCTGATAAAGTTAAAAGTGTTGCAAATATTATGATAGCGTATATTGAAAACAATCTCTTTCTCATGTTTTAGTCACCTCGTTTGTAGTTCTTTTATGTATAAATAATAACATGCAGTTTGAATATCTGCAGGGTAATTTAGGTCAGAAATTTAGATAACCCTTCCTTATTAAGACAACTAGTTTTTAGTATAGGGACTTAATAAACAATACTATTCCTTTCATAAGGAAGTTCTAATTTTCCAATTTCTAATTTATAGTTTATTAAAGGTTTGGAGAGTTAACTGCAAGTATGCAGATTTGAAATGGGGGCTATATGAAAAAAATAATTTCGATTACTTCGTTGATTGTTTTATTTGCTTCATCTCTATTAGTTAATGCGGGTACAAAACCCAAAGATGTATATGGTTGGGATAATGTAAAGTGGGGCATGACCGCAGAAGAGGTAGAAGCTGTTTTAGGGAAAAAAGTTAAGAGAAGAAACGCTAAGCACGATGAGCGAGATAATATGTATTCTGGTCTTCAGCTGAGAGGCATAAAAATGGGGCAGAGCGAAGTTAGAGCTAGTTTCTGGATGGATGAAGAAAGCAAAAAACTTACACGGATTGTATTTGTTCCCGAGGGCCAGCCTGCTCAGTACGAATTAGCGGAAACCTTCATAAACTTAGAAAACTATTTGGTAGAAAAATATGGTGACCCTGATTTTGAGAAAACCTCAAACGATCCTGGAACATCCGCTGATAGGAAATGGGAATTCCCTTCAACGGAAATAGAGTTATCTTATTTAAGGATTGAAGATTCGGAACTCCTGTTATTGGTATTCTCACAAATTCGTCCTCTCTATTAGTAAAATTTTTGTTCCTTATATATATATTCAAAGCTAAGACATCTAGAATCATTATAGGATACAGATGGTATATAAAAACTTGCGCCTAACTCCTCTGCTTTATTTGATTTAATAAAATTTGCAATACTCCAAATTTGTTTGACCTTTAAATAATTAGTTGTCACATCCAGCTATCACAGTATAGTTATTTACAGGTGGAGAGTCTTTCTAGAAAACCCCGTATTTTCACTGACAGACTCCAGATTTAAATAGCAGAAGTTCTGCTTTGTTTAGATTTATTGATGGATGGAAATTTATTTATATTGAATTGCATCCAACTAGCGAGCTTTGCCGTAGTAGATGTATAAACAAGCAGTAGAGGTATAAAGAAGAAGTATAAAACACTTCCGTGGAGGGAAAATATTTATGAGATTCCAAAGTAAGATTTTATTGTCAGTATTTTGTCTTGTATTAACGAGTTTTACCTTTATTTCATTTGGGCAATCAGCAAATGCTCAAGATTGGTGCTGTAATAACAATTCGGCCATGGGTGGCGATGGACAATGTGTTCCAGCGCCGAATGGGGCAAAGAATTGTAATGGTGCAGCTTTAACATTCTTTGAAGATGGCATTAACGGTATTGAATTGGCTCCAATGGGTCCACCACCTAATTTTCCACAATCAGGTGACTTATGTCCTAAACCGTCTCCTCGAAGAGATACCTGTATGTGTATAGATGGAAATGGCGCTACAGTTCCCTGTCAAGATTTACCGCCGCCACCTACAAATCCACCACCTACAAATCCACCACCTACGAATCCGCCACCAACAGATCCGCCACCTACAGATCCACCACCTACAAATCCGCCACCTACGAATCCGCCACCAACAGATCCGCCACCTACGAATCCACCACCTACAGATCCGCCACCTACGAATCCACCACCTACGAATCCACCACCAACAGATCCACCACCTACAAATCCGCCACCAACACCTACACCACCACCAGTTTCAATTGATGGATGTTGTGTAGAGGCTGTGGGGCGTTGCGCCATTACTGAACAAAGTGCGTGTGCTACACCTCCCAATGTTGAATTTCTGGGAATAGGGACTACATGTGGTAGAGTGCCCATGTGCGAGCCGGTTCCAACGCCTACACCACCACCATTTACTACAAGTGGATGTTGTGTAGAGGATCCGGGTGTTTGTAAAGTTGTTGAATCCTCCAACGCTTGCCCTGTTCCGCCTTATTTCGATTATGTGGCGGATGTATCTTCATGCGAAAATGTAGAAGTTTGTAATCTACCACCACCTGTAACATCTGTGCCAACAATGAATCAGTGGGGACTTGTCGCAACTGCTGTTATGCTTGGACTTTTTAGCCTGATAACAGTGAGAAGAGGCTTCAGGATCAACAATAAAGAAAACAACTAAAAGCAGACGTTAAGTAGGTTCTTGCCTAGAATAAAATTAAAAGCCCCGAGAGATTTAAAAGATCTCTCAGGGCTTTTTTATCTCTGAAATTTTATTTTTTCAGCTATATATTGCTTTGATTATTGCTGCTGGAAATTTTTACACCAAACACATTTAAATGCTCCTCAGCTGATGTTGTAATATTCTCCTTGTTCTCAGCTAGAATGAGAGGCTCGGATTGCTCTCTGTCTTTGTCCGAAATGTCATGAGAGATATATATTCTTTTAATATCCTTTTCTGACTTACTTTCTTGAACTGTCTCCCCTTCCTCGACTACTGACAAAGCTTCCTTTAAACTCGGTACTTCATAAAGCGTCAATGATGTAGAAAAGATGCTAAGTACTGCTGACGCAAAAACTGTGATATTTAGCAGATTTTTCACTAATATCACCTCCTTTTTATATTTCCTCTATCTCCTAATGTTTGTGTTTATTAATTGCAATAACAGTGCCAGAGTATGAATTCTTAATAATTAAGGAAGGATAGCCAAAATCATCAGTTTCTAATTAGCTTCAATTGTGCTATATCAACAATCTCTTATTGTTTATATCCCACAGAATAGCTTGTTTATTTGTTCTCTAAAAGTGCTGCATTTCTCTAACTACTATAAATCACAAGATAATTTATCTTTGCTAGCTTTTGGCATGATCGTTGCAAATATAAGAAAGTGCCAGCCACAAATATTTTGTGTCCGGCAAATAAATATCAGGAGGTGATAGAAATGAGAACATCAATACTTTCTATCCTCATAGCATTAACAGTAGTAATTGCAGGTCCGCTTGCATTTGCAGGTCAGGATCAGGTTGAAGATCAGGTCACACAGAGCACGGAAACTCTAACTGAAACTCAAGAAGCAGTAGACATGTCTGAAACAGCAGACAAACTGGCTGCTGAAGCTACAGAAGACTGCTCAAATAACGCTGATGACGACGGTGATGAAAGAATAGACTGCGAAGACACTGATTGTGTAGAAGATCCTAACTGCAAAGGTGGTTATTAGATTTAAGAGTTTGCCTATATAGGCGGGCTTAAGAAAAGCAAAAAACATTAAATTTGAAGGACGGTAGTCCTTCTCCTCCACCATCCTCAAGCCCCGGATTTTTAGAGAGAAATCCGGGGCTCGTTTTATCTGATTAATTTTAGAATTTTCTTACTTCCCAAGACATATCTATCTGATAATGATTTTCTATTCTGATAGTATCTTGCTATGGTTGACAATCAGCCCGCAGTTATTACAGTTTAATGATTACATCCCATTTTTAGGCGAATACCAGATAATTGTCAAAACAAGAACAAACGCATAAGTGGCTAACTTTAATAGCTATGACCGGCTCTCTATCTATGATTTTCATTGATCAGACTGTGGTCAGTGTAGCGCTTCCAGTAATGCAGCGAGATTTAGGGGTCTCTCAATCGGGTCTCCAGTGGATAGTAAATGCCTATGTGCTTGCTCTCGCATCTACAGTAGCACTAGGTGGCAAGCTTGGTGATTCTCTCGGTAGGGTAAGAGCTTTTATAACCGGTGTGATCCTCTTTGCTATTGCATCCACTATCTGCGGATTTGCTCCAAATCAGATGATTTTAATCGCTGCGCGTGTATTTCAAGGTATTGCGGCGGGCCTTATGATCCCTGCATCAGCTGCCATCGTTGTAGACTCTTTTGATATACATGAGAGGGGTAAAGCTATGGCTATTTATGTTGGGGTAGCTCAGGCATTCCTGGCGATTGGGCCACTCTTAGGGGGAGCACTAACTGAATATCTATCCTGGAGATGGGTGTTTTGGATCAACATACCGGTTGGTATAGTCGCCATTCTTCTAACTTATTTCTCAAAGCCGCTTCAGACTATTTCAGAGAAACAAAAAGTAGACTTGCGATATGCACTAATGTTAATCCTGGGCTTGGTTGGCTTAGTTGTTGGAATTCAACAGGGCCATACTTTTGGATGGACATCCTATTTAACACTTGGGTTAATATTTGGGGGACTTTTGATATTAGTACTTTTCGCATATATTCAAACCAGGAGTGAGACCCCATTAATTCAATTTCGATTATTTGATGACCCTGCATTTACTGCTGATACTATTCTGCTTTTTTGCATACAATTTGCAATGATAAGTATTATTGTCTTCGGGGCAATATATCTCCAGGACATATTGCACTTTACTCCGCTTGAGGCGGGTTTTGCTCTAATGCCGATCATTGTATCTGTTGTCGTTATGTCTCAAGTTTCTGGACGGCTGCTTGATAGAGTGGGGGTTAGAATTCCAGCTTTGTTTGGTACAGCTTTAATTGCTGCCGGTTTTTTAGGACAGGCTCCTTTTCTGGAACGAGCTGAGTTTCTATGGATATTACCAGGAATGATTTTGCTTGGCTTAGGTATTGGGCTGGTTATGGTCGCAACAAACACGGATGCTCTCAACAGAGCACCTAGCCAATACAGAGCTCAGGCTTCGGGCGTAGTGCAAACTATAAGGCAAATGGGTGCTACAATTGGGCTTGCATCAATAGGTGGACTTGTTACAACTATATTAGCTTTGGAAACGGATGAGATAATTGATAAATATAACGGTCAAGAAATCATAAAAACTCTGCTATCTAAGGCAGAGTTGGGACAAACTGATGCTATTAAAGAGCTTATGGCAAATTATCCAGCGGTACTAAGTCAATTCCACCTCTCTTTGTCAAAGAGCATCGCGGCTGGTTATTACTTTGCCGGTGCAGTATCCGTACTTGCTTTTTTTGTAGCTCTTTTCTTAATGAGTTCAGGAAAACAGTCTGAAGATCATTAATCTCACTTTGTTTTTTATTCATAGCCAATTGCTTTAAATCTAAGTTCTTGTTGAAAACGGTAATGCCGTACAATATTTTTATATAAGAAACCAAATTACATTCTTTAGAACAGGAGAAATATATTGGACATTAAGTTGAGGTCTTTATTGACTGGGTTAATAGTTTTTTCAATTGCTTTAGGATTTGGATCTGAAGGTTTTACCATGGATCAGTATGGAGAAATGGTTGTAGCGCAGAGTAATCATGGAGAGCAGTCCGAGAGAGGTAAACGAAGAGGCCCGCCACCGGAAGCTGTTGAAGCGTGCGAAGCGCAGTCGGTTGGAGATACGTGCGCTTTTATTTCGCCCAAGGGTGATTCTATTGCGGGTGTATGTGAAATAATGAGAGGAGATGTTATTGCTTGTTTGCCGGATAACAGGCCACCACATGACAAAGGAAAACCAGGCGGTGCTCCATCTTCTGAAGAATTTGATAATTAATAGTTAAGTCTGCTAATGGAAAATGTGTTTAGTGAAAAATACAACCTAAAAGTCCGTATCAATACGGACTTTTAGGTTGGTAGCCAGGTCATGTTAGATAACCTGATCTCCGCTAATGTTGATGCCAAAGACTGAATAAACATTCTCTGGAACTGAATCACTCTCTGATTTTACAGCTTCTTTATTATAAAGCTCCTGAGCGTTTAAAGAATCGCTAAAATCAGAAGCTACATATCCGCCCCTGATGTTATCACTAACTTCAGCCCTTTCTACTGGTAGCTGAACTCCAAAAGCACTTACCTCAGCCTGAGAGCTGAGTGGAAAACTAAGTCCTACTGCTAATGCTGATGCTAAAAGTAACTTCTTCATTTTACTGCCTCCTATGTTGTTGGGTCTAGCCCGTTTTTTGTATTCACCAATTTAGTTGCAAATGCAACTACAAAGGATTCAAGCAATTATTCAATTCATTGGGAAAATATTTCTGAGACATAAAATAGGACCCTGAATAAACTCAGTTAGGAGTTCCATTCAGGGTCTGGGATAGAGAGGTTGAAGGTATAGGATGTTCGAGTTTAAAATGTATAAGCAAAACTTGAATGAATAACCTGTATTTTGCTTATGGCATAAATTACTCCCACTGTGAGCCCAAAAATTACATGACCAGCTATATGAGATGAAGCCACAGTTAAGCCTGCCTTTCTAAATTTTGCAATTGGGTGATGTTCTGCAACAGTAATTACGAGGGCAAAACCAACTACTATTCCGTGGAATAGGCCAATTATTAGACCCCCAAGTATTCCGCTAAGGAGGGTCGGCGTGAAAAAGAAGTTCATTACCATGAAATAAGCGAATGCAAAAAACATTCCAGAAAGAAATTGTATTACTAGTCCTGGAATAAGCGCATTCTCATATGAGCCTGTGTACAGACTGCCTATAGCTCTTACCATGTCCGCATTAGCTAGTTTTGACTTGGTGATAAATTCAAGCAGCAAGCACATGAATCCTGTAGCTATAAATCCTGTTGCTAAAATAATGAGAAAGTTCATTTTGACGCCTCCTTTGCTAAATTTACTTTTTTTTAAATTCGATAAGCAAAATAAAAGTATTCGTCAGAAAAATACTTTTTTGATCTTTTGTTAAATTTGCCCCCTGTGACTTTGGAATTCTGGTTAACAGAGGACTTGTCGGGGATTATGGTTGTAATAGATTTTTCTATAAAGGATAAATCTAAAAAGCTTTTTGCTTTACCCGATGACTTAGATCTAATATTTTCCATTTTAAGCCTCCTTTGTTAATTAACTAGTGGTTTTTAATTTAACTTTCGCCGGCTTATATAGGCGCATAACCATAATTAATTTCGCCATTCTGTAGCATCTTTCCGTATTTTGATATTCTTAGCAGAGATCCGTTGGCATTCTCTATCATGTTGCTCTTTTTGAGATGGTAGTACATAGCTTCTATCTCATCTTTTTTGAGGCCGATTTTCTTGCCTACATTTTTTATGTTAAACAAGCCACTCCTGGTCACTTGAGCCTCTTTAAATATTTGTGACACTTTATGATCGTATGATTCTATATCTGGTAATGTTTTAAGCATTTAAATTCTCCTGTCTAATTGATGTATAGTAATAGTATAGCAATGTCGTAGTTTTGTCAAGCATTTTGTAAAAATAATTTTAATTTCATAAAATATGTGTTATAACAGTGGGTTAGATAGATATTTGGTGTCTAAATAGCATATGTTTTGCTTCTTTTGACAATTTTATTGCTAGACATATATTAGACATTATCTATTTTCCTGTTGAGAACAACTCTCAATGCCAAACTTAATGCGTTGCCTTACTATGTTCAATGTTATGATCGTAAGGTAAAATTTGCTTATCAATTGAATATTGCATTTAAACGGATAAAGACTATTCGATGATAATTTCACATAAATACAAGTTTATTTTTATTAAGACTCGTAAAACGGCTGGGTCTAGTATTCAGATATATCTCTCTGACCACTGTGGGCAGGATGATGTTGTAAGTACCATTGATCGGCCGGAACGTCCTTATAGTCCAAGGAATTACAGGGGGTTCTATAATCCACTTCCCGAACTTTGGGAACGCCGTTCCCCAGCTAAGATTGCCAGAACATTAGGGCGGTTCGTTACCCTTAAGAAGTTTCAATCCCACATTAAAGCAAGAGAAGTAAGAGAAAGAATCCCTAACGAGATCTGGGATAATTACTACAAATTTACAGTCGAAAGAAATCCTTGGGATAAAGTACTCTCACATTATCACTTTGTAAGGCAGCGTTACAGTAAATACGATCAGAATATATCATTTGATGAATATTTGGATGTTGCTGAACTCCCTTACAACTACCCTAAATATACTGATCTTGACCAAAATATTATGGTAGACCGTGTAGTTAGGTATGAGCATTTAAATGAAGAACTTGGTGAGATATTTGAGGAGCTTGGAGTTCCTTTTGCTGGTTCTCTCGGACCGACTGAAAAATCCCACTATAGAAAAGATAGGAGGCCTTATCAGGAAGTCTATACTCCTGAGCAGAAGTCAAAAGTTGCTAAACTTTTCGATCAAGAAATTGAAATGCACGGTTATGAGTTCTAAATATTTAGTGAATGGCGGGGTTTACTGTCCGCAAGAAGTACGGCTTAGGCATGTAAAAACTATATCTTCATTTAAAATACCACTTACGTTTAACTGTCCGTCCTGATTTATAGTTACATTGAGTTCGCTATAAATATTACTGTTTGTACATTCAATTGTACTACAATCCATAGCCTTACAATCGCGCTCACATTCAGGAAGAGTGTAATCAGTGGCTAATTCTATTTCGTCTTCCAGGCTTTGACCCGGAGCTACTTTGCATAGGAAAGGGTCGCATACAGCGGTCAATTCAATAGCAGGGCAATCGCTATGAGCGATCTCTATGTCCGTAGCACAGCCTTGTTCAATTTCCCTAGGAATAGTTTCAGAACTGACGTTTCCAGTAATTTCGCTGTCGCATGAATAGAGTAGAACAATACCTATCAACCCGATGAACAACCAATGACTCATGGAGTTATTATAATGAAAAAAAGAGTAAAAATCGAGTACCCACTTTTTTAGCAATAAAGTTGGTTTAATGAGCCTTCTCCATTACAAATCCATTAATGAGAAGTGATTTCCAGAAATGTTGTATATTTACGAATCCACAACTCTTTAGCAAAGTACTCGTTTCTTCTACCGTAATATAATTTAAGTCTTTTCTAACATGGCTGAACATTTCTTCTACTTCCTTTTTATCTCTTGTTTGGAGTTGAAAGGATTCCCAGGCAGATAAAAATTCTTCAAACTTCTTGGAGTCAACATCGTTGCAAACATCTGCGATTATAAACTTAGCTCCAGGTTTAAGTCGAAAATATATCTGTTTAATAAATTCTTCTTTTTCTTCTTTAGGAATAAAGTGGGCAACTAAAAGTGAAGTCGCACCGTCAAAATCTTCCTGGAGAACATCGTTGATCCCGCCGTGGATCAGTTCAATTCTATGGCTTAACTCATTTTGCTCAATTTTCGATGAAGCTTTTTTTATCATTTCCTCAGCAATATCAAAACCTGTAATTTTCCACCCAGGATTCTCAATTGCGTATCCTATAGATTCTTTGCCTGTGCCCGAGCCTCCTACCAATACATATGCATCATCTGGTAATGTGGTTTTTAAGATATGGTGTGAGATATCATGAAGAGCTCTGTAGCCGGGGATGATTTTGTCTATTTCATCATCATAAATTCGAGCTCTTTCATTGAATCGTTTTTCTGGATCGTAAGTTTCACTCATACTTATATAGTCTATATTATTGGATGAGTTGTGAAATAGAAGAGATTCTAATAATATTAAAAGATTCACTCTGAGGATTCGTGCTTAGTTAGAGATATCTGGTAAACTAACCACCTGAATATGAACAATAAAGACCTTAGGGACATAGAAAACAGACAAGATATAGATAATCTCATGTGGAGTTTTTATGACCGCATGATGGTCGACCCTGTGATCGGCTATATCTTTACTCATTATGCAAAGCTCGATCTAAAAGCGCATATTCCCATAATCGCCGATTTCTGGGAGACTATTTTATTCCAGAATCATGTATATAAAAGAGGACCTAAAGCGATGGAAGTGCACTATGAACTCAATAAGAAGGTCCAGCTCAGAAAACAGCATTTCTCCCGCTGGCTATATCTGTTTCATCAAACCATAGATGAGCTCTATTGTGGCACAAAAGCTGGGCTTGCAAAAGAACGCTCAGTCTCAATAGCCAAACTTATGCAGAATAGGATAGGTACTCTTCCTGACTGTACAGAGATGTAGATTTCTCACAAAGTTATACAAGTTTGAAGTTTAAATAGCTTGGCTGCTTAGATTTCCTTTGTTTTTAAAAACCAACTGTGATATATTGGCATCAACATTAAAAAGTGAGGTGATTTAAATGAGTAGAAGCGCAATGGACACAGTTGTAGAGTTTTACCAGCATGTTAACGGAGACCCTACAGGGCTTCCCGGAGTACTACATGCAGATATGAAATGGGAAATAATTGAAGGTTTCCCTTATGGTGGCGAATATAACGGACTCGGTTCAATATTTGAAGATTTCTTTGGGAATGTAATGCAGCATTTTGAATTTTGGAATGCAAACCCTGATGAATATATTGACGCTGGGGATAAAATTGTTGTGCTAGGGCATTACAAAACAAAAGCCAAAGAATCAGGGATGGAAATAGAACCTTCTTTTGCTCATATATGGACGGTGCAAGATGGCATGATTACAAGACTTCAGCAATATGCTGACTCAGCTGTGGTATCACGAGCACTTAATCACAACGTGCCAACCAAAGCTTAAAATATTAGAGAGGGCTGTTGTCGGTCAATAATAAAATCCGATATCCTGAGTAAAGCATTTGTGACTAATGAATTTATTACACCTTAATTGATCTGGGTCTAAGAAAATTCTTAATTCTTGTAAATATAAATCCAAGAATCATGCCACCTATGAATCCGTCAACAAATCCCCAAAGCCCCCATTCAAATACACCCTTATAGCTCTCTGGGAACATAAGATAAGATTTGCTAATAGCGCCTATTGTAGAGGCATCTGTTATTTGAGTAATATTGGAGATTCCCTGGAAGGTAAGGTAGATCGGCCTTATTGCGAATCCAAAAGAGTCTATTTCAAAGTTGTACAGCATGCTGACTAGGGCAAGCAAGCCTGAGCAGATTGCGAGTACTATCCCAGTGGCTATACCGAATTTGATTGTTGTCGGAAAGTTTTTCCCCTCTGATATGATTGATAGGAAATTATAGAAGATAGCTATAAAAAACCCACTTACAAATCCATCTATAAAGCCTGTAATTATAGCGATTATGCTATTTATCGCATTAATCGGCATTCCAAACTGTGAATACTGAATTAACCCTGATAAGCTGGTCTCCATATCAAGGGCATGGAGTATTACTAAAGCAATTCCGCTTAGAAATCTGAAATCCAGCTCTACCCACGCGGTAGCAGCGCCCTCCATTAAAGAGATCTCTATTAATAGTACTGATGCCAGAGCCCATATTATCCCGGCATATAGACCAAATCGGATTGCGTTCATAAATTTCCCTTAATGCTTATGACGATGTTTATATTACCCAGCACTTAGGTGAAATAAAGTTGGTAGTTAGAAATGTCTAAAGAGAAAGAAAATAAAAAAGCCGCAGATCAGTTTTAAACATCCCCGGTTCTGTAACTAAATTTATTGTCGAAAATTTATTTGCCTACAAACGATCTAGCTCCTATGTATATACCATCCTGATCGAGTCCCACCCCTCTAAACGCTACAGCCCCTCCTCCAATAGATACGAATCTAACATCAAAATAATCAAAATTTCCTTTTCCACCTGGTATCGGGGTGTTCTTGTCAGCAACCATTTGTAGGTTGTAAGTATCTTGAGCATACAGTTTTGTGGAGGCAAATAAAGGAGTTAATAGTATTAAAGCCAATAACGTTAAAGATAATAATTTAAAGTTGATCTGCATCCTTCTCATAATGGATACTCTCTTAAGATTAATAATAATGATTTTTAATTAGGTCTTATAATTCTTACCAGTCTCATTGAAATTACGTCACTTCGTTATAACTGCTCTGTATACTCCTGAGTTGGTGTTTGGTGATACACCACTCCATCCTGAGAAAATAAATTCATTTCCATTTATTTCCATAACTTCTAACCTAAAAAAACTAAAGTTTCCACTGTACCCAGGTATTGGCGTATCCCTGTCAGCAATTACTGAGTATGTCCCATCTCTTAGTGAATATGAAATGAAAGCTTCTTTATTTTGTCCGGTATAATAAACTTCTGCTTTAAAAACAATATTGTTATTTAGTATTAGGGGATATGTACCTCTTCCGGCACTTATGAAATTTCCATCAGATATAGGTTCTAGTGTATCGTATTTGACTGAATATAAATAAATCTCATTTCCTGCTGTGAATGCTATATTCCCTTGTTTGATATCAGTTGTTATATGTTTTGTAAAGTCTTCGAGAGTCTCTCCTGAACCATCTGGAATTAAGGTGTTCTGATTAGCTATTACAACAAGCTCTCCATCTATGAACCCAAGTAGACCTTCTTGCTCTCCATCTGAAAATTGCTGAACGTGTCTGAACATGAAATTTTGTCCTCCTAAGTGCTTCAGGTCTGAAAAGTATTTAGGATAATTTGCGTCTGGAATTGGACTGTCATCCTCAACTAACAAGCTATACTGGCCGTCTATAAATAGATAAATACCAGATTTTTGAGGTAATGTCTGTTTAATAATATGGATGCCTAAATCTAACTCATCATTAAGAACTACGAAGTCATTAAAATCTGCCAAAGTACCAGATCCAGGTATTGGGGTATTTTTGTCTACTACTAAAGAAATTCTACCGTCTTTATATGCATATATACCCTGCTGATGATGAGTGCCGTTAAGACCACGAAATAAAATATCATTTCCTCCAATACTTGTTATGTTGGTGAATTGTGAAAAAGTATCCGTTCCTCCCGGCATGGGGGTGTCTTTATTTGCAATGACTGAAAGCCTACCATTGTCAAACAAGTATAATCCTTCTCTGTAAGATTGGTCACGCCCTACAAATACCACTTTTCCATCTCCTAAGGATGCAATCTTGTTATTAAAAAGTGAGAATGAGCCAAAGTTCTCCTTTTCTTCAATACCTGGTATTTGTGTATTTGTATCTGCTACCTTTAAGAGCCGGCCTCGGTTGAATAAATATATTCCATTGTGTCCCGATGAACCATATCCATCATATCCATAAAACAATGGCTCTCCTACTATTGGAGCTCTATGTAAATTAAAAGCTGTAAAGTTACCCTTCCAATTCGGTATTGGAGTGAACTCATCAGCCACTAGCCGTATATTAGAGCTACTGGCATTATCACTAATTTGAGCATACAGTTTTGTGGAAACAAATAACGGAGTTAAAACTATTAAAGCTAATAATGTTAAAGCAAACAATTTAAATTTAATCTGAAATCTTTTCATTATTCCTCTCCTCTATAATGCTATGATCGATTATGATTACGCTACAATTAGTCACCGATTTTTAATTATGATTACTTTAACACATTAATTATCGAACTCCAATATTGTAAATTTTTTAAATCTTTGAGCATGAAAATTGTTGTTGCTTTCAAGCTTAAAGAAAATTCTATGATTGGTCGAAATTACTTAACCTCATCTTTATGGAGATTTGTTATTTGTAATGGTTTTACGTTAGATTATTAGAAATGCAGATGGTTGTAAGGAAAATTTATGTTTGAATCTAGACTCAAAGGCTTAAAAATTAACTGGATTAAAACTTCTCCCGAAAGACGAGAGGCGGTTGTGAAGGATGTTACCTCAGGGTCGGAACCGGGAGTAAGGTTTT
Organism: Thermodesulfobacteriota bacterium; assembly: GCA_021604765.1. Classification (GTDB taxonomy): domain Bacteria; phylum Desulfobacterota_D; class UBA1144; order Nemesobacterales; family UBA2774; genus CR02bin9. Next base: position 84,251 of record BQJP01000001.1, read on the forward strand.
ATTTGCTCTTAACTACATCTGCGCTTATTGCGGCGTTTGGCCTAATCGCAAACAGTACGGCAGTCATAATAGGAGCTATGCTAGTATCTCCACTAATGACTCCAATAATAGGGTCATCACTTGGGCTTGTGATAGGAGACGGCAGACTTTTTGCAAACTCTTTAAGATCAGTTGTAGTGGGCACCGTTTTAGCTATTTTATTTTCATCGCTATTAGGTTTTTTGCCTTTAGCTCTTGAAGCTACACCAGAGATGCTTTCAAGGGTGCGGCCAACTTTGCTGGATCTATTCGTAGCCGTTCTTGCCGGTTTTGCGGGTGCCTATGCTATGATAGACGAAAAGGTTAGCCCGGCTCTGCCGGGTGTGGCAATTGCGGTTGCGATTGTTCCTCCGTTATCAAATACGGGCATTTGTCTTTCCTTAGGTTATTACGAGGGGGCTTTTGGTTCTTTTATGCTCTTTTTCGCCAATTTCCTGTCCATCTTGCTTGTTGCTTCAGCCACTTTCATCGCCGCCGGATTGACACCTGCTGCTAGTCTGAAGAAAGATAAGAATTTTCTCAGAAGTTTTCTCCTTGCATTTGCGGGCTTTATTGTAGTAGCTGGTTTCCTTACTTATTCACTTGTAACACTAGTTCAAGAAAGAAAACTTAAGGACACGATTGAGGCTGCTCTGAACATTGAATTTGATAAGCTCCACTCTACATCAGTAGACGATTATGTCTATGATAAGCATGATGGAAAGCTCTATATACTCGCATCAGTCCGCTCTCCTATTATAATGACTCCAAGAGATATCAAGAAGCTGCAAGATTCATTTCAAAATCAGATTGAGATGCCTGTTGAGTTAATAGTTAGAAGTATTCTTTCAAAAGATGTTAGCGCTACAGGTAGTGTCAATGAAGTAGTAGATCAGAATCTGGACGGCTTTTTTATTAATAAGACATTGGATGCTGATCAAGTCTTGCTACGTAAAGCTGAGCAGGTAATACTGGAAGAACTTGCCCACTGGCCCAAGATGAATCTCCTAAATACTGAATATGTTCATTTGCAAAGAGGAGATACCATAATAGCCACAGTTACAGGATTTAGAGTGCTTACGGATAGTGAAATCAGTGGTATTGAAGAAAGGATTAAAGAAACTGTTGGGAATGATGATCTCAATTTAATGATTAGAACTGTTAAGACAAGTATTTCTGATCATAATGGACAGCTGCTTTATGGTTGGCTGTATACTGAGAATCTTGACGATAATACTAAGCATGAAATGTTGGAATTAGAAGGTAAAGTTAAGGAGAAATTTAAGAAGTACAAAAAACTCTTCCTGGTTAATATACATGTCAGTTCTCATGATAATACTTTTAATGTAATTGTTGAGGCTTTGGGTATAGAACCTATAACCCCAAAAGATGTTAATGAGCTTCAAATAGAACTTTCCCAGCAGATGAACAGTGTGGTAAATCTTGATGTATGGTATCGAACCGACGTTGTAATTACGAGAGATGGTTACAGATCATTTGAAGAGTATAATGAAAATAATATTTATCGTTTTGAAAAAGAGTTAAGGGAAACGCTGAATAATAAACCTTTAGAAAAATAGTTACCAGAAGACTAAAACCTCGATTTTTTTATTTGATTTCGTAAATATCAACTACCTATGAATTCCTCTTAAAATCAGAGGAATAAACACTAAAATTATGAAAGTTAATTGAAGCTATCTCATATAACTACATATTTAGTAATACTCTAAATACTATATTTATATCTCAGACTATAAATAACCTTTACAAAAATATTCATGTGTACTAAACTCAGAATATATGGCGGTAGGAGAAAGCGACATTCATAGAATGTTTCCTATTTGTCTTAATTTATATCCACTCTCCTACAATATTTTGATTTGCTAGCTTTACGTGCGTTAGCGTTATAATATTAACTACTAGAAGGGGATTTTAGATGTATGAAACTAAGACTAATAATCTTGGTCTCGATCTGTTAATCCGCTTAAATCTTTTCATAGAGTATTTGAATTTCCTCGGCGGTAAGACTCAGAGACCAAATAAAAATAATCAGAGCAATGCTGCAACTGCTCCAGATCCCAAGTATACGGCTCATCTTGATTCCAAGAAAGTAAGTAGAGGTGCTTTTGATATAGGTTTTTTAAGAGGAATGCAAACAACGTCATAATTGCTGAAATAATAAATTTTTTGTCCCCTTCTCGACTCTTCTCCCTTTGTTGCCGGTAGGTACAGAGGGAGAGGGGTCTTATTTTTTGAGACGCTAGAGTATGCAGCAGAATAAGTTATGTATGTTTTGGAAAACACGTTAACTAAGTATTAAAAAGTTGTGTAATTGGTTGCAATTATAAGAGAATTATTATATATTCGATATTTGAATCATTATTGCTTAATAACATTAAAATTTATTTAGTTTGTCCAGTGGAGGATGGTTAAAATGAGAAAGGGACTTATATTTGGCTCAGTATTTTTATCGTTTATCTTTCTAGTGGTAGTTGTATTTCTTTTATTCCCAAATAGCAAGTTGGATGAGCAAAGTGCCCAGGTTTCTTCCGAACCATCTCAATTTGAAGAAGTCCCTAAATTAATGCTGCCGGTATTGGCTGAAACTCTAGGGCGGAACAATGATACTTATCATATAGAAAGAGAAAGCACCAAGTTTAAAGCTGTTACCGCATCTCAGGGTTTTGAGTCAGAGTTTGGTAAAAATGGCGTTACATTCTCGAGGGACAATAAGAATCTCATAATGCGTTTAGTTGGCTCTAATGAGATCGATCCTATTACTGTTTCAAAAAACAAAGTTGAATATAACAGAGGAAATATTACAGAGTGGTATGTAAACAGCCCGCTTGGAATTGAGCAGGGGTTTACACTAAATAACTCGCCAGAAAAAAGAAGCTCAGATGGCAAAGTAGTGCTAGAAATTGGTCTTGAAATAGATGATGAAATGCAAGTTCGACAAACAGAAGATGGAAACTCAATTAATTTTATCAGTAGCGATAACAATAAAGAGGTCTTTAGGTATAGAGGCTTGTTTGCTTTCGACTCTTCTGGAAAAGAACTACCTTCTGAAATGAAGCTTCTAGATTCCAAGATAAAGATATTAGTAGATGACCGAGGCGCTGAATATCCGATAGTAATAGATCCATTCATAGAGATTCAAAAAATATTGCCGAGTGATGCAAAGCCCAATGTTCCTCCATCCTGGCAGTTCGGTGGTACTGTCCATATTTCTGGAAATACTGCTATTGTAGGTGCGATTCACGCTAATGGATTTTTAGGTGAAGCATATATTTTTGACCGCGATACCAGAGGGTTTTGGTCTGAGACGCAGATTTTACAAGGTAGCAATGTTAATACTTTTGGAGATTTCTTTGGTAACTGTGTTCATATAGATAGGAATACTGCAATTGTAGGAGCTTCACATGTATTAAACGCAGCATCACCGGGTGAGGCTTATATTTACGAGAGGGACACAACCACTAATCTGTGGAGTGAAGTTGATATTCTTACTGGAAGTACTTCTGCTCCAGGGTCCTTTTATGGAATATCCTGCACACTCGAAGAGAGTTCGGGTATTGCAATGGTTGGAGCAAACAGGGCTTTTGCAGTAGAGGGGCGGGCGTATGTATATCAAAGAGACACGATGGGGATGTGGAATGAGACACAGGTTCTAAGCCCTAGCGGCGGAATGCCGAATTTTCAGTTTGGTTTTAAGATTAATTTCCAAGGAGACATCGCTGCTATTGGAGCTCCTGGATTAATTGGATTTCCAGTTGGTGACAGGGTGTATATATATCAAAGAGACTCTAATACCGGTCTTTGGATTGAGAATCAAATTATTACGGGCTCTGATACAATGGCGGGTGATGCATTTGGAGTTGATGTGGATTTTGATGGTGACAATATGGTTATCGGCGCCTCTCAGTTTAACATGAATGAGGGTAAAGCATATTTCTTTGAAAGAGATCCTATGACAAATATGTGGTTTGAGGTTGATATTGTTACTGCTGATATGCCGGTTATGGGCGAATTCTTTGGTAGTAATGTATCCATTTCGGGCGATATTGCTATTATTAGCGCAGCTCTTCTTATCACAACTAACGGTAGGGTTTTAGTATATGAAAGGGATAATATGGGAATGTGGTCTGAAGTCCAAGAATTGACCGCATCCGATGGGATGGTGGGGGATCAATTTGGTGTTGAGACATCTATTGATGGAAACCAGCTTATAGTGGGAGCTAATGGGGTTGACGGAGCTGCCGGCCCTCTTACTGGAGCAGCATACCTTTATGGTAATCCTGTGCCGCCAACTAGAGCGGTACCTACGCTTAACGGGTGGGCAATAATTGCAATGACAGGGTTTTTGGGACTTTTTGGAGTGTATGCGATTAGAAAACGAATGTTAGCTGATCACCAAAACTGAAAGTGCTGATTAGTTTGAATAGCAAATCGAACGGAACTACGACTTTAACTATGAATTAATATATAAGTATATAATCTTCTCTAGAATTAATACACTGCCTATAATTTAGGACTATGTGTGCGGTTCATAAGCATGTATTCAAAGCGCAAATCTCTCTGTAGTTGACTCAAATCAGTAATCCCCACATAACAAACAATTTTTTCCGTAAATCCCAAGTTGGCACGGTAGTTGCAACTATTGTTAATAACATAAGAAAGAAATGGTGAGCTCATTTCTCAACTTATCTCCTTTTATAGATGGGGGCCGGAATTAGGGACATTCCAGCCCCCATCTATTATTTAAGATTCGCAATAATGCACCTTTAACCAAGCCCCGGAATATGTTTATCCTATCCTCTAAGAGTCTTAAGAGATCCGGGGCGCATAGTTTCGTATATCGGAATTAGTTTTTTAATTGCATAAACGACTATAAGCATTGGCTACAAGGTATGACAACATGTATAAAGAGTGTTAAGATAATTGTTGAAAATGGACTTTGATTCTTACGATCCCGAAGATTTCTATGATGAGCTTTTTAAAAGCAAGGGCAAGCCGCGTCCTGGCACTGAAATATTAATTAACCGCTTGAAGTCATTCCCACAAGGAGAAATACTGAGAAGGCAAAAGGCGGCAGAAGCTGCGCTCTTTAATATGGGTGTGACGTTTACGGTTTATAGTGACGAGTCCGGCATAGAAAAAATATTCCCTTTTGATATTCTGCCAAGAATCGTAGAACCGGGTGACTGGATACAAATAGAAAAGGGACTTAAACAACGCATCTATGCACTTAACCTTTTCATCGACGATGTATACCACGACCAGAAAATTGTAAAAGATGGCATTATTCCAAAAGACATACTTTATTCCAGTAAATGTATTCAGCCCAAATGTGTAGGCCTAAATCCACCAAAAGGAATATGGTGTCATATTACCGGGACAGACCTGGTTAGAGATAAAGATGGACGATTCTATGTGCTAGAGGATAATTTGCGTTGCCCTTCAGGTGTATCATATGTTTTAGAGAATCGGCAAGTGTTAAAAAGAACGTTTCCACTAGTTTTCGAGAAATCAAGCATTCTACCTGTTGATGATTACCCCAACCGACTTTCCCGCATGCTTCAGTTCCTTGCGCCCGACAATGTGGAATCTCCAAATATAGCGCTTCTAACACCCGGCATATATAACTCAGCTTATTTTGAGCATTCTTTTCTGGCCCAGCAAACTGGCATAGAGCTTGTTGAAGGAAACGATCTTGTCGTTAAAGACGGCTTTGTCTACATGCGGACAACCAAAGGTTTTGAGAAAGTCGATGTAATTTATAGACGAATTGATGATGATTTCTTGGACCCTCTTGCATTTAACCCTGATTCCTTACTTGGAGTACCCGGGATTATGGATGTTTATAAATCCGGTCGGCTTGCATTGGCTAATGCCCCAGGAACGGGAGTTGCTGATGATAAGGTTGTCTATGCATACGTCCCTAAGATAATTAAGTATTATTTGGGTGAAGATCCTATATTGCCTAATGTGCCAACATATATATGCTGGGATGATAAAGATAGAGAATATGTTCTTAACAATCTCGAGAAATTAGTAGTTAAACCGGCAAATGAGTCCGGTGGCTATGGAATGCTTATGGGCACCCATTCTACAGCGGAAGAAAGAAAAGCTTTTGCAGAAAGGATAAAAGAGAATCCTAGAAACTATATAGCCCAGCCTACACTTTCTCTCTCTCTCGTTCCGGTGATAGTGGATGACGATCACTTTGAGGGAAGGCATGTAGATTTGCGCCCATATGTGTTGTACGGAGAAGATATATATGTGATGCCGGGAGGACTCACAAGAGTTGCTCTCAAAAAAGGCTCACTTGTAGTCAATTCCTCACAGGGTGGGGGCAGCAAAGATACTTGGGTGTTGAGTAATTTGCCAAAATAATTGAGAATTAATATGAAGAGAAGATATCATGCTTAGTAGGGTTGCCAATTCAATATACTGGATGGCCCGATATATAGAAAGGGCTGAAAACACCGCTCGATTTGTAGACGTGAACCTTCATCTAATGTTAGATGGTCACGTTGATAGTGAGGAACAATGGGAGCCGTTGGTTATAATCTCGGGGGACGTGGATCAGTTTAAGGAAAGGTATGGTGCTCCAACTAAAGATAATGTCATAAACTTCTTGACTTTCGACCTAGAAAATCCTAATTCAATAATTTCATCAGTAAGTAGCGCTAGAGAAAATGCCCGGACTGTTAGGGAAGTTATCTCTTCTGAAATGTGGGCTCAAGTTAATAAATTTTACTACACATTATTAGATGCAGAAAAATCTGGTGTTGCACTTGATACCCCTTATGACTTTTATAACGAGGTAAAGCTGAGAAGTCACATGTTCATTGGAACTACAGACACTACAATGTCACACGGTGAAGCCTGGCATTTTGAGCGATTAGGCAGACTCTTAGAGAGAGCTGATAAAACCTCCCGTATACTAGACGCTAAATATTATATGCTGCTTCCAAGAGTTGAAGACGTGGGTACACCGATTGACAATATTAGTTGGGTGGCATTACTTAAATCTGCGAGTGCATTTGAGATGTACAGGAAAAAATTTAGGAAGATTACTCCTAAAGATGTAGCCTTGTTTCTAATTCTGGATTTAAAGTTTCCACGTTCTATAAGATATTGTTTGCTTAAAGCTCAAGTATCGCTTCATGAAATCACTGGAACAGTGATAGGGACATTCACAAATAAGGCGGAAAGAAGATTAGGTCGCTTGCGCTCAGATCTTGATTACGCTAATATTGATGAAATAATTTCTGTTGGACTACATGAATTTTTAGACGGATTTCAGACGAAGCTTAACGGAGTAGGGGACGCAATTTTTGACACCTTCTTCTCTCTTAGACAAACTGAAAAAGACGAAAAAATTACTGAGGTTTCACAATGACGTTTTGTGTTGGAATGAAAGTAAGAAAAGGGCTTGTAGGTATAGCTGACACCCTTGTTACAACAGGGACGGAGTCTATAACTGCAAGGAAAGTTACAATACATCAGTATGGTAGACATTCGCTTTTTCTTATGACCTCTGGACTAAGATCTGTCAGAGATAAAGCGCTTACTTATTTTGATGAAGTGTTAGAAGAAAGTGATCAGGAATTTGATAAACTTTACAAAGCTGTAAACGCGTTTGCGGCACAGGTGCGTAGAGTGGCTGATGAAGATAAGAAGGCTCTAGAAGAGAGTGGTTTGCCTTTCAACCTATTTTCTATTATTGGTGGCCAACTCGAAAATGATAAAGAGCACAAGCTGTATATGCTCTACCCGCAGGGCAACTGGGTAGAGGTAAGCCAGGGCACTCCTTATTACCTTATCGGAGAGTCCAGTTATGGAAAACCTATAATGGACAGAGCTCTTTCTTATGACGTTAATCTGGAGATGGCTTTGAAAATAGGCTATCTTGCCTTTGATGCTACAAGGACTAGCGCTGTAGATGTGGATTTCCCAATAGATGTGGTGCTTTATAAGGCTGACACTTATCACATTGTTGAATATCGCTATAATGCTAAAGAGCTTATGGAAATATCCGAGTGGTGGCAGAAAATAATAAGAGAAGCCATAAGGGAACTCCCGCGTGATTGGATTGAAGCGGTCTTTTCAAAACTAGAAGATAGCCCTATCCCTATAAAAAATGCTATACAAGATTGAGCACATAACCCGGTATTCTTTTAGTAAGGAGGTTTTCTTAGAACCCCATATTATTAGACTCCGCCCGAGATCAGATTCATCTCAGACACTCAAAAACTTTGATATAGATGTTAGACCTACTCCTATTGGTACAACTAAGATTGTAGATGTGGGAGGGGATTCGATATTTCTTTGGTTTGAAGAGTTGACTGATTCTCTTGAGATTATATCCCGTTCAGAGGTCGAGACCCATAGATCTAATCCCTTTGACTATATTCTTGCCTCAGATAGGGCTCATCGACTGCCAATGGAGTACGGAGCTCCTTATGAGACGGTTCTTGAGCCATATAGAATTCCATCATCTGAGTTTGGTGATAAATTTGAAGGGTTCGTCGCCAAGATAATGCTCGAATCGGAAAACAGTTCCCTTAAATTTCTATCCTCCTTAACATCCTATATTAATCAGAATTTTGAATATGAAACCAGAGAAGAGGGCATAGCTCAAGAACCTGAGGATACTTTGTTCAAAATGAAAGGAACGTGTAGAGATTTTGTAGTGCTCTTTGCCGAAGCGTGCAGGAGTATGGGATTTGCGGCTAGGTTTGTAAGCGGCTACACACAGGGTGATCTGAATAATATGGAGAACTACCTCCACGCCTGGGCTGAAGTATATTTGCCTGGGGGAGGGTGGAGAGGTTATGATCCAACCTTAGGACTAGCAGTAGCAGACCAGCATATATCTCTTGCTTCAGGAGCGACTCCTATTGAGGCTTCGCCTGTAGCGGGCTCATTCCGCGGCACAGATGCAGTAGCCAATATTGAATATGATCTGGCTATTAGCACTTAGCATTAATAATTGATATTAAATATGATTCGATTTAAACTTCTCTTGGTAGTTCAATAAAGTCTAAGAGCAGATAAATGTCTCACTATATAAACAAAATAACATTAGCAACTTGTATTTTTTTAATAACTGTTTTGATCTCATTCTCGATTTCATTTGCTTCAGAAATAGACGAAGAAGAAGTACAACTTCCCGAGCATCAAGGGGCATGTTCTTCAGACTCATGCAGCCCCGCAACACCTTGTCCTAGCAAAGATGAGATGTGCTACTCATCAAATGGTGTCTTTTACTGCTGTGTAGAGCCCCCATTCCCAGGTGCCGAAGCTGTAGGCAATTGATATTATTAATAAAAGGAGTGGGCGTAGATAGAGTCCACACCCACTATCTAGTTTTATAATTTACGCAGTATTTCTACCTGCTGTTACGCCACCGTCTACAGGGATTACTGCTCCAGTGATCCAGCCTGATTCATCACATGCAAGATAACTAATTGCTGAAACTATATCCTTTGGCTGACCTATGCGTCCTAGTGGATGAAAGCCATTAAAGCCTGCTAACACCTCTGACACTTGGTCCTCCGGAATAAAGCTTCCGTATACAGGGGTCTCAACCACTGCCGGAGCCACAGCGTTTACACGAATGTTGTCTTTAGCAAATTCGATTGCAAGATTTCTTGTTAGTGTGTGAACCCCGCCTTTAGCTGCAGAATAAGCACTCGAGGGAGTAGCCTCTATTGCCTGCGTTGCCCACATTGATCCTACGTTTACTATCGCTCCACCACCTCTTTTCTTGATCTCGGGTATGGCTGCTTGTGACAGATAAAATGTTCCTTTTAGAATAATATCTATATAACTTGCAAGACCTTCTTCTGTCTCATCTAAAAAGGGTTTTGGGGAGAAAATACCGGCATTATTAACTACAATATCGACCCCTCCGAATTCGTTAACCGCAGTATCGACTATTCTTTTCGCGGTCTCAGGGTTACCTATATCCCCTGGGGCATACTTCACGTTGCCATTATAATCTTTAAAAGCATCAGCCAATACTGATTCCCTTCTTCCGTTTACTACTACTTTGGCGCCTTTGGAGAGAAAGTCGTATGCTGCTTCTTTTCCAATACCACTCCCAGCTCCTGAAATTACTACTACTTTATTTGTAAATGACATATTTACTACCTCCTGTTTAGTCGTTAAGATGACCAGTCGTCTTGTTAAGATTCAAAAAAATATATTTCTTTTAATTTATTAGTGCATAGTTCAAAAATGTTCTCTTCATTTGTTTAAGTGGATTAGTATCAGATTCTATTTTCATTCTTATTAATGATCCTTCAAGGAAATTCAATAAGAAATCAGCGAGCTCATCAGCGGATATATCGTCTCTGACAACCTTTTTTTCTTGTCCTCTAATCATTATCTTTTTGAATATATCTTTCCACTCACTAATACATTTCTGCATAGTTTCTCTGCCGACTATGCTACTGTCGCTAATTTCTGCTGCGAAATTTCCTATTAAACATCCGTCTCTACAGTTTTTATCATCAAATAGTTTGGTTAATTGATCAAAGAATTGATTTAGACTCTTCAGAGTATCTTTTTTTGATACCTCTAAGATTGAAATTAGGAATTCTTTGAATTGATCTGAGTAATGGATAATAGCCTTTGAGCCAAAGTCTTCTTTACTTTTAAAATAGTTGTAGAATGAGCCTTTTGGTATCCCTACTTTATCTACTACTTCCTGAATGCCGGTTCCATGATAACCCTGCTCCATAAACATCACTACACCCTGGTCCAGGAGTTTGTTTCTAAGATGTTCACTTTGACTCCTTCTAGCCATAATATTAATATACGACTGGTCATATTAATGTCAAGAAACATTTTCAATAATCGGGAGTTTGCTTAGTGTATAGTGGATGAATTGTCCTTTGTGAATTATGAATATGTCTGAAAAAGAAAAGCCTGGTGAATTCAATCACCAGGCTTTTTGTTGGATGGAGGATTGTATGATCGATATTTTATATGGCATTGTCACCGCCCAGTTCTACTCCGAATACATAATAGGTGTTGCTATCTAATGATTCAGCAGATACTTGGCTTGGATTCTGAAGCTTCTGTACCTGAAATGTATCGGAAAGATTCTGGGCTACGTAACCACTATTAATGTTGTCACTTACTTCTGCTTGCTTAAGCGGAATTTGAACTCCGAAAGCGCTAACCTCTGCTTGTGAGGTAAGTGGAAAGCTTAGTCCTACTGCTAATACTGATGCTAAAAGTAATTTTTTCATTTTACTGTCTCCTGTATTATCGGGTTTGACCCGTATTTTTTGTACTCGTAAATCTATTTATACTTCGATTAAGAGTTCCTTAGTTTTTGTACAACAAAGGAATCTGCGGCACTACTTGCTACATGAGTTCCAGAGCTCACTTTATTAGACTGTAGTCTTTGCACTACTAGAGTGTCTGTGGAGCTTGATGCCACATAACCGCCCCTTAGGTTGTCGCTTACTTCTGTACTCTGTGCTGGTAGCTGAACGCCGAAAGCATTGACCTCAGCTTGTGATATTGCTGGAATGCTAAGTCCTACTACTAATGCTCCTGCTAAAAGTAACTTTCTCATTTTACTGCCTCCTGTTTTAGCAGCTTGTAGCTGCCATTTTTTTGTTTTCACTAATTTAGTTGCATTTGCAACTACAAAGGATGCAAGAATTTTGAAAAAGTTTATAACTTTTATTTAAAGCATATGTATGATCCCAGATATAAACAGAAAACGAGCGGGCTAATACCTACCTGGCTTCGGCCCTTTGCGGAATAATATTATTGGTGCCTGAGAGATCTATAACTCTTGCAGCAGCTCTTATTCTTGCGCTATTTCCGAAGGTTCTGAATTTGCAGAAAAATTCAGTCCCAGGTGGTAAATTGCCATCTATAATGGATGTTCTGTTGGGTAGTACATTAAGTTCGGCAGAGAAAAATACTGCACCATTAGCAATTAATTGAACATCCACTCTAATACTATTGTTGCTTCTATTTGAGACAGCACATTCCGCCAGTTGATCAGAGTTGCCAATAACTAGCGCTGAAGTGGCTAGTCTATTTGACCCTTGTGCCCAGGCATCAATCCCTAAAGGAACTAACACAAAAATTACTAAACTGAAAAAAAAAATACAAACCTTTTGTTTATTAGATTACCGCGCATCTTGTAAACCTCCTTAGGTTTTTTTACATTATAAACCAAATAATGAATGTATCGCAAGATATGAAAAAATCTTAAATTTATAGGTAATCTTAGAATTTAAAAATAACTAGGAATCAATGTTTTAAAGCTTGATTTTGGTCAGTATTAGTTAAGTTTGGTTCTTTTTGAGTAATTTCAATCTCATCATTATCTCGTTGAGTGAACTCGTAATTTTTTTGAAAAAATCTGTCGGCAAAGATTTTTATTTTTTCTTCTGATGTCTTAATTATAATTTTTGCAATTACATTGTCCTCTCTGACTTCTAGAGGTTTGAGGGTACAAGCATGCTGTTTCTCAAAAAGTTTCGATATATAGGAATTCAGCTTAGTTGTGTATTCAATTATTTCATCTCTTGGGATAGAGATCGCAAAAAAGTAGGTTTTTTCAGTCATGTCTAATTATTATAATGTTTTTAGAAAAATTTTCATTTTTACTGTAACATACTAAAAATCAACAACTCCATTAGGAATATAAATGACATCACGCGAAGAGCTTATTAAAGAATGGGATATTCAAAAAGACAAATGGGGTCTCTCTGATTGGGAGCTTAGCTTCTCGAACCAAAAGAGACATCTGGGTTACTGTCGACCCCGTAAGAAGATTATCTCTATATCACAGGCTTTTATGAAGAACAACCCATTTCCCGTAATAAAAGATACACTGCTCCACGAGATTGCGCATGCACTACACTTTCTAGAAACGGGGAAGACTAATCATAATAATGGTTGGAAGAAGTTTGCCCTTAAAGTTGGATGTGAGCCCAAACGCTGCGCGACAGGGGAGGGGCTAAATATGCCTAAAGGCAACTATGTTGGAGTTTGCCCTGTATGCGGAAAGGAAACACATTTTTACAGACGAATTAGGAGAAGCTACTCTTGTAGCCACTGTACTAATAAATATGATTCAAAGTATAAACTCGAGATAACGACTTTTGCCGAGTATTCAACAAATCATAGAGTGAAATTTGAATCTCAGGACTGAAACTTTTATATTTATATAGCATCAAATATTTATAAACTGAACACATTATTGAATAATTAACTTTTCCAGTTCTGAGGAGGAAGGAAAATGGATGGATTTCATAGATTATTTTCAAGATTCGGCATTTGTTATTTCCTAATAGCGGCCTCATTCATGCTTCCCAATCTAGGTTTCGCCGCTACTGTGACAATTGACATGGAAGTACCCTTTGATGGAATAGCTCACATTGCAGACGGTGGATTTGTTACACCGGATGTGATATCTTCCAGCCTACTGTCAACGGATCAAAATTTAACAAATCTTTTAGATAATAATCCAAACACTTTTTATCAACCTGCAGCCGGATCTAATCCCGGTGCAATAGGAAGTGATGTGCTTCTAGATTTTGATTTTCCTCCAATACCTGATAATGCCACAATAGAGAGCGTTACACTCAGAGTCGGTATAAGTTCAGATACTACGGATGACCCATTCTTGAGAGGGTTTTTCTTTGCTGCTTACAGCCGTCTGGATTTAACAACTTATCTTAATGTAGATCTTGGTCCAGGCATTGTAGGTGGATTTCTTGTATCTCCTCAGACCCCTGTCTTTGTTTTTCCTCCTCTATTGGTAGTACAGGTCCCTCGCGGCACAGTTTTTGAGATGGATCTTGCTCCCGAAGAACTAACTCTGGATAATGTTCGTAATCTAAGCGTTTCAGTTGCGGGTTTAAATGAAGCTCCATTGCTGTTTGATAGGACTACATTGGTAAATGCTACAGTTGTTTATAGTGTTCCCGATCCGCTTATTCTTTCTTTACTCCCTTTAACAGCTACAAACGAAGTAATTTCGCAGCCGGAGCACACCGTTACTGCAACGGTTGAAAGAGAAGGGGTTCCGGAAGAAGGAGTTTTGACAGATTTTAGAGTTACTTCAGGCCCAAATATCGGACAAGTAAGTGATCCATTTAGTGGCGAATGTGTACCTGATGATTGTAGAACTGATTTAAATGGTCAAGTTTCCTGGACATACGAGACAAATAAGCAGATCGGAACTGACCTGATAGAGGCATCCACTTTTGATGAGGTAACATTTCAGGTTGTAGAATCAAACACGGTTGACAAGGTCTGGATACTTCCACCAAGTAATGTTCCAACACTATCGCAGTGGGGTCTAATAGCAATGGCGAGTATTCTCGGAATAGTTGCTTTAACAGTAATGAGAAGAAGGAAAGTTGTTGCTTAAGTTGTAATAGTAAAAAGATAAGATTTATCCAAGCTTATTTTTATATGTCTCTTTTATTGTAAGCACTGCGATGAGAGATATAATCGAGCAAATAGATAGATAAATACCCGGTGCGTTTATGCTTCCAGTGCTTGAGATTAAGTAAGAAGCAACCAGAGGGGCTGAACCACCAAAAACTGAAAACCCAATTACATTTCCCAATGATATACCACTCATTCTTACCCGTGTAGGGAATGACTCGACCATAAAGGGCGCAAAGGCTCCGGCAAATAGAACCATAAATAATCCACCACCCAACTGGACAATTATTTTATGTATTAGATCATCGCCGGAGAATGTAGTGAATAGAAAAAAGCCAATCAAGATCATTCCTGAGCAACCCACTATTAGAGAGGGTTTTCTTCCTACTCGGTCTGATAGATATGCGGATGCAGGGAATAGCAGAGTCACTATGCCAAGAATTATTGTGTTTATATTTAAAATTTGTGAAAGGGGCATGTCACCATATCTGATACCAAATGTAATGATGTAGACGAATATCAGATAAAAGCTTACCGCGAACATAATTGTGGCCGAGAGCACTACAAGCACAGAACGCCAGTGTTTAATAAGAGATTCTTTGACCGGAGATTTTGAGGCTTTTCCTGATTCAACTAAATTTCTAAATATTTCTGATTCTTCAATGATTTTTCTAAGAAAAAGTGCGGCTATTCCTGTTAATGCTCCGAGTAAAAATGGGATACGCCATCCCCATGAAATAAGATCTGGTTCTGACATAGAACTCGACACCAAACCGCATATAGCAGAGGCAAGCAGTATTCCTGTAGTAGTGCCAAAGAGTGACATACTACCATAAACCCCTCTTAAATTGGGTGGCGCAAGCTCTGTAAATAGAGATAATGTTGCAGAACGCTCTCCTCCGACAGAGAGTGCTTGGCCAATCCTAAGAATTATAAGAAGCACTGTTGCTGCAATTCCAATAGTTTCATAAGTGGGTAATAAGCCAATTAGTACAGTCGGAAATGTCATCAAAACTACAGTCAGAATAAATGCGTTTTTTCTGCCGAACCTGTCTCCTATACTGCCTATTATCAATGATCCTAAAGGTCGGAAAAGGAAGCTAAGAGCAAATATCATAAACGTGGACAATATGGCGGTTGTTTCACTTGCAAAAGGGAAGAAGAGCTTTGAAAGTATTATTGCATAAAACCCAAATAGTGAGAAGTCATACCATTCCAGTATTATGGCAAGTGTGCTTGCAATAATAGTCTTCTTGTTGGGAAGCGCGTTTTGTTGAGTATCTGACATAATTTAGGGCAGTGATTTTTAGCAACTGAGTATAGTAGTTTTATGGAATTAATGCAAAGGTACTATATATGGATTGTGTTTGGGTATAAAGATTTACTATACGCTGACAAGCGTTAATTATAAGTTTAAAAAATAATAGATCGAGTCAATTGATCTCTATGATCTAACTTGTTCAACAAGCTGTAATACAAATTCTTCTCTCTCTTCTTCCGACATGCGAACAGAGCCTTTGTCTACTAAAATGGAGATCATCTCTAACGCGAATTCGACCCGGTCTTCCTTAGACAGCTTAGGGAGTAAAGTATCAAGACATTTAGGCATTAAACTGGCCATAATCTGAGGCATTCTGCCTCGACTAGTCTTTATGTTAGATGCCATAAGCCTTGGCATCATAGCCTCTATTGCAGTATCCTTTCTTTCCCTAGACATCCATTTTGATAATTCTTGGATCTCACTCATATAAAGCCTCCTCACACAGAGTGTGCTTTAATGACGATTGTCCCCATCCTTCTCTTGCTAAGGGTTTATTACGGTTGTCGCAAAAAAACTAGTTCTGGCACCCCTACCTATATAATAGTATGCACTTTTTTGTGTTAAAAAGAAAGTGTTTTTTTCTTTAAAGAACTTTAGGCTTGATGTTGTAATAGAAATTATTCTAAGTGTCTTCAGTAGGTTAGGTGGGAATTGATAATCCCTAAGACTATAAGGCTTGAGTCCCCTATAGTCTTAGGTTTTTGCGTTATCTACATCATATTTCTAAAGATTCGTCTCCAAATCACAATTGCTGGAATAAGCATTAATATTAGAATTGAAGAAGATTGTCCTTTTGAGGAAAGCGAGCAGCCGCCGCTTCCATCCGAAGCGTCTAATCTGTCGGGAAGTCCATCACCATTTGAATCAACTATTGTAAGTGGAGTTCCTCCGAAATCAGGATCAAATATGTCCAGATATCCGTCGCCATTTGAGTCGGTCTTGTCATCAACAAGCCCATCCCCGTCATTGTCTCCAATGCCTCCGCTTTCTTCAAAATCCGTTTTTCCATCGTTATCAGAGTCTATATCCAGGGTGTCTGGAATTCCGTCCCCATCTGTATCTGGAGCTATTAATGCTTGTCCACCTTCAGAAGGGTCTCCCACGTCTGCAAGTCCATCTCCGTCCTGATCAGTATTGTCATCTACCCGTCCGTTAAAGTCCTGATCAAGCGCTACTCCCCCTGCTTCAACCAGATCCGGCACTCCATCATTATCAGAATCTAGGTCGAACTCGTTAGTGACTCCGTCTGAGTCGAGATCTATGCCAATTACTTTTCCTGAGGTTGTAACTTCTTCGTCTATAATATCAATTTCCTCACTGTTCGTGATTCCGTCATTGTCTAGATCTGTATCACTATCATTACAAATACCATCCCCGTCGCTGTTTATACAACAAAAGTTGATTGTGTAATTAGTAACACTGCCTGTTTTAGCCTGGCAAGCAAATAGCTTAATTGCATCATCAAACGGAAATGCGTAGGCAGTTGGGCTTGCATCATTGAATACTGAGAATACAGGTTGCGCATTAGATCCCCAGTTTGAGTTGTTTCCCGCTACACATGCTCCATCCGGAGCAGCGTTTGGAAACCCTGGGGCCCAGTTGGGGCATCCGCAGCAGTTGGCATCAGTAGTCCCGGTTGTAAAGCAGGAGCCGGCATTCACACCAGTACATGCCCAGAGTTGTTCATTAGTTGTGTTTCCTACAGTAGTGTCGCAATCTGCGCCTAATACAGTTCCTGAGGTATCTTCACAATATCCAGAAGTTGTTCCACAGTTGAAAGTATAAGGAGGTCCACAGTCACCATCGGCGCTGCATGATTTTCTGCAAAACTTTTGTGGCGCAAAGCATCCTACATATGTAGTTCCCTGATTTTGATCGTTTGTTAGCTGCATATCTGCAGGGCAGTTAGATTGAGATATTGCCAATTCTGAACTACCTCCCCAAGTCGAAGGGGATAAGGTTGATTGAGTTAAGCCCTCAGGGGCGCAACCTTTTGAATCCGTGCAGCCTGGGCTTCCACAAAAGAAAGGATTAACGCACATCTTCATATTAGGGTCACATTTCCACTTATAGCCAAAGCCAAAAAGCGGGTAACAGTCTGAGTCTTGAGAACAAGTCGAATTATTTTTTCCTGGAAGGTTTCCAGTAAAGATACAGTTTCCATTATTAGTGCAGTCGTATGTGCTTGGGTCAGGAATCATATCAACAGAAATATTCCCACCATCAACCATGCTTACGTCATAGCTGTCTTGTCCGTTTTGTACGAAAGTAATTTCCGCAAGTGTCGCAGGGGGTAGTCCGGTATTTACACAGTCTAGAGCGAAATCTCCACCTGAGTTAGTACAGCCCCCAGTGTCGCAGCAATTGGCAATAGTGTACTCAACGCCATTTACTGTTACTTTTTGACTATCACATGTGCCTGTTGTATTAAAGTTGCACCCGGTTCTTGCCCAGAACCTTCCGCTGTTGTAACTAAGTGGAACTAGAACTGTTGCCGACTGGCCTTTTGTCATCTCCCAGCCGCCTAAAGTTGTTTGACTTACACCACCCACGGATACTGATTGTACAGGAGGAACTGCTCCCACATGTATGGTGTCTGAACAATTGTTGTTAATAGTTATTGTGTGCGTGGATTGCGCGAAAGCAGTATTGCTTTGTGCGTTCATAAGCATTGGCATGAATGAAGCGAGAAACAATAAAGAAAATAGCTTGGTAACAGTTTTGAATTTCATTCGAATCCTCCTTTAAGTACCATCAAAATAATATAATACCTTAATAATAAGTAGTACGTATGTAGAGGGTTTGGTGGATTGAATTAAAAAGACAGTATTTATTATATTAGCTTGCTTGATTTATCGAAACGATAGACTGATACAACATTTCACGAACAAATATTTCTAATTCTTCAGATAGTCTAGAGACTTCGGTAATAGTAGGAAGATCTTTATCCTTATGTATTAATTTGCTTCTAACAGCATAACATTTTTTGAAAAAGTCAGAAGCAGATAGATTCATATATTTCTTCTCTCTTAGATATTTAGATGCTAATTCAGCACCTGATTGACTAATTGATTTCTTTTTTAGTTGACCAATGGATGATACCAACGATTGTTTTTCTTTTTCATCTAAATTTGATTTTTGGGTCAACTTAATTATTTCATCTATATGTTTTCTGGCATTCTGTGATCTTCTTTCTTGATCTATTAATGCTTCTAGAGACATAATTCTAAGTAAAAATCTAATGTCTGAATTTTCTTGAAAAAAGGAGGAGTTATATGCTTCAATAGAAATAATTTGGTTCTCTGTTATTGAATAATTGTTTTCAATTATGTAATCAATATTCTTTTCTATATTTTTCATTTCTTCAATATCTGAGA
The DNA here is from genome assembly GCA_021604765.1 of Thermodesulfobacteriota bacterium. GTDB lineage: Bacteria > Desulfobacterota_D > UBA1144 > Nemesobacterales > UBA2774 > CR02bin9. The sequence goes on from BQJP01000001.1 coordinate 103,412, forward strand.
AAATCAATACATCTTGTTTTCCTGATCTTGGTATATTAGAAAAATCAATTGTTTCCATAACCATAACACCGTGTATATCTTCAGTTGGAGCCTGCAAAGCAAGACCTTTTGAGATATATTTGTATTGTTTGGATGTATCTTTTGTTCGAAATACTCTTACTCCATAATCATGCCCTATACCTTGTAATGATAGAGATATTTTGAATGCTTGTAAAAACGCATATCCACTTTGTCTAGCTTTTTCTTCAGATTCCCATCCAGAGCTTTTTAGGATGAATTCAGTTGACTTTCTAATACTCGTTTTAAGATTTTTAGATAGCAATTCTACATTCATATTGATACTGTCTAAATTAAATTTATAAACTTTTGATTCAATATCAAAACGCTGGTGGGGACTGATAATAAACTTTATTATAAAACTATAATCTGTCATTGTGATTTGTCTTAAAGTAACAAAAAACGAATAGGTTAAAATAGTCAATAAAGACTAAGACAACATTATACGATTATTAGAGATTTATCTTCAATTTTTGTACTCTGGATGTCGTCATATAAAGACTCATGAAGAAATATTATTGTATCATTGGTAATATCCTGGAATGAAAACCTTTTATCTAAACCTTGTTGAATTATATTTCTTGGTTCAAGATCATATTTGTCAGACTTGCTATCTAAAATAGACCTGCTAATTATACTATTTAAACAGTCTATTAGTCGTTCACGTTTCACCATGCTCTTTGTAAAGAATTCTAATGGCTCTATGAATACATTTTTATTGTTTATTGATTCATCTTGAAATTTCTGTACGTGTTTTTGTAGATTTTCTGAACAGTAATCAAGGACTATATATGAATCAGATTTTGGGTAGCTGAAACTGTCAATGAATATATAGAAACGATAATTGTCACCATCATTGCAATCAAGAAATCTAACTATATTATCAAATACACAGCTTAATAGTATTTGACTATGAAGTAAATGAACATCTTTACGTTCCTTAACACCTCTGAATATTTTACGACCTAGGTTGCTCACATTTAAATAGTTGATACTAGTTTCTTCTAGTTGTTCATTGTTTAAGTCAAGGTATCTTGCTGTAATATATAAATTGTTTAAGCTGACTTGACTTGCAATTTTATTAGCACGATTTTTTGTTATTCTGTTGTTTTTTACAGGTTGACTATTTGATAAGCCCATGGATGTACCGAGAGATCTAAATATCTTTACTTCATTGTTTGCTGTATAAAGAGCGGAAACCCCCAAAAAGTTTCCTGAGGATGTTGTATCTTTAAATGATGGAGTACCAAATTCATCGAAAAGTACAATGACTTCTTGTATCTGAGGCATTTTCTATCTAAATATTAATATATACATTAACTTTATGTTTTCAATAAGGAAAAGCCCGGGGAGCGGTTAGGCTCCCCGGGCTTTTGGTTGGATGGAGGATGGTATGGCGTTGCGCACTGTGTGCGCTGGACTCTTAAATATTTATTGCGCTATCGATGTTTAAAAAATCTCCGAAAGCATAGTATGTATCTTTATACGTTGTATCTGAGGATTCAGATTCATTTGTGTTTTGGACATGAAAACTGTCTAAGAGGTTCTGGGCAAGATAGCCCCCGCAGGCATCAGTGTTTAAATCAAAATTTACTTCTGAGTTTTTGGCAGGGACTTCATAGTAGAAAACGCCGGCCTTTTCTTGTGATAGTAGCTGAAAACTAAGTCCCAGAAACAAAGCTGATGCCAAAACTAAACTTCTCATTTTAATCTCTCCTATGTCTGCGGTTTGATCCGCATTATTTTCATGTTCACTAGTTTAGTTGCAAATGCAACGAAGAAGGATTCAGAATTATTTTAAACGAAGAGGATAGGGGATCTGTATCGTTATAGACAGTTGTTTAGCGAGATAATTATAGTTACTTAGAGTAAATGTCGACTAGTCGTCGCTCTGGGTTTGGTTTTGCAGTATAGGGAAGTTGTCTTCTCTGTCTATATCTTTATTCATAAATACGATGATTTTCTTAACAGCCATAGTCATAGGAACTCCCAGTATAGCCCCAATTGGTCCTAGCACCCATCCCCAAAATAGGAGTGATACGAATACCATTAGTATAGATATGTTAAATTCCTGTCCTAAAAACTTAGGCTTTAATATATTATCTACAAGACTGTTTATAACTATAAAGCCTACGACCACAATAAGACACTGAGGCCATCCATATTCCAGAAGTGCTATTAAGGCAGGTGGAATAACGCTAAGGATAAAACCCAGGTTGGGTATAAAGCTAAATAGAAAAGATAGAAATCCCCACATAATTGCAAAATCTACTCCTACAACAAGAAGAAGAATAGTATTGGATACTGCAGCCATGAGACCTGACAAGGCAGTAATTGAAATATATCTTTTCAAGTCATTTGTGATTTCGCTGAATCTTAATTGCCAAGAATCTTCTTCGTATTCCTTACGTGCGGCCTTCAATTGAATCTGAGAAAACTCGATGAGTATAAAAATCATCAGTAGTAGTACAAAAAAGAAGTTGCCAAATGTTGAGAGAATGCCCTCTATAAAAGTTGATCCAACCGAAACGAGTTTATCAGGACTGAATAGCTCAAGACTTTGAACATCTTCAATATTGATTCCCTTAGAAGAGATGTAGTTTAATCCCGATTGATATATTTCAGCTATACGGTCTTTATAAAAAGGCGCTTTCTGTGCCATATTGTTAATTGCGAGTCCGAGTATGGATGTAAGAGATGCACCAATTACTATTACAAAGAGTATCGTTAGACCTAAAGCAAGCGTTCTAGGCCAGCCCCTGTTGAGCTGCCAGGCAACAAGCGGCATAATGCTCACGGCAAGAAGAAGTGCCACCAAAAACAAGTTTAATACCGGAGCTATGGCCTGCATGCCTGCTACGATTATAACAATGCATGCAACCGCTAGAAGAGGGTGAATTTTTAGTTTTCCACTCATAGGAGTAAGCCCGATAGTCTGAATTATAACACTTTCAAGTGAATTAATCCTCTTATAGCATTGAACTTATTACTCTATCCGTAAGGCTTATTACGATTTCTTTAGTTCTAGATAAATAGCAGCTTGTATATTTAGTAGAAATACATCGAAGTAATTTACATTTAGAATTAGTTAGGGTTAATTAGTCCTTAGTCATGGGAATAATAGGCAAACCTCCATCAGTTCTCCCTAACGTAGAATCTGATACAGCTACCGCTAAGTCTAAAAAAGTAACCGGGTATTGGGTCCTTACTGCTACCATTTTAGGTGCAAGTATGGCTTATATAGACGGTACGGCTGTAAACGTTGCTCTGCCGGTGCTTCAGGAACAATTAGACGCCACAATTTCTGATATGCAGTGGGTTATCGAGGCTTATGCTCTATTTTTAGCTTCGCTAATCTTAGTAGGTGGTGCTCTGGGTGACCGCTATGGTAGAAGATTAATTTATGGAATTGGAATAGCTTTGTTTGCGATATCTTCTGTTCTTTGCGGTATTTCTGAAAATGTGACAGAGCTTATATATTTCAGAGCGCTTCAGGGAGTAGGGGGCGCAATGATGATCCCCGGCAGTCTTGCCATAATAACGGTCTACTTCAATGAATCAGAGCGTGGGAAAGCTATTGGGACCTGGGGTGCATTCTCAGCAATAACAACGGCATTAGGACCGGTGCTTGGTGGTTGGCTTATAGAAGAGGTGTCCTGGAGGTGGATATTCTTCATCAATGTTCCTATTGCAATTGTTGTATTAGCTATCTTGTTTCTCCGTGTGCCTGAATCAAAAGGTGAGCTCGCTAAATGTAAGATTGATTACTGGGGCGCTATTTTTGCGACTGTTGGGCTTGGCGGAGTTGTATATGGTTTCATTGAATCAGCAGCATTAGGATTTACAAATCCAATTGTTATAGGTTCGCTTTTAGTAGGTGCAGCTTCACTCATAGCTTTTGTAATTGTAGAGAATAGGGTTGAAGCCCCAATGATGCCTCTTAAGTTGTTCAAATCTAAGACCTTTAGCGGAGCAAACATAGTTACATTGCTTATGTACGCGCCTTTAGGCGGAGCGCTATTTTTCCTGCCTTTTGCAATGATTCAGATTTTTGATTACTCAGCTACTGGTGCTGGTGCTTCATTTATGCCGATCATTATTCTCTTATTTCTTTTTTCACGCTGGTCGGGAGGTTTAGTTGATAAATATGGGGCAAAATTACCTCTAGTATTCGGCAATATAATTCAGGCAGTTGGTTATATATTATTTGCACTATTTGGTGGTGGAGGTAATTATTTTTACACATTTTTCCCTGGTATGTTCGTATTAGGACTTGGACTTGCTTTGAGCGTGGCTCCACTCACTACAGCTGTGATGAACGCGGTGGATACTGCTTTTTCAGGTACTGCTTCAGGCATAAACAATGCCGTCTCCAGAGTTTCAGGGCTGATAGCCATCGCCATTTTAGGAATAGTAATGCTTTTTCTATTTAGTAATGGCATGGATAGCGGTATGCATCTACAAAGCATTCCTGAAGAAATTCAGATCGCTTTTAAAAGTGAGTACATAAATTTAGCAAATGCGGAGATGCCAATTGGTATTTCTCCAGAGATTGAGCAAAAATTAAAAGAACTTATAGAGATTTCTTATGTAAGCAGCTTTAATATATTGATGTATATTGCAGCGGCGCTTTCTTTTCTCAGCGCTCTGATAGCGTGGTTGATGGTTCGGGACGAAAAACGATTTAGAAAATAAGACTTAGAGGAATCATATGAGTAATAATGAAAGTATAAACGGCGATATGTCCAAGTTTGTATCAGTGGATACGAACTCTATGAAATGGCAGGAAAGTCCAAGTGGGACTGTGTGGAGAAAGAGACTTCATTTGGTGGGACCGAGTGAAGCAGGGCAGGTTACATCATTAGTAATGTATGAGGCAAATGCTGACTTCCATGCACATGCTCATCCTGGAGGAGAAGAAATTTTGGTTCTAGGTGGAACTTTTTCTGATGAGCGTGGGGATTTTACTGCCGGTACCTATTTGCTAAATCCTGAGGGTTATGAACACACGCCATTTTCTAAAGAGGGTGGTCTTATCTTTGTAAAACTTAGGCAGTATCCCGGACAAGATAGGAGTCAAATTATTGTTGAATCACAGGATAAGGATTGGATTGAATCAACGGTGCCGGGAATATCTATAAAAATGCTTTATTCGGAGCATAACTATCCTGAAGAGGTAAGTCTTCAGAAGTGGGGTAAAGGGATATCCCCGGGAAAATTAACTTACCCTGATGGTGCAGAGATTCTGATTTTAAAAGGAAATCTTCAGGATGAATTCGGCTCTTATAGTGAGATGACATGGCTCAGGTACCCAGCTGGTGCCCTACACACACCTGTATCGCCTGAAGGATGTGAGCTTTACATAAAAAGGGGAGGGGTCTCTTCTCTTGATCGGACTTGATGCGTCTCTAAATAAAGACTATAGCCCGAATAGTTATTTTCGAGCTATAGTTAAAGTTTAGTTTAGATTTCTGATTTACTCATCAGCTTTCAACTCTGATGTTATATCTACTACCCCAGACCCCAGACCATTAACAGGGAATTTGAGCCTTTTTCCATTTGAGCTCATATCCAATTTGTTCATATCAACTGATCTTAATGACATATTTTCATATGAGCGGTAATAGAGAATTTTATTGGTAAGGTCTTTTATGACAACCCACTGTGTATAGTCGTGGAAAGTTTCTCCATCTTCAAAATCTCTGACTAGTCCTATTGGGATGTCTACGTTGTTAAGGATGTGCTCTGATAGATTTACTATATCAGCTGCGGTGTCTCCTTTCTCAGATAGATAAGCTATTGCTGCTGCTCTTACAAATCTTGAAGGTGGGGTAGGGTCACCAGGAATGCCTTTAAGTCCAGTTCCCTGGCCCGTACCTGCAAAGCTTACACCATCTATCACTGCTGGTGGGACATTCTCCGCATTCAGATCTACATAGTTCCTTAGATTAGTTACATGCCAATCGTACCTAGGAGAATTGGTCATAACACCAACACTGTCAAAAATTGTAAGTCCTTGATCAGTATATTCTATAACTATTCCCTTTCCGTCAGACTGATAAACAGCATAATGGACAGGTACGACAATGTTATTTAAAACTTCAAGTTGTTCTCCCCATACAGTTAATTGGGGAAGCTCCTTCTTAACTTCTTTGATTGTGGCAAAGTTTTGAAGAATATATAAAGGGAGGTCAAGATTTGAAATAGCTTTAGATTTGTTTTTCTTGGGAGGCTCAACAAACTTAGCTTCACCTGGGAAATACAATTCTCCAACTGAAAGACCTGCTTCGTTAAATCCGTCAGCAGCTATGTCTAGACCAAAACCATCAAGATAAATGACCCCATATTTTGAAGTCCATTCCTTACCGTTGCTTCCATCTGGAAGTTTTGAAGTTCTTTTTTCTCCTTTGGGTTGAACAATGACATTGGAATTTAATTTTTGCGCAAATTCCATGCTACGACCTATTACTACAGAGTTGTCTTTCGATGTTAATCTGAATTCGGTACATGCGTTAGCGCTGAGAGGTGATGTGCTGAAAAGAATCAACAAAATTGAAATATAGAGAAACACTGTTCTCATATGAGTCTCCTTTATTACTAAATTTTAGGAATAAGAAAGTTGGATCATCCGCTTCATCCTATTTATAGAATACCTAAATTATAGAGAAACCGCTCTTAGACTGTTGTCTTTGCTTAATTTTATATTGCAAATCTGGGAAGGCTGTAAATATTCAGGTAAAATCCTTGTCGAATTAGTCGCGTACATTAACATCTCAAAAACATGAAAATAAAAAGGAGTTGCAATGACTGATAATTATAAACTTGAAGCGGAAGTCCTAGAGCGCAGCAGACAATGGGTGGAGGATTTTAATAATAAGAATGTAAAAGCATGTGTTGATGCTTACAGTATAAATGCAGTTATGGATGCAAAGCCTCTGGGGACTTTCAAAGGGATAAGTGAGATAGAAGGTTTTTGGAGACCTTTTATTGAGACTGGAGCTGGTGAGCTTGAATATAGTAATGTTGTCGTAGTTGTGGAGAACGAGAATACAGCATTGTTAAAAGCCGATTGGAAGATGAATATAGGCAGAGGGATTGTTATTCAAGAAAGATGGGTAAAGCAGCCTGATGGTAAATTGCTCCTAGAGTATGACGATTTTGAAGTGCAGGAACAATACTAGAATATCAAGCCTAACTGCAACTAATTAAGTGCAGATAACAAAAAATAATATGTCAAATATAGTTTGGGTTTGCAGACAATATTTCTCTACGTGGCAGACTCCTTAGTCCTAGGCTTAGATATATGTAGCCCAACTAACCTAGCTACCATTACAGTCAAATAAAGCTGTCCGGTTAATGCTTCTAGCGAGGCAAAGGATCGTGCTTGATCAGTAATTGCCTCTATATTCCCATATCCAACAGTTGTAAGAGTTACATAGCTAAAGAAAAGAAAGTCAGGGCCGTCCTGAAGGGCTCTCCCATCAGTATCAATAAATGATCCGGGGTAAAACATATTAACTATCACATAGAGAGTGGCCCAAGTGAGTCCTATAAGCAAGTACACGCATATTGATGCCGAAAGAATCTCGGCAGTCACATCTCGGCTTTTAATTATATGAATAAATATTCTATATGTGGTGTAAGCAAATAGTAGGAAAGCGAATACTATTTCATCATTAACCAATTGAGTAGCATCTACTGGTATGAGAGGAACCTTAAGGAGTAAAAGTAAAAACCAGGGAGCCGCAAATAATAATGCAATTACTGTGTGACTCTTCTTATCTCCAACCGCAATTACAGACATTATCATAACCAAGGTTGCAAGTAAGCTTAATAAAATTTGTCCCCCCATATCCCCCTGTACATAGGGGTAGGCTACAATTAGAAGCAGCAGTGATTTTGTAAGATAGGCGAATCTTTTTTTCCTAATGCGATTTATAATTCTTGTTAAGGCATTACTTTGCTTATTCTGTGTTTTTTCCATGGATTCCTCCGTCTGCTATATGTTCTATTTGATTAATATAACAACATTCGGCATAACAAAATAGAAAGAATAGTAGAAGAATGAATATCTTGTTCGTGAATTTGTGCCGAATAATTGTATTTTTGCGGCATCTAGGGCATAAATATATATAGGTCAAACGATCTCGTTGAGGATGGAAAAACTATGAATATATATAAATTTAGCTTCTATATTTTTGCGCTTTTCTTTTTACTATCTTTGAGCTGTTCCGATGATAGGAGCGAAGGTGGCGTGGGTCATGGAGAAGTTGTAGAATCAGCTGAAAATGTGGGTACTGTAGAAACTAATGGTGGACCAGAGCTCTGTGGTGGGATACAGGGTCTTCAGTGTAGCGAGGGTCAGTTTTGCGAGCTCCCCGCCGGACAATGTATGGTTGCAGATTCCCAAGGAACCTGTGAATTTCAGCCTCAGGTTTGCACAAGAGATTATCGCCCGGTATGTGGATGTGACGGAAGGACTTATGGTAACGATTGCGGGCGTCAGAGCGCAGGTGTACAAAAGGATTATGATGGTGAGTGTGCAAAAGACAGTCTGAGCGGAGACTGAATTAAGCTTGAGGTAATTAAAAGTTAGGTTTTTGAGAATTGCCTAACTTGCAATTGATTAATTATATAAATAGATTTAAGATTATACTTGTAGTGAGGGCAGCTAAGGTAAAAGTTAAGTTCTAGATGAGTTTAAGAAAGGGGATAGAATATGAAAAAATTAAATAGCTATCAGTTTGCTCTATTTATAGTATTGCTTAGCATTTTGGCAGTTGGTGGTTGCAATGAAAATTCAAATAACAATGGTGATCAAACAAGATCAATTGACGGATCTGGAAATAACATAAACCAACCCTTAATGGGAGCGACTTTTACTGAACTTGTAAGGTATATCTTCTCAGATTATGAAGACGGTATTTCAGAAATGCAGGAAGCAGGGTTTCCAAGCGCAAGACTGGTGAGTAACATTGTGTGCTCTCAAGAACAACTAATACCCAATCCCTTAAATGCCAGTGACTATATATGGCAGTGGGGTCAATTCTTAGACCATGATATAGATTTCACTAATGGTGCTGACCCTGTAGAACCTGCTGATATTGCAGTCCCTGTGGGGGATCCGTTTTTTGATCCGTTTGATACAGGAACGCAAGTAATAACTTTTAACAGATCTGCTTTTAATACTTCTACAGGTACTGGAGTTGATAACCCGCGTCAGCAGATCAATACGATAACAACTTGGATAGATGCATCAAATGTTTATGGTTCAGATGTTGAAAGAGCAACCGTGCTGAGAACTAATGACGGCACTGGAAGGTTGAACACAAGTGCTGGGGATCTTCTTCCTTTTAATACAGAGGGGCTTCCGAATGACGGCGGCGATGATGATCCTTTTTTATTCTTAGCCGGAGATTTCAGAGCTAATGAGCAGGTTGGGCTCACATCTATGCATACACTCTTTGTGAGAGAGCATAATAGATATGTGACTGCGCTTGCGATCGATAGACCCGGGTTAAGTGGTGAGGAACTCTATCAAAAAGGGAGACGCTTTGTAGGGGCGCTTATGCAGGCTATAACTTATAATGAGTTCTTGCCGGCTCTTATGGGTAATGGGGCAATCTCTGCTTACAATGGCTATAATCCAAGTGTTGACGCTTCTATCGCAAATATATTCTCTACCGCTGCATACAGGTTTGGACATAGTATGTTAAGCCCTGTGCTTCAGAGGCTTGATCAAAATCTCAATGTAATACCACAGGGTAATTTAGAATTAAGAGATGCATTTTTCACTCCAGAGACAATAACAGATGAAGGCGGAATAGATCCGATATTAAGAGGACTTGCAAAACAAGTTGCTCAACGTCTAGATACTTTAATTGTGGATGATGTGCGCAATTTTCTTTTTGGGCCTCCTGGCTCGGGTGGTTTTGATCTTGCATCACTAAATATGCAAAGGGGCAGGGACCACGGACTTCCCCGTTATAACGACGTAAGGGAACAGATGGGACTTTCAAGAGTAACCTCATTTCAGGAAATAAACTCAGACCCTGATATTGAGATGAAACTACAAGAGGCTTACGGGAATGTAGATTCAATAGATCTCTGGGCTGGTGGGCTTGCTGAAGAGCCGCTTGCAGGATCACATCTAGGAGAGTTGTTTCAGCTTATAATAAAGACTCAGTTTGAGGCATTAAGAGACGGAGACCGTTTTTGGTACGAGCGCAAGCTTGGCAATGCAGAGCTTTCGGAAGTTCTAGCTACGAAGCTGTCTGATGTGATCAAAAGAAACACTGGGATCGGCGCTGAATTACAAGATAACGTATTTAATGTCCAGTAATTTAACTAAGAATTGTTTTTCTAATACTCAGTTTCAGGCTCTGGCTCGTAAGGTGCGCTTTCGTTAGATATACACTCAACTTCGCATTCAGAAAGTGTAAGCAAATTAACCAAAGTAGCCTTTAGACAAGTGATTGGGCTTTCTGAGAATGAGACCTTATCTTCAGGTTTAATCCCCTCACACTTGGTGAGCATCTTGTAAGGTTTTTCTCCAATAATTACATAATTGCCCTTTATTGCAGTGACTGTATATTCGCTTGCATTTTGAGCATAAGTATTTACAGATAGAGCAGTAATAACTATTAGAGCTGTAATAAAGGTTCTCAAGATAACTCCCTCCTGAATTTGATAAGTACCGAGTATACTCAATGTCAGCAAATAGCTCAATGATTATTTATAAAGCTCTAGACTTATTGCTAGTTACTTTTGCGCCGTTTCCGCAAGTCCGCTTGCCTGAATTCTCTCAATGAAATTTGTTAGTTCCTTAAGCTCCTTACTGTTGAATTTGCATAGAAAGTTTTCCCTGACTACTTTCTCATAGACCGGCCACATCTTTTTCCTTAACTTTTTGCCCTTATCGGTAATGGTTGCTGTGATGCCTCTACCATCGTTGGGGCATTGGTCTCTAGTTAATAGTCCTTCATCCTCAAGTCTCTGCGCTAATCTTGTTACATTGTACTTATCAAGAAGCACACGCTTTCCCAGATCGTTTAACCTGAGCCTGCCTCCTTCAGAACGCTCAAGTTCCCAAAGAACATCGTACCAGCTAAGAGATGGAAACCCTTCTTTCTTAAGTTCTTCTTCGACCTTGTCAACTAAGGACTGCTGTGCCTGAACGAGTCCTATCCACGCGCTAGCTTCGGTTTCAGTCCATTTCTTGTTCTTGTTTGTATCTTTTTCCCCCTTCATCTTGTACCTCCTGATTAGACTATAATATAAAATTGTTGCATTTGCAACAATAATCTGATATACATATATATAGTTGCAATTGCAACTATAATAGATTCAAATATATTGCATAGGAGGTATTGCAGCATGATAAGAATTAGCCGAGAAGAACTCAGGGATAAATTGATATTAGGTGAGGCGATTACCTTGATTGAAGCTCTTCCTGATAAGTACTGGCAGGAGTCACATCTGCCCCACGCTTTACAGATGGACTATACAGAGGTGCAGCACAAAGCGCATTTATTGCTGCCTGACAAAGAAGCTGGCGTTGTTGTTTATTGCGCAAGCACAGAATGCCAAAACTCAGCCAAAGCAGCGCGTATCTTAGAGGATTTGGGTTATACAAATGTGCGTGAGTATGCTGAGGGAAAGCAGAATTGGCTCGAGGCTGGGCTTCCGGTTGTTGTAGGCAAGAATTAGAGTTGCTAAGTAGTCAAAGATAATACAACGGCGAAGTTTTGTTTGTGTTGTTTGCTGCTCTTAGTAAATAGATAAGGAGGAAAGAATGATAGAGACAATTTTCAAAACAGATAAGAGGGATTGGGGGGCTTTAATAGCAAGGATTTTCCTAGGATTAGTGATATTGCCTCACGGACTTCAGAAGCTGCTGGGTCTGTTCGGAGGCTACGGGTTTAGTGCTACGGTTGAATATTTTTCTACCACGGGGATACCAAGTGCGATAGGTGTATTAATTGTTTTAGGAGAGTCTGTTGGCGCTTTATTTTTGATACTTGGTCTCTTTAGCCGTATCTCGGCAGCAGGTATCGGGTTAATCATGCTTGGGGCAATTGTTATGGTGCATTCACAGTTTGGTTTTTTCATGAACTGGTTTGGCTCTCAAGCTGGTGAGGGATTTGAATATCACCTGCTTGTTCTGGGGCTCTCCCTTGTAGTTTTGATAAAGGGTGGAGGCAAATGGGCTCTTGATAGTGCTGTTTCTAATATGTTTTTTAAGTAAACTCTATGATATAAAAAGCCTCTTCCCTTTTGTCATAAGGAGAGGAGGCTTTCCAACTTGCCGTATTATTTTGTCGATTAATTGGCTTAATAGATATTTATAGATGATTATTGAATGATTTTTCTACTCTCATTTTGGTATGAGTTTGGCATTCTGCATCATTAAATATTATAATAAACAGGTGTATGCAGAAATTAATTTCGCAAAGAGAGGGCAATAGCAAAATGAAAAAAGTAATCCCCGGTTTCTTGGTAGTTGGTTTCCTTGTTTTTTTAATCTCCGTAAGCATCGGAGGGTGTAATGATACTCCATGTGATTTTGATCTTAATGCATTTTTTAATGGAACATCAATTTTAGATCAAAACTCGGAGTGGGATTGTAAACGAGGTGGAGAGACCGTTTTCACACTTGGGCTTTTTGGCGACTTAACTGGCACTCGAAGTGATATTGGCGATTTTGTGTTTGATCGGCAAAAATGCAGAGTCCTCAATTTTGAAAATGAAGCAGGTTCAGGAAAACTAAAAAACTTACAAGGTAGTTCAAACATAGGCACTTTATCGTTCAAGCAGGTGTCGGATGATTTTGGAGACACCGAAGTTATTTGTGATCTAGTTGAATTTTGAAATCAGCAGGAAATAATTACATATAGAGAAAGAATAATACTATGAACAAATTTAAAAATTGTATATGCCTTTTATTAATGCTTGTTATGATTTTCGCAGCTTCCTGTGGACAGAATGATGAAGCTGAGACGGAAGCCAAATCAACTAAGACGGAGGCAAATATTAATAAAGTAGACCCAGAAGAGGCACTTGAGAGGCGAATTGAGGAAACTAAACATCTTCAAGGACAAAGGAAGGAGCTTTTAGACGGCATGCTTGAGGGCGGTCTTGCTACAAGAATCGAAAATCCGAATGGTCAGCCTTTTGTTTATGTAACACAACCGTTCTATATGCTTACACAGGATGAGCAGGCTTCAATGATGAATGTCCTATGGTATTACTTTATAACTGAAGATAGGGATGTGGATGTGCTTTCTATATATGACAATGACACAGGAAATCAGATAGGTACATTTGGCAGAAAAGGGCTTTTGATAGCGGAATAATTCCATGTGCGGTAGGTTTGTAAAGAAGAGCAGTAAAGAAGAACTCAGAAAACGTTTTGGATTTGATGATCCCACCCAGGGGGTCTTGCTTGAACCCAGATATAATATAGCACCATCCCAGGAATACCCAGTATTAATAGTCTCCGAGGACAGGCGTATTCTCAGAATGATGAAGTGGGGGCTTGTCCCTTACTGGTCCAAAGATCCTAAAATAGGCTACAAAATGATAAATGCCCGCTCAGAAGGGATTGAAGAAAAACCAAGTTTCAAAACTCCCCTGAAGGAAAAGCGTTGTATCATTATTGCAGATGGTTTCTACGAGTGGCACAAGCCTGATAAGAAGACTAAGATTCCCTATTATTTTAGACTCAAATCTGGCGAGCCCTTTGCTTTAGCCGGGCTCTGGGATTTATGGGACAATGGAGATCAGACTCTTCAGACTTTTACCATTATTACCACAACTCCTAACGAACTCATGGAACCCATCCATAACCGTATGCCTGTTATTCTTAGAGAAAAGGATGAGAGCAGGTGGCTTGACCGTGAGATCATAGATCCCGAATATATTCTCCCTCTCCTGACACCATATCCCTCAGACGAGATGGAATCGTTCAAAGTCTCTACTATTGTAAATTCTCCCAAAAACGATATACCAGAGTGCATTGCCCCTGTGGATTAAATCTGGTTGAGAAATTCTATTAATATCTAAATTAGATGCTTGTATTTGGTATATTTTGTTTTATAACTTTATATAGAGGTTTTAAATCAAGGGAGGTATTTGGAAATGCTTCGTATCATTATTATAGTAATAATTATCATATTAATAGGTATTCAATTTGTTCCAGTGAGTAAAACAAATCCTCCTGTAACAGGGGAGATAAAAGCTCCCGATGATGTTATGCAGATACTCAGAACCTCCTGTTATGACTGCCATTCAAATGAGGTTGTTTGGCCGTGGTACTCAAATGTAGCACCTATGTCTTGGCTTGTCGCATATGATGTAGATGAGGCCAGGGAGCATCTCAATTTCTCTGAATGGGCATCATACAGCGCAGATGATAAAGCTGAAGATATTGAAGAGATTTGGGAAGAAGTTGAGGAAGGTAAAATGCCTCTTTGGTATTATCTGCCGCTTCATCCTGAAGCAAGACTCTCAGATGCTGATAAACAAACTCTTAAGATCTGGGTAGAGAGTGGAGGGTCATAATAATCGCTAGCATTAAATCTCCACGCCTTGCTATATGTGATTCTTATTTATTCGATCTGTCTTCGAGTATCTGTCTAAATCCTTCTTCGCTTAGATAGATGATAGTGAGTTTGCACTCAGAATCCTCTCCTCTTAGTATTAACTGTATATCGGTTTTAGGAAGATCCCACTGTGTGGCATAGAGGAGGTCACCATTACAAACTGCCTCAGCTTTCTTCTCTGGGTCGATTGTTTGAGAAGGATCTATTTGTTGTTCTGTCTCAAGTATGGGTTTGCCATTAACTTCTTTAAGTTCCTCTTGTAGTTTAGTATAAGTTTCTATGTATTTATTATTTGTATCTGGCTTTGTAAGAAAAAAGAACCCTGCTCTAATAAGCTCATCGTCTTTGAAGGTATATCCAATCTGAACTTGCATGCCCATTAAGAATATGCTGTAATCAAGAGTATTCTCTGATTCAAGTACAGGCTCCATTTCTTCGCTTTCCTTAACTTCTTGAATCGACATGCCCCAATTGGCTCGTCTAAAATCGTACTTTGCTACTGCTTCGGAATCTTCTGTATTACTTTCTGTAGTTTTGGTTTCCTCAATGTTGTTTGTGCTATTATTTTCGTTTGAGCATGCATAGATAAATAAAGCAAACCCTATCAAGGTTAGTAGTTTTAAGTAGTTCTTCAATTCGCAGGTCTCCTTGTGTTAGAAAAATAAATTTCGTTAATTGTACCTAATAATTTTGCTTTTATGAGTATGTTTTTACTCATGGCAAAAAGTTTTTCTAATTGTCTAAAGAAATCTCAGGCGAATGCACTCTCATAAGTTCTTAGATCGTGTTTAGCACTATTGATCCAAATATTGGAACTTAGCTCGTATATCTTGAATATATTCCTTTCGGTTTTTTCTAATTTTAGCCATTTCTTCAGGTGGTGCTTTTGTTTCGGGATCATATTTTGCTCCCCACACTGCAATTTCTAATATGATGGGTAAAAGGTCTAAGCACTTTTTAGTGGGTGAGTAAATGAACTGTTTTTTATTATCAGGATCTTTTTCTTTAGAGATGATTCCTTCACTCTCGAGCTTCTTTAGCCTATCAGCAAGTATATTTGTAGATATGCCTTCATCAGATTCTAGGAACTCGTTGTAGTGCTGCTTATCAAAGTGCAGTATGTCCCTTAGTATAAGTAAGCTCCATTTATCTCCGAA
The DNA here is from genome assembly GCA_021604765.1 of Thermodesulfobacteriota bacterium. Classification (GTDB taxonomy): domain Bacteria; phylum Desulfobacterota_D; class UBA1144; order Nemesobacterales; family UBA2774; genus CR02bin9. Next base: position 119,229 of record BQJP01000001.1, read on the forward strand.
AATCTCCAATGAGAAAAATATCGGGCAATTCTTTCCCTCTCCGTCATTCATATTAAGATTATATCAAATAACTTGCATTTCACAAGTTATTGTGATACGTTTTTATTGCTTGCATAATGCAAGTAAAATATTTCAGGAGGAAGTATGATGCAAAATAGAGTCGTATGGTTTGACATAGCAGTAAGTGATTTGGAAAGGGCTAAAAAGTTTTACTCTAAAGTGTTTGACGTGGAACTAATTGATAACGAAATGGGTCCGAATAAAATGTCAATGTTTCCATTTGAGCCTGGTATGGCTTCAGGTTGTCTTGTTCAGGGACCAGACTATAAGCCTAGCGCTGAGGGCGCGACGGTCTACCTTAACGGTGGAGATGATCTTTCGGTACCACTGTCCAGGGTTGAAGAGGCGGGTGGAAAAGTTCTGCTTGATAAAATGAGTATTGGGGAGTATGGATTTATTGCATATTTCTTGGACACCGAAGGAAATAAAGTAGCATTGCACAGTATGTCTTAATAGTAACTAAAGTAGATTCAAACCGCTTCCGGAAGCGTAAGTTATAGCTATTCAGAATAGAAAGTTTTGTTAAACATCTTTGAACATTACAGGAGTTGTGCCTTCAGTTAATTGTTTGAAGAACCTTATGATGTTCTGCTCATACATATATATAAAACGTGAGAATATCTCAAAACGTCTGGCGGTTAGCTTCGTTTTACAGAGAATCTCGAGTTGATCCTCGCTTACTTCACCAAATAGTTCCACGAGTATATTCTTAGGCTCGCCCTTATGACTGAGATGAAATGTAGATACTATATCTCCATTCATGATCATATTGATTTCATCCACTGTCAAAACTAGATCGCCAAGTGTAATTGAATGATTTTCCATATTATGTCCTGCTGATAGTACTTAAAAATTCTACTAGCTTAAACTACAACTAAGTGCATATTTACGATCGAATAATATAATATCTTATACTAAGAGCTATTTTATGACCAGACAGCATCTCTTATATGTTATAAAAATTATAGAAAGCATAAAATAATTTAGTCTATGTGAAATTGGCAAATTATACTCTGTACTCTCAGTATTCGTTAAGGTTGTTGGCTTTGAGGTTGAGTTTCCTGAATAAGCTCTGAATCTTCTGCATCCTGGAATGACAGAGCATAGACAAACATCACTACAACACCTAATATTATTAAAAGCCAAAAAGCTTTTTTTCTGCCCCTTTGTGAAATACTAGACTTGGCCTCATGATTAGCATGGTTTTTGTGTTTTTTTGAATGTTTCATAGCATTAAATGGCCATTATTTTTCTGTAAAACCATTAGAATCATAAGTCCCTACTTCATCTCCTGATTTGTCATCATAAACCGTAAATGATGTTACCTCGGGGTTCTTAGATTGAAAATCCTTATACATTACTATAAGTATATTTTTTTTATCAACGCTAGGAATCCGATAAAAATCTGCAGTGACGTAGACCTTGGGCGTGTTACCATCTTCTTCTATCCTAGCAACTATTCCCTCTTTGATAAGGTTCTCTACTAATATTTCATCTTCAGTCTCAGCAGGTTTTGAATCTCCTTCAGTTGTTACTTCTCGCTGGGTAGTTTGAGAAGATATTATCTCTTGTTGTTTATCCGAAGACTTCATATAGAAATACCCAGCTATTACTACTATTGCAGCAATCAAAATTACGTTACGTGACATTGTTATACCCTCCTTATTTCATACTAATTGATAAACTATATATATAGTAATACGAAAACTCCATATAGCCAATTAGGCTATCAAAAGAATGAGTTCGCATCATTGTTTAATGCAAGATGATTATGGTTAAAAGACGGCTGTTAGAAAATTTGTGTTAATTGAGGAATTTTTTGCAGTTTGGCACTTTAACAACTTTTCCAATAATATCACTATTGCTTTTAAGGATGTTGGTAACTATGTCTTGGAAATCATTCTCTACAGTTACATCCTCTACTGTAAGCATACATGTCTCTGGGTTTAAAGTTCCTACTGAGTTGACTATAACGGTTCGATCATAGATTGTGGCATTAAGTGGGCGACCAGCTACTTGGCGGTTACGTAGAGCCGCTTTACCATGCACTGTATAATAATTGTTTTCAGCCGGATCTAGAGTAATGGATTTTAATGTGCCAAGTCTTTCATTTCCCAAACAATACATCGTGCAAAAAAGTGAAATCTGTTCATCAAGCGGGGTTTCTTTAATTACCTGAGCTGTAATATCTTTTGAATACGAAAGATTTGGTATAGAGATAAACAAAATTGCGAGTGATGTCATAAAGAGAAGGTTTTTAAATTCTGGTTTTAACATAAATTTTACTTAAGTTTTGTATAACTAGGGCACATTTACTTTGTGCCCTAGTTATGACTATCTTATCTTAGTTAGCCTGCTCTTCCATTTGTTTTTTGTGATGGTCTTTCTTATCTTTCATCTTATGATGTTTTCTCATCATTTTACCTTTATGGGCCTGCATAATTTCACTCAAAGAGTTTAATTGTTCCTGACTAAGTACCTCTCTCATTTCAAGAGATCGGTCTAGTTTAATTCTTTTTGCCTTGTATTTAACATCCCACATTGTATCAAAAGCCTTAATTACATCAGCATTGCTGGTAGCTTTGTTCAATTTGGCTTCTTTATATGCGGCTTTTTTCTCGTTAGTGTTATTGCGGGCTTCTGTATATATTGGATCAAATTTTGCGGCAATATCATTAATTTGAGTTTGCTGATCTTCAGACAAATTCAATCTTTCAACAATTTTGTCATTCTCCCACCAATTCCAGCCCTTTTTTTCATGGTGAGCTGCGTTAGCGGAAAAACTAACTAGTACAATTAATAAAAGCGGTAATATCATAAGTCTCTTCATTATAAAGCCTCCGAAATATTGGTTTTGTTCATATAAACACAAGAATAACAAAAAGGTTTCAAAAAACACCTAATATTTATTTTTTCTTTGTAATAACTTGGGTTTATAGGGTTTTATAAATGGATTTCCGTCGGTTGACTAATTGACTGTATAATATTAATAGAAACTATTTAATGATATGGAGGATTTCCTATGAATCATTTAAAATTGACCATCATATTCCCCGTACTTGTTCTATTGGCATTAAGTTTAGGATGTGATAACGATAGTCAAAACAATGCAAATGCTCAGCCAACACCGATGTCTGGTACAGATGTAACTGGCAAAGTTAACGCACCATCAGAGCAGACATGCCCAACTTTAATAGGTGGACTCTCGGCTAACGATACCTTGATTGTTGAAATAAACTCAACTGGGGATATGACAGGTGATGTTACAATTACAAACTCAAGTGCTAGTACAAGTGCTGGATGTTCTGGAACTACAGAAGATACTCTTCCACCCGCCGAAGTAAAAACATGCAAAGTAAGCAGTTCCAACATATCGGGAATTAAAGTGGATGATATATTAGAAGTCGATGTGGCTTTCACAACTCAGACTAAAGAAATTACTTTGGCTAATTTATCAGGCTCAACAGGTATCACATGCGCATTTGTAGCAATTGATACTCTTAATGCTACGAATTAATCAGAGTACTTCATGTAGTTCATCCGCCAGTTTCTGATTTACTGGGATCTCGATACTTTCATAAAAGATTGATATATTACAGTCTGGCTTAGGAGCGTATTTCTTTTGATCTAATTCCAGGGACACATTTGTTCTCTTGTCTTTAGTTGGCCAAATATGCTGAAGCCCGTGCTCACCCGCACATATAGCGGCAGGGTTCTCATATGGATTAGTTTTAACTTGGTGGTCCTTATATGATGCAACCCCTTTTGCGGGCTCTCCTATCTGCTTTGTAAGTATGTTTGTTCTTTCTTTAAACAACTCTAGGTACTGCTCTGGTTCATCAAATGAATCCCTTAGATGTATGACCACCATTCCAAGCCCGTTTTCACCAAATACATAAAGCAGATCGTATTCATAGCTAATGCCCATAACTTCTGGAGGAGTTGTCTTTTCGTTCTCTTCTATCTCGGTGTCTGTTATTTCAGTTGATTCGACTTTCATAGGAACGGCTGTGCCGCCAATTCTATAAGTCAGGATATCATTACCTTCTTTTATTAGCTCAGCTGTTTCGACTTCTTTAACTTGTGTTTTGGACATGCCCCATGTTGTTTTCCTAACATCAGTTTTATCCTCTTTAGAGCAGGCAGAGAAGATAAGTAGGGTGAGCAAAATTGCTGTTAGAATTTTCATTTTAAAGAGTGCCTCCAGAATGTTTCGTTTTCCGATTTATATAGAGATATATTATGGTGGGGATTAAGTTCAGATGCAAGATAATCTGAACTTATAATATCAAAAAAATCCTTGTATTCCTGATGCTGTAAACTCGACACCAATACAAATTAAAATGAATCCCATAATTCTAGTCAAAGCATCTATGCCAGTTGGCCCTAGGATTTTGATTATTTTAGTTGAGCTTCTCAGTACAAACCAGCAGATTAAAACGGTGATGAGAATGCCGAGCCCAACAACGGCATATCCGCCTAGTCTTAAAAGGATATTGTCCCCCTCTGAGATCTGAGCTGCCATACTGATTATTACCGCAATTGATCCGGGACCGCTAAGCATAGGCATTGCAAGAGGGGTGAACGCAAGTCCTTTTGCTTGTTCATATGTATAAATTTGGACTTTTTCTTCTTCTTTCTTGCTTTCCGGAAAGAGCATTCGAAAACCTAATACTGTTATTATTAACCCTCCAGCTATTCTGAGTGCTGATACACTAATACCAAAAAAACTTAGAATAAGAGCACCGGCTAGAAGAAAAATTATAAGAATTGAAAACATATAAATACATGTAAGTTTAAGTAGCTTATATTTAGACTCGGTATTGAGCTCAGAAGTAACTGCCAAAAACACTGGCGCAGTGCTAAATGGGTTTGCGATAGGTAGCAGTCCAATGACGACAATTGAGATATAGTAAAAAAATTCTGATACGGTTTGCATTTTGTTCTAAATTCCTATTGAATGTCTGTAAGTATATCTTAGATAATCTATCTGTCGTCGTTCTCAGGATAAGGATATTCCATCTCACGTGCTGTCAACCTTGCTACATCCTCTCCCAAGTATTTAGCTACAATAAATAAGGACATATCTATTCCAGCAGAAATGCCTGCTGAAGTTATAATGTTTCCGTCTTCAACATATCGTTTATCTCGTATAACCTTAATTTCCGGGAATCCTTCTTCCAATCTATCCAGAGATAGTATGTGCGTTGTGGCTTTTTTGCCATTTAACAAGGCAGCGTTTGCAAGAAATAATGCTCCGGTGCATACAGAGGCAAGTGTCTTTACTTTTTTAGCTTGGGATTTTAAGAAATGATGAATTATTGCGTTGTTATGTTCTCTGCGTTCCCCTAATCCACCGGGGATTATTAGAATATCAACAGAAGGAAAGTCGTCAAAATCATGATTAGGCACCACTCGCATTCCACTCATAGTTTTTACTTTGCGGTGGTGTTCTGATACAAGCAAGATCTCAAAAGGGCAGGGATCTGTAAAGTTAGGTTGTTCTAATGTTCTTGTCACGCTGAATACTTCATATGGCCCTGTAAAGTCGAGAACCTCAACATCATCATAAATAAATATTCCTACGGTGATTTTTTGCATGCTGTATACCCTAACTTATCACAGTGTTATATTGAGTTCAATGTGAATTTTCCCGCTTTTACTAAACACTGATTAGTTAGGTTATAATTTTATAGATATATCAATAAAGGGGGACTTAGAGAATGAGGACACCAAATCTATTAATAGCTTTAGCATTATTCTTTTTTGTCGGCATAACTATTGGCTGTGACAGCGACAATAACAGTAGTGCTCAGGATATGGAAGAACCGGGACCTATGGATCTTGCACCTATGGCTGTGTGTCCTTGTAATTTTGATCATGATTTTTGGACTGCAATGGGATGGATGACGCTCCAAGGCGGAGGATTGTTTAATGACTGCGGTACAGAAACTAATGTAATTGAATTGTCCGGAGGTATTAATAATCAGCTAGGAAACGTATCTATTAACTGCGTTAACCAAATTGGTACTGCTATTGAAATGGATGGAAGCCTATTTTGTGAGGCAAGTGTAGCTTGTATAGCCACTAGTGAGACAGGTATGGAAAGTGTAACTCAAGATATCTATTTTGAGAAAATTATAATAACACAAGAAGAGCAGGTTGCATGTCAGAACCTGGTTGAAGACATTGCTATGACTCTTGGGATTTCGTGTAACTAAGGGAAATCTGAATTATTAGAATGCGGGGAGAAGGCTCCCCGCATTTATTGTTCTTCATCTTAACTTCTTAAATATTGGTCAAGAAACTCATCTAGAGATGCGAATTCTTGTTGTTCAATTTCAATTGATATGAAATGCACCCGTCTGCTGAGTTCCTCAGATTCAGGTGTGGAAGTAACTGTTTGCCTATCTTGATGACATTTGCTTGAAGTGATAATCCTTCCTGATTCTACTCCCTGGCTTATCATAAAGTTTCTAACATTTTGAGCTCGTGACTCTCCTAAGAGCTTTCCGCCGGTCTCGTTTATACCCCACTCGCCCTGAATGATAACAAACATGTCCGGATTTCTTTTCAAAATGTCAGCATTGCCAGCAAGAACTTCCTTGGCGTCCTCTCTAATTATTTCGCTTTCGTAATTAAAGAAGATATCTCTTGATTGATTGCCAAAAGTTGAGTTAATTAGATTCGGGTCTGGCTCAATACAGCTTATTTCAGAACCTGAAGTCTCAGCAGTAGCTGATATCTGGTAAATGAACAGCGCTGATATCATAATAAGCGCTCCGAATAATGACAATAAAAACCTTCCGGGTTTCCAATTCTCTTTGAATGCGTATTTCATGATAAATTACCTCCTGCATTCGAGATTTAATAACTTGATAAGTTGCAAAGGGCATGCCAAGAAGAAATATTGTTTAGTTGCAGTATATTAAGAGAGCCTTGCTAAAGAAATAGCTTGATTAGAAACAGTTGTTTTGTGCTATATTGCACAGTAGAGCAGAAGAAACAGCATATTGAATGGAATTACATGAGCGATCCTAGGGCAACAAATTCAATGATAAAGAAGAATCCTAATATGATAATGAGTCGTGTGGTGCTGAAGTAAGTGTGGACTACTTTTGAGTCTGCATCCTTATCCCAGGAATTAAATCCTTCTCTCTTAAGCATTTGATAGCCGAATATCATTGTGAGCCAAGAGATAAGAGCAAATCCAGCGCCCATGCCCTTGAGCCACACACCGTAGCTCCTTTTAAGTGCTCTATCGTAAGGTAAAAGCTCACCATTTTTGTCGAGTACTCTTGTTCCCAGCAGGTTTTTCCCAAAAGTAGTACCAAATTTGCTTATTGAATAGGCTTCTAGGAATACCCAAACAAATGTTATGACGACACGAAAAAGAAGAATAAATAATATGCTTTGATAACTGGCACCCTCAGAGTTTTCTGGTGAAGTCTGCTGTATTAGCATCTGAGACATTTGCTCCATAAAATCAGGGAACATAATGCTAATCAATAATGAGAAGAGCATTGAAAAAATGTAATAGTCCGTCATGCGGGCAAAAAATCTGACCCATGGTCGCTGCTGGCTAACTTCTTCATCGACAGCGTCCATTGTAGCAGTCTCACCAGGTTCATAGTCAGGAGATTTAAAGACTACCTTTTCGACTTGTTCGTAAGTTTCTTCGGGTTCCGGCTCAGGCTCTGGAGCTTGTGGAGGCTGGAAAGTAGAATCTACATCAGCGGAAATTTTCGGAGTCTCTGGAATGGGCGGTGGTTTGGGTCTGGGCGGTATTCTTAGTTCCGGCACTTCTGAAAAGGGGAGCCATTTTTCCATCGGCTCTTTCCAGACAAGTGAGTCCTTTGTTATCTCGCCGCTTTCTAGTAGTTCCCAAAGCTCTTCCTCAGAGACCGGACCCGCAGCTTTAGCGTCCTTTTCATAAAACCATATTTGTGCGCTCATTAGGGGTTTAGTTTACAGCAAAGTTAAGAAATAGAAATGAAGTTTTCTCTTGGTATTAAAATATTCTTTCAAAAGATATATTTATTCTTAGTAATCCAGGGTTGATTCAAGTTGTGATCTGTATTTTTTGCTGAGGTATGCGATATCGATGCTATAACTACCACTGCCTCTAATATCTCTTAGGCTAAGGACTATTTCTGTTGATTTTGTTTCCCAGGTTATGGTATTTAACGTGCCATTATCAACTTCCACCTCGAGCTCGTTTCTAGGTTTGCCGTATTCGTTTGTGAGTAGTTCGTAGATTTTATTGGCATCATCAATGTCCAGCCTTTGAAATCCGTCGTCTATTAGAACATTACAGTTGCCAGCGATGAGTATTAGAGATGTGTTCTCAGTTGTTATTTGTCCAGCGAACATATAGGAAATAAGCATATCATAGCCAGCTAATGTATCTGCATAGAAAAGAAATTTGCCACCTAAACCACTTTCTAGCTCCGGATTCTCCGAAGCCTTCACTTCCTCAGGACTCATTCCCCACTTGGCATTTCTGAAGTCGTATTCTGTTGAATCCAGACCAAAAAATATTGAATTCGCCACATACAACCCTACGGCTGCGATAATAATTGCAATTATGATTTTTGAGTATGTAGGCATGCTTCAATTTTCTTGCTATACATTCTGGAAGATCCAGCGGACGCGGCCGACGACAAGGTTTTGGCTCATATCATCAAGCGGAACAGGGTAGTCGTCTACCATCTGGTTGTCGCTCTTAATGATTATCTCGTTTGGTTTTATCTCAAGGCGCTTTACGACGTAGCCCTCATACGGCAGGTGAAGACAATAAATACCATTACTCACCACCTTTTTATCATTCGGGTCAAACCCCACATAGGCGCCGTTTACGATCGTGGGATACATCGAGTCGCCCTCAACCTTAAAACCATTGGTGTAGTTATGCACCATCTTTGAGGGAAGGGTGACTCTTTCTATGGGCTCTGCGTCTACTGACACGAGCGGATTACCCGCACCGGCGAGTTCCCATATATTAATCTCAAGCATATCGCTACCACCCATGAGCCCTGCAATGTCAGGTAGAAACATGTCCCCTTGCCCTCGACGGAGCCATTTGGGACTGATGTTGTATATCTTCTCTATCACTTTCATGAAGTGATCGGGCGGGCGGGTCTTGCCAGCCTCCCAGCTATTTACCGTATTTAATGATTTACCAATTTCTTTTCCAAATTCTTCCTGAGTGAGGTCTAATGCCTCTCTTACTAGCTTTAACCTCTTTCCAATCTCATTATTGTGATCCACTGTTACCCCCTAATTCACATTTTTGTAAATTTCTGTATTGACAAATTCCCAATTCTGTGAATATAATATACATAAACAATAAGACTATGACAATATTAATACACAAATTTGGAAAATGCAAGTAAAAGAGACACACAAAACAATGATGAGCGATCACAGAACAATGAACGAGCACAATATGTCAGAGAGTTATTTAAACAGGAGAGATGATTTAATGGGAAGAATTGAGCATATAACTACACAGCAGATAATTGGGGAGTGGGGAAGTATAAACAAGTTTGCAAGCTCGCATGGGGTAAGCCCGGCTTCAACGAAGATGGTGATTTATGTAGACGGAGCAAAGAGCAGGCCGGTAGAGGAGGCGCTTAGAAAGTACGGTTATTTAAATTTGCTCCATTTCGAAAAGGAATTGAGGAAAAGGGGACAGACCTTTTCGGACTATCTTGCGGAGGACGGGCTTAATCCTGTCGAGCTTATTGAGACCATAAGGATGAAGGAGATTCATCCCGAAGTTCTCTCAGGGCTCAAGCAAAGGGGTTATTGGGGAGTGCTTGAGACCGGGAGTGGGTCGGAAGAAAAGAGTAAGGGTTCGGTTAGAAACAGAAGTAAGGAAGAAAATTAAAAGGGGTACAAGGTATCCCAGGACACTCAGTGTCCGAGGAGGTCGGAAATTATGTTGTCATCAATCTTTCGCTACACAAGTTACATGATTTTAGTTTTTGGATTCTTTTATATGTCATGGCATTTCGGTAGAGCCTACGAAAAAGGGGCTTTTGACCATGTGGCAGTAGTTAGTGCTTCTGAGCAGGCAACGGATTGCAAAGAAGTTAGGCAAGAAATACAGGACTACAAGCGCGTCTATCAAGAGGTGCTTAAAGAGCTTGACGAGCCTACGCCAAAAGCCGATTTAAATAATAGGTATATGGAGTTCACAAAGAGATGAGCATTAATTTAACCTATCCATCCGTCTCGGTTTTCCCGCAATCCTCCATCCTTCTTCAAAAAAGGGAAGACCGGGACAGCACTCCTACAGAGACAGCCTCGGGTGTTTTTCTAATTGCTGCTGCCCAGCTACTAAAGGCGCCCGGGGCACACCTAAGCGGTGGGCGTATAAGTTCTGCGAGGTGGATAAGGTCAGAAGAGATAGTTTGACCGCAGGCCCCGCCTGCTGATGTAAACGGAAGATGGGACGAATACTAGTAAGGGGTCATTATGATGCAACAAAATGGAATTAAACGCGATGATGCGCGAGGCAGGGTCTCCAGGGTGAGTGAGACCGGGATTAAAATCGAGGGTAGAGAGAGCTGGCTCTCTTTTTCAAAACCTGAATACAGAAAAGAGCCTTTTGAGATACCAATAGTGGGTGATTTTGTCGAATACCGTTACGCAACAAAAGGCACGGGCACTTGGGTGCAGTCCATCAATGTGCTCGGACGTGAGGAGCCTATTAAGAACGGACTTCCGCTCAATCACGGCCAGCGTAAGAACGAGTCCACATGGGAAGAAGATCGTGAGCAAAGGCTTATGGAGCTTCTGAAGATTATTTCAGAGAACTACAGCGGAAGAGCTCTTGGACCCGAAGATCTAATGAGGGACGCGATATTGCTTGAGCGGGAGTTTATAAGAGCGCTTAAACGCTGGCGAGAGTAGGGGGGCTTAAAAAACTATGCAACATCAATTTGAACAATCCTATTTGGAATATAACGAATGTCTTGGGAGTCAGTGCTGCAATATGAGTAAAAATATCTGGGGTGATTTACTAAATGAAAAACAGGGTTTCGCTGTGCCGAGAGTGCTCAGATTAAAGAGAAAAGAGCTTGGCTTGAACAACCAGGAGTACATTTTATTGCTCGACTACCTGGATTGTTATAAGCATGGTGAAACAGAGGATTTGCATGTGTTTTTGGCTGAGTTAAACGGGGTTTCGCAAAAGACGATTCAAAGGAGACTCAGCGCTCTTGAAAAGAAGGGGCTTCTAAGACAAGAAATCAACGTTAACGCAAAGGGAAGAATAAAAGGTGTGATTTTTAATCCAGAGCCTCTGGTTGAAAAATTAAAATCTATAACGACCAGCCTCTCACTAAATAAAGAAGATGAAAAAGTGAAGAGCCTTTGTGAATCACAGACTGAATACACATCACAAACTGTTGTAAAAGAGAAAAAGTGGAAGGACGAGTTTTGTTCCACGAGATGGTACAACGATGTATTTTCCGAGATGTACGAGGAAGCCTCAGGGCAGCCAGTGCTCACAGGGGGAAGGGAGTTTAAATCGGCAGAGACTTACTTCAGTAGGCTCAGGCAGCTAAATCCTGAACTTACTGTCGAAGCTCTTTTCGTTAGAGCTACCGAGGGAGCGCGCTATATACTCGATTCACAGATAAGAGGTGGGGTGTTTGGGTGGCTGCACAAGCCGCCTGATATTTGCATGCTGGCGAATCAGACTCAGGCAGTTGATTACCAGCTTAGATGCATTGAAAAAATCTATGGTAAAGAAGAAAAGTTTACAGATATGGACAGTGAAGAAAGTAATGTAAAGGTTTTATTTTCAACAAAAGATAAGGAGAAAGAAAATGGCTCAGAGCAGATCGAAAGAGTGTTTGAGGAGCTCAGAGAGATTGAGCAGAAAGATGTACGGAGAGACTTTCCGCAAGGCTTACGAAAAGGGTTATCAGGGGATAAATCCTAGAAAGCGAGCCAAGAACAAAAGGCTTTTAGATGAATCTCTGAAGTTTCTCAAGGGTGAAGAGAATACCAAAAATCCAGAAGGTGCACTGAAAGCGCTTTTTACTCTTTACGAAGAGATTGATACTAATGCTGATTATATAAAACCAAGCGAAAGGGAATTCTTCCCTGTAGATAAATCTCAAAGAACACTAGAGCGTTTTCTTGAGGGATTCAGATATATCTATTTTATTCTGAAACGTGCTCAAGAACGGCTCTATTTGATCAATGTTTTTGATAATTTTTGGGAGCAGTGCAAAGATTATCTCAGACGTTGTGAGTATTCAGGAAAGTTTATATCTAAAGTCTGTGCAAAGGATACTTTATTCTACAGGCAGAGTTTCAATTTCTGGCGTCAGGAATTTGAAGATTCCGAAGAGGGCTTTTCAGTGATGTATGAGTATTTTAAAGCTTGTTTTGGTCTAGTGGGTAACGATGAGTCCTGTCGTATCTCACAAGGACGTGAAGTCTCGTATGACTGGAGGAGAATGAAAACCAGTTATGAGAAGTTTTATGAAAAGCGCGTTTTTTCAGATCCAGTGCTTGAACCGCCTGATTATCAGCCTCCTTCGAAAGAAAAGCTAAAGAAGTTGAGGGAGTTGATAAAGGACAAGAAACAGGAGATGGATAAAAACAAAGTTGTTGCTGATGCTCTACTTTTAGAAATTCAAAAGCGTAATAAAGAAAATGGGTACTTTTACCAAACTTGAGCAAGCAAAAAATGTTTATGCAATTTTATTATATGAAGTCTGGGGTTTTTATTCAATAATAACTGGATATTACGGGCAATTTCTTGTTAAATGATAAAGACATCATAAAATGTGAGATTTTTGAGTGATAATGAGGTATAATAAAACTAGCGGTACTATACATTGTTGCCGATAGCATTTGATCAAAAGTGTAGGAAATTCAAGTGTTTAGTATGTATTTGATGTCCTCGATTAGATAACGAGAGATTAACATATTCCGTAACGATTATTATTGGCAATCTGTTCGGAAGTTAAGAGGAAGAAATGAGAGCAAGTTACTATCATGAGCGTTTGGGGATCACATTTAGGATAATCGGGTTACTCTATGAGGACGAAAGGTATGAAATTTACCACGCCCGGAATAAGAAGTACGACAGGGATCTTATTCTTCACTTCCCTAAAAGGGAAGGGGGGAGAAAGTTTAATGTTCCCGTGGTTAATTTCGAAAAGGCAGCTACCGGGTCTTCAGGCTCGAAGCCAAAAGAGATTAATTTGCCCTGGGATAACAAGTCTGAGAAGGCAAACGGCCACTAAGAATATGGTGTGGCTGTGAGCCCGGGCTAAAAATCACTCAGTAACTCATAACATATTTTCTTTCACAAGAGTTAAGAAAGAGGGTATTTCCCTAATGGGAGAGGTGTATTTTTGATCTTCTCTAATCAAGTCCCCAAAATTTAATAAAAGGAGAAGTTGGAAAGAAATAAAGTTAAATGGCGTTTAAGAGAAGTGGGCAATAAAATGCCCTGGTTTCCTGTAGGAGGAGTTCTGTAAATGACAATTTATTTGCAAAGGAGACCGAAATGGCAGAAGAATTTGATTGTTTTCATTGTCCTATTTGCGATGGTGAGCTTGTATACTCAGAGGGGACACATGATTTAGGGTGCAAAAATAATCCAAAACCTTTTGAAAATTATAACAAAAAGAATAAGAGTTTCTTACATGAAAATAAGCAGTTATATGGATCAAGTGATACCGATTCGGTAGATGAGTTGCCGACAGAGAATATAGGCTCAGCTGTTGAAAAAAGAAACTATAAGTTCTGCAATAATAACAAACATGAATCAAAAGATAGCTTTGAGAATGTTTGTGAATTACCCCAGAATATTAAGAGTCCTCAAGATAGTAGTTTAGAAAGTGAGCAATCTGATCTTTGTGTTTTTGGATTGTCTTTTACTGAAAGCGCTAGCAATGGTACACTCTGGAGCATAAGAATAGTGGATGGAGAGACCAACTACGCTGCGCTTATGAGGTTAATGCAGAACATAGAGCAAAGAATTAGAGATAAAGTGCCCCTTGCAGCAAATATTCCAAACCTACCTAAGAAAATAGAACGCACTAAGGTTAAAAAGCTGGCATTCCGTTACAACCTTGAGATTGAAGATCTTTATTCAATCAAGTATAGCACTGAAACGATTGAGAGGCTTGCATTATTTTATAACCTGACCAATAAAGAAATAAGACATATAAAACAAACTGATGTGATGGAGGAGTAGAGAATTCTGCATGAAATAAGTTGTAGTTTGTGCGGGTTAGTAATTTGTTTGTTGAAAACTGGAAAAAGCATATAAAAACGGTTGAGAACGATAAATGAATAACTATATTAATAGTAGAAGGTAGTTTCGGTTTATGTGATAATCATACTATCAACTTATAGGGAGGGGAGATTATGAAAAATGTTTGCTCAGCCTTAACCGTTTTTTCTTTGCTCATTCTTGTTGCTGTATCAGGTGTAGCCATGAGTTGCCACCAAAAGCCTGCGACGGAGACTGAATACAGCCCAGAGCGCTTAGAGATTGGACAAGCTATAGTAGAAGGATGGAATTGTAGTTTCTGTCACACCCCTCAAATCCAAGGACCTGACGGCAAATTTATACCTGATCCCAAAAGATTTATGTCCGGTCACCCTGCAGATGAAAAAATCCCAGCGGTTCCGGATATGGTAATAACTTCCCCCGAATGGATGGAGTTTCTGGATAATCTTGATTCAACAGTCTGGGCTACAGACAACCTCCTTATTTTCTCTGCAAATTTAACCCCAGATGACGAAACAGGTATTGGCACGTGGACTGAAGTGGAGTTTGTTGAAACCATTAGACAGGGAAGGCACAAAGGCATTGAGCGTAGGCTTAAATACCCCATGCCGTGGCAAGAGCTTTCAGAAGTTAGCGATGAGGAGCTATTGTCGATCTATGAATATCTGATGACTATTGAGCCTGTTGATAATAAAGTGCCACCATCAATTGTGTTGTTTAGATAAATCTTTTCATAAAATCACTTTTTGTGAAGCGTTCTGTGATGCATTGACTTAAAATTCTCTATATGTTAATTGTTAGATATATAACAAATGATGGAGGATGGCAATATGAAAAAATTATTATCCTTTTTTGGGATACTCGTCCTTAGTTTTGCATTTTCACAGACAGTATCATCTCAAGAGATATTGACTATAGAACCTGCAGAGCCCGATGTAGGTAACTGCTATCCATTTGGCGGTGGATTTGAAGTGGGAGATGAATGGCCTGCATTTATGGGTTTTATTTATCAGAATGTTCGTCCCTTTCAACTTTTGCCGGGAGACACATTGGCAAGTCAACGGTGCTGATGTAATGTTCCAAATAGAAATGGCAGCTACTACAGCGAACGGTGGTATAGACCCTGTGCTTCCTTATACAACTCTTGTTACAAATGACCAGACTCCGCTGAATCCAAACGGGGACACCATTATTGGCAATTTTGAAATGATGTTTACGGTAGGTGCACCATTTAACTTCCCTGGTGGTGGGCTCATTATACGTTTTTCAAACCCTTCAGCACAATATGTAGCTAATGCGGGTTTTAATTGCGATCAAGTATTAGTTAATGCAGAAGATACTGATTCGAGCGGAAATTTTGTTTTGAGGTTCTTTAGAGATGCAGACGGTCTTCCGCCATACGAGGAAGACGGTGATGATTCAATTGGCGGGTTTAGGATTATAAGCGCGCAGGTTGCAGCTGTGCCAACATTATCCGAATGGGGAATGATTGCAACAGTAGCTGGCCTAGGTTTGATTGGTTTTATTGTTGTAAGAAGAAGGGCGATCAGAGCCTAACCAAAAAATTCAAAACTATTAAAGATGAAAAAATATAAGCCTCTTTCTCGATACCGGGGAAGGGGCTTTTTTATTATTGATTAATTTCTTGATTGAATATCATTTAATGCCCATAACTTTTTGGTTTTACTGAGCTGATTGGTTCACTCGGTATACATGAGAATTCGCCTGATGGCACTTTCTTCATTGTGCCAAGATTGACGCTCATCTTTTCAACATAGAGCACTTGCTTGCCTTGGGATTCCCAGTCGGAAGCTTCAGGGCAGGGGATCTTATCCCTTACTGATTGTCTTTTAGCCTTAAGGGTTCGGTAATATATTAGTGTGTTACCTTGTATTTCAGGATTCGCATAGGTGTCCAAGAATACCAAACTCTTTGTTTCCACATCAATTCCTAAAAGTCTTTTAAAGTTGCGGCCAGTCCATTGGTCTAAGAATACTAGGTTGTTGTATGATCCGGCATAAACGTTGACTCCACCGAACTCACCGACTCTTACCGTAAAATAAGCTCTTTTGTAATCAACTTTGCAGGGGCCTTCTTTTTGCGCGCGCGATTTAAATATATAAATGTTGCTGCCATCGAAATCCCCAGAGGGTTCTGTATAAATTACATAATCATCATATATATAAGCCGTATCAGCATTGTCGCACTGTTTAATTTGAGGTTTGTCTGTTCCAGGAATCAGTTTTGATTTATCCTGATCAGATCCTTCCTTAGAATATGAATAAACAGTTGTTAAAGCAATAAAGAATGTGATTGTTAAAATTAAGCTAGTAAATTTACGCATAGGGGGAAAGGATACTGCTCCCTATGTATCTATCAAGGAAGCGCATGCTTTTTATTATATATCTCTTCTATAAAGCACAAAACTCTACGGACTCTCTAAATGAAAGGTTTTAAGCGATAGGAGGTTTCCCCTACCGCTTAAGTTTTAATAAACAGTTTTAACTTTAAAAAGCTACTTAGGCTATTTCTGCTTCGGCGCTTTTAGAAGCTTTGAACTTGAGAACGTTCTTAGCTGCTATCTGGATAGTTTCACCTGTAGAAGGGTTTCTTCCTGAGCGCGCTGCTCTATGTGTAACTTTGAATGTACCAAGTCCGGTGAGGGGAACATTACCATCCTTTTTTAGTCCACTCATAATAGCGCTGATAATTGCGTCGTAAGCTTTGTCAGCTTCACTCTTACTGATTCCTGCGTTTTCGGCGATTTGCCCAATCAACTCACTTTTAGTCATGTTAAATCCTCCTTGAATGCATATTCTACAACATAATATGGGTATTTTGCAATTTTTTTCTTTTCTTTTTTTTAGTCTTATTGTCCAGCCCTGCAACGGTAGTCATTCACTGGGAGTCTGCTCTCGGACTTAAGAGTAAATGTTTCTTTCTGCTCATATAATACAGTTAGTCCCTGATCTGTCCATTTTTTGGCATCCGGGCAGGGTATGTTTTTTATTACACCGGGGTCCGGAACTAGTGTTTTATAGTACGTGAGAATCCCGTCTTTCAGATCAGGGTCTGAGTATTCAGTAAAAAGTATGAGCTTCTTCTGAGTGAGATCGTAGATAGAAAGTATCCTCTGATCCGGCCCAGTGCCCTGGTCTATGAATAAATAATTTCCATAAACTCCTGCAAAAAAATTATTTCCCTCAGTCTCACCTGTCCCAATAATGTGAGATGCGGTGGCCCTGTCTAAATTGCAGGGGTTACTGTTTGAAACTTCTGGTGAGTATAAAAATATGTTCATGCCCTGATGTTCAGGTGAAGGCTCAACATGAATTTCATAATCTTTATAAATATATGCTGTGCCTTTTGTGCATTCTTTTACTACAGGATTTTCGGTTCCTGGTATGAGGCCCGCTTTATCAGCCGAAGTGGTACCATCATTAGATAAAGGGCATCCCAGTAAAAATAGCATAATAATCAATAACAAATGGGCTCTTCTCATTACTTCAATCATACAGTATTGCTAAAGAGATAATCAAGTTTTTCATAGTGCTTTTTTATGGATAAGGAATGAAAGGTCTGATGCCGATTGAGATTAAAAACTAGGTATAAATTTGTACAAGAATAATTCAATTTAGGTTATAATAGCTGTGGTAGGTGTTCTCAATGACTAAATATAGAATATTTGTTATCAATGTCTCTATAGCTATATTCTTACTGACTTCAAGTGTTTTGCATGCAAATGGAGTATTGGCAATTAAGCCCGGGAAATATAAGTTAACCCAGACCACAAAAACCAATTTCGATACAGTTGCTGCAACTAGGACTACAGAAGAATGTATTACAGATCCCGACCTTGACCCTGAGTCAATTCTGCCCAATAAAGACAACTGTAAGATCAATAATTTGAAAACTGCAGAGAATAAAACAAGTTTTGACTTCGTCTGTAGTGAACAAGGGAAAACTTCAAAACTAAAAGGAAAGGCTGAATACAGTACAAAGGATAATGCGATTTCAAGTAATATCAGACTTGAAGGTTTTTATGACGGCAAGGAGCTGACGGTAGAGTCGAGTGGTAGGGGAGAGAGAATTGGTGACTGCCTGCCCGAGCCTGAGTTTAATGAGTGATACTAAAGTAATATTCCATTGAGTTTTTCAACAATTTCAAAAAACAACATGCTCAATGTGCGATATGACACAGCGACTCTGTCTCTTCTTTTATTCCTTAGAATAAAAATCATTTCTAAAATATAAGAAATGTTTAATCATGTGAGATGGTTAAGTCTAGAAATGGTTATTTGACAGAATGTGTGGGTTGACACAGTATTGGCAGTTGTTGTACAATCGTTTCAGCATATTAAATTAATATGGCGGGTGTGCTAGGAATGGGGTAACAACCTTGACATCACATTACAGGAGGATTTAAAGATGGTATGGAGAAGAGCTTTTAAAGGTGTTTTATTTGTTGCTGTTTTGGCTTTTTCATTAGGATTTGCTGTAGATGCAAGTTTTGGACAAAGCGCGCCTGACCAAAATTGCAGAGGCGGGGAAATTCCTTGCACAAAACAATGTGGGCCAACTATACTTAAAACATACAGCGCAAATGGTGTTAACTATGCTGTAATGGGCCAGAGTGCTGAAATTAATCTATTAGCTGGTAAATCAACGCATTACGGTGCTCCATGTCAACCGGGTTTTCAGGCTATTAGCGGCGGATATAAGTTAATTGAAGACGGCACAACTATTGATCTTGATGAGATTAAAATTAACGGAACTTGGTCTGCAACTGATGCTAGTACGGGACTAAGTGGATGGAACGTATGGATATATCGTGACAAAAGCGGAGCTCCTGACAACTGTCTTAACTTAGAAGTGCATTCAGTTTGCATGCAGGCCCAATAAATTTAACTAACAGATAAGTTTATTTAATCTAATTTTAAACCGAGGTAGGTTGTCTCCTTGTACCTGCCTCGGTTTATTTCTTTGTATGCCTGATTTAGTAGAATAAAAATTGTGTTGTAATCCACTCTGATTTACTTATAATTAGTGCTCATAATGAGTTTCCAAGAAAATGGAGGTATGAATATGAATAAACTATCGCTAATTGTTTTATTTATTGTTGTTGGCTGTATCTCAACCGCTTCGCTGGCAGAAGATTCAATCCCTGTAGTGCCGGGACAATATTCAGTAAAATCAACTACAACTTCTAATTTGAACCCAGAACCTAAGACCCAGACTGAAGAACATTGCATTCCAATCGACAAGTTTACTCCGAGCATGGCGCTTCCGGACGCAACATGCACAGCTTCTAACATTAAGAAAAGCAGTAATGTTCTTACATTTGATATTAAGTGCCCTGGTAACGACCAAAGGCCTCCTATGACTAGCAAGGCCGAAGTGGTTACTACAAAATCGACATTAAATATAAAAATGGATATCGTCAATACTTTTGAAGACAAGGTTTACTCTGTGAAATCTTTGTCAGAGGGAAAACGTATAGGTGAGTGCAAGCAGTAAACTTTTTTGTTTTTCTCTTTTAATAGCTACGAAAAAATGGAGGTAGTAAAATATAATGCTTCAACTTATTCTTTTTGTTCCACTAATGATTTTGATTTCTTTCTCAGTTTCACTTGCAAGTGATGATTCTATCAAAGTGGTCCCCGGTAATTATTCTATAACAACTACTACAAAATCAAACATGAACCCTAATCCACAAATCGAGACCGAAGAGCAGTGTATTACAGACACTTCTTTTAACCCCAGCATGGCAATACCTGACGAGGGCTGTTCAACTAGCAATGTTAAAAAAAGCGGTAATACACTTGCATTTGATATCAAATGCTCGGGAGGAGATATGATGCCTCCTATGACCGGAAAAGCAGAAGCCAGTACTACTTCGTCAACCCTGAGTTATTTCATAAAAATGGTGGGTGCTTTTCAAGGGCAGGAGTTTTCAATTAATTCTAAATCAGAAGGGAAACGCACAGGGGATTGCAAATAAAAAAGTTCTTGTCTATAACTTCTAACCTTCATTCTTAATGCTTCTTCTTAGATATAGATTTTAGACGTTAAATATCAAATTTATACCTATAACAATAAGAATTAATAGTACTGCCATTCTAAACCTTTCCTCAGAGACTTTGTAGCGAAGCTTACCTCCAAGATATATCCCGGCAGCAACGGGTATTGCCCCTAGTATTGAGTATTTTAGGGTTTCTAAACTTATTAAATTGAACTTCCCAAAGATAATTAAAAGTACTGTAATTGAGATAGTGAAACCTAAATTTATAGCGTTTATCATGCCGTTTCTATCGAGCTTCAATGATAGGAGGTACGGCAGCATTGGAATGATCTGAGTTCCTGTCAGACCATTTAGAAAACCATTTGTCAGTCCTACAGGCACTGAAAGTATTCTCTCTTTCCTCTCTGGAATTGCGATCTCAATCCTCAGGAGTAGCAATAAGGAATAAGCTATTGAGAGAACTCCTAATATTATTTTTGCTGCATAGTTTCCAACCATATTGAGGATTAATACCCCTGCATATATTCCGGGGAGCGCCGATACATAGAGTAGCCAGAATCTGCGCAAACTTTGCTTGAGTCTGCCGGTTTGATAAATAATCATTACGTTGCTCAACAGAGAAGGGAGCACTACAAGAGGTATGGCTTGCTCAAGCTTTATGAATAAAGCAATTACAGGCAGACAAAGACTAACAAATCCTAATCCTGTAAGACCTTTTATAAAAGCCGCAATAAAAAAGGTCGTATATACAATTACGAGTATATGGGTTTCCATTTTCGTTTAGGACCTACTAGCGTGCTGAATTTTTATTTATCCAAGACTACGAGATCTACTCCGGGAAGTTCACTATGCTTAAATCTAAAGGCAAATTGTTTTTATGAATGCCCGGGATACTAACGGGAAAAATTTCTAGCGGAGTACCGTTTATTTCAGCTTCCTCAAAGGCCTCAGTTGATTCCGCCCTGCCTATTAAATCATACTTGTCAATCATATATGGAATACCATTTGAGCCTAAGGTGGAAGAGCCTGACATAGTATGAAAATGGAGGTGCGGAGCAGAGGTATTTCCAGTATTACCGACAAGCCCTATCACCTGCCCACGAGTGACAAAATCCCCAACCTCTACTGCAACACTACCTTTTATCATGTGAGCATAAAACGCAAAATTCCCGTTACCTAAGTCTATTACTACGTGATTTCCATCGGCCTCTTCTAGTGCAATAACAGGTGGTAGTTGACCGGGAATCTGGTTGTCATATTTATCAACAGCTACAACTACTCTACCATCGCCAACTGCTAGTATCTCCTCCCCATAGCAGATGTAGCTTTTAACATCTAATGGGTCACCTACAAATATACGATTCTGGTCGTCCAGTTTTTCCCAGTCTATTGCAAATCTTTGCGCTATAACTAGTCTACCGTTTATTGGCATAACTGATCGCACATGTCGCTCAGCAGTGCAGCATCCATCTGCCGCTACCCATTTTGTGCCTCTAAGGGGTGGTCCAATAACTAGCTTATTTGCCTCGGGTACATAGCTTTTAGCTTCTATCTGAACTAATTCCTTCGTGTTTGGTGGAAGGCTTAGAAATCCTAAGAATCCTTCTGAAATACCACCTGGAATTGTTATCTTTAATCTATGCGCTATTTTCTCAGGCAAGTCGTCAATACTGTCTATAGCAAAAGTTATGAAGAAGACCGATGTTTGCCCCCCTTCAAGATTATTGCTAGGAATTCTCCCGGGAATTATTTGATTATTTGGAGTAATCGTGTTACCTGAGAAATTTGCAAAGGTCTGATTGTGATTCTCAGCATCTAGAACTTCAACCGAGTTTATCTTCCATGTAAATGAAGTGGCATTTGTGAGCTGAAGCTCATAGGTCAAATGATATCTTTCATCGGAACCCAAGACGGGGATTGGTTTGGTAACAAAAGAAGCTATAATTGGAGTAAAGTTGTTTGTAGCATTTTCTATACTTTCAATATTGTTAACTTTTACATTTGCACCAACTGCATTTTCTATCTGTTTGTTACACCCGGTTATAAAGAATCCAGCTCCTAGTATTAGAGCAACAAAAATTATTGTTTTAGTTTTATTGGTTCTCATGTGATTCTTCCATCCGCCTTATGTTTGATTTGTAACAGTAGGTCAATATATCAAACCTGCTTTTAATATACAATACGTGGGATGATTCTTTGGTGGATCTAAGTTGCTTGGTTCTAGCTTCTTGCGTGCTTTCGTTTTTTCCCAAGCCGCTTACTTGAGATAACTTTCTTTATATATTCCTCAGCTAATGGAACTTTGCAGGCGGTTCCGCCCATATCTACTTCTACTTTCCCAATTTGATGAGCAATCTCAATTGCTTCGCTTGATAGAGGTTTGAAATAAGAACCCACAGCTATTATAAATCCGTTCATTGTATAACGGACACGATTTTTTGATTGGCCTATATACTCTGTTACTAATTGCATGAATTCTGAAATGGCGTCTTTATGAAGCATTTCATCAGGAGTAATAGATATCCAGTTAGATAGTGTTGACCAGCCGGCGGATTCCATCATTTCCTGATCAGAATTGATCCATTCAATTCCTAATTTCCAGCCATGAGGGGAATCGGCTGCAAGTCCTGCCACAGTATATTCGCTGAGCATATACCAGTATGCGGCCTTTGCCCATTTACGAAGATCGTCTCTGCTAACAATGTCCGCATCGGCAATTAGCCCAGCTAGGTACATAGCATCAGAGTTCCCTGTGTCGTAAAGCTCAAGTGCTAGAGTATGATTTGTTTTAATCCTCTTAACTAATTTTTTCAAATCAGCGATCTTTACTCCATATAAAGGCTCGTGAGCACCGTGCCGAAGATAGATCTTCTTTGTTTGCTCGTTGCCACAACCTTCCAATTCTTTTATTGCATCTTTTAAAATCATATAACTACCTCATATAATGCCTAAGATATTATCAAGAAGAGGATCGGTAATTGCAAATTAGATAGAAATTGTCAGTTTTCCTTAGACATCTCTTACGCCACTCTGTATTCTTAACTCTTATCTATGAATAAAGAAATTCTCAGCGCTTTTAATAATATACATCTCATAATTAATCCGGTTTCAGGGCAGGGAGTAGTGCCGGTGGGAGAGATACGTTCCAAATTTAACGTGCTTGGAGATAGGCTAACCGTACATGAAACTTTGCCCGATCTGAGCGCCAAGACTTTAGCAGAGGGTGCTGTCTCACAAGGCGCAGATCTTGTTATTGTCTTTGGTGGGGACGGGACAATGCTTCAAGTCTCTGAAGGGCTCATAGATACGGGAGTCCCACTTGCGGTTATTCCAGGCGGCACGGCAAATGTATTTGCAAATGAGCTTGAGATTCCAAACGATAAGATGGAGGCGATCGATTCTCTACTAAACCAAAAAAGCAATATTCGAAAAATTGACGTTGGATGCGTTGGCGAGAAGCATTTTCTACTCAGGCTCGGTATTGGGCTTGAGGCTGCTATGACTGTAATGACTGACAGGGAAGATAAAGATAAATATGGCTTTTGGGCATATATTTGGACAGTTCTCAGGTTAGGGCATCGAATGAAACAGGCACACTATCACATGGTAGTTGATGGAAAGAAAAAACGGGTTAAAGGTGTTACATGCGTTATTTGTAACTCTGGCAACCTCGGACTTCCTCGTGTAAAACTCCTTCCCAATATAGATGTCTCGGACGGCAAACTCGATATAGTAGTTGTAAGGGAAGCTAGTTTGTGGTCGGCGGGGTCACTAATGTACCATGCAGTTAAGGGAGTGTTTTCAAAAGTTACTGCACATGGAGACAGACCGTGTTATTCTATATATCATAAGCAGGCAAAAGAAGTAGTTGTGCTGTCCGCTTCACATCAGATGGCCGCAAGAGACGGGGAGGATGTCGGATCTGACTTCCCTCTTAAAGTAAGTCTCAAACACAATGCGCTTTTGGTATTGGTGCCAGAGGTTAAAGGATTTTTTGATTAAGAATGACAAATCTAACCGAGTTAAAACGTTTAATAGATCACTTTCGTTATCAAGGTCTTCTCAGAGGTAGTATTGCCGGATATGACAAGATTTACCGTTGGCTTACCGGAGGCCCCGTAAAACGCTACAGCATTATTGATGAGCATATATGGATTGGGGGGCAGCCAAGGGGAGCGGGCTTTTTCAAACTCGAAAGATACGGCATCACTGGTGTTGTAAATATGAGAAGTGAATACCGCTACACATTTCACGAAGACTTGCTAAATATCCACTACTTGCTCTTGCCGACAGACGACAATGAAGCACCCACACTGGATCACCTCCGTCAGGGGGTCGAGTTCATCAGTGATCAGATAGAAAAAGGCGGAAAGGTCTACATTCACTGCTGGGAAGGGCTTGGCAGAAGCGCCACAATGGCAGCGGCCTATTTTATAAGCCAAGGAGATTCCATTGAAGAGGCGTGGGAATATATTAAACGTAAACGCTCATTTGTCAGACCTACTGAGGTTCAGATAGAAAGGCTAGAAGAGTTCTCTAGCCAGATAAAGTAGAACGCGTTTTCTCTTCACGTAATACTTCGCCAGAACCACCCGCTTCTTCGGGCAGATCCTTAAATTTTGGCAGCCCATCTTTCATAGGCATTACAGTTGTCTCATAGAAAACATGCATGGAGGGTATAAATTCCAGAGCCGGGATGACCGCGGGATAAACGTCAAAAAGCCCCATAGATCTATGGTCTGTGAAAATATGACCACCGCACGTTTTGCAGGTTTTGCGAAAGCTGTTTGGAGTCTTGTTATAGGTAAGGATGTTGTCTTCACCCTTGGTAATTTGCACAGCATCCGGGGCCCAAAGTGTGTATGCGGTAACCGGGCCTGCTGACCAATGCCGACAGGATTCACAGTGACAATATCCCATAGCTACTGATTCCCCGCTTACACTTAATTCAACAGCCCCACAAAAACAACTTCCAGTATAGGTTTTTTCTTCGCTCATAACTATCCTCCATGGATTTATTCTCAGAATCTAAGTGATTGTACAAGCCCTTCATTATTTCCTTTTTGGATGACATGTTGACTGCTTTGGATTCACTGCACGTACAAGAGCAATATTCGCCCAAGTCCCGGCGACTGCCCTGTGGTCATTTGCAGTAAACATATTCTCTATATGTATAACTTCTGCTTTTTGTATTTTCAATCCTGGCAGCATTCCCGCTATCTCTTCAGGTGAGATTAGATCGTCTTTCATAAACTCCCAAACCTCACCCATGGACTTATCCCATTCTGTAATTATTAAAGTCCCTCCCGCATCAAGAGCTTTAACAGCAGTGGAAAGTGTTTGTTTTGTGGCCTTACCACCAGGTAGGGCGTAAGTAGAAATTACCAGACGAAATGTAAACGGGGGTTCCCATGTGGTCGAGTCTTCCGCATAGAAGAAAGCTTTAGCTTTTCTCTTAATAGCTTGCGTTCTAGCAATCTCTATAGCATTCTCGGAAATGTCTATGCCATAAGCAGACCAACCTAGTTCAGCTAACTTGAAGACATTTTTACCAGTACCACAGCCTATATCGAGCACATTGGAAATGGGGAGATCTTTCATTTCATTCTCTAGAATATAATCGGCAACTTCTACCTGATCAGGGTACTCTTGATACGCTTCTTCCCAAAATTCTTTGTCGCTACCTGACATTTTTCCCTCTCAATATACAAATGCTTGAACTATATCATTATACTGTGAATATTAGATTTGTTCGAAGCAATATTATCCAGTAACTTTCTGTGCATATGAGTTCTATTGTCAAAGATACTCCCAATAAATTAAAAGAGCTAGCGCTCTTATTTCTCAGGCTTGGCATTACCGCATTTGGAGGACCTCCTGCTCATATTGCAATGATGCATGACGAGGTGGTTCAACGCCGGAAGTGGCTCGATGAGCAGCAGTTTTTAGATTTGATGGGAGCAACTAATTTAATTCCCGGACCCAATTCAACCCAGATGGCTCTTCATATGGGTTACAGCCGGGCCGGATGGAGAGGCATGCTTGTCTCGGGCTCATGCTTTATTCTTCCCGCAGCGGTTCTTGTTCTTTTGCTCACCTGGCTTTATGTTCAATACGGTACTACTACATATGCGGAAACTCTGTTCTACGGTATAAAACCTGTAATTATAGCAATAGTTCTTCAGGCTCTTTATATGCTTGGGCGAAAAGCTGTAAAGGGGGTGCTTACTTCAATTGTAGCGTTAGCAGTTGTGGCGGGTTATTTCTATGGCATAAATGAAATACTGCTTATCTTCTTGGGCGGTTTTGTTGTGATGTTGCTTAGGAACTACAGAAGCTTCCCAGGAACAAGAATGTTTAGCTTTATAGCACCGTTAATTGGAATTAATTTAGTAGCGCTGCAAGCAAAGGAAGTGGCATTATCAACATTGTTTTTAACATTTTTTAAAATAGGAGCAGTTCTATACGGTAGTGGTTATGTGTTGCTTGCCTTTTTAGAAGCGGATTTTGTTCAGACCCTTGGTTGGATTACTACTCAACAGCTAATTGATGTTGTAGCGATAGGGCAGGTAACCCCTGGTCCGCTGTTTACTACGGCTACTTCAGTTGGATATTTGGTAGCAGGTTTTAAAGGGGCCGCTCTTGCTACAGTCGCCATATTTCTTCCATCTTTTATATTTGTGCCGCTTGTCAATTCGGTAGTGCCAAAGCTCAGAAACTCACTCCTTGCCGGAGCTGCGCTTGATGGTGTTAATGCAGCTTCACTTGGGCTTATGGCTGCTGTGACTATTCAGCTTGCCCGTGTTTCGCTGATAGACCCGCTTACAATCATTATTGCAATAATTTCTGCGGTGGGCCTATTTGTCTTTCGCATCAACTCGACCTGGCTCATTGCTGGTGGGGGGATTGTAGGGCTTATATACGGGCTAGTTTGATTTAAGATTTAATCTAAAAATGTTGAATTGAACAAACTCAAAATAAGCTGGTTATAATATTTAGGTAACAATTTCTACGGAGGGTTCAAAAATGAGAAAAACGAGTTTATTAGCATTACTTCTTTTAGTTACAGTTTCATTCGGAATTGTCGGAGGATGTAACAACAATAACGGCGGCAGTAATGACGGAGGTGGAGTAGGGGCACCTGCTCCGGATCCTCAATTTAACCTTCAGCTTGCAATAGAGCTTGGTGAGCTTGCGCTGGTTGCATATGAGCAAAGAATTCAATGTATTAATGATGGAAAAGGCGCAATTACGGTGCCTTCTCCATATCAACTGGAGGAAGTTATCTTTCAAGGTGTATCCAGTTTCTTCAATAGCACATGTAAGGATGATAGCGCCGTAATTCCTTTAGCCTTTATCGCAACAAAAGATGACAACATTTATGTTTCGTTTAGAGGCACTGCTAACTTCACAGACGCTATTACTGATTTAGCAGCAATTCAGGTCCTATATAATTTTGTTCCTACTACAGGAAAAGTCTCAGGAGGTTTTCAGGGAGCATATACTGGGACAGATGATTTCCCAATTGAGAGCGCAATCCTATCAAAAGTCGATGAGCTTGCTATGACTGGCACCTTCAACAATCTTTATATTACAGGGCATAGCCTGGGGGCAGCGCTTGCATTTCTAGCCTTCCCTGATTTCTCTCAAAATGTCTCGAACATTGATAGTGTTACAATGTACAATTTTGCAGGTCCTGCAGCTGGAGACAGTGCCTGGGTAACCACCTATGAAGACGAGTACGCTACCAACCGAACTAGTTTCCGCATAGTGAACAAAAATGATCTCGTTCCAATGCTACCTCCTCTCGGTCTTGACTGTGTAGATTTCTCATATTTTCATGTAGACAACAAATTTGAAATAGAGTTTGGTGTGGTGCTTCCACCGCTCCCAGATTTTTCAAAAGATGTTTCAAATGGTATTTGTGATCTTGGATCTATAGGTGGGCAATTATTAACTTATGGGCTCAATAATTCCGACAATATTCTTACGGACCACAGCATGTGTAGTTATTACCAAACACTTTGCAACATGAGTTCAGACCCTAGCTCCTGCTCTGGTGGGGCTATTGGTTGTGACAATGGCGATGCTAACCCATAACAAATATTTATTCCCAGGAATCCAATACTCTCTCCAGGAATCTATATAATTGTAAAAATCAGAGCTGAAACTAGGATCGGATGTGACTGAGCCAAATAATCTAAGCGTTGATGTGGTAATTATAGGTGCGGGTATAGGAGGATTGGTTACAGCCCGGCTTTTAAGTTCTCAAGGGCTTTCTGTGACCATTCTTGAAGCAAGAGACCGCGTTGGTGGGCGCCTCTTATCTGATGCTAAGTTTAATTTAGACTTTGGTGCGACTTGGTTCTGGCCCGGCGAGAGCAGGATAACAAAACTTGTCTCAGATCTCAGACTTGAGACTTTCCCGCAACATACTTCAGGGGACGCTGTTTATCAGACACCAGATGGTGTCGAGCGCATTCAAGGTAACCTAATCGATGTATATTCCAGCAGGTTCACACATGGTGCTCAGTCGTTGGCGCAAGCCCTAGCCGATGAGCTGGCAAATGGAACAATAAGACTTGATGAACCTGTTGTCCAAATCCAATCAACAACTAATGAAATAAAAGCTATCACTTCAAAATGTGTTTTTAGCGCCCGACATATTGTACTCGCGCTTCCGCCTGCCTTGGCTGTAACATCAATTGATTTTACTCCGACTTTGCCAGAGCAATTATTCAAGTTAGCTAGAATTACTCCAGTTTGGATGGGAGCTATTACCAAAGTGGTTGCGGTTTATTCAGAACCTTTTTGGCGCAACGATGGACTAGCCGGATCTGCAATTAGTTATGTTGGTCCAATGAGAGAGGTGCATGACATGAGCGGTCCTGGTGGTAAGCCGGCAGCACTATTTGGTTTTGCTCCTCCTACTAATGTCAGCCAGCCTACTGCTTCTAAAGAAGTATTGCTCGAGCAGCTTGTCTTGTTGTTTGGTTCTAAGGCTGCTGAGCCCAAGGAGCTATACATAAACGACTGGCGGCATGAACGCTTTACCTCACCACCTGAAGTAGAACGACTTGTTACTTATCAAGCCTTTGGTCATAGTGCTTATTCCGTACCTCAGATGAATGGACGCCTCCATTGGGCATCAACTGAGACAGCTACTGAGAGCCCAGGGCATATTGAAGGAGCGCTAGCAGCAGCTGAGCGAGCAGCTAATGCGGTTTTAAACAGCATTTCAGATGAGTAAGATAAGTTTGGATTACTAATGTATAAGGAATTTGATTAAAAAAAGGGAGCCTGCTGGCTCCCTTTTTAATATTATAAACTACATATTTTTAGATTAAGCTTTTACTATTCTCCTGATTGCAACAAAGGCAATTGGAGCAAATAGAAGAATGAACGGTAAAGCTGAATTAGTATCAGCTCCAGCGGCGGCTATAGAACAGCTACTACTTCCACTGTTGTTTGTCTTGTCTTTAAATGCGATATAAACAGGACCGTCGAGGCTGCCGTCTCCGGGTGGGACAAATACGCCCAGGAATGAACCATCAGCTCTTGAGAATCGTAATATCTCATCAGTATCAAAACTACAGACGAACATATTAGACGCGGCATCAAAACCAAAATCTATACATTGAGGATTATCAAGTCCGCCAGAACCTGCTGATACATAAGCACCCTGGGAAGTTCCGTCATCTGGGTTGTAGCTTAGAATCTCGTCTGTATTGGAGCTTGCTACAAGCAAGTTGCCAGGTATGAAAAAAAGTGCCGTAGCACCATCTAATCCGCCTGAGCCGGATGTGACAAGAGTTCTTACAAAATCGCCTGTGTTTCTATTGTATTCAATGACTTCGTTAGTTCCTTCACTGACTACATACAGGTTGCCGTTAGGTCCGAACTTCATGTCTCTAGGGGCGTTTAGCCCACCTGAGCCTGCAGAAACAAATACGTCAATGAAATCTCCAGTATCTCTGTTGTATCTGAGTATCTCGTCAGAGATTAAACTTGCCACTAGTATAGTACGGTTAGGGCCCAGTAACAGAGATGAAGGGCATTCTAACCCACCTGAACCTGAAGGAATAATTATACTAATTAAACCCGCGAAGCCGCCGTCATAATATAGAACGGAACTATTATCACAGCTGCTGACAAAGAGATTCTCATCATTGTCAAAAGCCAGTCCTAGAGGTACATCAAGTGGGGCTCCCTGAGCAAAGATTCTAAAAAATTCTCCATCATCAGGCTCAAATTCTAAAATCCTGTTGTTATTTTCACTACTAATGAAAGCGCCTGATGCACCAGCTATAGTGGTCCAGCCAAATACTGTCACTATTGCTACCAGAGCAAACATAAAAATCTTCTTTGGAACAAATAAAGTACGGTAATTCATCCTTACACCTCCATAAAGTTTTTATTGCCCAATAAAAACCTACCACACCTCGCACTTAAGACAGTCGCTATATATAGATAAATATCATCAGCTACATATTAATGAACAGCTGGAAATAACAAACTTAATTTCAGTTTACACAATATTATCATCCATATCTACTAATATTTTTGCCTCTCTTATTCCTTCTTGTTTATTAGTTATAATAGATAGTATGATGAATAGAAAAACTACTATATTACTATTTCTACCACTTTTTCTGATAGGGCTTATAACCTGTGATAATGCAGGAAATAATGGAATCATTTCCTCATGGGTTCAAGCGGGGCCAAATGGGACTACAATTGTAAGAGTCATAACATTAAAGAACAACTGCCCAGAGATTGCATTGAATGGATCCCCTGTACAGATGGGAGTACGTCATTCACCTGATAACGATTTTCCAGTTTTAGTATGTGAAATTAACATTCCATCTGAAACAATAAGTGCCTCAGTTGCAGGAAGATTTCTTCGGCTCCCAATAGAAAATCCTAAGAGGCTTATAATCTTGGGCGATACTGGATGCAGGCTTGAAACAGGAGATGTTCCGCAGTCATGTAATGATCCCGAAGCATGGCCTTTTAAACAAATAGCCGATACGGCTTCATCTTTTAATCCAGACCTTGTTATACATGTAGGCGATTATTTATATAGAGAAGACGCTTGCCCTCAAGGAGACACAGGTTGTGAAGGCTCTCCGTTTGGTGATAACTTGGCTACTTGGGATGCTGATTTCTTTACTCCTGCGGACAATTTATTGAGAAAAGCACCTTGGGTTTTTTCAAGGGGTAACCATGAAGAGTGTGGACGTGCTGGCAAAGGGTGGTTTGTTCTTCTAGATCCAAATACACCTTTTGAAAAATGTGAGGAGTTTACTCCTCCATATGTTGTAGACATAGGTTTTGTAAACTTGCTTATGCTTGATTCCTCAGCCGCAAAAGATAACAGCGCACCTGATGATCAGGTTGAAGTGTATAAGTCGCAGATCGCTACATTGGAAAACGCTTCCGGTAACAATGCCTGGATGGTTACACATCATCCGTTTTGGGGAATTGGAGAGAGTTCAGGTGAGCTATTTATGATTAATGACACTCTTGAAGCTTCTAGTGAAAACGTATTGGCAAATGGAATCAATTTGGTTGTTTCCGGTCACATACACTTTTTCGAGGTGCTCAATTTTGTAGGAGCCCGTCAACCTCAACTTATAGTAGGTATGAGTGGAACAGAAGTCGATTCTCTTGTAACTACCCCATTTCCAGGGCTTGAAATAGGAGGGGCTACAGTAAATGAAGGATTTAATTTAAATGAGTTTGGCTTTGCGCTACTCGAGCTTGTAGGTGAAGTCTGGGAAATGAGTATACGTGATGTTAAAGGTGAAGTACTTTTAGAATGCGAGATAGATGGAGATATGGCCAC
Organism: Thermodesulfobacteriota bacterium; assembly: GCA_021604765.1. GTDB lineage: Bacteria > Desulfobacterota_D > UBA1144 > Nemesobacterales > UBA2774 > CR02bin9. The sequence continues at coordinate 151,431 of BQJP01000001.1, forward strand.
ATGTTTTCCATAAAGAGTTGCTCGAAAGTTTGTAAATCATCTGCTAAATTCTAAGAGTATAATTTTCTCTTAGCACAGATTCTGTGAAGCCTGCTTTTAAGATGTTTTTATAAGAATGCTGCGGGTCTCCCTCTACAGCTTCTCCTGTTTCAGTAAACATATGCTTGCATCCAAGATCAATAGCTTTTTGGATACGTGCTGTCATGATGGCGGCCTGACTTCCCCGGCGTCTGAAATCTGGATCAGTTGCTCCCCATTCCATCCACGCGCTCTCACCTCTTATGTACATAGCGCCCGCTCCGGCGGGTGAGTCGCCTGAGTAGCTTAAGAAAATATGCCATTTCGGGTCATTGACGAGTCCTGCCAGCATAGGTGCTGATAGATCTGTCATGCCAAACGCGTTTGCTACTATTCGTCCAAAATGAAGTGCTTCCTCTGTGTTTGAAGCTTCTCTGATATTAAGCTCTGTCGGTGCTTGCGGAGTTGGCGAGTTGTCGCGTTTAAATTTCATCCAGCCACGTGATTGTTGAAATCCCAGTTCATCAAGCATTGCCTTGCCATTTTCAGAGAGTTCATCTGGATATATGTGAGTGAAGTATTTTTTGATTCCAAGATCATTATAGAATTTCTTTATATCAGATAGTGATTTCTGGCTAACTTTGTTTTTAGTTCCAAGTCCCAGAGCCCGGTTTATCACCACACTCGGATCATTCACTGCGGCTGCCGCTACAGCATCACCAACTTCAAGTATCTTAAGTCCAAGCGCCTTAGCTGCTTCATCCGGGCAATGCTTATGTAGGCTAATTAGCGCTTCTTTCTCTATCTTCTCTGACAGTTTCTCAATTTCATTCATACAATTATTATGATTACAAATATTATGATTACAAAATAGAATCTTTACCAAAAAAACTTATGAGTGAATCTAAATTTTGTTTACACTTATCTAATAAAAGAAATTAATAGCGGGAGGTCATTATGAAAAAATCAGCAATTTCTTTATTCTTCGTTTTATTGTTTGTTCCAATAGGGTTCCTTCATGCCGAAAGTTCTGACTCAGCCAGCGAGGTTCAGAAAGTGGAGATTATCGTAGATAGTTATTCTTTCAGGCCTGATAATCTAACGGTTGAAGCTGGAAAACCTGTAGAGGTAACTTTAAGAAGTATCGCCTCAACTGTGCCTCATGATTTTACAATTGACGATCCAGAGTCTGGTTTCTCAATAACCCATGATGTTAAGGGTGGGCGTGATGCAACTTTTACCTTTACGCCGGAGAATGCGGGAACCTATAGATTTTACTGTAGCAAGAAAGGTTTGTTCGGAGCATCACACGCGGAAAAAGGCATGGTGGGCACTTTAGTCGTAAACTAATCTCGAAAGAAACACCTCCAAACGGCGTCAATTTTGGTTTATAATGACTAAAGGCGTAGTAAAAATTGATCTGGTGGAGGTGAGTTATGTTTTTATATAGGGCAACTCTATTTTTAGGAGTTTTAGTTCTTACTTTAAATTCCTCTTTTGCAGAGTCTGTAATAAATTCTCAAACTGCTAAAGGTTTGCTAGGAATTGTTGAGTTTGAAACTTCTTGCAGTGATTCTGTGGGTGAGGATTTCAACCGCGGTGTGGCTTTGCTTCATCATATGATGTATAAGCAAGCAGAGCAAGTTTTTACTGAAATATCTGAAAAAGACCCTGACTGCGCAATGGCATACTGGGGACTTGCGATGACTCAGGTTCATCCACTTTGGGCTCCACCAAGCAAAGAAGAACTAGCAAAAGGACTCTCTGCTGTAAAAACCGCAAAATCTAAAAATCCACAGACGGAAAGAGAACAGGATTATATTTCTGCCGTTGAAGGTTTTTATGACGGATTTGAAACTAAGGACCATCCAACTCGTATAGCAATCTGGGAAGAGAATCAAAAAAAAGTAATGGAAGCCAACCCCAATGATGTAGACGCAGCAGCTTTTTATGCTCTATCTCATTTAGCAACAGCTCCTAAGGCAGATAAAACATTTGCTCATCAAAAAGAGTCCGGCGCTCTGCTTGAAGAACTTTACATAAAGGCTCCTGAGCACCCTGGGGTTTTTCATTATACAATTCATGCATATGATAACCCTGTGCTCGCCGAGAGAGCTGTCCCAGTGGCAAAGGGGTACGATAAACTAGCCCCGGATGTGCCGCATGCGCTACATATGCCAAGCCACATATTTGTCAGACTTGGTATGTGGCCCGAAGTAATTAATTGGAACATACGATCCGCCGATGCAGCAAAAAGGCAGTCTCCTTCAGATGCAATGTCGCTTCACTATGCACATGCTGCTGACTATCTGATTTATTCGTATCTGCAAAAGGGGCAGGATAAAAAAGCTATGCAGGTTCTTACTGAGTTGAATGAAATAGCCAATTATCAAGACAGCTTCGCATCTGCATATGGTATTGCAGGCGCTCAAGCCAGATATCCGCTTGAAAGAATGCAGTGGGAAGAAGCGGCTGCTCTGAAACCGCGCACACATGAGAATTTCGAGTGGGGCAAGTATCCTCAATATGAAGCAATTTCGTATTTTGCCCAAGGCATAGGCGCTGCCAGAAGCGGTAACATAGAATTGGCAGAAACTGCGCTTGCTAAGTTAAATGCACTATACGATGAGACTGTTAAAAGCGGGGATAAATACTGGCCGGTTATTGTTGACGCAGACCGCCAGTCTGTTGCTGCGTGGATTGAGTATGCAAAGGGAGATAAGAATAAGGCTCTAGCAATGATGGAAAAAGCTGCTGATACTGAAGATTCGGTTGATAAGCATCCAGTAACTCCAGGGGCAATTCTTCCGGCTCGTGATCTTTTGGGCGATATGCTTATTGATATGGGCAAGCCCGCAATGGCGCTTGTCGCATATGAAAAGAGCCTTCAGATTTCGCCAAACCGTTTTTACAGTTTGTATGGCGCAGGTTATGCAGCTGAGCTTTCAGGAAATAGTGAAAAAGCTACTAAGTATTATCAGGAACTAATTAATGTGGCGGCTAATGCCGATAGCCCAAGACCGAGAGTGGATAAAGCAAAAGAGTATTTATCTAAGAATCAGAGCTAAATAAAATATAGATAATAAGGGGGCTGACTAAAAAATCCGCCCCCTTTCTCATTTTCCTACTCAACAGCCTGTCTGATATTCTCAAATTCTTCATAAGTGGAATTAACTTGCATATCAAACACGTCGTCAGGAACTTCCGGAAACTGAACTGCTGTTACAATAAAGACTGAAGTGTCATCATAAAACCCAACAACTCGTGCAGGCCATGCTTCCATTTGGCCTTTCTCTGGTCCGGCTTTCATGTCTAATACTCCGGTGTTCTTGTCTGCATCAAACCTGAAATATATCTCTCCATCACAACTTGTTATTTTGTAATCAGAACCTTCTTTTTTAAGTTCCTTACAAAAATTGGTGGCCCACTTTGGAAGATTTTCAATATCTGATATATAGGAGAACACCTTATCCTTGGGTGCGTTCAATGAGACCGCTAAAGTTTTTGTATTCATTACTACCTCCTTGAATTTGTGATATATTATTACTATACTGACATGCTACTGACACCGTGCTGTCAGGAATCTGGATTTATAATAAAAACCTATGAGACGCTCCGATCGTTTATTTCAAATTGTGAATTATTTACAAGGCAGAAAGCTGGCTATTACTGCCGAGCAGGTTGCTGAAGAGCTCGGCGTTTGTGTGCGGACTGTTTACCGGGACATGCGAGATCTTATGCTCTCTGGTGTGCCGATTCAGTCAGAAGCCGGGGTCGGTTATATGTTGGACAAGGATTACCACCTTCCGCCACTAATGTTTGATGTGGAAGAGATAGAGGCACTCGTGTTGGGTGCTGCAATGGTTGGTAGTTGGACGGACAAACAGATGGCCAGTGTTTCAAGACGTGTACTGGATAAGGTAAAAGCCGCACTTCCTGATAGAGCACGATCTATCATAAACGAGACTGCACTTTTTGCATTACCCTCTGCGGGGAAACTTCCATGGACTGTCGATTTCGGAGCTATTAGACGATCCATTCGAAGCAAAAATAAAATCCACATTAGTTACGCTGACGAAAAGGGGGATCAAACTAATCGTGTAATAAGACCTCTTGCAATGGCTTCTTTTGCCCCGGTGTGGCTAGTTTTGGGATGGTGCGAACTGAGAGTTGATTTTAGAAGTTTTCGATTGGACAGGATAGAAGAGATGGAGATATTGGAAGAGCGTTTTAAAGACGAGCCTGGAAAGTCACTTGGTGATTATCTCGATTGTGTTGAACATGAGTCATAGAAACAGACATCACATATGAATCTATTTCATATTAAAATACTCAAAAAGAGTAGGGGCTATTAATGGATAAGACTAACAATTTAGCTCAAAACAGTATTGTTAAAAACCTGATGTATTATCCGGTAGGTCCTTCACCTCTTTATCTTGTTGAACTTCCTATGACAAAGTGCAAAATAATTAAGAATAATGGCAACAAGATTTACTGCGCAAAATACCCGCTTATTAAGGGTCTATTCAGAAAAGATGTAGATGAAACCAAGAAGTACGGAAGACTGGTTTGTGATACAGTTGCAGAGAAATTGGATAATTTTGGCTTTTTTACCTCCGATGAGTGTCCTGAATATGGGATATCATATGGAATTTCAGAAAAAGAGTACACATATATATTTGAGCAAGTTGGGGCTAAAGAGGACGAGCATTTAGTAGCAATGTTTGCCTATCCTGAAAGGGAGGCGCTTGAGTCAAAGATCTTTTTTGAACAGTTGCTTAGAAAAACTTATTTCTCTTATGCGCTGGATGAAAAAACATTTAAGATGTTTTTTGGTGATTCGTGAATTGGACAGTGTGAGAATCTTAAGCCTTGAAGTATAATATTCAGCAGCTTATTAAGCGAAGAAACAGAGTTTGCCGATGTTTAAATCCCATATATTCAGAGCGGTCCTAGAAAACTTTATTGTTGCTGTCGTAGCATATATTCTCGGTTATTACTTCACCGCAATGTTTCATGTAGGTACTGCTGAAGTGGGCGGTTTGTGGTCAGTTATTTCTGGCGTATTTGTTATGTCTGAAAAAGAATCACTGACTGTTAGGTCTGCCAGGATAAGGATAAAGGCATCCTTTATTGGCTGTCTGATCGCGGGTTTGTATCTTTATTTCTTCTCTTTTTCAGTATTCGGATTTGCTATAGCAATAGCACTAGGTGTATTTGCTTGTCATATCCTGCGTATTCCTGATCATATTAAAACTGCCAGTATAACTATAGCGGTTGTGGTGATAATCTCGGTGATTGTTCAGGATATTGGGCCCGTGGCAAATGCTGCACTCAGGTTTGCAGAGTCTGTTATAGGCTCCGTTACTGCAGTGGCCGTAGGTTTGGCTGGAATGTATGTTTTCAAAGTCAATAAAACAGAATAGATAAATTGTTTAGTATATTTTCGAAACTATAAATATAAGAAAGGGAGCCTCATTCGTTTTAAGAAGGGCCCCCTTTTTTTGTTATCAATTTTTGATTTAATAGCCTCTTGGCTATTTATATTGCGAGCTCGTGTTCCGACTCGCCAATTGTTTTAAGCGCTAAACTTAGCGCTTCTATGATATTTCTACTTCCTTGTATGGTGGCGTGTCACATGTTCCCATTATAACTACCTCCTATATGTATATTATATAAAAATTTGGGGTCTAAAGCAAGAGGTTTTTTTACATGGAAATCAAAATCTTCAGATAAAAAGGACTGGATTTATTGGAGTGTTTTATGTGATAATAGTTTTCTATGGAGGGGTTGATAATTTGGGTTCAAATCTAACATTCTCGGAGGACTATTATGAAAACCAGAGCAGCTATAGCATGGGAAGCTAATAAAGATCTTGAAATTGATGAGGTGGAGTTAGAAGGTCCCAAAGAAGGAGAAGTTCTCTGTAGAATGGTGGCAACAGGTGTTTGCCATACTGATGCTTACACACTCTCTGGAATAGATCCCGAAGGAGTTTTCCCTGCAATACTGGGTCACGAAGGTGGGGCAATTGTGGAAGAGGTTGGCCCAGGTGTTACTACAGTTAAGCCAGGAGACCATGTGGTCCCACTTTATATCCCTGAGTGTAGGAAGTGCAAGTACTGTCTGTCGGGCAAGACCAATTTATGCCAGGCCGTAAGAGACACGCAGGGAAGGGGGCTTATGCCTGACGGCACTACTCGGTTTTCAAAAGATGGTAAGGAAATATTCCATTATATGGGCACTTCTACCTTCTCAGAATATTCCGTTATCCCAGAGATCTCTCTCGCAGTAATAAACAAAGAGGCCCCTCTCGACAAAGTCTGTCTGCTAGGTTGCGGAATCACAACTGGAATTGGGGCTGTGCTCAACACGGCAAAAGTTCAGCCGGGATCAACAGTTGCAGTTTTTGGGTTAGGCTGCATTGGGCTCTCTGTCATACAGGGAGCTGTGATGGCGAAGGCACAAAGGATCATTGCGATAGATACCAATGAAGATAAATTTGAAATTGCCGGACAGCTTGGGGCCACTGATTTTCTTAATCCAGGCAAACTAACGGACCCTATTCAGAATGTAATTGTAGATATGACGGACGGTGGTGTTGATTACTCTTTTGAGTGCGTGGGGAAGGTTGATATAATGAGGCCTGCTCTTGAGTGTTGTCACAAAGGTTGGGGAGAGTCTACTATAATAGGTGTTGCCGGAGCGGGGGAGGAAATCTCTACCAGACCGTTTCAACTTGTCACAGGACGTGTGTGGAGAGGGTCTGCATTTGGTGGAGTCAAAGGGCGCTCTGAGTTATCTGGGATAGTTGATAACTACATGAATGGGGAGATTAAGATTGATGAGCTTGTAAGTTTCAATATGCCTCTTGAACAAATAAATGATGCTTTTCATCTAATGCATGAGGGCAAAAGCATAAGGAGTGTTGTGCTCTTCTAATTATTAATATGGGACAAATAACAAAACTGAAGCAATATCTGTCTTTCGGTGGAACTGTGACGTTTTACTCTCACAAGTCGGAATCCACAAAGACGCCAATGAATTTCTCGGTATTTCATCCGCCTCAGGAATATAAAGTAAAAGTACCGGTATTATTTTGGCTCTCCGGGCTTACTTGTAATGAAGAAAATTTCATTACCAAAGCGGGAGCGCAAATGTGGGCTTCTCATCACGGCATAATGTTAGTCTGTCCTGACACAAGCCCGCGCGGAACTAATCTTCCTGGCGAGCACGATTCCTGGGATTTTGGCTCGGGGGCTGGGTTTTATGTTAACGCTGTTACCCCCGGATGGAGAGAGCACTACAGGATGTATGACTATGTAGTAAAGGAACTTCCCGAGTTAGTTGCTTCCAATTTTAATGTTGACATGGACAGGATCGGAATCTTTGGACATTCAATGGGAGGGCATGGGGCTCTTGTGCTTGGGCTTAGGAACCCGCATCTTTATAAATCCATCTCTGCATTTTCTCCAATTGGAGCGCCGTCATTATGTCCTTGGGGTCAAAAGGCTTTTACAGGCTATCTGGGAGAGGACAAAGAGTTGTGGAAAGAATACGACGCATCTGAATTAGTTAAAATCATTAGAAGAAATGACATTGTCCTTGTAGACCAGGGGACGGATGATGAGTTCCTTAAGGACCAACTTTTGCTTGATTACTTAGTAGAGGCCTGCCACGAAACTAAGTTTCCTCTTAAAATCAGAATGCAGAGGGACTATGACCACAGCTACTATTTTATAGCCACTTTTATTAAAGACCATATTGAATTTCATGCTGAGAATTTTGAGAGGTTATAATTCCACTATTGCATAGTATGTGTTCACTTCTTTAATTTGAATCAGATAGGTTAGGGTGAGTTGTTAAAGTTGAATATAAAGTATTGATATGTAGCAATGCGGCATTGAGATGTGCTATGATAACATTTAGTTACAACTAATAGTTAAAGTAAATTCTGCCTGCTGTTTTGCCAGCTTGACCCCTCTGTTTTTCGATTTTCCTTGATCGGTGAGACCCGGTAATTGAAGGATAATCCTAAATTCCCTTCATGAGAATTAGGTTGGTTTTGGTAGAGGTTAATCTGTCCTGAATAATGCCCTGATACTCAGGCGAGTAATACCATTTGAATGCCTGATCTTCATCCGGGAACTTGATAATGACTGTGCCCTGATGAGGCCATTCTCCCTCTACTATCTTTACTTCGCGGTCTACTGCCATTACTTCTCCACTGTATTGATTTAAGATCGGCATGAACTTCGATCTGTATTTTTCATAACCCTCGGGATCCTGAACATTTACTTGTGCGATAAAATATACTGGCATAAGGACTACCTCCTATCTGTGGAATAACCTTAATATGATAGCTTAAAAATATAAATGAACCAGATTTGGATGGAAAAAATAGTTTGTATTATTCTGGCAAGTTGGTTGGTAAGTCTCCAGGGAATGATTCCCTCGACCAATATGTACCGTCGGACCAATGAATTATTGTAGAATCAACTTCAAGTTGTCCTGAGATGTTTTCAGAGGGGAGATAAATGACTTCCTCATTAAAAGCTTTACCATGCGACTTATTGCCATCAGCATCAGTTACGCTAAAACGCCATCCTTTATCATAAATTTCTACTGATACGGGTTTCTCTCCCAAATACCAAGTTCCATCGATTCCTTGAACCTGGGACCAAGAATCTTGAGTAAAAGCGAATAAAACCATAAGGATTGCTACCAAACTTGCAGATACAAAATACTTCATAATTCTCTTCTCCAAAATTGAACAATTAAAGTCTATACATAAGTATAAGCCCGCAGCGCATTTATTTCAAACATTATTTTTTGTTTTTTAAAGTCACTGAATTCTGAAGATTAGTTATAATATGTCATCCCAATTGTTTGATTGAGAGTACTTGCAGATTTAACATGAGAACACTTTGTATTGGTGACATACACGGAAACTATAAAGCACTTGTTCAGGCGCTGGAACGGTCTAAATTTGATATGAAAAAAGATCGTCTTATCTCGCTTGGTGATATTTATGACGGTCATGCAAGAGGTCCTGAATGTGTCGATCTCTTGATGAAGATTAAGAACTTCGTTTGGGTGCTTGGAAATCACGATGAGTTTGTCCGCCGCTGGTTTAAAGGGGATTGGAAGAAAGATCCCGAGGGTGAGGCTAAGTGGTTAAAAAAGGGCGGTCTAATCACAAAAGATGCATATCAAAAGAACGGAAAACAAAATAAGAAGCTTATAAAAAAACACAGTGATTTTGTTGAGAAAGCAGTACTGTATTTTATAGACGAAAAAAACAGGCTCTACGTTCATGCGGGGCTCAATTGGAAATACCCTGTGCATAAGCAACCTTCAGAGGCTAATTATTACACAGGGCGTGACACCTGGAGAGTCGATGCGCCAAAGCTAAAAAAAGCCGGAAAGAAATTTCCATATAAAAACGTCTTTATAGGACACACTCACACGGAGCTTGATTATCCAGACTGTAAACCTGTGAAAATTGCAAACCTCTGGAACTTGGACCAAGGAGCAGGGTGGGAAGGGAAATTAACCATAATGGATGTTGATACCTTTAAATACTGGCAGAGTGACTGATAAGTCTTTAGTTTCATTGCCAAATTCACTTAAAAACTAAACCAGAACTTGTTTATTGTCTTGTTTGTCCATACATATATATAGCTATGTGTTGATTTTGTTGTCAGGTTTTAGTACAATATATATAGATAATTTTTTGACCGATTGCGTTATATACATGGTTTATTGGTGGAGAAAACTTTGTATATAAGAAACTAGACTCTCTTTAGTTTCTTATCCTTTTAACACCTTCCGCAATTGTCAAAATTATCCAAGAGAATATAAGGCAGGATTTTGTTTTTAAGAAGTAGTAGTATCACAAAAAAGATGTGTGGAGGCACATGTGATGACTAGATATAACAAGGGAGTTGCGGCTCTCTCTGTATTAGCCGTGTTGTTATTAGTTGGTGCTTTTCTTTTCAACCCGCTTGGTGAGACTGTAGATGCCAAGCAAGATTCCAAAGTAAGCAACAAATCACCCTTACCTAAGGCTCTTGTTCCAGTAGTGGCTAAGAGTTTAAGTAAAGACGATTCTTCTTATCATATTAATTCAACTAAGGACTTACACACTGCAAATACACCTAGACATGGTCTTGAGACCAGGTTTGAAAAAAACAGTGCAACTTTTAAGTCCGGAAGTGATTCATTTGAGCTTAGCTTAGATGCGCTTGGAAGAGGGGATCAATTAAACCCTGTTGCAAGTGTTTCTGGAGTTAAAGCTATCGACAACAGGCTCGAATACATAAGAGGTGATGTTACAGAGTGGTATGTGAACAGCCTTTTGGGTATGGAGCAGGGCTTTACCCTAAGTCAGAGACCTGAAGGTAAGTCTGAACAAGTTAACATTCTTCTTGGTCTTAATACCGAAGGCGATCTTAATGCAAAAGACAGTGAAAACGGAAAATCAATCATATTCACAGATTCAAGTGACAACGAAGTAATGTCATACAGTAAGCTCTATGTTTACGATGCGGAAGGCAAAGAGCTTGAGTCTACAATGAAACTTTCTGATAAAGGAATAGTAATTGCCTTTAATGATACAGAGGCAACTTATCCAGTAGTTGTTGACCCACTTGTTGAGGTTCAGAGAATCCTTGCAAGTAATGGAAATGACAACGATCTCTTTGGAGCATGTTCAGCGGTTTATGATATGTTTGCAGTAGTAGGCGCGCCTGATAAAGGTAGAGGCTTTGCATATATCTTTGAGCGTGATATGGCTGGTGTGTGGAATGAGGTCATAGTTTTAAGGGGTCAGGATTTTGGCGCTAGCAGTGGCGCTGAATTTGGTGCGGCTTGTGATATCGCTGCGACTGAGAATTTTGGACCTGGAGTGACAGCATTTGCAGTAATTGGCGCTCCGGAAGATGATCTTGGTGCTGGAAGTGATCACGGAGCTGGATATGTGTTTGAGAGAGACGGTTCCGGTACATGGACTTTCGAACAAGAAATAAGTGCTTCTCCCAGACAAACTGAAGCGGATTTCGGTTTTGACGTAGCAATAACTGAGGAAGGCTACATTATTGCAGGTGCTCCTGATGACAACTTTGGACTTAATTGTCCTCCATTCTTCTTTAGCAATGCAGATAAAGGCCGAGCATACATATATGAGAGAAATGGCAGTTGGCCAGCAACACAGACGCAAAGAATACAGTCAGCTGTACCGTTTTGTGATGACAATTTTGGCGAAGGTGTAGGTATAGATGGATCTTTCGCTATGGTTGGCGCACCGGGTACAACAAAAGTCATCCCAAACTTTCCTTTTTTCCTTACCGATGCAGGAGCAGTTTATGCATTTGAAAGAGATGGCACATGGAGTCAAAATGGCACACGCATCATTCCATCACAAGTTGATGCAGATGATGAGTTTGGTGATCATGTAGATGTTTATACTGGTGACAGTGGCACAAGAGCGATTGTTGGTGCTCCGGAAGCTAGCTTTGGAGGAGATGAAGGAGCTGGTGAAGCCTACATTTTAGAAAGAACCGGTGGATCACCACCAAACTGGGATAGCAACATTCAAAGACTGCGTGCACCTGTGGAGTTTCGTGGTGAAGAATTTGAGTTTGGCTCATGCGTGGGAATATGGGGAGACTATGCAATTGTCGGTGCAGAAGATGAAGACATCGACGGTGACAATGCTGTAGGTGCTTCATACATCTTTGGTCTTGATGAAGGTTCCTGGGTATTTGAGCAGAGACTTCTTGCTAGTGACCCAGGCGCAAATGACAAATTTGGAACAAGCTGTGATATAGACGATCTCATGCTAAGCATGGTTTATTCACCTGTCGCAATTGTTGGCGCAGAAGATAATGACATAGACGGTGAAAATGATCAGGGCGCAGCGTATCTCTTTGAACAAGAACAAACTGGAACCATTACAATAGCAAAACAAACAATTCCAGACGGATTTGTTGCTGACTTTGACTTTGAGGGCATAGGGTTTGAACCTGGAAATGAATGTGAGTCTTTTACTCTATCTGACGACGGAGAGCAGGAATGTGGTGAGCAGGACGCTGGTACTTACACTATTAATGAAACTGTAACAAACGATTCTGAAGTCATAGTTACTTGTGACAGTGGTGATTGGGAGCAGGTAGATGACGGGGTTGTTATAGAGCTCGTCGGCGGTGATGACATTACATGTACATTTACAAACACATTGCCACTTGAGCTTGGTCCAATACTCCCAGGAGTTAAAAACAATGTAAATACCATGACAGTTGCTCAGGCAACACCTGGCGGACAAGTAGCGTTTGTATGGGGATTTGGTCTTGGAACTACAATAATTGGCGGACCTATCTGTAATGGTATTGAACTGGGAATAAATCCTCTTGAGTTCCTGGGTTTTGTAAATGCAGACGGAGCCGGCATAGCTGAGTTCCTATTCTTTGTCCCATCGCTTGGGAATAATGCTTTGGCATATACACAAGCAGTAGATATTGATACTTGCCGAGCAAGTGAGGTTGTTGAAAACTTACTCTCAGGTAATTAGGGCAAAATAGCTTCTTGTTGTGCTTAGTTGTTAAGGAGCTTAATTAAAGAAAACAAACGGGGGCAAGCTATATAAGCTTGCCCCTTTTTTATTTGTAAATGTTTTTAGAGTAAATGTTCTTAGAAAGGTTGTCCTAATCCAAACTCCTGTGTAAATTATAATTTCCTATGAGCAAATATCTTATAATGAAAAAAGCTAAACTTGGAATCTTCTTTGCAGTTGTTCTCATAATAGTCGCCACATTTGCCTGCGGAAAGAAGACTCCCCCTGTTGTGGATACACAAATAGCGCCGGTGAAAATCGCTGTCAATAACGGCTTTATGCCTACAGCTGAACTATTAGCTAGTGACTTTACTACTAATACAGGAATTGCCGTTGAGTTTACAAGCGGCTCAGACCAGGAACTGGTTGATATGGTCCTACAAGGCGGAGACTATGATGTTTTCATGGCATCTGATGTTGAGCACCCTCAGGCTCTAGTCGAAAAGGGAAAAGCACAGAGCGAAGGGGCGCTTGTGTACGCATATGGTATAGCCGCTCTTTACAGTAAAACCTGGAAGCTTCATTGGACAGCGCCTGAATATCTTTATTCCGGACAGTTCAGCACATTAGGAATTCCGAGTCCTGAGGATAACCGCTACGGCAAAGCCGCAATCGCAATGCTTAAGAATATTGATGTGTACGACAATGTCGAAAATAAAATCGTCTACACAAATAACGAAGAAGAAACACTTGCCAAAGTAAAAGCCAAGGAATTGGACGCTGGGTTTATTGCTTATAGCTCCTTGTCAGATAGAAGCAAGAGATGGGCATGGATTGTGCCTCAAAAGGTATATGACCCTATAGGGCAGGGCGCTGTATTAATAACCAAAGAGAATGTAAACGATTCAGCTAAAATCTGGATGGGGTATTTAAACTCAGACGGTGCAAGATCAATTATCCAGCAGTCAGGCTATGGCATACTTAACAGTGAAACAGTAAGTTCTTCTAATTAATATTAGGTTAATTCTTGACCTCTCTATACAAAAAGTACAATAAGCCATATACTCATTAATGGTAGGTTCATAAGCATATATAGCTTTATCCAAACCAACTTAACTTAAGGGAGAATCAGATGGCAAGATTAATCAAACCAATTTTTACAATTGCAATATTATTAACGGCAGGTTTTTATAGTTATCAAACAGCTTATGGATGGCGGATCCTGGCTCAAACTAATGAACTATTCGCGGTTGGTACAGTCGGATCAGAGCATAGCTACCTTTACAGAATTGACCCTGCTACAGGAGAAACCACTTTAATTGGCGATACCGGTTTAAACAACTGCACAGGTCTTGATTTTACACCAGATGACAAGCTCAAAGCGTTTTGTGAGTTTAGAGAAGATGCCGAGGTTGTCAGCAAGGGTCTTTTAGAAGCAGGAGCAGCTGTTGAATTAAACATAGATGATGGAGCGGGTGAATGGGCAGTGCCTCATGGAATATCAAATAACATAAGTGATATAACTATAAGAGAAGATGGTGTTTTGTTCAGCTATGAGAAAATTGATATAGATAACTTACACCAGCATCAGAAAGAAGACGATTTTATGGCAATGCTTATTGGAAATCCTAATATAGACTCCCAGCACATAGGTTTGGCAGCATGGGGTGATTCTGAATTAAAAGCTTTTGCCAATGTTGATGATGAATCGTGGATGTTTAAATTAGATTCTGAAACTGGTGCCGCTACTCCTCTTGGAACACTTAGTTTTCCAGACTCCTTAGGCGATCAGTTGAGTCAGGACATTTCAACACGGGCTGAACCAGACTTAATACAGTTTGCTTCAGTGGATAGAGCAAGAATTGCAGGTGTTGACATTCCAACGTCAAATACTACTTCCGCTGCAGTAATAGGATATGCATTTCGAGAACAAGATGCAGATTTTGCTGCGCTCTTGTTTAAGTCTGATGGTGTTGTGATGAAAGCATCACCCACAAATTCACAAAATGGGATACTTGTTGGTGATTGGGCTGCTATTGCTCTTATAGATGCTGATACAAGACAGATTGATTATATCGTTGAGCTGCAAAATCCAGGATTTGCTATTCAGGCAATAGCTCTAAGACCGCGATCTCTTGCTCAAGTTCCAACACTCTCAGAGTGGGGCCTTATTACTACAGCGATCTTACTATTTGCCGGAGGTTTAGTTTTCTTTATAAGAAGAAAACCAAGAGTGTTAGTATAGATAAAGTTACTTAAGTGGTTTTAGAACAGTGACATGACCCATCTTACGGCCGTTTCGGGTTTCTGACTTGCCATAGAGATGAATGCAAGCGCCTTTGGTTTCGTAGAAGTTCTTAATCTTATTCACATCCTTTCCGATCAGATTAGTCATAATCGCATCCGAATGCGGGGTAGGGTTGCCTACAGGAAGACCACAGACAGTGCGCACGTGCTGTTCAAACTGTGATACAGCGCAGGCATCAATCGTCCAGTGTCCTGAATTATGAGTTCTCGGAGCAATTTCATTTGCCAGTATGTCGCCTTTTTGGGTTACAAACATCTCAAGTCCAAGAACTCCTATTAGGCCTACTTCGCTTGCTAATTTCCTGGCTACCCTTTTTGCTTTGCCTACAACATTGGCATCTATGTTAGCGGGCACAGTGCTAGTGTGTAGAATGTGGTTTTTGTGCACGTTTTCTATGGGGCCATAAATAGCAGCCTTGCCATATTTGTCGCGCGCAATGATTATAGAAATCTCACACTTAAAATCAATCATTTCTTCTAGTATAAGCTCGTCAGAATTCAGTTTTGCAAAACTTTTTTTGGCGTTATCAGAGGCTTTGTGCACGGTCTGTCCTTTGCCGTCATAACCAAAGCGGGTTGTTTTCAAAATATAGTCTCTACACCTTAGATCATTAACTGCTTTATCAAGATCTTCGGGGCTATAAATGGCCGCCCACTTAGCAGTTTGTATGCCAATCTCGTTTAGGTACTTCTTCTCTATGATGCGGTTCTGTGCAATCTCCAAGAGCCTGTCGTCAGGATATACTCGCTTTGTTTCTTGAATGTAACGGATGGTTTCTACGGGAATGTTCTCGAACTCATAGGAGACTACGTCTACGCTGTCGGCAAAAGCTTTCAGCTTCCTTTTGTCTGTGTAAGAGCCTATATAGGACTTAGCCGCTACATGTCCAGCCGGGCTGTCTTTGTCGGGGCCGTAGATGTGGACCTTTATGCCAAGCTCAGCTGCCGCTAAGGCGCTCATTCGGCCTAGCTGTCCGCTTCCTAATATCCCTAATGTGATTGAGTGTTCTTTCATCCGTCCTAACTAAAATCCTCTTTCAATTAATGCATTCTAAAATACAAACGAATTGCTCAGGATTTCTTGGTAACTTTTTTTAGTATCTCTGAGCTTGGGTTCTTCTTAGGTTTTACTACAATGCTTTTAGTCTGTTTCTTTCTAAACTGCTCAAGCCTTGACGCTACTTTTTCATCTGAAGTTGAGATTATTGCTGCTGCTAGTAATGCTGCGTTCTTAGCGCCTGCAGTTCCTATTGCTAAAGTCCCAACCGGTATTCCAGCTGGCATCTGTGCTATAGATAAAAGACTATCTAAACCCTTTAATGTTCTGCTTTCTACAGGCACGCCTAGTACAGGCAAAGTGGTCATGCTAGCGGTCATTCCAGGAAGATGAGCTGCCCCTCCGGCTCCTGCAATGATAACTTTTAATCCCCGTTCTCTAGCTGTTTTTGCATATTCGTAGAGCCTGTCCGGTGTTCTGTGGGCTGAAACAATTCTGCTCTCGTATTTTATCTTAAGATCATCCAGAATTTGAGCAGCATTTTCCATGGTTTTCCAGTCAGACTGAGAGCCCATAATGATTCCCACAAGTGGTTTTTGTCTTGATGCGCTCATAGTATAAATCCTTCAATAAAGTGTGGTTTCTCTGGACTTTCGTCAATGTATTTCAATTGTTTGGATAAATCGCATAAGTAGTTAAATAAAAGGAAATTACTCATGCAAAATGTTATGGAAAAATAGAAACAAAGTCAAATCCTTTAGCTTTAATAAGAAGGAATTCTCTTTTATTGAACGGCCTTATCTTGATTAAAAAGGTTTCACTGTGTTATTGTAATTATTGATGCAGTTGGGGTTTTTCTAATAAAACATAAAATATCGAGCACAAGTTTGTGTGCCATTGTAAATTGGGGGCATTATGATTTTTCAAACACTAAAACAAACTCCTTTTTATCTCTCCTTAATAGTAATTAGTCTATTAACTCTAACTATATTAGCACATGCAGGACGACCTTCTTTTGATTGTAGTAAAGTTGAAGCGAGAAGCATAGAAGAATTAATCTGCAGCAATGAAGATCTATCAGCGCTTGATCAAAAATTGGCGGAGGTCTATAAAGAAGCAGAGAAGAAAGCGGTAGATGAGAAGCCGCCTGTATTAAAAGCTGAACAACGGGGTTGGATTAAGAGTCGCAACGATTGTTGGAAGAGTTATGATGAAAAAGAATGCGTAAAAGAAACTTATCTATTGCGTATAGCTGAGCTTCAAGCGCGATATGCGCTGGTTGATGGCAAAGGCCCATTTTTTTACGGCTGTAACGGCAATCCTTCAAAAGAAGTCGTGATGACTTTTTATAAAACAAATCCAACCACTTTAGTTGCTGAGTTTGGTGATAGCACTTCTTTGATGTATTTGCAGCCTTCCGGTAGCGGCTCTAAATACCAGGGAAGAAATGAGTTGGCATGGATAAAAGGAAATGAGGCAAGAGTTAAGTGGGGATTTGATAGTCAGACCATGAATTGTAGGAAAAAGCACTAATTATTATTAAGATCCAATAAAGAAACAATCAATTTAAATCTGGTTAGTCATAATGATTAAATTCCTGCTAAAGGATTAATCATCAGAAATATAATTCGCTTACTTAGAATAGGGGTTATATAAAGAATGTTAGGCATTCAAAATAGATAGAGTTTTAAAACATTCATTCAACTTTCTGTAGAAATCAGCCTGATCTATGATAGAATTCACCAACTAAGTAAATCCTGTATCGGCGGAATACATTATTTTTATTTCTAGCAAAAGTTCTTTAAATAAACTCACAAACATTGTGGATAAGCTAAAATGCTGTTTATTTGTAATATTACTAGTTCTATTATTCTCTTCATGCACTAAGCCTGAGAAAGAAACTGAAGTAGCAAATGACTCTGAGAGCAAAACGGAAGTAACCAAAAACAACACGATGGTTCTTATACCTGAAGCTGATTTTATGATGGGGGCGGATGATGAACTTGCCCGTGAAGATGAACTCCCAAGGCATAGGGTTTTACTTGACTCATTTTGGATGGATGAGACAGAAATCACAAACTCTCAGTTTGCAGAATTTATAGAGAAAACAAATTATGTAACCACTGCAGAAATAAAACCTGACTGGGAAGAACTGAAGAAGCAATTACCTGAAGGCACTGCCAAACCAGACGACAGCGTTCTTGTTCCTGGATCGCTGGTTTTTAATCCCCCGAGAAATGAAGTGAGCCTGGACAATTTTTATCAGTGGTGGCTCTGGGTAGAGGGAGCTAATTGGAAACATCCGGTTGGTCCCAGCAGCAATATTAATGGGTTAGATGATCACCCGGTGATACATATCTCATGGTTTGATGCAGATGAATATTGCAAATGGGCAGGCAAACGCTTGCCGACAGAAGCTGAATGGGAATGGGCAGCCAGAGGCGGTCTTCAAAATCAGCCCTACTCATGGGGTAGTGAGCGCATAGATCAGGGCAAATCCAAAGCCAACACTTGGGACGGCAAATTTCCGAACAAAAACACTCAGAAAGACGGATTTATGGTTACAGCACCTGTAAAATCATTTCCGCCAAACCAATATGGTTTATATGACATAGCTGGAAATGTATGGGAATGGACAAGCGACTGGTATAGAAACGACTATTATCAAACAAGCAACAAGCCTGAGGGCATTGAAGATCCTCAGGGCCCAGAGGACAGCTACGACCCTGTTGAACCGTTTGCGGAAAAGAAAGTACAGCGGGGAGGTTCTTTCTTGTGCAATGAATCATATTGCTCAGGTTACAGAGTAGCATTCAGGCAAAAGGCAAGCCCTGATACCGGGCTTTCTCATTCGGGATTTAGGTGTGTAAAAAATAAGAAATAAAAGTTTAAGAGAAGCGGTAATACAATTAACAGGAGGTTAAGGAAATGAAGAGATTATTTTTTATGATTTTGTGTTTGCTTTTTGTTTCTGGCGCGTTTTTGCAAGAAGCGAGCGCACAGGACAAAAAAGCTGACAAAAAAACAGATAAACCAAACATATTGGTAATCTGGGGTGACGATATTGGCATGACTAACTTGAGCTACAACTCAAGAGGTCTTATGGGTTACAGTACTCCAAATATAGACAGAATTGCAAAGGAAGGAATGATCTTTACAGATTATTACGGTGAGCAAAGCTGTACTGCAGGAAGAGCTAGTTTTATTACCGGGCAAAGCGTAATCCGTACCGGGCTCAGTAAGGTAGGGCTTCCGGGGGCAGAACTTGGTATGCAGGAAGAAGATCCTACTATTGCAACTGTTCTGAAAGCTAATGGATATGTAACAGGGCAGTTTGGTAAAAATCATCTCGGTGATAAAGATGAACACCTTCCCACTAATCACGGATTTGACGAGTTTTACGGCAACCTCTATCACTTAAATGCAGAGGAAGAGCCTGAATTACCCGATTATCCTAGTGAAGAAGATTATCCTGGATTTAAAGAAAAATATGGCCCACGCGGTGTGATTCACAGCTATGCTGGTGGGGAAATTGAAGATACAGGACCTTTAACCAAAAAAAGAATGGAAACTGTAGATGACGAGACATTGGCTGAGGCAATAAGATTTATTAAAGAAGCTAATGAAGCCGGCGAGCCGTTTTTCGTATGGTGGAACGGCACCAGAATGCATTTCCGCACACATGTAAAATCAGAGCTCCGCGGTATTTCCGGGCAGGATGAATATTCTGACGGTATGGTTGAGCATGATATGCATGTCGGACAGTTGTTAAAAGTACTGGACGATCTTGGAATTACAGACAACACAATCGTATTTTATAGCACCGATAATGGTCCTCACTTAAATACATGGCCCGATGCTGCGATGACTCCTTTCAGGGGTGAGAAAAACACCAACTGGGAAGGTGGATGGCGAATACCCGCAGCAGTAAGATGGCCAGGCAACATAACTGCAGGATCAGTCTCAAACGGCATCATGCATCATATGGACTGGCTTCCAACTTTTGCGGCAGTTGTAGGAAACCCTGATATTAAAGAACAGCTTTTAAAAGGCAAAAAAATAGGTGCACGTAGCTACAAAGTTCACCTCGATGGGTACAATTCTCTTCCTTTACTAACAGGGGAAGTAGAAGACAGCCCACGACATGAAATATTTTACTTTTCAGATGACGGTGACTTAACAGCGCTTCGCTTTAACGACTGGAAGCTGATATTTTCGGAGCAGCGCACCGAGGGCACATTGGAAGTGTGGGCAGACCCATTTGTACCACTGCGTATACCGCTTTTATTTAACTTAAGACGCGATCCGTTTGAGCGCTCCAATGTGACATCTAATACTTACTACGACTGGTACCTCGATCATGTATTTCTATTAATTCCGGCTCAGGAATATGTTGGGAAATTCTTGGCGACACTTAAAGAATTTCCACCTAGACAGAAAGCAGCAAGCTTCTCTATTGATCAGGTGATGGAGAAATTACAAGAGGCTCCAGGAGCACCTTAGTCAGTTAATAATAAATATTGTATATAAACCATGGCTGTTGAGCTTCTCGCTCAACAGCCAATTTCTTCACTTAGCAAAGATATTTAAATACCTTAGGAGAGCAGTAATGAAAAAGAAATTATTATATATATTCGTACTATTAATTTTTACCATGGCAGGTAATTTGCACGCCGAAGACACTTTGCCTTCTTGGAACGACGGAGCGACAAAGCAGTCAATTATTACTTTTGTTGAAGAAGTTACAGATAAAGATAGCAAATCTTATGTTAAGTCTGAAGAACGCATTGCAGTGTTTGACAATGACGGGACGCTTTGGGCAGAGAAGCCTATTTATTTTCAACTCGAGTTCGTCAAAGATCGCATAAAAGAGCTCGCTCCTTCACATCCGGAGTGGAAAACTGAGCAACCCTTCAAAGCTGTATTAGAAAACGATAACAAAGCACTTGCGGAAAGTGGGTATGAGGGTCTTATGAAGCTACTTATGGCCACACATTCTGGGATGACGCAAGCTGAGTTTCAAGACATAGCTGAACAGTGGCTGGACACAGCCAAGCATCCACGTTTCAACCGCCCTTATAATGAGCTTGTTTACCAGCCTATGCTCGAGCTTCTTGCATACTTAAGAGCAAACGGCTTTAAAACTTATATTGTTTCAGGAGGCGGGATTGAGTTTATGCGCCCGTGGACAGAAGAAGTGTATGGCATTCCACCTGAGCAAGTAGTAGGAAGCAGTCTCAAAACAGAGTTTGAAATGCGGGATGGTAAACCTGTACTTGTTCGCAAGGGTGAGATTCAATTCCTGGACGATAAAGAGGTTAAACCTGTTCTCATTAACAGCCACATTGGGCGCCGCCCGATTGCTGCCTTTGGTAACTCAGACGGAGATCTTCAAATGCTCCAATGGACCGCGGCAGGTAATGGCCCAAGCCTGATGGTTCTTGTCCACCACACAGATGCCAAAAGAGAATGGGCATATGATAAAGACTCGCATATCGGTCGTCTGGATAAAGCGCTTACTCAGGCAAATACGGATGGTTGGACAGTTATCGACATGAAAGAGGACTGGAAGACAGTATTCCCGTTTCAGTCTCAATAGCATGGTTTCCAGATGAATTTAGGCAAAAGTCCGGGAATGCTAACTCATATATCTGCTTTAAGATGAATTTAGTATCAATGTAACCCGAGTTTGTCTTAATCCACTTTCTTCCATATGTCAGTATAAGATCCATCGGTTCTTTTCGCGTTTAGTTTGTTGCCTTCAAAGGTTGCAATAATATTTTTTTGGGGAGGAAACGAGAATTCTATTTTGTCTCCTTCGATTTTAACTGGAGATGATCCCTCCTTTTTTGAGAAATCGTGGACCTTGTCTCCTCCATAGATTTCGTCATGTATGCTTAGAAAAAATATTTCTTGATGGTATTTAGAAGAGCTGAATTTGTATTTTCCAATGAATGAGATTGACTGTCTTTTCTCGGAATTGTCTTTATAAGCCAGATTAAAGTTGATGTATCCTGCTGCAAGATTATAGACTCCCAATATTTGAGGAGGTTTTATTACCGTTCCGTCTACTAGTACTCGAGATTCAAGCACATATGTGCCGTCAATACTCTGGGCAAAAGAGTAGGCTTGGTAGAAGACCACAAAAGATAGAGCTACTAATGATCTAATAAAGAATTGATTCATTTTTCCCCTCACTCTGTACTATTTGCTTAATCCGCGATTATTATAAGATATTTATCATGAAAAGACTAAATTCTCATGTGATATCTTGATGCAATTTAAACCTGTTTATTCGATAAAGTAATGATTTTTGTAAATAAGTTGATATAATCATTGTGAAAATAAGGAGGGATCACCTATGAAGAATTATACTCTGAAAACTCTAGCAATACTTTGCTTGTTAGTTACTGCAGAGCTTAGTTATGCAAACCCGGTTATTAACGAAGCTGACGCGCCAAAGTTCTTATACACAATGAGTGCTAAATCAGGAACCTATGCAGACGGAAGACTTACATTAAATGATGTGCCGCTTGTAGTTTATTTTACAGACCGCCCGGCCCGTATTTCAGGACAGCTTAGCATCGAAGTCTTTGCACAAGGATGGAATCAAGGTCCGGACAGTTTTAAAGCTGATCCTCCTAATGCCACACTTTCTATCTTAGCTAAAGATGGAAATCAGAATATTGTAGTACAATTGTCCGAGCCTAATGTGAAAGTGAAAGGTGGGTCAATCTCGTTTAAGGTTCGTGTTTTAGATGGTGAATTGCCAGAGACTTTTGGACACTCTTCACTATTCATTGATTTTAATTTTGGCCCGAATCCCGGAGATGGATAAGGTCTAGAATCAAACACGGTAATAGATTCAGTAGAAAATTAATAAGGAGAGGATATGTTAAAGCAATTTTTACTTACGTTGGCACTAGTAATTGGTTTTGGTTCGGTTATAACAAGCGCAGATGAAAGCGCCCAGAAAGAAGCTCGACAAGTTGAACCCCTAAATCTAGCAGTAACCGCAGATTTTGCCCCGACTGCTGAGATTATTGGAAAAGAATTTACTGCTCTGACTGGTGTACCTGTTAAAATCACAAGCGATTCTAGTGAAGCTCTGCTTCAGGAGATTAAAAAAGGAACACAGTTCGATGTTTATATGTCTGCTAATACAAACTATCCAATAGATCTAGAGAAGAGTGGCGATACTGAGGGAAGTCCTGAGATATATGCAATTGGTAGTCTCGCCCTTTATGCAAAAGGTAAGGAACTTACTCACAGCGGACTAGACCTTCTACAGCCCGGCGGATTCACTCAGCTTGCTATAGCAAACCCTGAAAATTCTTCATATGGCGTTGCTTCTACAGAGACACTAAAAAAACTTGGTATTTATGAACAGGTGCAGAGCCAAGTTGTTAATGCTGACAACGTGTCTACGGCTTTGGAAATGGTAGAGTCAGGGCAGGTTGAAGCTGGGCTCGTATCTTACGGAGATTTAAGTTCTGATCAAAAGGCCAAAGCATGGATTGTTCCTGGTCGTATGCACAATCATATTGAGCAGAGCCAAGTGGCGTTAAAAGGTGGTAATGCCCAAGCGGCTCAGAAATGGATTAAGTTTATGGAAAGCGATACTGTTAAAAATGTGCTCATATCAGCAGGATATGGCGTAACAAATGTGGAAAAGGTGAAAGAATGAATAGAGTAATCGGATACACAACAACTTTGTCCTTATTGGCAGCAATAATTTTTAGTGTAAGTGCGATGGTTGCTTCAGCTAATCCTGTAATCAATGAAGCTGATGCCCCAAAGTTCTTATATACAATGAGCGCTAAGTCGGGCACTTTTGAAAACGGAAGGCTTACTCTAAATGATGTGCCCCTCGTGGTTTATTTTGCAGACCGCCCGGCACGTATTTCCGGTCAGCTAAGTATCCAAGTGTTTGCTCAGGGATGGGGAACCGGAACAGACAGTTTCAAGAATGATCCACCGAATGCAACGCTATCAATTTTAGGCAAAGACGGGGATAAAAATACTGTAGTAGAACTTTCAGATCCGAATGTGGTAGTGGAAGAGGGGTCAATCTCGTTTAAGGTTCGTGTTTTAGATGGTGAATTGCCAGAGACTTTTGAACATTCAACACTCTTTATTGATGGAGGGGCTTGTCCTAATTGTATAGGAGCTCTCTAGGAATTTTATATCCAAAGAGCTATTCTTGATTGCTATTATATTGTTTATTGCGTTAATATGTTAAAGTGCGGTCATATAATTGTTCAGGAGGGGATTTTGAAAAGCTCAACTCTAATTCTAGCTGTAATTCTTAGTTTTTGTTCCGTTCTAGCAAATGCGCAAGATCTTACAGTTGATGATTCAAAAAGCCTTAAATACCTCTTTGTAATTACTGGTGATACAGGAACATATAAAGACGGGAAACTAACCTTAAACGGAGCGCCGATTGTCACATTTAATTACCTTGGATCCACAAGGGAAGTAGGGCATTTTTTGGTTGGTATGTTTATAGAAACATGGAACAAGAACTCCTCAATTTATAGCGCCAAGCCTCCAAGCGGCACCCTATCTGTGCTTGATCAAAATGGCGCTGGAAATGCTGTAATAGAAGTATCGAACCCAACTTCAACATTAAATTCTATTACTTTTGATGCCCGCGTTTTAGAGGGTGAGGTCCCAGACTCATTTAACGCATCGTCTTTATTTTTAGAGCTAAATGTGGACGAGAAGCTTAAAACGCAAAATTAATTACTCCTCAATACTTATTTTCTTATAGTAAGGACTTCTAAACCACTCTATTACATATTTCACTATCTAGTTTTATTTGTATTTCTGAAACCTTCCTCATAATTCTGCATCTTATCTTCAATCAGAACAAAGAATATGACGGACTAGTTTTAAGAATCAAGCCTTGAGGAGGGTGAGTATGTTAATATTTAGATACCTACATTTTAGTCTGTTTTTGTTAGTTTCTATCAGTGTTTTCCCGATTAGTTCAGCTTTAGCACAATTTCAATGTCTGCCAACTTGTGTTGTGGACGATGGGCGTCACTTTGCTCTAGCCGGCATCGGTGGTTCTACACTTAATAACAGTACAATAGAATTTGGTCTTATGTCACCTGAGGGGGCAGATTCTCTGCAGTTTGGAATTTTTGATGGAGAATCAGAAGGTAGATGGGACTCATTAAATCAAGCTGAATTAACATTTACGGTGTTTGCTGACCCCAATGGTGATGGGAGTGGGACTATGCAAATAGCAGAGTTCATTGGAGATACAATGGCTGATAATGACTGGTCAGATTTCAATATTCCTAATAATCCAGCCGCTCAGACACCAGAAGGGGATTTTTCTTATAGACTAGTTGCAACAAACCTGAATCCGAATATGCAAGGTAGAAACGTATTCAAAGTTAGAAGTGCGGGAGGATTATCTCTAATTGCCAATCAGCCTTTCAATATTATTGGCACTATGAACACTGTTGAGGATATATTAACGATTTACCCTAGTTTTGATATTTTAGACCCTGGCCCCGGTTGTTTAACTGACCTTAATAACCCACTTAGTTTGTGTGATGAAGCTGATCCATCATGCTGCTTTAATGATACTACCTATAGCGGCACCTGGACTTTCTTTTTCGAAGTTCCAGAAGGTTTAACTACGCTTCAGATTTGGAACGGAGACTTTGATTTTGGCTCAAGCTCTGCTGATGCGGGACTGAATTGCTCAGCTGATGGGATAGATGTAGATACCAATGACCTAAATACTCCTGATGATGTGCTACCACCTTGGGCTATTGGAACAACAGCCGTCCTTGAAGGTCTTAGCACACCTACTGATCCGCCTGATGATATATGCAGTCCCATATTTCGGAGAAGACCGAGTGTGACAATCAATCTTTTTGATCCTTTGGGCACTATGTATACAGATGAAAATCCTTCAGGAACTGAAGAATGGGAGCTATTTAGTATTAGCTCAGATGAGCCTTTTGATCCTATGGTTAATGATCTAAGTGCAGCGGAGATAATGCCCGGTGTTTGGAGGGTGGAGATTATGGGCACGGATATTCAAAATTTGAATGCACTTCGCCTTGAATTTCCTATACTTGGTATTGATCCTGGTGGTGAGCTCCCAACTGATCCACCTCCAGCAGTAGTTCCGACATTATCACAGTGGGGACTTGTTGGGATGGCAGGTGCGTTAGGGATGTTCTCATTATTCTTTATGCGAAAAAGAAAACAAAACGCTTAAAAATATCCACAAAGAAATTAATAGGGGGCTCATGCCCCCTCTTTTATGTGCCAGAAGTATTTCATCTAAATTGAAAGTTCTACTTATCTCTATATAATCTCTACTATGCCTTTAAAAGACCCAATGCATCCTGATGAGATAACTGCTGATTGGATTACTCATGCCCTTAAAGAGAGCGGATATCTAAAACACTTTTCTATAAAATCCATTGATAAAAAAATATTGGGTGAAGGTAAGGGACTCCTAAGCAGTGTAGTGCGGGTGGGTATCGAATACGACGAGCAAGAAGAAAATGCTCCAAGCTCCGTGGTGGTCAAAATTGAGCCAGAAGAAGGGGACTTTGTAGATTATAATAATGAGTTTAGCTCGTTTCAAAGAGAGATAAAGTTTTATAGAGAAGTCGCCGCAAATGTTCCAATCCGGCTACCTAAATTTTATTACGCAGTCGATGATCCGCCGGCTTATTCTCTAGTGTTGGAGGATTTGAGCCATTTTTCATCTGGGGACCAAGTTGTAGGAATGCACAAAGGGC
The DNA here is from genome assembly GCA_021604765.1 of Thermodesulfobacteriota bacterium. Taxonomy (GTDB): domain Bacteria; phylum Desulfobacterota_D; class UBA1144; order Nemesobacterales; family UBA2774; genus CR02bin9. Next base: position 178,084 of record BQJP01000001.1, read on the forward strand.
AAGTTGTATCAGTGGTTGAGCAACTTGCAAGGCTGCAGTCTGCTTATTGGAACAATGAAGCGCTTTCGGAACTTAGCTGGATGCCTCGGATGAATGGTGTGAGCTTAAACTTTGCCGAGAATTGGCCATCCTTTGTCGAAAACTATGGACCTTTTCTTGATAGCAAAGCGATTAAGCTCGGTGAGAAGTTGTCTAATTTCATAGATTGGAAAAACAACGAGATAGAAAAAAGACCTCACACCATAGTTCACGCCGATCTTCGGGAAGATAATCTTATGTTTGGTCCTCCCGGAAGTGAGGACGCTACAATTATTCTTGACTGGCAGCTCACAATTCGTAACATAGGGGCTGCAGATGTTGCCCGCTTAATCGGTGGAAGCGAGATTCCAAAGGAGCGAAAAGGGCATCAATTTGAAATACTGAAAAAATGGCATGACACTCTTATAGAACATGGTGTAGCTAATTATTCTTGGGATGACGCAGTTTACGATTTTCGTCTGGGTACGCTGTCTTATCTCTGTTATCCTGTTCATTTCCATAAGTCCGGGATAAGTGCACAAGGGCGTTTAAAAGAGCTTATAGAGGTTATTTATCGCCGGTCTTTCTCTTGTGCTGTAGATATTGATGCAGGATCCGTGTTGCCGGATTGAAGAGTCAAGCACTCCTTTATAACATTTTAGCTATCTACTTGAATTTAAATAGTTCGTATAGACCAGTCTTTTCTGAAAACACCTTTTCTGCATACAAGAACCCGGCTTCTCTTCCCAGTTTGATCCAGTTCTCTCTAGTTTCAGGTTTCTCAGATTCTCTTACATGCTCCAGTAGTGATTCTCCTTCTTCCTTGGTAAGTCCATTCCAGTGAATATTGTAGGTTTTCTTAAACCTTTTAAAATATAAATCCCTGTCTTCGCCTTCTATAAAAATTGGTTCGTAAAGCATGAATATACCGTCCTCAGAAAGGGTTTCTCTTACTTTCTTCATAAACTCAAGCTTGTCAGGTGTGTCTAGATGATGGACGGAGAAGCCAACCCATATTACGTCTTGTGGTGTTTCAATAAAATCTCTGAAGTTTATAAAGTCGGCCCTGATAAACTTCGCTTCAAGTTGGGTGTTTTGAAGCTCCTCTTTTGCAAGAGAAAGCGCTTGTGCTGAGACATCGATTCCAATATATTGCCGAGCCTTGGTTTCTTTTAAAGTCCTTGAGGAATAAAAAGCATCACCGCATGCTAAGTCTAAAAAGGAAAAAGGTTTATCCATTTCCCTTACAAGTGTCTCTCTTAATCTTGAATAACCCGCTTTGTGAGACATGTTGTCATTCTCAATAATCTTTCTGTATATTGTCCAGTTCTTTATGAATATCTCAGTTGAGATGTCCTCTGGTATTTCAGTTTTTAAATTTATAGATTGTGGTTTGCTCATAATTGTTATTCAATATTATATTTCATAAATAATCAGGGGCGAAATTATAATCAGGAAATAAAATAGAAGACGTAAAAAAAGCCCCTCTTTATGGGGTTAAAGAGGGGCTCCTACCTAATTAGCTAAATACTACCTTTTATTAAAACTTTTACTTCACATAGTTCTTGCTTTTGAAAGAATATCTAAATTTTATTGTTGCATAACTCCTACCGTTTACCAACCTACACTAAAACTTTACCACACTATTAATTAAAATGGTATATAGTGTAATAAAAAATATGAAAAAACCGTAAAATCATACAATCTATACTCTTAATTTGATATTTTCTCTACAATCGATCATCATTTCAGAGAGCTAATTTTATTATTACAGGGAACTTATGAGTCTTCGTCTTATAGAAATAATACTTCCAGAGGAAGAAAACCTGGAGCGTCTCCGTGAGCTTCTTGAGGGTCATCCGGTAATTGAGATATGGGAAGACCTAATCTCGGGTGAAAAGAATCTTGTGAAGATTCTGGTTAAAGCTGAGGAGTCAGAAGAAATACTTGATCTGTTAGAGAAAAGATTTTCCAAAAGCGAACAGTTTAGAATAATGCTCCAAGCAGTTGAAGCCACTATTCCAAGACCTGAAAAAACTAATAAAGACGAACCCGAAGAAGTTGTTGAGAATAACAACAAAACAAAAACCGTAGGCAGAATCAGTCGTGAAGAGCTGTATGCCGATATGGATAGTCAGGCGAATATTACCTCTGTCTATATAGTTCTTATTGTACTTTCGTCTATTGTTGCCTCAATTGGAATTTTAAAAGACAATGTTGCAATCATTATTGGGGCTATGGTGATAGCGCCTTTGCTTGGACCCAATATGGCTCTCGCCCTGGGCACTACTCTAGGTGATACAGATCTTATTATAAGAGCACTAAAAGCCAATCTGGTTGGTATAGTAACAACTCTTGCGCTGTCGATAGTTATTGGAATTGTCTTTTCGGTTGATCCCGGGATTGGGGAGCTTTCCTCAAGAACACAGGTAGGGCTTGGTGATGTAGCAATTGCGCTTGCTGCAGGTGTTGCGGGGACATTGTCTTTTACCAAGGGACTTCCAAGCGCTCTGATTGGCGTTATGGTTGCGGTTGCTCTGCTTCCGCCCACCGTAACAGTTGGAATGCTCATAGGATCAAATAATATGTCACTTGTTCCCGGAGCTGTTCAGTTGGTTTTAGTTAACATTATTTGCGTCAACCTTGCTGGGGTTACTACTTTTTTCTTCAAAGGTGTTAGGCCCAGAACCTGGTGGGAAACCAAGAAAGCTGAGAAAGCTACCCGGATTGCTTTTGTAATCTGGAGCCTGCTATTAGTCATTCTAGTTGTTACGATTTTAAAATCACAGGGTTATTTATAAAAAACCCTATCCCATTTTTTTCAAAACAGGATAGGGAATCTAATTTCAGTTTCATTACTTTAGTCTTACTTTTTTCTAGTATAAATAATTTCCATATTTCGGAACTCTCTTCCGTCAGGAGTATATGTATACATCTCATATGAGAAGTTGTCGGCATCGACAAATGTTGTAACACCTTTAAATGATTGTTTACCAGACATAGGGTCTGTATATGAACCTTTCTCAGTCATCGTTTTAGTCTCTGCATCATAACTTCCTGTGGCATTCATCATGCCTGTGCCCATATTGTCTATCCAGGTGTTTACATATTCTTTTTTTGCATTGTCATAACCAAGAATCCCCATTCCCTCAAAGAGCTGTCCCATTGATGTGCCTTTTACATCCATTTCCAGGAAACGGTCACCTAAAATCCATTTCACATCGCTAGTTCCAGTCGATGTTTCAGGCGGCGTGTTTGGAGCGGTCCAATATTTGAGCGAGTAAACCCAATTGCCTACGATTTGCTGTAACACTTTATGTCCTTCAGCAGGTGTGGCGTATTCCTGCCACTTTGCCATATATTCAGCTTTCATTTTTTCCATATCCTCTTTTTGATCCGCCTGAGATGATACGGATATTCCGAGCGTCAGCGCTAAAGCAAATGCAAAAAGCAACAATATATTCTTCTTCATTGTTGATACTCCTTACTGTATTTTATTCTTTATAAAATAGTAACCGATTAATTACTGGAAAAAAGGACTTTTTTGTCAAAGCTCTTTATCTGTATTTGGTTGGAAACTATCAATTCAGTATAAATTATTGTTGTATCCCTATTGGTATTTATCTATACTTTCTATTATTGTTTACTAAGACAATTCTCACAAAACTCAGGGGGGGCTTATATATGTCTAATGCTATTTATACAGTACTAATTTTACTGATTTTCGCCACCATGCTCGGATGTAGTCAGGGACCTGGGGATTTATCTATTCCTATGAAAGCCGGAAATTATGAAGTTGAAGTGATTAAAGTTACAAACGGAGTTGAAGATCCTAACAGCCGCAAGAAAGTAAAATGTTATAGAGAGCCGGTTTTTGATCCCTACAAAATTTTTCATCAAAGCAAAGACTGTAAGATATCAAATGTTGTACAAACTCCTACTCAAGTAAGTATGGATTTTGATTGCAAGAAGGGAACTGCTGCTGATGCAAAGGGCAAAATGGAGTACAGTGTAGAAGGTGATAAGATAAAATGGTCAAGCACTATAACTCATATTGGTGGTCAAGAAACTGATGCCATTACTTCAGGAAGCGGTGTATACCTGGGTCAATGCAAATAGATAAGATAGATATTAATCAGAAATCTTTATATCAAGTCCGTAACAATATTTGTCTGTATTTAATATTTTTTGGGTACGAAGGTTTTCTCTAAGGTTTTGGATCTTTTATATTTTTTCTTTTTCTGAAGGGGGGGGAGTTTTATCTTTTTCTTAGGGACTTCTTTATAAGGTATGAGGTCCAGCAAATGACTGATACAGTTTAACCTTGCGCTTTTTTTGTCATTTGTATCTACTATATACCATGGTGAAAATTCTGTGTCCGTATATTTCAACATATCATCTTTAGCCTGCTCATAGTCATACCACTTTGAGCGTGCGTACATATCCATAGGGCTTATCTTCCATTGCTTCATTGGGTTTTCGAGTCTTTCCTGAAACCTCTCTTCTTGCTCTTCGGCATTTATATCCAACCAATATTTATAAAGCATGATTCCTGATCTGATAAGCGCTTCTTCAAACCCTGGGCATATCCGGAGAAATTCATCATACTGATAATCTGTACAAAAACCCATTACCTTCTCAACACCGGCGCGGTTATACCAGCTACGGTCAAAAAGCACTATCTCTCCCGCTGCTGGGAGGTGTGAGACATATCGCTGTAGATACCACTGAGTCTTTTCTTTTTCTGTTGGTACACCTAGAGCCACCACTCGGCAGATACGATGATTCAAAGGTTCTGTAATGCGTTTGATCATTCCGCCCTTCCCAGCAGCATCCCGCCCTTCAAATACTACGGCTATTTTTTTTCCTTCCTTCTTAACCCAGTCCTGAAGCTTTACAAGCTCTATCTGTAGTCTTCGGAGCTCCTTTTCGTAAGTTTTGTCATCAAGTTTATTTTTATTCTTTTTATCGTTTTTGTTTTTGCCCATTGTAAAAAAACTCCAGAATTAGTTATTTGAAGTTATTATAATCAGTTCTTCTTTTTACTCCAAGTTTAGTTAATTGTTCTCAGATTCATGTAAAATAGTTGAAATCGATTTATATCAAGGACTATAAAATCAACGGAGTTCAATATGGCTAACTTAGACGCAACTGAGCTTTTAGACAAGCACCTCAAGGAAAACACTGCTAATGGCAACATGCATCCAAGTGAAAACTGGTATGAAAAAGACTACCGAGATGCAGAAGATCTAGTTTGGGGTTTTACCGATTTTAACTGGCACTCGCTTAAGAAGATATTTGAAGAACGCTCACATGTATGGCAAGAAGCGTGCGTTTTTGTATTAGGGGAATCGGGTGCTGAGGGTTCCAAAAGAATGCTAACAGATATTTTTATAAGTGGCGGGGATAAAATAGCCTGCTATTCAGCTGTTTTTCTCTCAGACCTAAATATCTCAGAATTCTCTGAGGATGAGAAGACTAAGATAACAAGTAGGCTAAATGAATTATATCAGGGCGAGAAGTTTAAAAAATTTGGGGATCATTACCAAATAAGTCTAGAGAAAATATTTGAAAAAATTCAAGTAAAGTAAAAAAAATCTTAACATGCTTGAAAAATAGAATAATGAACTTCAATTTCTTCAGAGCTGATTGCGCTATGAGTAACGGGTTACCTGCTGAATCTTAATTGTACTGTGGATTGATTTGAAATAATCAATTAATGAATGGTATTTGAGAAAAGGATGTTAAGTAAAACTCGCGACTTCTTAATATCTAGAATTAAGACTTTAATCAATATGAAATCTTGAAAACTCTTTAATTATAGTGTCTTAGCAGGTATACTTTTTAAACGAACAAACGTATGACATAATTATTGTAGTTGAATAAATGAGAATTATTCGTAGAATATAAAAAAGGTGGGAGGGAAAAAAACAATTTGAAGTTTTCGGGAATATTTTCATCCTATATAGTGTTTATATATATAGAGGCATTACGTTAATTAATTCTAAATCTTATACCCATGAAAAATTTCAAATTTTAATAGACTACCTAATCCAACATTCCTATCCCTGGTCCGTTCCCTCCACCTACCGCCATCTTGGATTTGGGGATAGGATGTTGGGAATTAAATAAATTAATTCCCTCTAACTAACCAATATTATTCATGTATTTCTCTAAATTCTTATAATTTTTTTCCATCTATTTACAGTATTTTTTTCGTATTAATAAAATTCCTTTAATTTTCGGGAATATTTTGTGAAAATTTATTGTTTTATATAGTAATGGAGGATTAAGCTGTTCAAACTCTGAAAATAAATTTCCTTGGCCGCAGTTAAAAAAGACAATGGGACGGGCAACCCCATTTGCGGTTATTTGTGCTGCTTAAGCTTGAATGAGCTTGGGCAGCACTTTTTTTTACTCAATATTTGTGTAATTACTCAAGTGATAAGAACTCTCTACAGAATATCTATTTGAATTTCCAGGCTAAGATGGGAATTTTGGGATAAAATAGTACAAAAAGAAAAAAGCTGCTTCAGGGCTAGTTTGCCTAGAAGCAGCTTTTGTTGTTTTCTGGATGATCTTAATATGCTTAAAACTTATGCCTGTCTATATTTTCTAGAATAAAGAACCCCAATAATGCCAAAGAATGCAGCTAAGGCAATCAAGCCCCACTCTGAAATTGTCGGCACAGCAACAGTAGGAATCTCCCCATCGGGAATTACTTCTCCTACAACACTAGTAAGTGGTCTCAGGGAGACGAAATTGTTTATATCCAATCCCTGGAAACGAATTTCATACTGACCAGCAGGTATTACTGGCGCCATTCTATCTGCTCTGGCGGGGTTGTCTGTAAGTGTTGAAATTAACCATAGCTCCCATTCTCTGTTACCAGAAGGATTTATATTGTCGAACACCTGACCGTCCGGAAATATTGTTAGGTATGATACAGCGCCCGGAGACAGGGTCATAAAGTTAAAGTCGGAATCAGGTTCCTTATCGTCAAATGGTTCTGGTGGATTGACGCCTTGCGCAACTACATCTGTGCTTAAAGGAGCAAAAGGCGGAATAGTATCAGGTGTATTGGGGTCATTAGTATCTGTTTGAGTGCCGTCAAAGTTGCCTCGATCAGCATCTCCATCCCAAAATTCTAACTCTATTGCCTCTTCCGGAACATCAAAAAAGAAACTGATTGTCCCGTCGTAATTCGCTCCTACTTTGTCTTCAGGTCCGACGCCGTCTGAAGGGTCGTAATTCGGAAAGATTATCTGAAGGTCATTGGGGTCAGTAGCAGGAGGATTAAAAACGGATGAAGACAAAAATGTAAAAATCTCGTCAACTAGCACAATTCCACTCGCTCTAACTTTAAACGCGTTGGAGACTAAATCTGGAAGATTAGTGTTTAATTGTTCAATAGCTGTAAGTGTCAAAGTGTAAACGAAGTCTCCGTCAGCGTTCCGAGCCAGATCATCAGTCGGAAGAGTGAAATCGGCCCAAGCATTGTTCGGGAAGTTTGTTGAAAACTCTTCAAATACAACTGGACCGTTATCGTCCATATCTGGGTCTATTTTTAGAGTATAACGAACGAGATATGGTACGCCCACATCCCAATTTTTTTCCGAAGGCACGGGTGAATTTGAGTCTCCGTCAAAAATACCAAATGTAAAATCAGGATCGTCGCCCGGAATCACTATTCTTATATTAAGTGTCTCGGTTGTGAGTGTCTGAAAAGCAAACCCATCAACCAAAAGTAAAAACCTTCCATCAACACTACTGCAAGTCGGCATACAGGACATTAAGGCCTCAGACCTGCTGGTAAATGAAAATGAAACTAAAAGGAACAAAAATCCAAAAAGCAAAATACTGATTGAATTCTTATATACCCTTCTCCTGGTATATTAGCCTCCTAAATTTGCATTACGTCTTCTTACTGTAAAAATACCAATAATTGCTATTGCTGCCGCTAAAGAAATCAATCCCCACTCTGAAATTGTAGGAACTGCAGTGAATATTTCTTCCTCAGGAAGAACTTCTCCCCTTAATATGAATGGGGCGAGCGGTCTCAAGGAAACGAAATTATTAATATCTAATCCCTCGAAACAAATTTGATATTCTCCTGCGGGGAACTGGTCAACCATTGCATCTACCCTTGAAGGATCGTCTGTAAGAGTCGATACTCTAAATAATTCCCACTCTCGGTTAGCTGAAGGATTATCGTTTCTCACTACTTGACCGTCAGGAAAGATCAGTGAATATGAAACTGTACCCTCTACCAGAGTTAAGAAGTTAAAGTCACTGTTAGGATCTTTATCATCAAAGGGCTGAGGTGTATTAGTATCACCCTCAGCTACCACATCTGTTTCAGGAGGCGCAAAGGATGGGATAGTATTTGGCGTGTTGGGATCATCGGTATCAGGGTTAGTACCGTCAAAGTTGCCTCGATCGGCATCGCCATCCCAAAAATCAGCTTCAACCGTATCCTCGGGAAGATCAAAGAAGAAACAGAAAGATCCGTCATATGTTGCTCCTACTTTGTCCTCAGGACCTACTCCGTCCGAATCATCCAAGTTCGGATAAATTATGTTTAAATCCGCCCCTGGGGAACCAATCGTAGTTGCCTCAGAAACAAATGAGAATATTTCATCTATTTGCACAAGACCGCTTGCCCTTACTTTAATAGAGTTCCCGGTTACAAAAGGCGCTGCTGGATTGAGCGGTTCCAAAGCTTTGGCAGTTAGAGTATAAACAAAATCTCCATCTGCGTTTCGAGCGAGATCACTAGTCGGAAATGTATAATCAGTCCATGCGTTATTTGCGAAATTTGTAGATAAATCCTCAAAAACTGATGGTCCAAGATTATCCTCATCAGGGTCTATTTTTAAGGTATATCTATAGAGAAACGGAGCACCCGTGTCCCAGTTAAATAGAAATCGGTCTGAATCACCGTCAAAAATTCCTACAGTAAATTCTGTCTGATCGCCTGGAATAATTATCCTTAAATTCAACGTATCGGTTGTAAGAGTCTGGAACCCTGGTCCAACAACAACGATTAAAAACCGTGCATCAGTAGTGCTGCAAGTCGGCATACAGGACATTAAGGCCTCAGACCTGTTGGTAAATGAAAATGAAACTAAAAGGAACAATAATGCAAAAAGCAAAATATTGATTGAATTCTTATATACCCTTCTCATGATGTATTATCCTCCTCAATTCCCTAGATTTGTGCTACGTCTTCTTACTGTGACAATACCAATTATTGCCATAACTACGGCTAATGCAATCAACCCCCACTCAGAAATTGTAGGTACAGAAGCAGGAGGAAGTTCCGGATCAGGAATTACTTCTCCTCTTAAAGTCAAGGGGAACAACGGGTTTATGGAAACAAAATTTCCCATATCGAGCCCTTCAAAACGAATTTCATAGATGCCTGCTGGAATTACCGAAGTGTTGTGATCAACCCTAGTGGGGTCTGAGTCCAATGTAGATATAACAAAATTTTCCCATTCTTGATTTCCAGACGGGTTAGGATTATTAAACTCCTGGCCGTCAGGGGCGATTAATTTATATGTAACTGCTGGTGATCTAAAAAAAAGAATAGTATCACTATCGTCAGGAGGATCAGGAGGGTTTAATCCCTCTGCTACTACGTCTGAATCAGGTGGAGCGAATGCGGGAATAGTATTAGGCGTATTAGGATCGTCTGTGTCTGTTCCAGTGCCGTCAAAATTGCCTCTGTCGGCATCACCGTCCCAGAATACTAACTCAACTGCCTCTTCTGGAATTTCAAAGAAGAACGTGAATGTCCCGTCGTAAGTAGTGCCCACTCTGTCATCAAGTGTGAAACCGTCTTCAAAATTAACATTGGGAAAAACAATTGGTATGTCCCACCCGCTAGTCACATTTGCTATAAATGAAAAGATTTCATCTATCACAATTATGCCTGCGGTTGATCTAATCTTAAATTGGTTTGATGATGAAGCACCGTTTATGAGGGCAATAGTAAAAGTGTATATATGGTCTCCGTTTTCATCCATGGCTAGTGGGCTATTGTTAACGTCAAAATCCACCCAGTCATTGTCAAGCAATTCAGTATTTTGTACCTCAAAGACTATCGGACCGTTATTGTCTCTGTCAGGATCAATTTTTAACGTGTAGTTATAAAGACCAGGAGTTTCTGGATTTCCATTGTCCCAATGAAACTCGCCATTAGCGCCATTTAAATGATCACCATCAAAAACACCTAATTGAAAGCTCTGGGTGCCTGCAGGTATTATAATTCTTATATTCATTACAGCAGGTGTAAGGGTAGCGAAACCCGCGCCTTCCGTTACTGATAAGAATCTTCCATCTGAGCTGCTGCAAGTAGGAAAACAGGTTAAAGAATAGGAACTCACTGTTGAAATTAAAAAGAAAAGTAAAGCTACAGATACTGCACTAAAGATACTTCTCGTAATATAATTCTTCATCCAAATCCCCCTCTCTGGCTTATATGTTCAAAATATACAGAAATTTAAACAAACCTGTCTTTAAAAGTATGCATAAATTAGGTTTCAATGTCAAAATAAGAAATTTATTTGAATGATGAATTATTAAACTATTGCTGATTTGTAGAAATTAATGTCTCTGGTAGATCTTAAAATCGTTATCTTCCCGGTATTCAGCTTTAATATTCTATAAACTCAGAAGTTTCAAAATAATATGATAGAATAACCCCTCATATAATGTGCAAAATAGCCATTAATAAGGAGAAATTTTTATGAAATATCTAGTAACAGGGACAGAAGGTGTAGGTTTTTTTTCTGCGGATGAAGCTATAGAAATCTTAGAAAATGTAGTCCTACCTGCTTTCGATGAACTTGAAGAATTAGAAGGCGACGGAGCAATTGTTGGGGGTGTGCCGATCGGTGAGCGTTCATTTGTCTTTATTGTTGAGGCAGAATCGCATGATGATGTCGATCGTACAGTGCGCTCACTGCCCGTATGGGGTGCAATGGAGTGGGAAGTAACGCCACTTCAGGATTTTGATTTAAGGGCTGCACAGGAGAGGGAAATTCTTAAGGATCTGAAAAAGAAAAACTGACATTACTTGTCTAGCAATTTAAAACTATTTCTTAAGATTAAGTGCAAATTGACTCATAGATTGCTACAAATTGTGCGTGAATTTGCCTATTGAATAGAGTGGTTTGCTAATATTCTGAAAAATTTTTCTGTTTTAACATCCAATCTCAATCTTGATAACGTAATAACTATTGGTGAGGGAACACCACTGCGGATTTCTCTCGCTGCACACTGCAGAGCTGCCCATCAGTTCTCAAATGCGGCGAGAGAGCCGCTTTTTTAATAATCTAACTTGCCGATATATTAAATACTTAAAAAATGAATGCAATGATTGGGTGAATAATAATGGAATTTGTTATTATGAGGATTGTTGTTTGCTCTTTTCTATAAACTTGAGCCAGTTTTGGGGGAGTTCATTCTCATCGAGCACAGCATCATGATCACAGTGATCACATGCTCCGCAGTCCACACACTCATCTAGCCCAGCAGGGCATTCAATGCAGTGCTCTTCAACCTTATTTTGCTTCTTGTCTTCTAAGTTCGACATTTTTTACTCTAATAACTATAACTTGCTTTATAAGCTCTAAATTTTAAATTATTGCAGCGAATTATACCCCTGCAATCTTCTCAATCAGTGATTTTCTCTCTTCAATGTCATACTTGCGCATGATTTCCAGTCTCGTAGCCTCAGGCGAACCTCCACCTGAGATGCTAATAGCCGAGTACCAACCGCCCTGATAGGAAGCTGTAATGTCCTCAAGTAATCTTGCTATGGATATTCTGTAATCTGCTGAAATATCCTGGTTGCCTTGCAAATACTCGTTTAATTTCTCGCCAAGATTGGGGATTTCCATATCCTCTGGGTAGGGTGAGGAGACCAATATGCCACCCGTTGTGTCGTGAACAATCCTGAACATATCGTAAATGTGTGTGCCTTGTAGCAGTTTGCCTATATTTGCGTAGACAGGGTCAGGTTTAAAATTCCCCGCATTAGTTTCGTTTCCAAAAACAGCAGAGGTCACACCACAAGCATAAAATGATTCTACAAATTTGATCAGATCGGCAATCTTTTCTCTGACATGTCCAGTCTTTTGTGGATCGAGGCCATTTGCCTCAGCCATGGAAGCAGTAGCTCCAATTAATATATCACCCAATCCTGCGCGGGCGCCAATACAGCTTACTCTATGATGAGTTGCAAATGATTCAGTCAGAGAGCCTGCAAAATCCCACTCTCCTGCAAGAAAAACTCTGTCCCAGGGGATAAATACATCATCAAAAAGTATCTGAGCTGTCGCTTGGCCGTATTGAGAAGTAAGCGGAGCACCTGATTCTTTGGGTCTGCCGGCTTGCCGTGATACCATCTCTACACCCGGAGCATCAATTGGAACCGCAAATGATATTGCATAGTCCTTGTCCTGGAAAGTCATATTCCTTGTAGGCAAAACCAGTATTTCATGAGTATACGGGGCCCCAGTTACGATTGCTTTAATCCCTCTTACTACAATTCCATCCTCACTTCTGCTAACCATTCTTAAGTAAAGATCAGGATTGTGCTGCTCGTGGGGGCGCTTGGTCCTATCCCCCTTAGCGTCAGTCATGGCAACGCACATGGTCAAGTCTTCGTCCTGTACACGCTCCAAATAGTTTAAAAATTTCACATGATAATCAGTACCGTATTTCAGATCAGTATTATTAGTGTTTTCATAAAGGGCGTTTAACGCGTCGTGGCATAAATATCTTTGCGCGCAGCCCGTCTCACGGCAAAGAAGCCTTGTCATCTCAAGCTTCTTAAGAAGATCGTCCTGGTTGGTATTTATATGGAGCAGGCGGTTTACTTTTTTCCCTGTCACATGAGAAATGGCGGTCATAGTTTCAGCATATTCAGGGAGAAGAGCATATTCATAAGTGACGGAGATTGCGTTCACGCCAGGGCGCAGAAGGGGCTCATCCACAACACTCTGAACCTTGTTTCCTTTTATATAAACTGTGGGATTTAAATCTCTAAGACTGTCTTCAAATTGCTCAGGAGTTTTTAGCATTATTGCCCTCTTAAAAACATGGTCTCATAAGTAGTGTTTTATGTCAACAAATTTTAGTAATTTGTTATGGTGAATAAAAAGATTACACAAGATTATGTATAATCTAATTTTTATAATCTGAAGCATATTTGGCACAGGAGACCAACATGTACGAGACACTAAAGCCCGGGCTTACTTTTGAATTCGATTACATAGTTCCTGAGAATAAAACCGTTCCATATATATATCCTGAGTCTGAAGAGTTTCAGCAAATGCCCCATGTATTTTCTACTGGGTTTATGATAGCTCTTATAGAATGGGCGTGTGTCAGGTTTTTAAACGAGCACATTGACTGGCCGAATGAACAGTCAGTTGGGATAGATGTAAATCTCAACCACACTGCGGCAACTCCTCCAGGTATGACAGTTACTGTCAAAGGAGAGCTTAAAGAAGTGGATGGAAAAAGATTGGTGTTCTCTATCACAGCGCATGACGGGGTGGATCAGATTACTAAAGGCACCCATCAGAGATTTATAGTAAACGCAGAGAAATTCATTGCCAAAGCTCAGGAAAAGGCTGATTCAGCACTATGAACAAAGAACTTTCTTCAGTTAAGGCGCTTACGTTTGACGTTTTTGGCACAGTTGTCGACTGGCGCTCCTCGGTAATAAAAGAGCTGAATGAGCTTGGAGAGGTTAAAGGTATTAGCGCTGACTGGGATTTGTTTGCTGACAAATGGAGGGGAGGGTATGCGCCCTCGATGGACAAGGTCAGAAAAGGGGAGCTTCCATGGAAAAGTATAGACCAGCTTCACAGAATGGTCTTAGATAGATTGCTCAACGAATTCGATATATCGGACCTGTCAGAGCAAGAAAAAGTTCACCTGAACAAAGCTTGGCACAGACTAGCTCCATGGCCTGATTCAGTTGAAGGGCTTACAAAATTAAAACATAAATTCACTATCGCGACCCTTTCAAACGGAAATATTTCCCTGCTTACAAATATGGCAAAACATTCGGGTCTGCCATGGGATGTGGTTCTATCCTCAGAATTAGCTAGACATTACAAAACTGATAAAGAAGTTTATTTGACCGCTTTATCATTACTTGATTTAGAGCCAAGTGAGTTAATGATGTGCGCAGCTCACAAGGACGACCTTCTAGCCGCTAAAGCTCTTGGGCTAAAAACCGCCTACATTTCCCGCCCGTTTGAATTCGGCCCTGACAAGCCCAACGATGCTACTGATGATATGCCGTTTGATATTATTGCTGATGATATAAATGATTTGGCAGAAAAGCTTGGAGCTTAGAAATTAGAACCTAATCTTGAGATTATCCATGCTATAAGTAACTATTATTATCCTAATACCATGACAAAGGGGAGTAAACATGCTCGACTGGATTGCCAATCTATTAAGAAAAAAACCTCACACTGAAGAAGAGATTGAAGAAAGAGTATTTCTTGAAGGACCGCATTCAAGACTCCGTGAACTTTGGTTTTTAATCCGGGTCTTCTGGGGATTTCTATATGGATTCAGAAAGCTTCACTTTGTCGGTCCACTTGTAACTGTGTTTGGCTCGGCCAGGACTGAAGAGGGGACTCCGTATTATGAAAACGCTGTCCAGGTAGGAAAGGAACTTGTAGATATGGGCTTTGGTGTTATGACAGGCGGCGGGCCAGGTATCATGGAAGCAGCAAACCGCGGAGCTCATGAAGCCGGCGGCACATCAATCGGCTGCAATATCATTCTTCCATTTGAGCAGGAGCCAAATCCTTATCTGGATGTGATGATTAACTTCAATTATTTCTTTGTAAGGAAGGTTATGCTTCTGAAGTATTCTTACGCCTTTGTGGTTATGCCCGGTGGAGCAGGCACTATGGATGAGCTGTTTGAAGTTATAACACTTATTCAAACCAAGAAGATATTTAACTTCCCGGTGGTTCTGATCGGTAAAGAATATTTTCAAGAACTTATGGAGATGCTTGAGCATATGGTTGAAGAAGAAACCATTAGCCCTGAAGATATAGACCTTTTCTACGTCACAGATTCAATTGAAGAAGCCATGAATCATATAAAAGTTAACATTGTTGATAAGTACGGTGTTATTGAAAAGAAAGTGCCTCAAGCTTCAAGTATTCTTCTGGAAAAGTAAACTTTCATGTTTTAGTGAAGTGGTGTCTGAAATTCTCTTTGAGCAGCCGGTTTTTGCTTGATTACATTTGCCCCATGTTTTATAGTGTTTTTTGGTAGGATTATTTGCGCTTCTCTTTAGTAGAGCAAATCTTTTATAGGGGACAACTCACATGAAACAAGTTAAAGACCTAAGAGAATATTTGGAAATTCTAGATGGCCTAAACGAGCTTCAGGAAATTGATCTTGAAGTTGATTGGAATTTGGAGATCGGCGCTATTATTAGACGCGCATACGACTTGAGAGCCCCTGCTCCTTTGTTTAATAAAATTAAAGATACAGAAGATGGATTCAGAGTGCTTGGCGGATCGGCAGGTCTGAGTACTAAGCCCGAGATTAAATTTGGCCGCATTGCAGCCTCTCTCGGCTTTGCTCCAAGCACTGATATTAATGAAATTGTAGTCGCAATAACTGATGCGATAGAAAAAGACGGCATACCCCCGCAGGTTGTAGATAGCGGGGCGTGTCAGGAAAACATCATGCTTGGGGATGACGTAGATCTCCTTTGTTTCCCAACTCCTCATATACATGACGGTGACGGCGGGCGATACATAAACACGTGGGGCACGATAATCGCTCAAACTCCTGATAAATCCTGGACCAACTGGTCTATAAACCGCATTATGCTGCTCGACAAAAATCGTATGACTGGGCTTGTGCCACCGCAGCAGCATTTGGGCATTATTCATCAAATGTGGGCGGATAAAGGTGAGCCAACTCCGTTTGCACTTGCACTTGGAGCGCCACCAGCGGTACCGTTTTTCTCAGGAATGCCGATTCCTGAAAAGATTAGTGAGCAAAATGTCTATGGTGCACTTTATGGAGAGGGAATCCCTGTGGTTAAATGCAAGACTGTAGATTTACATGTGCCTGCAGACTCTGAGATTATTATTGAAGGGACTATATCAGAGACACAGAGGGTATCTGAAGGACCCATGGGCGAGTTTGCCGGCTACATGGGTGCTCACGACACCCCTCAGCCTGTCTATAATGTATCAGCGATCACATATAGAAATAATCCGATACTGCCGGTTGTGTATGCTGGGGTACCGGTGGAAGACACACAAACATGCTGCGGCACTATGTATTCAGCTGCTATCTTGCATGAGCTTAGGGCAAATGATTTCCCGGTTACTTCTTGTTTCTTGCTATTTGAGAGTGCGGCGCATTTACTCGTGGTTACTGTACCAAGACCATGTGAGTCAATGGAAGACACTCATGACCTAACGCATAAGGCAAAGAATATTATTTTTAAGAGCAAACCAGGAGTGGATATTCCCAAGGTACTCTTAGTGGATGACGACATAGACCCAAGCGACGCCGATCAAGTGATGTGGGCTATTGCAACACGCGTTCATCCACAAAAAGATGCTCATTATTACTATCATCAAAAAACCCTGCCACTACTTCACTACCTAAACGTTGCAGAGAAAAAAGATATGAGCAGCACAAAGCTTATCTTAAATGGGTTGATTCCTGGGTTTGATAGGTGTGAAATATCTGGGTTTGAATACAATGTGCCAGAGGATTTACAGAAAAAAGTCCTCCACAACTGGTCAAAATACGGATACAAATAGAAATTTCTAACCATAAATTTTGATTACTGATCTTGGCTTAATTCTACAGTAGTCCTTAATTTACAGAGTAAACATCAAATCGATGCTTATTTATCAATGAATTCAGCCTCAGACTATATTTCTAGGCTATTGAATACTTATGCGGCAATTGGTAAAATCGTATTGAGTAATCAGAATATTAATAGTGTAAAAATTTATTAAATATTCTGATTTATTATGCAGTCGCTACTATAATTGGCTGATATATGTAAGGTATAGTATTTACTGATTAGTTTATACGTGTTTTCATTAGTGTAATATGCTAGTTATAATTTAATATTGTATTCTATTCCCCGGAGGATATGCTGAGAGATATTAGGTTGTATGTATCTATATTTCTATTTTGTTTGATTTTAACTCCACAGCTTTTAGCTGCCGATAGTATTGTTCCACCCTTTCAGTGTCCTGCCCCTAATTTTGACAACCAGAGCGGGGACTTATACAACAACTGTAATGACATCTTAAGTGGCGAAAGAGTGTTTCTGCCTATAGATGACCTTGCAATCAGCCAGATATTTAATGACGATGGTTTATATAGCACCAACGTATTCTTGCTCAATACAGAAAACAATACTATTTCCTCACAGTCTTCCGAACAAATAGCAGCCGGGGCGCCACTTAACAGCGGGTTTCAGAATCTTGATTTCGGGCGATTCGTAAAACAGGGCATATTCTTAACTCAGCCAAATGCTGCGCAAGGTGTGGTTATTGGTCCTAATAACAATAATTTTGGCAACCAGTGCCCAAATGCAGGCCCTGGTCAAAAACTAGTTATAAACTTTTTCAGAAATTCCGGGCAGTTTGACTGTGGCGCTTTTCCAACAGATCTTACTTTTTCAGGGATAGATAATACAGGAATGGTTTGGAGCACAATAGTTGCGGATTTTAACAAAGACGGGTTGGACGATTTGTTTGTTAACTATCTTCCTGAGGGTGGATACAGAATATTAACTTTTGAGAATGTGGATTCTACTAACTTCACAGCGCAGATGGATGCCACTGCTGAAGAGATGGGCCTTTTTTTGGTTGATGCTACAGCAGGTGACTTTGATGGCGATGGACAACTTGAGATCGCCGGTGTTCAAGACAATGATGGATCTGTTCAGCTAGTTGTTCTTGAACTCACTTATGATGTAGACGGAAATGTTACCGGGTTTATGCCCCCCATATTAATAGACAATTCTTTTATAAACATGGAGTTTGGAATTGAACCAGGGAAAACAATTGGAATAACTTCGGGTGATTTTGATCCGCTTGATCCATTTGTCGACGAATTAGTAATAGCGGCTACCCTCAACACAGAGCTTAGCGAAGTTGCAGCAACTATGGTTGCCTTTCAGTTAAACCTTGCTGATTCATGTACTCCTGGTACTACCTGCGCAAATGGAGATGCTTGCACTTGTATTACTAACTTAACTCAAAATAGGGTAGACGTTCTGACTCCGGATATAGGGATTACAAGACCCTCTACTCCGATCCGGCTTAAAACCAAAAAGATTTTAGCGGGTCCGGATATGGCTGTTCTTGGAATAAATGCCCCTCTTTTTAACTTTACTCCTATGGGAGGATCGTTTCAGGGCATAACTTTCATTCATATATCGGTTCTGGACTTCCCATGCACCGCTCCAAATGCTCCCGTTGGCACATGCTCTGGAGAAACGCCTAATCCGCTTGACTTTAACCTGATCTCGCATCAAGAATTTGTCAATGACGCTACGTTAAACGAAGTAGCCTGTCTGCATGATGTGGCATTAGGTAATTTTGACCCCGATGGGGATAAGAATCCCGACCTTATGGTTGCAGCTCTTATCGCGGATAGTGATTTTATCGAATGCTCCAATGCAGTTGTTCTAGGCGGTGGAGGTAGCGGAAGTAATCCGAGGGTCGCTTTTTTTGAGATTGGCACAACAGAGCTTACTCAGACATCAGTAGTTAACATTACTGATATAACAGCTGGTTTTGAATTGCCTATCGTCGATAATGTCACCAGCTATATGAATCTGGAAGCCGGGGATTTGCAGGGGCGTTCATTATTACTAGGCGATCCTACAAAAGTTGTAGTAAAAAATCATCTCCAGCCAGCAGTTGTGATTAAGTCACCACCAATGCATGTAACTACTCTTGCACCACCATTGGGCACAGACAATAACGTGAATCCTTCGGATAATACGGTAATAGGAAATATTATCACCGCCTTCCCAAGTTTGTTTAATGCTGAATACGGCATTGATAGCACTATGGAAGAGACCTTTAATCAAAAAAATACAACAAGTTATACAATTTCTACTCAAGAGGGTACGGAGGCAAAGGTTTCTTACGGAGTGCCCGATAGCTCAGGAGTTTCTGCTAAGCTGAGTGAGACCACAGAACAAGTTCATGACAATGCAGTATCTCAAAAGTTTAATAAATATACATTAGCAATGAACGATCAGAGTCTTGAACAGCGCTTTGAAGACTCGATGTTCTCAGTGCAAAACCGCCTTAATGTGTGGTCGTATCCTGTAATAGGTCCAAACGGTCAGGAGTGCGTTTTATGCAGCAATGCTTCTAACTGTCCTGGAATTGGCGGTTGTTCTGCTGGAGAAGCGCCGGTTATTGTGAATATTTCGGCCCCAGATATGATCACCGTTGCCGCCGGTAGTACAGTTAATCTTGAATGGTATCAACCCCCTGAAGTTCCGGGCAATGTCCTTACATATCCCTGGACCTTTGCACAGCTTGAGCAGCAGTTCCCAGGATTGCTTCCACTGTCAGATCAAACTCCTGAAATTGAACAAACAGGCACTAGCAATTTGCCTTTAGAAGTTATGTGGACTGTAGAGAACAGCAATACCATGAGCTATGATTCATCTGTACAGCATTCATTTGATACTTCTTTATCCGTTTCCGCAAATTCTGAAATATTCCCGGGTTTCGGAGTGGATGTCGGCGCTGATTTTGATTACAACAGCAGTAATTCATTCTCAACGCTATTTGAATCTGAGAATTCGAGTTCACAGACCCAGGGTTTTACTATAAATAAAAATTCTATTCCTAACGCAAATGCAGTTGAATATCCATTTAGATATTATATCTTCGGTCAAACCGTAACACTGGGTACTGAGCAGAGTGTCCCACAGACGCCTAATAATTTCCCTGTAACGGGACCTTTGTATTTAGGGTTTGAAGCCAATACCGCAAGTGCAAGTGAGCAAAACCCCGTTGGTCCATGGTGGGCAACGACTTACCAAACAAGCAGTCCGGATATAGCACTGAACCTTCCGGCACAGTGGGATTGGATTACTAATGAGGGCGTGCCTGACGACCCGAAACAGTTTAGGTTTCTTAAGCAGTCAGATACCTCCGGGCTGTTCTATTTTATGAAAAGCTTTTTTGCAGTTCCTACGGATGGCACAGAAGGTACTTGTCCGTCAAGTGTTCCGGGCTCAGGGGTATTTGATTTAGGGCCTCAACAAACCGTTTTTGCAGACGGTGACAATGTTCTTCTTTGTTTAAGAGTTTACAATTTAAGCCTTAGCGATTTTCCTGCAGGCTCACAGCCAAAGGTTCGGGTTTACCGAAGAGAGTGGGACTATAACACCGGTGCTTTTGCCGCAGAATCTGACAGCATTCTTGTTGATGAAATTAATCTTCCTCAGATTCCTAAAGCCGGCGCTCCCGATTTTGGAAATCAAAATTCATCTGATGCTCCAAACTGGGTTTATGCAGGTACGGTTTTAGATACAAGTGGTATCTCTTCTGAAGGAGATACTTACTGGAAATTCTGGGCAGTTACCTGGATAGAAACCTCTGAGGGGTCACTGCTAAATGAGTTGAGCGATCTGGGGTTAAGTTCTCTTCCTCGTCCTGATCTCGGTGCTCACACCAGTGTCAGCGCTGAGCCTTTTAGTAATAATGTAGGGCTTTACAATCAGGTTTATAAAATAACAGAAGATAATGATTTTGATGAAAATCCTGAACTCTCTACCGCACAATCTGCTGATCTTAGTGCTAGAGGGGTTGGAGACCCGATTTCAATTCTATCTTTGAATGCGGGCCCATTAGATGTCATACCGGGAGATAGGACAGGGCTTGATTTAATAATCAACAATTCTGATCTTTACCCACATAATGTTTTGCTTCTTTACTATGACTCAGATCCTGATCTGGGCGGTCAGCTTTTTGATATGGAGTTTCTCCCACAGGTTCCGGCTGAAGATACTTTTAGGGTGAAAAATTCATACCTACCTCGTAGTTGTGGGCTTCATTCTTTATTTGTTCTGATGTTTGCCGATGATGGATCATCTGACATTGCTGTTGCGAATGTTGCAAGAGAATGTACTGCAGTCTCTATAACTGAAGCTGTCTACACGCCGAGCATAACACAACTGCTTGTTAGCGGTACTGCCCAGGGAGTTCTTCGCGGATCAGACTTAGAACTGTCTAATGCTAATGCTGTGGATAATCCAATATCCGTTTTATCTGAAGAAGATTTAGGTATCAAGAATGGACTAAGAACTTTTAAATTTACACTAAATAATTTATCGCCAGATCAGGTTCCATGCATAGTAAGGGTGACATCCGGACAGACTATTGATCAGCTAAGAGTATTAGGAGTGCCTGAAAATTGTGTCAATGATCCGAATTTCCCTCCAGTACCTCAACCACCGACACCTACTCCAACACCCCAGCCTGGTCCCGACCCATCGCCGAGTCCTGGAGGTGGTCCTTTTGATCCAAACGATGATAATGTCGTCGATGTTGAGGGTGTCGTAATTGTTAGTCCTGAGGGGACTATGCTTGAGGATGCTTCTCAAGTACAGCCTCAGTGTCCTGATGAATTAAACGGCGAGCTTCTAGATTATCCTCTCGATTTCTTCACCTTTGAGGTAAGCAATATAAATCCAGGCGAATCTATACAGGTAAACTTCATTTTGCCTGAGGGAACTCAGGATATTGATACGTTCTTTAAATTTGGACCTACACCTGATAACCCGGTTCCTCATTGCTATGAGTTTCTCTTTGATGGAGTAACCGGTGCCCAATTTTTAAGTGACGGACAAATTTTAGTCACCTTTGTTGATGGAGAAAGGGGTGATTCAGATCTGTCTGCAAATGGTGTGATTGACGACCCCGGAGGTCCGGCAGTTTTTAGAGAAGCTGATAACCCTCAAATCGGAGTAGGTGACTGCTCATTAGCCAGAACTTCTCAGCCCACATCCGCTCTTATTAGCCTAATGATCCCACTTCTTGCAGGTCTTTTTGCAGGTGCAAGAATTCTAAGAAGAAAGCACAATAAAATTGATTTTAATTAAGATTTGAAATTATAAGAATCTAGCGCAGGTCCTGTGGACGTTTAGGCAATTTAAACATGTCATCTTCAATTTTAGGATTAAGTTCAAACGTCTTGATTTTGAGAGTTTCAGTTGAAGGGTTATCGTCAACAACAAATACATAGGAAAAAGGTATCGTTATATCACCAACCTCTATGTATTCTTTGAGATGAATCGTTGTATTAACTACTTTGTCCTGAATTGTTGTGCTGCCTTTTATCATAAAAGGCAGAAAAGTTTGGGCATCTAAATAGTATATGTCCAGATTTCCCGTTTTTGTTTTCACCTCAAGTTTGTATGCCCACTGATCTCCTACTTCTTCTGTTCCTAGATATTTGATTTCATGTCCTTTTGCGCTGTGATTAACCAGTGGCCCTTCAAAGTCACACGTGTCTATCATCTCTTTGGCTCTCTTTCCATCTAAAACTAAAGGTCCTGATCTCGTTCCGGGGTTCATCTGCCAAGGTATTTTGCCGTCGTAAGCTTCCATGAAGTAAAGGCGTCCAGCCTGGAAATCAACTCTGCACAAATCAGGGCGTTTGTATAGAGCCGCGGTTTTAAATGTGGCGTCTTTTGTGTACATGCTTCCGGTAAATTTCAGAGTTTTAAGTTCTTGCCACGCTTTCTCGCCACCAATTGCCAGATAGTGTTTATCAAGTATTTCATTTAATGTGATTTTTGAATCGGGTCTCTCTTCTTTCTGAA
This sequence comes from Thermodesulfobacteriota bacterium, assembly GCA_021604765.1. Classification (GTDB taxonomy): domain Bacteria; phylum Desulfobacterota_D; class UBA1144; order Nemesobacterales; family UBA2774; genus CR02bin9. The sequence goes on from BQJP01000001.1 coordinate 200,999, forward strand.
CAGCCTCTTTTTGCGCCACTTCAATATTAAGAGCGCTCTCATTTATAGCCAGACTACTTGAGTATTGAAGATTAAAAATAACTAATAGGGCAGGGAGTAGTATGGTAAATATTTTCTTCATTAATAAGCTCCAAGCTTAGTATTCATTTATAAATAATTAGGTTAAAGGAAAAAAAGGGAATTACAATAAGTATGTTTGACACTTATGATATACATTTGTACTTACTAGATTTAATAGAGGCCGATTTATTCTTTTTTTGTAGCATCTATTATTTTGTCTTTAGGAAACTCGAACATATTTGAATCTATTTTGGTGTTAAATGCAAATTTGTCTATTTTTAAGATTTCATCACCAGGAGCGCCGTGAATTTCAATCACTAGGTAATAGGGGACAACATAACCGTTAGTATCTCTATATTGAGTAAAGTTGGTTGTAGTTCTTATTGCATTACCGTCCATCTTATAGATACCGGCTGTTTTTTTCAATAAAAAAGTTTCCGCATCTATATAATAGGTTTCAAGGTTGCCGGATCTATATTTGACGCTGATTTTGTAGGCTTTTTTGCCTTTTATGTCTTCTTCTCCAAGCAACTTAACTGTGTAGTTTTTCTTCTTATAATCAATAAGTGAGCTTTCGATATCGCAGGTATCTCTCATATAGTTAGTTTTGGCCTTTGTCATCGGCGCGGGTTCAGGATTTCCGGATAAGGGATTTATCTGCCACGCAAATATGCCACTAAAAATCTGAGCCATCATGGTGTCTTTGACTGTAAATTCAACTCTGCATTTGTTGGGCCTCTCATGATATGCAATTATAGGCATTGACGTTCCCTGTGAGTTCATGGTTCCTTCCATAACCATAGTGTTTAATTTCTGCCATTTCTCAAGACCACCAATGGCATCATAGTATTTAGCTAGAATCTGATCTAATTCTAGCGGTTTAGTCTCAGATTTCTTTTCCTCTGTTGGCTCGGTCTTCTTGGAGTCCTTTTGATCAGTCTCCGTTTTTTCAGACATAGCTGTAAAAGGTAAAAGTAATGCGAGTAGTAATATTAAAATTAGGGATCTGGCTTTCATAAATGTTTCGCTCCTGGTGATTATTAATTGAGTAATAGAGTATAGGAGAAATTGCGAAATTCAAAGAACATCTCTAACTAAGGCCTGAGAGTTATTCACTTTGTTCATTAAGTCTTTCGTAGGCGCGGTCCAGATGTATCCGCCACGGTTCAAGTTCGGGATAGCTGTTTATTAGACTTTCTATTTTTTTTATCTTCTCGAGATCTCCCTGATAGCTCCAGAGTTTTGCTCCTAGCTCAATTGCCGGGAGTGTTGTTATATCAAACTCGCCGAAGTCTTTTTTGTTTTGTTCTATAAGTATGGGAATCAGAGGTAGACTTAGATTGCAGTACTTAAGTACCATATAGTTGTAGCCGTTACGAACATTTTCTGTGATCATGTTGAGATAGTAATAATATCTATCTATATCAGACTGTATTGTGATTGTGCTTGTGTCAGGATCGGTCATTTTTATCTATCTCCTTCCTAAATATAATACCTTTAAAATCTAAGTAAAAAGAATGTTCGCTTTACCTCTGGTTGAGTTCATAATATCACTTTTTAGATTCTCTGACATGCTCTCAGGTATATCGGCAATCACTGTTATTTCATCAGTGTAAAGCACATCTTTAATTGTTAGTCCGGTTTTATCAAAGGTGTTTCTGATGGAGTTTTCAAATTCATATCCTGTTGTAATTCGAATCTCCACAAGGTTAACTCGTTCTTTTAGTTTAAGCTCATCAAGAGCCATGGTTATTGTGCCGGAATACGCCCTTACGAGCCCACCGGTTCCAAGCCTTGTGCCACCGAAATATCGTGTTACTACTGCCACGACATCACCAATCCCTCTCATCTGCAAGACACTTAAAATGGGCTTGCCCGCAGTGCCCCCAATCTCCCCGTCGTCATTAAACCCCACATCGGCTCTACCATTAGGGTTGCCGATTACATAAGCGAATGTGTTATGAGATGCTCCATCATGTTTCTTTGAAATTTCTTCTATAAATCTGAGAGCAGTTTCTTTATCCGAAGCATGTGATACCGCAGCGATAAAACGGCTTTTTTTTATTTCCTGCTCTATTTCAATTTGCCGAGCAGGAACAAGATATGAGGACTTGTCAGACATACTACTATTCTTACGGATTTGGCGCTTGAATGCCAGGGGGGCTCTAACAGTGCATAGTTAAATTCTATATCCTCATAGTTTAGATTATGTATAATGTATAAATAGAAAGTGAAAAGGAGGGTAAACATAATTATGATGAGACTTTTTCAGATTTTTGGAATATTGATATTTGTTGTATCTATTGGGTGCGCTGGTCAGCAGGGAGCTCAAGACGGCGGATTTGACGCGAGCATTTGCAACAACATTCCTGTTGGAGTTGAAGGGGCGTTAGCAATGGATCCTGACAGTAAAGAGTTTAAGATTAGCTGTGCAGATTTAGAGCAGTGCACAAGCATTATGGGTTGGGACGCACCTCCTGATGTTCCATGCACAGGACCTTAGGGGAGAGCAGTCTTTTAACGATAGAAAAAATCGGACTGGAGCTTGGCTCTAAACCTATCTCTGGTCTTTTCTTTTATAAGATCAATTTTATAGCAGATAGAGGAGATAAATACATGACTAAATTACTTTACGGAGTACTATTGATTTTGCTCTTTACCCCTCTGACTTTAGCCGAAGATCCTAAAGCAGAAGCTCCAAAAGACCAGAAGGCAGATTGTCAGCCGATAATGGCTAAGGTGGAAGCGGCAAAGGTACAGCATAAAGCTGATTATAAAGCAAAAGGGAAGGCCTTTTACAATTGGAAGAAATATCATGACGAGCTTAACTCAAGAACATATGAAGCTACAGATGAGCCGCTTATCGACAGTGTTAAGAAATGTGAGGGGGAAGATGAGCCAAAGAAACCTTTCTGCAAAGGTGTAATGAAAAAGTACAATGAAATTTCACCCAAAGAAAAGGCTGCTAAAGAAAAGCTAGATAAAGCAGAGGCTAAATCTAAAGAATCTAGAACGAATTACAATCTCCTGCTTGAAGAAGCTGATGATATGAATTGTCTAGTTAAGCAGTAGTTTCTCTTGAAGTTCGAATATACTGAGATAAGGTGTTCAATTTGTATTCTATAGAATAATTTTCCTTTAAATAAGGCTTTTTACGCTACTTTAACGTATAATTCATAAACACATGGATAAACATATACATAACCGCACGATGGGTTTGTGGGGAGCTACTGGTTTAGGTGTAGCCGCAATTGTAGGGGGCGGAATACTTGTACTTGCAGGTGTGGCATTTGAAGCCACTGGTCCAAGCGCTGTGCTTGCGTTTGGTCTAAACGGTCTTTTAGCGCTTCTCACTGCTTTTAGCTTTGCCGAGATGTCGGCGGCGTTCCCGGAATCGGGCGGCACATATGTGTTCTCTAAAAAAGTCCTGTCCATAAGAGCTGCATTCGGGGTAGGGTGGATCATCTGGTTTGCCTCTATTTTAGCAGCCGTGCTATATGCTTTAGGCGCCGGGTTTTTTGTCTCAATAGCCATTAACAGCATCTGGGAATATTACGCAGGTACTCAAATAGCGTGGGTCAATACTAGCTCCGCTACCACATTTATTGCTATTGTGGCGTCCCTTGTTTACACAAGAGTCCTATTTAATAAACAATCTAGCGGCGGCAATTGGATTAACTTTGGCAAGGTCGCTGTATTTTTAATACTAATCATCGGCGGCGGCTGGTATTTTGCTAGTGAGTCTGTCTCAGAGGTTATCGATGATTTCACCCCGTTCTTTCCGGAAGGGAGTTTCGGAATTCTCCAAGCGATGGGCTATACATTTATTGCTTATCATGGGTTTGACCTTATCTCGGCAGTGGGTGGTGAGGTAAAGGATCCTGAAAAAAATATACCCCGTGCTATGTTCATATCACTGATAGTTGCAATAGTGATATATGTGCTGTTTATGCTGGTAATTACTGTAGCAGCGGTGGGACCGGGAGAGTCACTCGTTGAGGCTGGGGCTAACAGGCCTGAAGAGATTGTGCTTCACGCTGCGCAAATATATATGGGTGCATACGGCTATTGGCTAGTAATTATTGCCGGAATTCTCTCAATGCTCTCAGCACTCTATGCTAATTTGCTTGGAGCTTCTCACATAGCATTTAGTATGGCGAGAGACAGAACACTGCCCCGACAAATGGGCGAGCTAGATAAAGGGCTTGGGACCCCTATAAAAGCTGTCATAGTAACGTCAGTTGTACTTGTTTTAACCATAATTATAGTGCCTGACATTGCAGTTGCTGGCGCTGCGTCCAGTTTGATCTTTCTTATATCTTTTGCTCTGGCACACTGGATAAGCATACTTTCTCGTAAACGGAGTAAGCCAGAAGATCTTCCTTTTAAAGCGCCTTTCTTTCCTGTAATTCCAGTTGTCGGAATCGTTACTTGTATGGGTATTGCCATTTTTGAAGGTATAAAAGTGCCACTTGCCGGTGTGATTACCGTTGTATGGCTCGTGCTTGGCGTAGTGCTCTATTACATTCTTTTCGGCAGACGGGCTCGTGTGGTTGATGCTTCAGCAGAAGGATACGATCCGAAGCTTGTTAGCTTAAGAGGAAAAAGCCCTCTTGTGCTTGTGCCGATTGTCAATCCGTCGCACGCCGTGCCTATGGTGGCTGTAGCAAGTGCTCTTGCGCCTCCCATTACCGGAAAAGTGCTTCTGCTTTCAGTTGTAAGAACTCCTGAGGAAGAATGGGATCCGGAAAAACATCCTGAAAAATTAAACAACGCCCAGCGAGTGCTGAAAGAATCACTCTCAGCATCTTTTGGAATTGGTCTCAACCCAGAAGCCCTGACCACTGTTTCTCATGAGCCATGGGAGGAGATTGTCCGAGTTTCACGTTTGCACCGCTGTGAGAGTATGCTGCTCGGACTCACCAATTTAAATGAAAAATCTGAAGAAAGAATCGAATATGTAATGAACCGTGTAGATTCAGATGTTGTCGTATTACGAACTACAGATCTGTGGCGGCTATCTGAAGTGAAAAAGATCCTTGTTCCTGTTAGAGGAGCAGGGGTTCAAGATGAGTTACTTGCAAGGCTGCTTGGAAGTATCTGCAGGAAGACGAATGCGGAAGTTACTTTTTTGAAGATTGTGCCTGAAGATGCTACCTGGCAAAAGACTGACAAATCAAGAAAAGCGCTATTTCAGATAGCGGAAGACCAAGTGCCTAACGGGCAGTTTAAAGTTTTTGTAGTTAAGAGCAATAATGTGTCAGATGAGATAATTTCCCATGCTGAAGAGAGTGATTTAATGATTGTTGGACTTCAGCGTTTTGGCCGAAGACGAAAAGAATTTGGCAAACTTCCTCTATATATAGCCCAGCAAACTAAGTGCCCATTGCTTATGATTAGCAGAGGCAGATAATCTGTATTGACATTGATCTCCAATTATTATAGTTTGCAATAAAGGGAGGGTTTAGACTATGACTACACCACCTATGGGCTCGCCTGCAGCAACAATTCCAGATAAGACGCTTTCGGTAAAAGATTGGCTAATAACACTAGTAGTACTCTCGATACCATTTATAGGTTTGATCTTCCTTCTTTACTGGGCGCTTGCGACCTCATCCAATATCAACAGGAAGAACTATTGTATAGCAGTAATCATTTATCAGGTTGTCTTGTTTGTATTGGTATTGCTGATATTTATCTTGCTAATCTCTATGGGACTTCTTTCCAGCTTATTGGGAGAATATGGCCCCATGTATGAGGGCACTTTGTTGTGATCCTATAGCAAATTCAAGAATTTGATTGTATAAGAAAAGTTTTTTCAGTCAAATAGAAATAGTCTGAAGCATTCTAGAATGCTCTGACATTTTTTAAATATTTGGGTACGCTCATGCTGTATGTCTAATCAAACTGAGTCGAGCTTTTTAAGAATACTCCCGCTATATATAGTAATTTTTATAGGTTTTGTGGGCTACAGTCTCACAATTACAATCTTAACTCCGATGGTACTTGAAGGCGGTGAACAATTACTGCGCTCAGTGCCATTTAGGGCACACCCTACTATAATTTTAGGCACAGTTCTTGCGATATACCCCATTGGGCAGTTCTTCGGAGCCCCTGTTCTGGGAGCGCTCTCGGACCGTTTTGGAAGAAAGCCGATTCTTGTTACATCGCTAACAATAACAACACTCTGTTTTGGCGGGCTTGGATATGCAGTCTCCATTAATAATCTGTCGCTGTTCATGTTGATATCCCTTATTATGGGGCTTGCAGAGGCCAATATTGCAACCGCCCAGAGTGCAGTGGCGGATGTTTCAACTGAATCCAACAGGACTAGAATGTTTGCATATATTAATATGAGCGCAAGTGGGGCATTTGTAGTTGGGCCCTTGCTCGGAGGGGTTCTTGCTGATCCTAACCTCGTTTCCTGGTTTAATAACTCGACCCCGTACTGGTCAGTGTTTGTGGTTTTAATTTTTGCGGTGCTTTTTACAGTTTTTGCTTTTAGGGAAACTCATCCTAAAGCTAAACGAACTGAAGTGAGCTATGGGCAGGCATTTACAAATTTACTTACAGTCTATAAGCCCGGAAAGCTTCGGATAATTTATCTGGTTAATTTTCTTATATATCTGGCCGTATTTGGATTCTTCAGAGCTTTCCCTATGTATCTAGTTGAGCAATATGACATGGATGTAACCGAGCTTGCGACTTATATTGCCTGGAACGCAGTGCCTGTAGTAATCGGAAGTCTCTGGCTAACCGGCTATCTTGCAAAAATGCTTTCTACGAGAAACATTACAATTTTCTCTTCTTTCTTCCTGGGAGTTTTTAGCCTGATAATGATAATTCCTCAGGCTGAACACATGCAGTATTTATCACTGTTCTTGCCCGGACTTGCTCTTGCTGTGGCTCTGCCCGCATCAGCAACGTTGATATCTCTAGCTGCGAAGGAGAAGGAACAAGGAAGGGCGCTTGGGAATAACCTCTCTCTTGAAGTAGGCGCTGAGGTGCTTTCTGGGCTGGCGGCTGGATTCCTTGCAGCTTATTTCATAAAATTGCCAATGTTCGCGATATGTGGGGTTGCGGTACTAGCTGCGTTTATTCTTTTAATTTCTGACGCCGGGAAAGAATAGTGACTTTCTATCAATCAGAGTAAATTTAAAGAAGTTGCCTGCAAAAGAGCTTTCTGTCTTGACATGCCGGAGGTAATAATGATACTAAAATGTACTGACACGGCGTAGAAGGGAATACCTAAAAAATACAGAGCATTTTGTAGCGAAATAGCTCGTACTTGAGGATGGAATCAAATTGAACGACAGTATAAGATTATACACTTCAGAGTTCATAGGTACTTTCTTTCTGGTTTTTGCGGCAACTGGTGTAGTTATCGTAAATGATATGTCGGGTGGTGCAATAACTCATACCGGTATTGCGATTACAACGGGGCTCGTAGTGATGGCAGTTGTCTATGCAATAGGGGATGTCTCCGGATCACATATAAACCCTGCTGTGACTGTGGGCTTCTGGCTTGCAGGCAGGTTCCCGGGGTACCGGGTGATTCAGTATATAGTAAGTCAATGTCTTGGGGCAATCGCCGCCAGTTTGCTGCTCGCTTTTCTATTCCCAGATCTAATTGCCCTTACTGTAACTCTACCGTCCGGATCCTTAATGCAGTCCTTTATACTCGAAATATTTCTAACTATGTTCCTGATGTTTATTATCCTGAGCGTATCCACCGGAAGCATGGAAAAAGGAATAATGGCTGGGAGCGCAATTGGCGGAGTTGTAGGCTTATCGGTGCTTTGGGCAGGGCCCATCACCGGGGCTTCTATGAACCCAGCGCGTTCTATTGCCCCAGCTTTAGTTTCGCTTGATTTTAATAGCCTCTGGATATATATCGCAGGTCCTATTATTGGCGCTGCAGTCTCGGTTATAGCTTTCCGTATAGTCCACAAACCCCTTACTACCGGCCAAGAAAGAAAGGATTTTTAGGAAAGCTCCAAAGAGAAGTTAATCATCCAGCTTTTTCTTGATGATTTTCATATCCTGATCTAGATAAATTTCGTATTTTTTGCCGTCATCGCAAATTACGTCGTCTGCTTCAAAATAATTGCCCTCTACCTCAACCTCGCCGACATTAGGACATCCTGCCGCTGTTAGAGCCTCAACTACTTTGGCTCTTTCCTCTGCATTTGCGTCTCTGTCTGCAAGCGCATTTTGAGTAAAAACAACTCCTATAAATGTTAATGCTAGTATAAATAATTTGAAACCTTTCATTGTCTTTCACCTCTAATATTCTATGTAATAACTATGCATAATTTATCAAGGTTTGATATATATTTTTTTAAACTATTCTTGGTATAGAATATTTATAATCTAGAAGGTATAATGCACTTGCAGCCGAGGTTAAAGGATTATTTATCTGAAGTTTTATTATAAGGTACCAAGACCCAAAGGTTTTTATGAATAATACCAAAACTGAGTTAAAAAACTCGCTCTTTTCTTGGATCAGCGTAGTTGCTTTGGTCTACCTTTTGATGGTGGGTGTGGGGGTTATAGGGGCTGGTTTTAAATGGTTTTCCGGAGGACCACAAGGAGCTGCGGAGCTCTTTCAGTTTGCTACAAATCCGATTATTGGACTGTTGCTGGGAACTCTGGCTACGGCTCTTGTACAATCTTCAAGTACAGTTACATCTGTAATTGTAGCCCTTGTAGCTGGCGGATTGCCTATTGAAGTGGCGATACCTATGGTTATGGGAGCCAATATGGGCACAACCATTACCAATACTATTGTGAGTCTCGGGAATATAGGCGAAAAAAAGGCCTTTAACCGCTCGTTCAGCGCTGCAACTGTGCATGATTTCTTTAACCTCTATGCCGTAATAATATTCCTTCCAATAGAAATTTTCTTTCATCCCCTTCAACGTATGGCAGATGTAATGGCCCACTGGTTTGTTGACGGTGGATCTATATCGATTAGCAGTATAAATCTTCTCCCTGTGATAATTAAACCACTAGTAAATTACCTGAGAGCGCTATTTGAACATATGCCAGGAATGATGGACTCCCTTGCGTTTACCGCATTTGGAATCGCTCTAGTATTTTTCTCAGTTATTTATATGGGTAGAACATTGAAGAAAGTTATGACTGGAAGAGCCAAAGCGCTTTTAGATAAGGCTCTTGGAAAGGGCATCTTTGTCGGAATTTTAGCCGGCACTCTAATTACAATGATTGTTCAGTCCTCATCAACGACAACAAGCCTATTAGTTCCAATTGCAGGGGCGGGGATTATAACACTCAGGCATGTATTTCCGTTTACTTTAGGTGCCAATATCGGCACAACAGTTACAGCTTTACTGGCGGCAACAGCTGTAGTAAGCGGTAATAAGTTGTTGGCGATAGAGATTGCACTTATACATTTTCTCTTTAATGTCCTTGGTGTTTTACTCTTTGTATCTGTGCCATGGCTGTATCAGTTGCCGATTCGTACTGCAGAGTGGCTAGGCGAACTTACTGAGAAGAATAGAGGCTATGCATTTGGTTATATATTCGGCGTGTTTTTTGTAATTCCCGGAACTATATTCGGAGGGCAGTCAATACTTCAGGATATAAACCCCGAAGTGGTTAAGGCTGAACAGAATATCAGTCAGGTGGAAACAATTGACCCTAATCCTAAAGATTAGATAGCTATACTAGATATTTTACTTCGCAGTATGCTCTATTTTTTCAAAAAGAACTTTACATTATCGTCTAAGAACTCTTCAAATGTATGTGGTTGGCTTTCGGTGACCTTATAAATATCGTCGGTGACCTGATCATAAAGGCCGTCTCTTATTAGTTTGTATAACTCGGAATATGCGTCTGCTTCAGATTCTTTAACACCTGAGTCAACCAGGTCTTTTTTGAACTCTTTTGGCTTAATTTCTACATAGCTTACTTTCTTGCCCATAACCTCTGCGAATAATCCAGCTACCTCAAGGCAGCTTAGTGACTCAGGGCCTGTTATCTCATATGTTTTATTCTTTTTGCTATTTGAAGTTAGCACTTTTTTGATTAACCTGACGGTGTCTCTGAGATCTACATATCCGCATTTGGCATTTTTTAAGGGAAGCCTGATTTCTCTTTTTTTTCTTATTTGCTGACCTAATAAATCTACAAAATTTTGCATATATATATTTGGTCTGATGATTGTATATCTAAGTCCCGATTCTTTGAGATACTCTTCGCTTTGTCCATGGCGCTTGAGCATATCAGAGGGTGATTTCGGGTGGGCCCCTATTGCGGAATATTTAACAATATGTTTTACACCGGATTTCTTCGCGGTATCTATGAAATTTTTCTCAAGTTTAAACTGGTTGTCGCCAATAGGGGGGAGCAAAAAAGCGTTCTCTATTCCATCCATCGCTTTTTTAATACTGTCAGTTTTGCTTAAATCACCTTTAACGAAAGTGACTTTTTTTGATTTTAAATCCGGCACTTTATCAGGGTCTCTTACAAGGGCTGTAAAGCTGTGTCCGGACTTTAATAAGCGCCGAGCCACCCTGATTCCGGTAGTGTCGGTTAACCCTGTCAATAATATCATTAATTACTCCTTGGCTCGGAATCTCGAATCTATTCTAGCAGAAATTAGCGATTTACTAAAGGGCTTGAGGAATTAATCAGGATAACGCTATTTTTCAGTCCCATATTACAGACCATAGGGACCACCCTATTAATTTTGGAAGTTGAATTATAAATATTCCGCCCAGTCTCGATTACCACGGGTTCGGGCGGTTTTTTGTTTAAGTTAAATTTAAGATTGTACTGCCGATTTCCTTCTAATCGCTATAAATCCGGCGATTCCCATGACTATAACCAGAGAGATAAGTCCCCACTCGGAAATAGTAGGTACAGCGCTGACAAGGTTTGGGCCGTTTGTGATAAAGGGTCCGAAAGAAAAGGGCCTGTCACCCACTGGGATAGTATCAACAATAGTATTGTCCGATACTCTTATTACAGAAACGTTGTCGTCCCGGTTATTTGTGACATAGACAAAGTCTCCCACAGGTGTAACGGATACACCAAATGGCTGGTCTCCACCGTTGATCGTCTGAATCACTGTGTTGTCTGAGGTCCTGATTACGGAAATAGTATCGTCAATCTGATTTGCCGCATATAAAAAACTGCCGTCAGGAGTAAAAGTTAATGCTCCAGGGGTTGTTCCAATATTAATTGTGTCTACAAGCGCGTTGTTAACAGTGCTGAATACCGAAACACTAGAGCCGACCTGATTGGTCATATATACAAAAGCATTATCTGGCCTTACCGATGGCATGACAGGTGTGTTGCCTGAAGGAACAACATCAATAACTGTATTAGTTGCTATATCGATAATTGAAAGCATATCGGTTGTTATATTTGCGACATATACACGAGTTCCATCGGGAGATACGGCTACACCCTGAGTTGGACCAATAAGTGGGATGGTGCCAAGTACCTGGTGATTTGCTGTATTGATGACTGTTAATTCGGAATCTTCTTGACTGCCCACATAAGCTGTAGCGCTGTCGGGGGTTACTGCGATACCTGAGGGTTCATCTCCGACATTAATAGTTGTGACTACGTTATTAGTGAAGGTGTTAATGACTGAGATCGTGTCGTCATCAAAATTGCCAACGTACACAAAATTGCCATTTGGGAATACAGAGATGCCAAAGGGAAGAGTGCCTACGGGGATTGTCGTTATTACTGTATTCGTAGCGCAATCAATTACCGATACTGAATTGTCATTGCCATTATTAATGTAGGCAAACGGCTGAGCGCTTGCTAGATTGAAGCTAAAAAGCAAAGTAAGCAATAATATTATAGAGACTCTCATAGTAAACCCCTCTCCAAGAATTAGTGAAATGACTCTTTAATTACTCTCTTAATTTATCATGCGATAAATCAGTCTTTTAAGTCAAGGGATTTGAATTGAGGATCAGGGATATTAAATACAGATATGGATTGTTTAACCGAAAAAGTGTTTAAATCGATTACCTATTTAAGATTGAAGCACTTTCTTTCTTCTAATTGCAATAAACCCTGCGATTGCAAAGAATGCGACAAGCGCTATCATTCCCCACTCTGAGACGGTCGGAACTGAAGACACAAAACAGGACCCGGGTGTTATGAAGGTGCCGAATGCAAAGGGTGAATCACCTACTCCTACAGTTCGAATAACTCTCTTATCTGTAGTTCTTATTATAGTCACGGTGTTACTGTCGGAGTTGGCTACATATAGCAAGATTCCATCTGAAGTGACGTCTATACCACTTGGTCCCATGCCAACCGGTATCGTGTCAACCACTGTTCTGGAAGCTGTACTGATTTCTGAAACGTTGTTGTCAAAGAAGTTTGTTACATAGGCAGAGCTTCCGTCAGGATGAAAGACAACCATCTGAGGAACATCGCCTACATCAATAGTGCCAATTACTGTATTCGTTGAAGTATCAATGACTGAGATATTGTCGTCTCCCTGATTGACTATATAGACAACGCTTGAGTCAGGAGATGATACTGCGCCCAGCGGAGCATCACCCACATTTATAGTGGCTATAACAGTATTATCGGAAGTTCTTATTGCAGTTACGTTATCACCTAATGAATTGGTTACATAAACTGTGCTGCCGTCTGTTGTTACCCCAACGCCACCGGGAAAGTTTCCGACAGGTACTGTGTTTACAACTGTGTTTGTTGCGGTATCAACTACAGTTACAGTATTGTCAAAGGTGGCTACTACATATAGAAAACTGCCGTCAGGTGTGATTGCGGCTGAATTGGGAAAAGCTCCCACGGTTATTGTATCAACTACAGAGTTTGTCGCCATTTCAATTACTGATACTGTATCGTCAAATACATTAGTTACATATAAAAGATCGCCTGAGGGTGCCATAGCTGAGCCAAAAGGATTATCTCCGACTGGGATCGTATCAAGAACATCACCGGAAGGACAGCTTAATACAGTTACGTTATCACTATCGCCATTAGTTATATAAGCTGCAGGCTGGGCTAGTACGGATACTGTCCATAATATCAATAATGCAAAACTTGTTATTAATAGCTTCATCTTCCAGCCTCCTCAAGGCGTAATAACTATACAATTGTAATATATTTAAGGGAGTTGAGTCAAGATAGGTTAAGTTGTGGCGAATGTTTTGCTATACATTCCTGAGCAAATTGCCGACTTTCTTTTTGTCTTATTTTCATTTCAAAAAAAACGATTGATTGAGATTGCAGATGTGATACAATGACATTAAATGGATGTAGGGGTATGAAAAAAAGGAGGATAGTAAAATGAAATACATCAGTATGTTTGTAACGGTGTTGGTAGTAGGTTTAGGATTTATAGTGTTAAACGCAGATCAAGCAAGCGCAGGTGTTCCTATGCCTTGTAATATAGTAATAGAAAAAGTTGAAGAACCGGATACCGGCAGACTCTTTGATTTTGAAGTAGAAGGCAACTTTGCTCCCAATTTTTCGTTAGGGGATGGAGACTCGGAAAACGTTGGATTAGATATTGATGAGACAATTGAAATTATAGAGGATATTCCTGAAGGATACACTCTTGAAATAGAATGTGTTGAGGGAAGCACAAACTGTGGAAGCGATTTTTTTGAACCATGTCTTGCGATACAAGAACTTGAAGATGGTACAGGTGTAGTTGTTGAGTGTCTTGATGACGATGAAGGTAGTTGTACATTTACGAATACTTTAGCAATAGAGCCTGCCCAAGTGCCGACACTTTCCGAGTGGGGGCTTATATCAATGGCGGGTGTTTTGGGAATAATTGGATTTATGGTTATTCGCAGAAGAAAAGCCACAGCTTAAAACATAAAAACATTTCAAATTAAACTTAAGGGAGCTTAAGGAGATTGTCTTTCCTGCCAGCTCCCTTTTTTGTTTGATTTTAGTATTTGAAATCCAACTTAATTCGGGTTTGGCAGTGGGTCAATACGCATTACGAAACCTTTTCCTTTATTTTGCATCTTAACATAAATACGCCTTTTAATCATTAATTATTTAATAGTTCTAAATATCACGGTGCTTTAATAAAAAGATCAAGTTTAAGTGACATAATTTAAGCTTTACTGGTTTGAAAGAGTTAAATAACACCAGTATTATATAAGTATCTATTGATTATAATATGGAACAATAGGATTTAAGTCTGACAGTTTATTAATTTGCTCATAGTTTATTAACCTGAGGAGGTGAATGATGAGGATGACTAGAACTCTGAATCTTAGCTTTTTATTTTTAATATTGCTTTTTTTTTGTTTTGCTCCAATAAAATCAGCATATTCACAGTTTTCATGTATTCCTACTTGCGATGAAACCGATGGGAGAATGCTCACATTTGCAGCAGGGGCTAGTCTGCAGACAATCAATAACCAAAATGTTGAGGTTCGCATTGTCTCACCTGTAGGTAGTGATACCTTAGAGATAGGCATTTTTGATGGAGATACTATGGTGCCTGATGATTTTACCTACTGGGACAAAGCACAGGGACGCCCGGCAATAATATTAGACTATACACTTATTCTCGATCCTGAAGGTACTGGTATGGGTAACGGTACTGTAATTGCGACCTGGTCAAGTGACGGTTCATTTGGGGACAACGTCGGAGACCCGATGCCAGATAACCAATGGTTTATTCGTGAACTGCAGAATTCACCCGGAGCTCAAACCGAAGATGGCTCTTATTCCTATAGACTTGAAGTGAGTATTGCAAATCCAGATCCTGACCCTGCGGGAGAAGCTCTGAGTCCGTTTAAGCTAAGGGCAGATGGTGTAATCTCAATAATTGCGGGAAGTGCTTTTAATTATATTGTTACACTAGAGAACTTTTTTGATATTATAACGATATATCCAGATATAAACTTTGATGATCCCACTTGCTTCGGGCCTGGCTTGCCGGGGTTTTATTGTAATCCTGGTGACCCGGAGTGTTGTTTGAACAATACTCCATACAATGGTACGTGGAAGTTTTGTATGATAGTTCCAGAGGGTTTAAACACCTTAGACATATGGGACGGGGATTTTGATTATGGTTCCGATTCTTTTGATAGCGTTGATCCTTTCTTTTGCAATGCTCCTGATGGTATTTCGCTTGATACAAATGACCAAAATACACCTATTGCTCTCCCACCTTGGTCTGCTGGCACTGACGTGATACAACAAGGAGTCAGCGTGCCTACAGCGCCGCCTGATGATAATGGCTGTTTCCCATTACAACTACGTTCCCCGAGTGTAAATTACAATCTAGTGGGACCAAACGGTGTGAGCTACACAAATGTAAATCCTTCCGGAAATATTGAATGGGAACTTTTCAATATAAGCACAGAGCCTTTTAACCCTGATTTATATGATATTCATGTAGACAGTATTGAAGGTGGACTCTGGTGTGTTGAAGTATTCGGAAACGATGTAAGGAACCTTAATTCTATTAGACTGCCTTTCGACATGTTTGGATTAGATGAAAACGACGAACCAGTTTTGCCTGGGCCTAATGATCCAGCGATGGTTCCAACGCTTAGTGAGTACGGACTTATAGTAATGGCTGGGATTCTGGGCTTTGTAGCATTTATAGCTATACGCAGAAAACAAGCCACAGCTTAAAATATAAAAACATTTCAAATTAAACTTAAGGGAGCGAGCACTATTACCAGTGTCCGCTCCTTTTTTTTGTGTCTTCTAAAACGCACGAATAAACTACGGTTATAATATTAACAATAATAGGATAGGAGGCTGAAGCATGAAAAAATCAAGATTACTTCTTTTACCGTTTTTACTTTTCATTTTTACCATTACATCATGTGATAATGATACTAGCTCAAACGCTCAGGATACGATAGAAGAGCCAGGAGGGCTTAGCTGTCCGTGTTTTACAAAGGATGAAATAGTAGATGCTTTTGACGGCATGGGCCTTGTGTTTTGCCAGGTTGGCTCTGTAAGTGTTTCTTTAGGCGGCGATATGAATGATCCGGATTTTGAGGTTGCATGTGACGCAAATATATCAAACTGCTCATGCACCAACATGGGTCAGACGCAAGATATCGGTGACCTCGTTGCCAGTGTTTGCCTCTTAGAACTTATGAACAGTACTCTTCAGCTAAGCGGGGTAGGGGTAGAAACTCTAGCTTGTGAGTTTTTGTTCCCTCAATAAAAAAAATGAGAAATAATGCAGTTAAATTATTAAAATAGTTAATGGAAGGAGTACATTAAATGAAATTAGCAAAGCTCTTTGTATTACCGCTTCTTCTTACAGTTTTTGCACTAGGTGGATGTGACGAGAACAATAATGTTATAAGTCAGCCTGAAGACCCTGGGGATGAAACTCCAACACTTCCTTGTGAAGCGCTTGGGTTAAACCTTCGGTTTAACATTGGACAGGACATTTTTGCTGTGTACGAAAACGGCTTAAGCAGTAATGTAATACATGTTTTCTCAAGCGGGTCGGAGGTTTTTATTGTACTCTCTAACGACGACTTTGCTTTCGGATTTTCGGGGCCGCCAACGATGGACGGACAGGACTGCGATTTGAATGTGGCGATGGCTGATTTTGACAAGGACGGAATGTTTGACGAGACGGCAACAATGTTTACAAGCACGTGCGCGATTGAGAATAACGGTTTTATATTCACATTATTTCCAAACGAAGCAGTGATAAATGCCTCAGATAAGATGGCAGATGCTTTCCAGACTTTTGAAAGCACAGAGATGGATATCCAGTGCAAGGAGTCGCAAGTTGTCTCTGATCAGACTTTTTTTGAAGGCCTAATCAAAGAGCTTGGCTACACACAGCCTAACTAATTTAACCTCTGCCATGCAGGTTTTTAGTGAGCGTGTTTAATTTGCAGCGTCGGAGTCCGCCAAGTTCCGGTTTATTATTTTAAGTTAGCTGCACTTTCTGACCTACTCAACAGACGGTTCTGCAATCTTTAAGCAGCTTGAGGATGAGTTTAGAATCTCCTCAGGCTCGAGCACACCGCTCTGGTTTGTATCAAAACCAACATCCACTTTAGAACCTTCACCTTCACAACCTTCATTTTCTTGAAAATTGGCAAGCGGGGCATTCCTTTCTCCCGCTTTTATTGAAGAGCTGCTAATCATAATTTCTGATTCTTCCTCGATGCAACTTCCTTTTCCGTCCGTCAAAACAACGTATTGATTTTCCTTGCTCACGCATAAGTAGACTTCATCGGCAATTACCTCATCTGCCCAGATTAAAGTTGTGAGTCCGGAAAATAATAATATTGTTATAATTGTTCTTGTCATTTTTTTTCTCCTATCCTAATTAGTCGACATCAGCACAAATCATCGAAACAGTCATATTGCCAGATTGGCTGCTTCCAGTTGTATTAATAAATGTACAGGCCCATTCATTATCAGCGGAAGCTTGATTAACAGTGACTGCAATATTTGAGTTACCTGAACTACAGCCTCCTCCTAATATGTTTTTTCCAGCTGCGCAAACTTGATTGGTAAGAATTAATCCACCTGGACCTAATGATGTACCAACAACTGTATTTGTTCTCTGGTATCCAGAAACTCCTGTTGATCCATCTGTGCCATCTTCACCATCACAAACTTGAAAGCTTCCGTCCACTTCATTTTCAGGAGAAAGGGGATTAACATTTAGCGACCCATTCCCATTGTCATCAAGCCCATAGCTGAAACCTTTACCACCCCCGGCACATGTTACGAGAAGAAATGGATTTTCAGCAACAAGAGTATTCAATCCGTTTGAGCCATCTGCCCCAGGAGCGCCATCGTTGCCATCTGAACCGTCTGCTCCTGTCGGTCCCGCGGGTCCCATTGGTCCCATATCACCCTGAAGTCCTTGGGGTCCTGTAGCGCCATCAGCACCGGCAACACCCTGAATACCCTGGGGTCCAGCGGGTCCTATCTCACCTTGTAGTCCCATAGGCCCCTCTGGCCCAATGCAGTCATTTACATTACAAGTGCCGTTTCCATCCGCGTCTTCAGTTGTTAAGTTACATACATTGTCATTATCTATATCCCAACAAGCCTGACCAGCAGGTCCTTGTGCTCCGTCAGCTCCATCCACACCATCAGCTCCGGCAGGACCAGTAGCTCCAATTGGTCCCGGGTTGCCCTGTGCACCTTGTGGTCCGGGTGGTCCTGATGATCCTTGAGGTCCTTGCGGTCCTGTAGCTCCGGTTGGTCCCTGTGGTCCAGCGGGGCCCTGAGGTCCTTGTGCGCCCTGGTCTCCCTGGTCACCCATATCGCCTTGAGGTCCTTGTGCTCCAATAGTAATGCTCTGCTGGGCATTCTTTCTTGGCCCAAGCCCTGTAGATACTTTTAATAGATAGTCCCCCTGGGGAATACCTCCATCAGGAAAGTCTACTACTATAAGTGTGGGGGTTTCGGTTGTGATATTGAGATTACCAAAGCCACCAAGTGAAACTGTTGTAGGTTGGGACCTGAAATCAAAATTCTCACCCATAATAGATATGGACTGAGTATCGAAGTTAACAAATACTTCTGTAATAGTTATTCTTTGTCTAGCTGCAAAAGCGCTAGAAGCGATCAAGGTCATAAAAACAAACAACACCAAGACCGCACTTATGGATTTGATAATCCCCTTTCTCATAATAACCTCCGCCATTAGGTTTATTTGAGCGTTTATTTTCTTAAACCAGAGTCCGCCCAGACCTGGTCTTATAGCCAACTACTTAAGACACACCGGATATTGCCGGCCTGTCAATTATTTCTTTCCTCCTACTGCTGGAAGCAGTAAAACGTGTGATCTGTAGTACAATTGCTAACTGTACCACCATTTCCTGACCAATTTCCATTGGTCACGGTTGTAGCGCCTACACCGTTAAAGTTTCCTGATGTGCTAGTCCAATTTGAACAATTTGAAGGTGGAGGTCCAGTTGTTTGTGCTCCATCAGAGTCTGTATGTGTAGCGACCGAGTTAGTTATTATTTGATTACCTAGTTCATCACGATCTAATAAGTTGTCTATGTCACCGTCTGTTAAATCCGTCCAGTCATCTGCTATCTGAGTTCCATTTACCAATACATAAGGGACTGTGGCCTGGGTGAACCTAGTAGATGGTGAAGCACTATCATCCGAGAGCCATGCTTTATATGTTCCAAGAAGACCTGCATTTGATGCTAGTGTATTGCAAATAGTGTCCGCCGCCGCAAGGCCTCCGAAATCACCGTCTGTAGAAGTGCTCGTTACAAAAACAGTGCACTCTCCAAGCACGCTGCATGGGACGTTCCCAATTAAATCTTCTAGGTCTGCCACAGTATTTGAGAGATCTTGTATTAAGACCATAAGATCAACACAAACACCATCTCCGTTAAGTGTCTCATCTCCTGTACACTCAGTTTCAGCGCTTGTGTCTGAAGCCGGATCCCCCTGTGGTCCGGGAGGACCAGTAGCTCCAATTGGTCCCTGATTACCCTGTGCACCTTGTGGTCCCGGAGGCCCTGATAATCCTTGAGGCCCCTGTGGTCCTGTGGCTCCGGTTGGACCCTGTGGGCCTTGAGGTCCCTGTGCACCCTGGTCTCCTTGGTCTCCCATGTCGCCTTGATCACCTTGCGGTCCCTGGGCACCAATGGTAATGCTTTGCTGGGCATTCTTTCTTGGCCCAAGCCCTGTTGATACTTTTAATAGATAGTCCCCCTGGGGAATACCTTCATCAGGAAAGTCTACTACCAAAAGTGTGGGGGTGTCGGTTGTAATATTGAGATTACCAAAACCACCAAGTGAAACTGTTGTAGGTTGTGATCTGAAATCAAAATTCTCACCCATAATAGATATGGACTGAGTATCGAAGTTAACGAATACTTCTGTAATAGTTACTCTTTGTCTAGCCGCAAAAGCGCTAGAAGCGATCAAGGTCATAAAAACAAACAATACCAAGACCGCACTTATGGATTTGATAATCCCCTTTCTCATAATAACCTCCGCCATTAGGTTTTATAACTACATATATCTCTTTTTATAATTAACCGTGGAGGGCTAATAGAGCGATGACGAGATGTCAGTAGATATTTAGAACTAGCTATACCGCCAAATACAGCCAGTAAGTGAGTACAGTTTGCTACTTGTAAGTTAAATAGCCTCCATGTTCTATATATAAGTATAGAGGTATTGTATACATATGTAAAGCAATTAGTATGTATTATATATTTTACATATACATTTTATTTATCTAAGTGATTAAATAGAGTGGAGAAAAAAAAGCAGAGACAAATTGGAGGATTTGTCCCTGCTTCACCGCCATCTTGATTCCAAAGCTGTATTACTCTTGGTGGAGAGTATGGTGTTTTGCAATGCTACATTATGAATCTTGATGCCAAGTCCATATTGCTTTGGACAAGACTAAATCTTGCCTTATGCTTCTACTAAATTTGAGTAATGGTTAAATTACTCGCTTCTCACTGTAATATATAAGCAATTTACGTACCAAAAGTGCTATATGGTCTATATGTTGACTTAAACGACTGATATTGCTGGATATATTAGATGTTGACGGACAGGCTAATTCGAACAAGTGTTCTTTTGTTGCACGAAATATAGTGGGAACACGAAATATCGTAGTTTAGTGTCCGCGCTTAATGCCCAGTTTCTTTATTCTAGACTCTAGTGTTGTGGGTTTTAATCCTAATATTTCAGCCGCGCCTGACTTGCCCCTGATGCGCCAGTTTGTCATATTGAGGATGTAGGAAATATGGTCCTTTTCAACTTCCTGCATTTCTTTTATCTCTGAAATAACATTGTCGCTTCTAATTCCCGGAAGTTCAATTTGAAGATCCGGACCGCTAGAAATTATCATAGCGCGCTCAATCACATTTCTAAGCTGTCTCACATTGCCCGGCCACGGATAATTAATAAGGTTCTCCATATCCTTTCTGGATATGTTCTTTATAGTCTTATCCATTTTCTCTTCAAATTCGGAGATAAAAAACCAAAGCAAATCGGGAATATCCTCTTTTCGCTCTCTTAAAACCGGGATGTTAACAGGGAAAACATTTAATCTGTAATACAGATCTTCACGAAACTTGCCTTCACCGACCGCTCCTAAGAGTTCGTCATTGGAAGCGGCTATTACTCTTACATTTACTTTAGTTGTTTTGGAACTCCCGACGCGCTCAAATTCGCCTTCCTGCAGGACTCTTAGCAGTTTTGACTGAAGCTCAAGAGGAAGCTCGCCAACTTCGTCCAAAAAGATTGTAGAATCGTCGGCAACCTCAAACCGCCCAATGTTCTTTGTAACGGCTCCTGTGAATGCCCCCTTCTCATGACCAAATAGCTCGCTTTCGATCAGGTGAGGGGGAAGGGCAGCGCAGTTTACCTTGACCATTGCCCGGTCTTTTCGTTTGCTTAGGTTATGAATTCTATTAGCGAATAGCTCTTTACCGGTTCCGGTCTCTCCGGTTAAAAGAACACTTGCATCTGTTATTGCCACCTGTTCTATTTTGCCGAGAGCGGTTTTTATTGCTTTACTCTGACCAATAATTTCCGCATGACTATATGTTAGTTCGATTTCTTTTTTTAGATAAACATTTTCTTTCTCTAGTTTGTCTTTTAGGATTTCTATCTCGGAAAATGCACTTTGGAGTTTCTGTTTTGACTCTATTCTCTCAGTCATGTCTATCAAAAACCCTCTAAGAGTTTTGGCTTCACCATTTTCTGAAATTACCGAGACCATCTCATAAATCCATACAACTTTGCCGTCTTTTGAAACCATTCTGTATTCAAGCTCATGGTCCTTTAAAGCTGAGGTGGCTGTGATGCATGCCTTTACTGCCTCATCCCGGTCGTCTTCGTATATGTGAGATGACCAGAACTCCTCTTCATACCATTGTTCTGCAGGATAACCCAGAAGCTTTTCCGCTTGCGGGCCGACATATGTGAACTGAAAGGTTTTAGCGTCAGCTTCCCATGGTACAACGCTTGTGGTTTCAACAAGGAGTCTGAAATGCTCTCTGCTTTCTCTAAGTTCTTCTCTTGAGGTTTTAAGAGCTTCTGCCTGGTTAGCATTGTTTATTGCCGTTTCTATTTGATTTGCTACAATCTCAAGGAGATTCATTTCATCTTCGTCGAATGCGTGAAGGGTACGTGAGCTGATATTGATACAGCCTATTGTATTATAATTATGCCTGATAGGCATAGAAGCGTAGCTTTTAGTCCCTACTTTTCTACCCGCGGGACCTATATTCCCATCTTTCTCTACGTCGGGCACAAAATGAGGAAGCCCGTCTATTAATGTCTTCCAAGTAAATCCTTTTGGCTTGGGTATCTTGGCGACTTTATCAGTGAACCACTTTGGGTATCCGGTAAAGCTTTTTAGAATAGCCATATCTCCTTCGACCAGGTATATAGCAACATGGTCGGTATGATCTACGTTTTTATCCAATGCGTCTGCTGCGTTTTTGAGGGCTTCATTTAAGTCGATTGATCTGTGTACGCTTCTAGTGACAGTGCTTATTATTTCTTCGTATCTTTGCTTTTTAGAAAGTTGATCCAAATTCTCTTTTAATGTTTCCTCGGATTTCCTGAGCGCCTCAGCTTTGCTCGCGTTATTAATAGCGGTTTCTAACTGTCTTGTCACGATCTCAAGTAATCTGATGTCGCCTTCGCTAAATCCATCTTTCTCAGAGGAGTGTATGTGGATGCAGCCGACAGTTTCGTTTTCAAAATTAAGCGGCATAGAGAGATAACTCTTGGTTCCGAATTCTCTTCCCGCAGGTCCTATAGCATCGTCCTTATCAGTATCGGGAACGTATCTTGTCTCCCCATCTATGATTGCTTTCCAAGTAGCTCCCTTGGGATAAGGAATTCTTTTTACTTTCTTTATATAGGACTCATTATGTCCTCGGCTAGCTTTCATTACCGCAAATGGAGGGTTCTCCTTGTCGTTCATGTCACCTTCCACCATAAATATCGCTACATTCTTGGCTTCTTCTATCTCATTGCTTATTGCCTCAACTGCATTATTGAAAACCTCATCAAGCTCAAAAGATTGATGTATACTCTGGCTGACGGCATTTATTACTTCTTCATATCTACTCTTTCTGTAAAGTCTCTCCAGATTTTCCTTTAAGATTTCCTCAGATTTTTTAATTGCCTCTGCCTGGTTTGCATTTTTTATTGCAACACCTATCTGTTGAGCTACAATGTCCAGAAGATTTAAATCTTCATTGTCAAACGCATCCTTTTGAAACGAATTGATACATATACAACCAATCGTTTCATCTTTGGACTTAATCGGCATTGATACGTAGCTTTTTGTGCCTTCTTTTTTGCCTGCGGGGCCTATTATAGAATCCGCTTCTGCATCGCTACAGTAAAGGCGCTTTCCCTCTAGGATTGTTTTCCATGTAAAACCTTTGGGGCGGGGTATTTTCTTTACCTTCTTTAATAGCTGCTTGGAGTAACCACTATTTGCTTTATTCACTGCGTAGTCACCCTCTACAAAGAATATCCCAACGTTCTCAGCGTGGTCTATATTCTCATGCATAGCATTTACTGCATTATTCAGTACTTTGTCGAGATCAATAGAACTGTGAATGCTTTTGCTGACTGCGTTTATTACTCCCTCGTATTTACTCTTTCTGGAAAGTCTTTCTAGATTCTCATTCAGGGTGTCTTTTGATTTTATACGTTCTATTGCTATACGAGCAAGGTTTGTGGCTCTTTCAATAATATCAAATTCCCATTGAATAGGTTCTCTGGGTTGCGAATAGTACATAGCGAATGTTCCTAGCAGATCATTGTTATTAGATAGTATTGGAGTTGACCAGCACGCATGTAAATTATATTCAAGAGCCAGATCGCGGTAGTCTTTCCAGAGCGGGTCTGTTGATATATCAGATACTATTACCTGTCTCTTTAAATGCGCAGCCGTACCGCATGAGCCGATTCCAGGAGCTATTGGCGCTCCGTCTATTGCTTTTACATAATCTTCAGGCAGGTTGGGGGCCGCACCTGATACCAAAGCTTTGCCAGAATTATCCACTAGCAAAAAAGAGCACAACATCTGGTTGGATTGTTTTTCCACCGCAATACAAATTTCTTCTAGAATTTCTGTTAATTCTTTTCCCTGAGATATCATTTCCAGGATGTTTTTTTCACTCAACAGTAAATCATCGGATTTCTTTCGTTTCGTTATATCAATCATTAAACCGCGTAAATACTTAGGTTTGCCATCTTCGGCTGTAACAGAGACTGTTTCGTATATCCAGACAATTTCACCGTTTTCTGCAATCATCCGGTATTCAAGATCATGGTTTTTAAGAGCCATTGTAGCGTCTCTGCACTTTTTGCTAGCTTCTTCAAGGTCTTCGGGATGGACAACAGATGTCCAGAACCCCTCTTCATGCCATTTTTCAATCGGATAGCCGAGAAGTTTTTCTGCCTGAGGACCTACATATGTATATTTTGTTGAACTGAATTCTGCTTCCCATGGGATTGTATTTGTAGTTTCTACAATTTGTCTGAACTGGTCTCTGCTTTTAGTAAGCTCCTGCCCTGATTCTATAAGGGCCTCGGCCTGTTTTGCGTTTCTTATTGCGATACTTATTTGTTTTGAAACTATATCAAGTAATTTAAGCTCTTCATCATCAAAAACATTCTTTTCATAAGAAACTATGGCAATTGTTCCTACAGCCTTTTTATCAATAAACAGAGGGACGATTAAATAGCACTTAAATCCCATATCTTTACCAGCCTGGCCAAGTGAATCATCAAGTTCTACATCAGGAACGTAGATAGATTTTCCTTTTATCACTGTTTTCCAGGTAACGCCTTTTGGGTAGGGTATCCTGGCTGCTCTCTTAATATAATCTTTAGTAAATCCTTTATGCGCTTTTAAGACAATCTCCTCTCCTTCGACTAGATAAATTGCGGCAAAGTCGAGCTTGTCTATATTCTTTATCATTGCCAGTATTGAGTTATCAAGTACTGTTTGAAGATCTATGGATTCGTGGACGCTCTGGGTGACTTCGCTAATTATTTCCTGATAGCGGTTTTTTCTGGAAAGTTCTTCCAGTTTTTTCTGGATGATTTCTTTTTCGCTTTTTCTGCGTACTTCCATCCTTTTTTACCTTCTGATGGAGGCAGCCAAAGAAAGGGTGCATAATTGTGACGGTTAGAACAGCCTAGACTCAGTAACAGCATAAGGTCATTCTTCCTAAGCCAAACCTGTAATTCCGATCATGAAATCCCTATGTTTGGAGACTAAGACTCCACCATGCTTAGATATTTCCATTATAGAGGAATTGAGGGGGTTTGTAAATCACTTTAGCAAAAAATTCGAACAGTTGTTTGAAACAATGAGGGGTAGAGTATAAATAAGCTCTAAGGTATATACTTCTTTTGACCAACCAAAAGAAGCAAAAGTCATCCGACTAGACAGAAATAACTAAAATTAATTTCACTACGGCTAAATGATTAAATTCGCATAATGATAATACTAATCATGCTCAGAAAATCATTTTTCACGCTAATTTCTTGACGTGATTTCTGAATGTCGGACAATAGAAAGCTTAATAATAGATACTAAGAATTAAAAGCTCTTTTTCTAATAGCTATAAGGCCAGAAATTCCAAGTATTCCTACAAACGCGATAAGACCCCATTGGCTCAATGTCGGAACATTAACTATTGGTATTTCATTAGTAATAAATAGCCCACCTGAAAATGGACTTTCTCCAACAGGGATAGTTCTGATTTCTCGAAGTTGGGGCACACTAATTACAGACACCGTATCGTTGTTAATATTGGCAACATAAATAAAGTTGCCGTCAGCCGTAACATCTATTCCAAATGGCAGTGAAGGAGGATTGCCAACAGGTATTAGTGCAATCTCTGAATTGGTTTGAGTGCTTATAATTGAAACATTTGAGGTGCCTGATAGGCTCACATAGACAAAATTGCCGTCAGGGGATGTTACAAGAAAGTTGGGTCCAGAACCCGAAACTGGTATTGTTCTTATGAGGCTTTGAGTCTGGATATCTATAACTCCTAGAAGATCTTCAAATCTTAGCCCTATGTAAACAAATTTGTTGTCCGGTGATACTGAAATTCCACTTGGTCTGGCCCCAAGGGGTATGGTGTTAACGACTGTATTGTCCGAAGTTCGGATTACTGTTACCGAGTCTCCGAAGGCATTGGAAGTATAGACAAAATTACCGTCAGGCGATATCGCTATTTGAATTGGATTACCGGGAACATTTATTGTGTCCACAACCTGCTTTGTAGCAATGCTTACCACTTGGACAATATTCTGTTGGGAACCAGAAACATATAAGAACTGTCCGTCTGGGGTTTCTACCAATCTTGAGGGGTTGTTGATATCCATCGAATCAAATGTTTCAGTTACTGTATTTGTAGCAGTGCTTATTTTAGAAATTGTATCGTCTCCGCTATTTATTACATAAATAGACTGATTGTCGTGGGAGACTGTTATCCCTTGGGGTCTATCGCCGACAGGGATTGTGGCAATGACATTGTTGTTCTGGTTGTTGATGACAGAAACATTATCGCTTCCGGCGTTGGTTATATAAGCAAAAGGCTGGGCGAACGAAGCTGAAGCGGAAAGAAATAGAAAAAGCAATCCTATATATATAGTATTCATCCTAACATCCTCCTTGAAACTGTTAATTTACATAGTACACAATTACTTATTCCATAGTCAATATGGTCATATTGAGGGGGGAGATATAAAAAAACCACCGCAACTTATATGGAAGTTACGGTGGTTTCTGTCTATTGCTCCACTTAACTTTTTATTCTTTTTTCTAAGACTGACTTGTCTGCTAGCTCTGTGTTTTTACAGCCGGCCAGTTAGCGTCAGCCTGTTTCATTAGGTTAGCTTCGTCTTCGTTCCAAGGAACAATTGTATTTAGATGAGTTCCGTCTGGGGTTTCACCGTTGAAGAAGAGATAGAGCTTACCGTCTACTACTTTATAAACCTCTGGGTCTATAGGGAATTTCTGATTTGCAGCTGCAACTCCGTATGCGCACCATCCGCCGTACTGAGGAAGATACTTTTCAGGGTTTTTCATGAAAGCGTCTTTATTTGCTGCTGTAGCAAAGTAGTAAGTAACCCCGTTATACTCTGCGGCGTTATCTTTTGAACCCTCTACCGCTTTATTGTCATTTATGTAAGAGACCACATCGTAACCCTTAACCGCTATGTTGTCTTCTGTTACAAAAACTTCACCTTTTGCCATCTCACCTGCAAATGATACACCAGCTGAAAGAGCAAATACTGCTACTGCAAATACAGTTAATATTCTTTTGTACATATAAAGCCTCCTCGCATGGTTGCAATCGCAACTAAATTGTATTTACTGTAATTAGATACAATTTGACTGGTAGAGATTCAGACTTTCTAGTTTTGATTGCTGTTTTTAGCGGACTTCTGCTATAATCGGTATTACAATAAACTTTTACGGAGGGAATATGGGTTATGCGAATCCTGATATCCTGGTAAGCCCTCACTGGCTTCACCAACACAAGGATGACCCGAACCTGGTAATAGTCGACTGCCCGTGGGAGTACTATTCTTATACAAGGGCTCATATACCGGGAGCTGTGTGTAGGCCAGAGCATGCTTATATAAAGAATGTAGATGAAGAGCTTGGTCAAACTGTTTTGGTTGCGGACCTGAAGGAGGTAGAAAAATTATGTATGGATCTCGGCATTGGGGCCGATTCGACCGTAGTGGCTTACGATGAATGGGGATCAATATTTGCAACCAGGTTTTGGTGGGTGCTCGGTTACTACGGGTTTAATAAAGTCAAAGTGCTTGACGGCGGCTGGCAGAATTGGGTCTCTTCGGGACTGCCAATAAGTTTTACCTCCTCTAAACCTAAGGAGATAACCAATCGAGTAAAGCTCAAAGCAAACCCTGAGATGCTGGTTACAATCGATGAGCTGCTTCAAAAATATGACAATCCGTCATGGCAGGTTCTGGACGTCAGATCTGCCGATGAGTACCATGGTCATGCGGCACACGGCAATACGCGAATAGGGCATGTTCCAGGCGCAATACATTTTGAGTGGGACAGGCTGTTTGAGAACTCAAAGGATGCTGAAGGGATCAGACCTTTTAAATCTGCTGATGATATTGAGGCTTTTTTTAACAGTGCCAGAATTGATAGCTCAAAAAATATTGTAACTCACTGCCAGGCAGCAGTAAGGGCAACATTAGTAGCTTTTGCGCTTGAGTTAATTGGTTATGGAAAGGTAAAAGTTTACGACGGCTCTATGGCTGAGTGGGCAAATAGAGATGACACTCCTCTTGAATGATTTAAAGCATATTCTAGGACCATATTTTCTTTGTGAATTTTCTTTATTAACTTACTTAAAATAGCTCTCAAGTTATATAAAATTCAAATAAAATATGAAGCTCAAACCACTGTAATCATTAAACAACATAGTGAAAGTAGAATCTCAGATAAACCACCTTAAATAATTCCCATTTACTTTAAGTGAGGTACTGTAGACAGTGATAAATAACTTTAAGTTCAAATATCGTAAAAAATGATAGTTAAAGAGTTACTTTAGCAACCACAATCTCTCATTTATAACACATATTAAAAAACTGCTTGGGTTATGATATAAATAACCGTTATAGTTATCTACGCGCGATAGTTAAAAATATATGGAGGAATTTATAATGAGAAGAACTAGTTTATTTGCATTACTTTTACTTGTAATAGTTTCTTTTGGAATCACAGGTGGATGTAGTGATAGCGATAATAATAACGACGGAGGTAATCCGCAGCCTACACCAGCGCCTACTCCTGCACCGACCCCAACGCCTACTGGAGGACCGCCTGTACCAACTCCTGCACCGACCCCAGCTCCGACACCCGGACCGGGTGGTAGCATCCTGGAGCCAGGAGGAACATTGGCTGGCGTAGCTCAGATATTTGACTATGTAGGAAATGATAACGAAAGACAGATGCTGGACTACTATGAAATTACAGGACTGGCTTCACAAACTGCATCATTGTCTACAAGAGGTGAAGAAGGCACAAGACCTGTGATTGTTTTTATCCACGGGGGCGCTTGGTTATTTGGAGATAGGGGCGATGTTAATGATGAAGAGATTATTTTTGATGCAGCTGAAATGGGGGGATTTCATTTGATATCCATCGGCTATCGTCTGGCTACCGAAGATGCTTGGCCTGCTCAGATACACGATGCTAATGCTGCAATAAGGTGGATAAAGCAAAATGCGCCAATGCTGGGAATAGACCCAGATAAAATAATATTAGTGGGTGGTTCTGCAGGCGCTCATATTGGTGGAGCGGTTGCAATGGCCTCTGATATTGACGAGCTTCAAGGCCCTCACAACTTGGAGCCTCC
The DNA here is from genome assembly GCA_021604765.1 of Thermodesulfobacteriota bacterium. Lineage (GTDB taxonomy): Bacteria > Desulfobacterota_D > UBA1144 > Nemesobacterales > UBA2774 > CR02bin9. The sequence continues at coordinate 230,440 of BQJP01000001.1, forward strand.
TACTGGCACTGATATTGCAACAGCGTTTCTTATTTTCGGGGCTTACAACCTTAACATGATTGTAGATGATGGACTTGATCTTGTAGATGACGGCACTTGTGAAGGAGGAAATTTAGCTACCAGCATAGCTGGTTTAGGTGGCATAATACTTCTGCTTGAATGTGATTTTCCATTAAATCCACTCGATCCGTTAGGCGGTTGTGCTCAGCAGGATCTGGATTCGGCTAGTCCTGAGCTTTTTGTCGACAGCACAGATCCTCCAACATATTTAGCCCACGGAAGGGATGACTGCACTGTTCCTTATCAGCAGACGCTTGGTATGGCAGATGTCCTGGGCGCAGCGGGCGTAACATTTCAGAGTATGATAGTCGAGGGTGGAGACCATAATACGAACAGCCTTAATTTATCTGTAGATGAAATTCTTACCTTTATAGATGAGAATGTAGAGCCTTAAAAGTGAAGGGGCTTATTCGCTAGTTAGATTAGGAGCTTCAAGATTCTTTTACGCCAACTGCGTAAGCTATTTCGGGTAAAATAGTAAAATGGAGTTTGGAGTAAGAGAGTATGTTGCAATCGGGTTTCCTTTGCTTGTCGGTATTTTACTCGCTGTGCTGTATCCGCTTAAGTTAAAGGATTACTTTTCCCCTCAAGACATCAAGTATCCCCAAGCGCGCTTGAAGCAAGATTATAGTATTAAAGAAGTATTATATGTCTTTACCACATACATAATCTCAACTGCAATTCTAGGCCTGATTCAAGCCTATTTGTTCTGGCATTTTGCCGTTAATCCCGAAATTAGATTTGTTTCCAGGTTTACTGATTTTATCCTCTACCCATTTATTGTGTCAGCTTTCATGGCGGTGTTTGTGATGTGGTTTGTTTTTTCTTGCCGCGTATATTCAAAAGGCTCCAAAGCGGTTAGAGATTTTTTGAGGCGTTCTTATGAAGGATGGGGCATGATGAGAGAGGTTGGCAGATTTAAGTACTTAGTTCTTGCAGCGGGTCTCGCTTGCACAGCAGCTAATTTCTGGATTTATAATATTTATCTCATAGTCACTGATGATGCCATAGTGGTGAGTGATCATAAGATATTAGGTAGTCACAAGTTCAACTATGATATTATCGAGTACTTTAGAATAGAGTGGCACAGAAATTCAAATAACTCTATGAAGAGAGAGTCTTTCGTTCTGGGAGTCAAACTTGAGGACGGAGGGGTTGCACGTACTGATGAAAACATGCTATACAATAAAAACATGCTCCATCAGATAGATCGTATTATTGATAGTTCAATAGAGGCTTCCGGGCGAAATTTTCAAGTGGTCTTTACCGAATTTCCCAGAACCAAATCTAATGAAGTCCGCGGATTATTCTCTCAAGGGCAATAGATCATTTCTTTTATTAAATGACTTCTCTCATATAGGCTATTTTCTGGGTATATTATAAAGATAGTATAAACAAGGATGAATTAATTCATTTCTAACATGAAAAGAACAATTTTTACTAGAATAATTCCCAGTCTTTCAATGCTCGCAGTTCTTCTGATGATTTCTTCCTGTGACTTAATGGATGGGACCAAAAGAAGCTTTGAGTCTGTAGCTGTTGAAGATGTCATAGCAAATTCCAATCTTGCTCAGGCTGTTGAATACAGCTATGTCGCGGAAGGACATGAGAGGCATAAGCTCGATTTTTACAAATATAGTGGTGACACTGAAGTAAAAAGACCTACACTGATCTGGATACATGGTGGGGCCTGGGTAGCCGGTGATAAACTTAGTATAGATCCGATTGCTTATCAAATTGCCGGGCTTGGGAAGTACAACCTCATTTCTGTCAATTACAGGCTGGCTAATGATGATACAGCTCCGTGGCCCGAGATTGTTTATGACGTAAACGCTGCAATTAGATGGATAAAACTAAACTCTGACAAGCTGGGTATCGATCCTGATAAGTTGGTACTTGCTGGAGAATCGGCAGGAGCGCACCTTGCGGCAATGGCGGCTTTCTCTCATGATATAGAAGAGCTCAGCGGGGACAAGAACCCAGGAGTTTCTACTGATGTTAGGGCTGTTGTTTTGTTTTACGGTGCCTATAACATGACCAGCTTAGTTGTTCAGAAAAACAGCTCGATAAGATCAGGAATGTGTGAGCAGCCACAATATTCAAGCCCGATATTAGAATTGCTGGATTGTCCTATGACTAAAAAAGCTGGTTATAACATAGACAGTTGTGATCTAAAGAAAATAAGAACTGCTGATCCATGCGCTTATGTTGACAAATCAGACCCGCCTGCGTTCCTTGCGCACGGCCATGATGATTGCATCGTGCCCTGGGCACAGAGTAAAGCGCTCCATGATGAGCTTGAAGATGCCGGAGTGAAGAACGTGTTTGTCTCTGTGGAGGACGGCGAGCATAGAGTTAGTACTCTTGATATCGAGCCAAAAGAGGTAGTGGGCTTTATACAAGGGAGTTTGGTGGAGAAGAAAGAGAGTATTTCTGATGCAGATGTGTCACCGGTTCCTGACAAGCAGTAAGACCAAGGTAGTATCCCGTTATTTTCTAAACGCTATTTTTGTATATGTATGAAATTCAAAATTAATACAAAATCATTAGATGATTTTGGGAAAAATCCTGTACAATAATATTAGGCTCAGAGGGTAAGAAAAATTACAGGTAGGGATTTGATTATGGATGTAAGGATTAAACATTTATCAGGGCTTGGGTTTACACCGGGTAGTTATGTGACCATTAAACGAAGCGGCGAGCAGCTTGTTCTCGACGGGGTTGAGGGAAAAGAAGCGGTCGTTGGATTTAAAGGTGTTAACGAAGCAAAGCAGGAAAAGGTAGAAGTTCAGAAAAAAATTCACATTGCTGATTTGATCAGCGTTAAGTTAAGTCCTAACGTAGAGTCTTCGAGCGACTACGGCACAGTTGTGAAAACTTTCATAATTCTAACTATTCGAAACGATGCCGGGTTTACTTACGAGGCACACCTTGCGGGGGATGAATTCAAGCGCATCACACCTGCTTATAACGAACTTGTTGCTATACTGACAGAAGGGTAGCCATTATTTATGAAGATAGTGCAACTTATGATTAGACCGGATCTTCATGCTCTATAATTTCCTGATTTTAATCTACCTCGGAGCAGTGTGGGTTGGAGCGTTCTCTCTAATTAAGTATGACCTTAGAACCCTGGGTCCTATAACTGAGATGGCGTCAAGGGCCATCATTGCGTTTATGGGGCTTTTAGTTTTATCACTCATATTAAAAAAAGATTTAAGAGCCGGAATCAAAAATTGGTTCGGTTATCTTGTCTTCGCGCTTCTCGGAGTTGTGCTGCTCTGGCTTGCCGATTCGTTTGGGCTTGAGTATATCTCAGCCGGGCTCGGGTCTGTGCTGGTTGTGGTTACTCCGCTTACTACATTTATTATTGCAGCGCTGATTCTGAGAGACGAAAAAATTACAGTCTCAAATGTTTCAGGCTTAATCATTGGATTAATTGGTTTAGTGCTTGTTATTGGTATAGAAAATATAGTTGCCGACAGCACTATGATCTTTGGCGTTCTGATTGTAGCAGGCGGGTTTGTTCTTTTTGGAATAAACGGTGTACTTGCGCCGAGGCTAGTTAAAGATGGAGATCCTATTGTGGCCACGACTTATTACATGGGTATCGGTGCTCTAATATTAGTCGTGCTTGCTTTTATATTCGAATCACCGACACAAATGAAATGGGGTCCTGTTAATATAGGAGTCGAACTTGTACTCGGCATTGTTCCTACAGCAAGCGGGTTTTTAGGCTTTTACTATCTCATCAAAAAAGCCGGACCGTTTTTTGCATCGACCACTTTTTATCTAATGCCGGTTTTTGGGATGCTTGCATCAATTTTCTTTTTAGGACAGAAGACTGACATGTCTCAGATTGTCGGGATAGGAGTTGTAATTCTTGGTCTATATCTCATCAATAGAAAGCAGTTAGAAAAATCTTAAGACTATTTCTACCTTCTTTTGAACGATCAAAAGAAGCAAAAATCGCCCGACTGCACAGCCTTTAGCTAAAAATTGATTGTTCTGTCTAAATCTTATAATTCGACCTGCACCCCGTATAAGATTTTAACGACATCACAATCAATTTTCTTAACGCACATGCTGTAATGTCGGGAAGATTAAAGGCAAAAGATTCTATGCAAACACTTTTATAGTCTTTATAGTATGGGAGCAGATATTATTCACGAGGTAGGTGGAATTTGATAAAGAATGTAATTGCACTCTGCTATGTAGCGCTCGCGTGGGGTTCGGCGTTTGTTCTGATAAAGTTCAACGAGGAGACCATGGGCCCTCTTGTTATACAGGCGGGGCGATGTACAGTTGGATTTCTGGCACTACTAATTGTCTCAATAGTTATGAAGCGAGATTTAAAAGGGCACGCGAAGCATTGGTTTGGATTTCTCATCTTCGCGGTTCTGGGGATTTCCTATCTCTGGGTAACGGTCGGGTTTGGACAGGAATATATCTCTCCCGGGCTTGCCACTGTGATGGTGACAGTCTCGCCGCTTGTTACTTTTATAATAACAGTATTCATTCTTAGAAGTGAAAAATTCAGCATTATCGGCATTATCGGTCTTCTGCTCGGAGTCATCGGTCTTGTTCTCGTTGTGGGCATTAATAATATTCTTGGTGGAAGCTCAATACTTCTGGGTTCACTCTTGATTATATCGGGATTTACCGTATTTGCGATTAATGGAATCATAACTCCGAGGCTTCTAAGCAGCACAGACCCTATTGCGTCGAGCGCATATTACACAGGCTTTGCGACGGTAATTCTCTGGGTGATTGCCTTTATATTCGAGAGTCCGCTTGAGACAAAAATGACTGGAACAAACATCGCAGCCGAGATAGTTATGGGAGTGTTTAGTTTTGCAAGCGGGTTTGTGGTTTATTACTGGCTCTTAAACCGCGCGGGAGCATTTTTCTCTTCAATGACATTTTACTTGATGCCGATTGTCGGCATAGTCGGAGGTTTTCTTGTGTTCAGTGAGAAAGTAACAATTCTTCAAGTCGCGGGCATTCTGGTTGTCTTCCTTGGTGTTTACCTTATTAATAGAGTAAAGTTCAAAAAGGGATAGCGATGGTTCTTAATGTAATAATACTACTCACAGTTGCAGCGCTCTGGGCGTTCACTTTCATATTCGTAAAGGTCGAAGAGTCGGACATCACCCCGATTACTATTATGTCCGGGCGTGCGATAATTGCATTCTTTGGAATTTTATTAGTCACACTCATAACCAAGCAGGACCTCAGCGGTCATTTAAAAGATTGGTGGAAGTTTGTCTTTTTTGCAGTTTTTGGAACAGCTGTGCTCTGGGTCTTCCTCGGACTTGGACAGGAAGAAGTCTCTGCCGGACTTGCCTCAGTTATGCCAACACTTGCGCCACTTCTCACTTTTGTCATTCTTGTTTTGATTCTTCGCGAGGAGCCTTTTAGCACTTTGGGGCTGATTGGTCTTATCATCGGTATTGTCGGGATTGTCCTAGTTGTCGGAATCCACGAGGTAATGTCGGGGGGGGGAACTGCAAAAGGTTTTCTTCTAATATTGCTCGGCTTTGCGTTCTTCGCCATAAACGGCATAATGGTCGGGAAGTGGGCAAAGAACATTCACCCACTTGTAACCTCCACATATTTTCTCTTTTTCGCTGCACTTATTCTCACGGCTCTTGCGTTCATATTCGAGAGTCCCACAAAGCTTCCATGGACGGTTGATAACTACCTTGAGGAGCTTGCGCTTGGGATTTTCTGCACCGGGGCCGGGTACTACGGCTACTACTATCTGATTCACAGGGCAGGGGCGTATTTTTCCTCGTTTATTTTCTATTTCATTCCGATCTTCGGGATGGTTGCAGGATATTTACTTCTAAAGGAGGACTATACGCTGCTTCAAATGGCAGGCGTGCCGATCGTTTTCTTTGGCGTATATCTCATAAATAGAGAGAAGTTTAAGAAGGGGGGATAATGCTTATAAACTTCCTGGTGTTATTTGGAGTCTCAACTGTTTTTACCTTCACATTTGTGTTCCTAAAAATTGAAGAGAAGACCATTACGCCAATTACGATAATGGCGGGGCGTTGTATAATTGCATTTTTCCTCCTTTTCTCAATTGCTCTTATAACAAAAAAAGATTTGTTCGGAAATTTAAAAGACTGGTGGAAGTTTTTGACGTTCGCAACTTTTGGCATAACCCTCTCATGGGTTGGGCTTGCCGTTGGTCAAGAGGGGACATCGGTTGGTGTGGCTGCTGTATTGGACGCGGTTATACCAATTGCTACTTTTGTAATAATGGTTTTGATTCTAAGGGAGATCCCTTTTACTTTTACAGGGTTTTTAGGTCTCTTGATTGGTGTCATCGGAATAGTGCTTGTTGTGGGCATAAATAAGCTCGCAGCGGCAGACGCTACTGTAAAAGGTGTCTCTATACTGGTAGCCGCTTATGTTACATTTGCAGCAAACGGAGTGTTGGTTGAGAAATGGGCAAAGGGGATAGACCCGCTTGTGACTACGACCTATTTTCTCTTTTTTGCCTCAATAATGCTCGGCGCGCTCGCGTTGATATTTGAAAGTCCCGACCATTTGCCGTGGACGACTGATAACTATATTGAAGAGCTTTTGCTTGGGCTTTTCTGCACAGGGGCTGGATATTACGGCTACTATTTCTTAGTGTACAAGGCGGGGGCGTATTTTAGCAGCTTTATTTTCTTTCTGCTACCGGTGATGGGCATGTTAGCCGGAATTCTTATTCTAAAAGAAGACTTCACATACCTCAGACTACTCGGAGTTCCAATCGTGCTGGCAGGTGTTTACCTGGTAAATAGAGAGAAGTTTAAGAAGGTATAGAATAACTCTTCTCAGTACTTTACATTACCTCTAATTTTCATATAACATATGAATAGCTATCAATTTCTGAGAGGGGAATATGTTAGACGGATTATGGACGGCAATATTTGCGTCCAATATAGATGCATTTGGGGAAGGGGGGTTGGCAGAGGGATCGGGGATCATAATATTTGATAACGGAAGGATATTTGGAGGAGATACTCTCTACTATTATGTAGGTACATATGAGGATGTGGTCGATAATCAGTTTAAAGGCAACATTCATGTAAGCAGATATATGGAAAATTTTAGTAAAGGATCAATTTTTGGTAATTTAGCTAGATTTGATCTTGAGTTTGTTGCGGAAATAGATGATGGCGTGATGTTAGGCACAGGAAAACTTGTGCAATATCCAAACCTTAGTTTTGTGGCTAGATTGGTAAAGAGAGCCGACCTTACAGTTGAATCAACTTCCAAACAGGAAGTTTAAGAAGTTCTAGATTTAGACCTTTATACCGCTTCACAATCATAATATACTTATATAGTGGTGGGCTTATAATCCGATCTGTAAATAAATTTTATGGAGGCGAGAAATGGCTGCAAAAAAAGTTGTTCAATATGAAGCTGAATGGAACACCGAGACTGACGCAGGGCATATTCGCATGAAGTATGAGGACGGGTCAAAGTTTCAGTGGGAAGGGCAGGATAAGGCGGAGTTCAAAGTGATTTTGCAGATTCTGCAGCATGATACTGATCCGTATGTAATAGACGATAAGATTTATGCTACCGGGTTGGAAGAACCTGGGAAAAGGCATGAGGTTGATTGATTTATCTTTCATAAACGGAGAGAAGTTTAAGAAGGGCTGAGGGGTACTTAAAGGTTATTTGCCAAACCAATAATTTATAGATTATTCTAGTTAGCACTATGGAAAAAAAGAACATATTTATAAGTCATATAGGTGAAGAAGCTTCATTGGGCATAGTCTTAAAGGATTGGATCGAGAGTACCTTTTCAGGTAATTGTGATGTATTCCTAAGTAGTGATATCAATGACATAGCTGCAGGAGATAAGTGGTTTGACAATATAGATGAAGCTCTGAATGACTCAAATATAATGATTGTTTTATGTAGTGAAAATTCTATATCACGACCTTGGATTAATTTTGAAGCTGGATGTGGGTGGATCAAAGAACTTCCAATAATATCAATATGTTATTTAGGAGTATCGAAATCTAGTTTACCCGAACCGTTGTCTAGATTTCAAAATTTAAATTTGGAAGATGATAATTTTATTTCAGATCTATTTCTGAGTCTTAAAAAACATTTCAATCTAACTAAAATCCCAAAGATTGACAAAAAGGAAATGGAAACAGAACTTAATCGAGCTTTAGAACAAATTAAAACAGAGGCACCATTACCAAAGTCAAAGGAAAAGCATAAAATTAATGTCCAAGAAGAAAAAATAACTGATATACCAGGAGAGGCGCGGGATGCACTCTTGTTAATGTCTAAAGGACGAAAAACTATTGATGTAACACCAAAATATCTTGCTGAGATGTTTGGTATGTCAGAGCAAAAAATGCGGTATTTTCTAGATATTTTGCATGAACATAAATTAGTTGAAGAATTATCGGCTTTTGGTCAAATATCTTACTGTTTAAATTCCGATGGACGCAAATATTTATTTGAAAATGGATTGTTATAAAAAATTTATTCTCTATTCTACAAAAACCCCCTTGTCAGAAGTATCCCAAGTATATAGTTTATATTTCTACGGAATATACTATATAAAGTAGCTATAACACATATTGCCAAAGGATATATTCCGCACGGTATATTCCACCCCGATATTGCTCCATGCGGGAGAGGTGCGTTTTTTGTTTTTTTTAGCTCCGGGTTGGGTAAGTGCGTTTTTAAACATACCTTGCAGAGTTTTTAAAAACTTAACTACTAGTCTCTTTGTCTTTTAAAGACTAAAAACAATCTTTAAAAGACAAAGAGACGTCGATTCGGAAAACTAATCGACTTGTTAGACGAGTATAGAGATTAACTTCAAAAGATTTACTTCCTACTTTTCCTAGATGAAAAGTAGCAAAAATCACCGACTGCACAAAAATTTAGCTAAAGCCCAATTACTTCGGCTAAATGATTTAATTCCACCGCAGCCCGTAAATCATTTTTTACGCCTGCATAATTGAACTTCTTAACGCAATTTTTGTGAATGTCGGAAATAACAAACAAAAACTAAACATAAAAAGCAAAAAGATAAATATAAAAGCTTTGTGAAGTGATGGGGAGACTGTAAAGGGGGTATTACATGAACAATTTTTACATAGCGTTTGCGGTATATCTAAATTTGATATTTATAGCGGCTAAGTTGTGGGAACAAATCACCTGGTCGTGGCTCTGGGTCATGACACCACTTACGGTGCTCACATTTGTTGGGCTTATCGCAAGCATGGGTAAGACAGCCACGCGAAAGAAATCCACCGGCAAGATTATTAATAACATCCATTCCATTCGCGACCTGATTGAATCAACCAAATCACAGAGGGCTCAGAGAGAGGGGAAACGCCATTGATCAAAGGGGCTCAACGACAGTTGGTTTACCGACACATCCAAGAGGCCCTTCATTTCTATTCAAAGTACAAAAAAGGCGAGTCAGTGCCGCACATTTTCAAGGCATATCTGGATGCGTTCGAGGAAGAATCCGTTATCTATAACTACACGCTCGGGCTGAAGTCGTACGAGCTGAGGGCTGTGCAATATTATTTGGACGGCAAGCGCCCGGAGCAGATCGCGGCGGATCAGGATTTTGCTTCAAAGGGCATTCAGCTCAACGACATTAGGATCTGGGTGTTTGGCAACCGGGAGGTTTTTGGCCTAGTGAACACTATGTTTGGCGTGTTTATGAAGCAGGCGAATTTTTGCCCGTTCTGTCATGATTCTAAACGTTTCGGTGATAAATCTTACGTGCCCAAGCATTCGGGAACCGTGTGTCCGCATCGTGAGATGTGGGAGGAGGAGATGATGGAAGGGTGTGATTCGTAGGTTGGCGGCTATGCGCATGGCGTGGCTTAAGATTAAAGGCAAAACAATAGCAAAGGCAAAAGGATTACTTCCTACTTTTCCTGGATGAAAAGTAGCAAAAATCGCACGACAGATTTCTACCTTCTTTTGACTGACCAAAAGAAGCAAAAGTCACCCGACTGCAAAGCCTTTAGCTAAAAATTGATTACTCAGTCTAAATCTTATAATTCCGCCCACACCCCGTATAAGATTTTTACGACTTCGCATCAATTTTCTTAACGCACATGCTTTAATGTCGGGAAGGAAAAACAACTGCAAAAACAAAGACTAAAGCAAAGATAAAACAGAAACTGAAATGAATAAAGAAAATGGGAATAAGGAATGGGAGAGGGTCACTGGTGAGACGCAGAAGGGGTATCAAGCGTTTTGCATCTACCGCGACATGGGGGCGTCGCGCAGTCTTCAAAAGGTAGCCGATAAGCTCGGGAAAACATCACGGTTGATTAAAACATGGTCGAGCCAAAACGGCTGGGTCAAGCGCACGACAGCTTATGATGACTACATGGACCGTAAAGCGCGTGGAGTGATCGAGGGGAGGCTTGAGGACATAAATTCAGAACACCTAACGATGATCCGTAACGCAAGGGAGTCTGTGATGGTGCCGCTTCAAGCGCTTCTTAAACGCATAGACAATGCTAACAGAAAAGGAGGCGATCCCTTCGCAGATTTCGATGATAAACCACTCGACAAACTGCTCGACATGGCAAGACCGTATGTGAAGCTCGTGTTAGATGTAATCAAGTTAGAGCGATTAATGTACGGACTCCCAACTGAGACCATAAAAGCAGAGGGCACAATAGATCACGCAGTAAATCACGATATCAGAGTCGTAAACGAATACATTGAATCACTCACAGAAGACGAGCTAGTCAGGATTATCAATGACGCAAGACGTTCAGGACATTAGCCCTACAGATTTGGCGCGGCAGTATTTGGTCGAGAAAGCCCTGGATAATTTGCTCACCTATACCGATCTGACATATCCAAAGTATAGACCCAACTGGCATCACAAAGTTATAGCCCGTCACCTTGAATACGCGGCAATGGGTTGCATAAAAAGATTGATGATTTTGGTGCCGCCGCGCTATGGGAAGTCGGAGCTTTCTTCCGTTAGATTGCCAGCTTGGTACCTTGGCAAATATCCGGACAAGAAGGTCATTTTAGCCTCTTACAGCGACTGGTTTTCACTTCAGTTCGGCAAGCACGCGCGTAATGTGTGCCAGGCCGAGATGCACAGAACTATCTTTCCTGAATCGAGAGTAAGAAAGGATTCCTCCTCCGGAGCTTTGTGGGAGCTGGACGCCGGAGGGAAGTTCGTTGCAGTCGGTAGAGGCGGTGCCGTCACGGGACATGGAGCGCATCTGCTCATACTGGACGACCTGATTAAAAACATACAAGAAGCGTATTCTGAAAACGTGCGCGATACGATCTGGGACTGGTACAAGACCACTTTGTTCACACGGCTTGAGCAGGACGCATCTATTGTCATAGTTAACACACGCTGGCACGAGGATGATCTGATCGGGCGCTTGCTTGAGCACGAGGGCGAGAAGTGGACAGTGCTTAAGATTCCGGCGATTGCTGATCAAGATTACAAATACCAAGAATATAGATACCCGCAAGGTGCTACCTTGTGGCCTGAGAAATATTCTCTTGAAAGTGTACTTGAGACAAAGAATGTCCTAGGTAGCCATTTTGATTCCATTTACCAGCAGGAGCCGGGGGCTCAGAGCGGAACAATCTTTAAGCGTGATCTGTGGCGGAAATGTTTCACGCTTCCAAAAAATTCCAAATGGATAATTCAATCATGGGATACGGGTTTTAAGACTGGTCAGGACAACAGCTACTCGGCCTGCACTACATGGGTTGAGACTGACAGCGGCTTTTATTTAGTCCACGCATGGTGGGAGAAACTTACGTTTCCCAATTTAAAAAGATCTTGCCTCGATCTATACGAGAAGTTCAGACCTAACGAAGTACTCATAGAGGATAAGGCTTCAGGGCAGAGCTTGATTCAAGAACTATTACAAAATACTAAAGTTCCCGTAAAGCCGATCAAGCCCACAGGAGATAAAGCAGCCAGGGCTCATTTAGTCACGCCGCTTTTTGAATCGGGCAGCGTTTACATTTTGGACGGCGAAGATTGGACCCAGGATGTTATAGAGCACGCGGCAAAATTTCCAAGAACAAAGAACACAGATGTCATAGACAGCGTCACGCAGGCGCTTGAATATTTGAGGCACGGAAGCCACTTCAAGTATTCATATCACGGGGGCTATCATGCCCGAGCAAGCACAAAGAAATCAATATTCGAATTAGAAAGGGAGAAGAAGAATGCCGGAAGATAGACTTTCAAGAGCTGTATTAAGGAAGCGGGACGAGTTTAGAAAATTAGAGCCGATATATAGATTTTTTGAGGAAGCGTATAAGGGTGGAGCTGATTACATAAATTCAAATCACCTTTACATACATACATTTGAGGACGGCGGGGGGTTCCACGAAAGACGTAAACGGGCTTATTACTACAACTACTGCGCGCCGATCGTAAACGCTTATAACTCCTTTATTTACAGACAAAAAGTCACAAGAGACTTTGGCAAATTAGACGACAACATGCTGTTTCGCGAGTTTATCGACAACTCCGACAAACAGGGCAATTCATACGAGGAATTTATCCGCAACATTTCCAAATGGTCATCCATCACAGGGCTTCAGTTCATACTCGTAGACAAACCGGCGCAAGAGGCTGAGACAATGAAGGACGAACTCGACCAGGGGCTCTTCCCATATTATGTAAGAGTGTCGCCGCTTAATGTGTGGGACTGGGGTTTGGACCGTTTCGGCAATTTGCTATGGGTGAAAATTTTAGAGACCGATCAGGATCAGAACGACTTTGAGAAATCTTCAGACAGCGTGATGCGTTTTAGGATCTGGTACAGAGACAGGTGGGAACTATATGAAGTTGAAAAAGGCACTGGGGGCTCAAGCTCGGCGTTTAAGATAGGTGAGGCTCCTCACCCGGTAGGGGACGTTCCGCTTGTGCCCGTTTGTCATTTTGCCGAGGAGCCGATGACGGGCTTTTCTCTTTTGAATGATATCGCCTATGTTAATCGCGCTCTCTACAACTGGTGCTCGTTGTTAGATGAAATTCTCTATCGTCAGACATTCTCTCAGCTAGTAATTCCAGAGGATCCGAAGAATCCGATTAATGAGAAAGCACTAGGCACAGCGCGTGGGCTGGGATTTCCTCCTGATGCAAAGCATGCGCCGCACTTCATCAACCCTGATGCTTCGCAGGCGCGGGTGTTGATGGATCAGATTGAGAAAGGTGTTGAGGAGATTTACAGGCTTGCTACTTTGCGCGGAGCAATTGGAGTTTCTGAGGAGTCTAGCGGGGTCGCGCGCTCATATGATTTTATGATTACGAACAACACGCTTTCCAATAAGGCTCTTAATATGGAAGAGGCTGAGATGAAGGCGCTTAGGTTCTGGGCAAGGTGGCAGGGGGTTTCAGACCCTGGGCATGTGATTGAGTATCCGCGGGAGTTTGAAGTTAGCTCGCTTGGAGAAGAGATCGAGAATGTGATTAAGACCAGGACGCTTCGTATCTCAGAGCGGTTTGATCAGATAATGAAGGAGAAGATAGTGAAGCGGATGGCACCGAGGTTGTCGAGGGAGGATGTGGAGCGTATCCGAGCAGAAATAAAAGCTGATGACTAGAATGATATTTATATGTCCTTTTGATTGACCAAAAGAATATTCTTCCTACTTTTCCTAGATGAAAAGTAGCAAAAATCACCGACTGCACAAAAATTTAGCTAAAGCTCAATTACTACGGCTAAATGATTAGATTCGCATGATGAAAAACTAATCATGCTCAGAAAATCATTTTTAACGCCTACGTAATTGAACTTTTTAACGCTATTTTTGTGAATGTCGGGTTTTTAAAAGCAAAGATAAAAGCGAAAGATTAAAAAACAAAAACTAGTAAATAAGGTAAAGGGGTAAGGAAAGTGAAGAAAGAATTGACCAAAAGTGTGAATCATTATTACGAGGAGTTGGACACAATTGCCAGGAAGTACAGGACTGAGCTTCACAACACCAAAACTGACAGGGGGCTCAGCAACTTTGGTAAGGAGAAAAGAGCAGAAGCCCTTCGCAGTGAGATGCAGGACAAGCTCCACAATCTAAAGCAGGCGTTTAATCACGATCTGTCTGAGCGTTTGGAAAATATTGAGCAGACTGTGAGCCCGCCTGACTTTAAGCAGATTCGTGTAAACAACATCCGTCAGAAGCTCACAGAAGGCGAGGCTTTTCTCGGGCAGGAGAGTTTGTTCTTTGCCTTGCTTGGCTCAATTGACGAGCTTCGGGATGATCTCAACAAGAACACATTTGTAAGCTCTGTGTCTCAGCTTTCAAATGAGGACATGGGGCGGATTTTTGAAAAAGCTTCTGCTAAAAGAGACGTTAAGAGGCTTGAGTGGCTGAAGGATGCCGCAGTGCTCAGCGGGCGGGAGTCGGATGCGTTTCTAAAAAGCGTTGATGCTCAGATTGAGACTATTCAGGATGAGAAGCTGACCTCTGAGCAGAGGCAGCTTAAGATGACAGCGTCTGAGCTTCAGAAGCAAAAGGAGCTTTTTGATTACAGTATGGAAAAGACCCTTTCTAACGACGGGGAGTTTGTGGATTTGAGGGAAGGGGATCAACAGCAAGATGATCAATAGCTTATAAAGCTGCCCACGAGTATGACTAATAAATAAGTCTCGTTATTGAAATCACATCTATATTTAAGTTATCATCTATTACTAAATAAACTTATCTGCGGAGTTCATTTATGACAGATCAAAATAGTAATGATGATAATAAATACACCCCATATAAGACAAATATTGAAGATTATATAAACTCGATTCCTTTAAAACGATTCAAAAAATTGAACAATTGGTTTTTGTTAATCCTATTAATCGGTTTGGTCTCAATATCTGGTATGACGACTTACTATGTAATAAATTATGAGTATTATCTTTTAGATCCTTTTATGGATTTTGAATCAGAAGGATACTTCGAAGCTTCTATAAAAAGACAAAGAGAGGCCAATCTCAAAGTCTATTTAGAAGAAATACAAGAACTACAAAAATTAATAAACATAGCACAACAAGATGGTAGTTTAAGAGTAATTAAAGAAGTAGAATCTTTGCAGGAACACGCAAATCAAATTTATATAAAAAGAGAAGCTGAAATTGATGTAAGGGAGGAAAAGGGAGAAGGCAATTTTGCTGCGAGTGGAAGCTCTGAAGATATAGGAGTTTACATAGCAGGTAGTTTGATTATTGTTTTAGTAATTGCTTATTTGACTAGTTTGTATCAAATCTTTTATTCAAAATCTCGCAATCAAATAAAATTTGCTTCAGATGTAGTAAAGACTTTGACCGGATTCTTTGTAGGAGTTTGTACTGCCATTCTGGGAGTTTGAAAATATACAATGCCAAAACATAACCAAGGTGTAATTAACATTCTCCATTTATTACCGGAGGAGGCTAGGGAGAGTGTGAATAAAGACAGAGTGGGGTCTATATTGGATTCGCTGTCCGAGAAAGAGAGCCGTGCTCTGGAGCTTCGATTCGGCTTATATGACGGGAGTATTCATTCTTATGAGAGTATGGGAGATCATTTGAATATGACTTCTATGGGGGCGATGAAACTTTTTAAGCGAGTTGTAAAAAAGCTCGTTGACGGTGATGGGGGAAGGGTATAGTTTATATACCCATGGGACGGTTGCAGCTAGTATGTCCTGCTTCTAGATTTACTTTCTATACGTTCTTTTGAACGAGCAAAAGAACCAAAACTCGCAGACATGACACAAATTTAGCTAAAGCTCAATTACTTTGGCTAAATGATTAGATTCGCATAAAAAGCTTATGCTCAGAAAATCATTCTTAACGCCTTCGTAATTGACCTTCTTCACGCTATTTGTGTAAATGTCTGATATTCTAAAAGCAACTACAAAACTATGCTATATGAGTAAATGCTTTAATGTCGGAAAGATAAATACAAAACCAAAAACAACAGTAGCAGATACGACAATAACGCAATTTTTGTAATGTTGGGAAAGATAAAAGCAAAAGATAACGACTAATAATTTAAATCAAACAACCTTAAAAAGAGGTTAGTTTATGCATTTTGAAATACTTGACCGTGTGTGTTGGGCGGCTGATGACAATTCATCACAGGCTTCGACAGAGACGGGTGACGACCCTAATTCCGGGGGTAGACAGGAGGAAAAAATGTTTACCGAATCACAGGTAAACAAGATTGTGCAGACACGCCTTGAACGCGAGCGCTCGAAGATCGACAAAGAAGTCGAGAGCCGCATCAAAGAGCTTGGACTGGACAACATTGATGAAGCCCAGGCATTGGGTAATTGGCGTGACGAACGGGATCTACTTCTCAGACAAAACTCTGAACAGAAAGAGTCGCTGGAGAAAGCGATCTCGGATCGTGATCATAGACTCAACGAGGAGCTACGCTTCCATGAGTCTCAGAAACGCCAGTGGCAGAGTAAGTACGAGTCTTACCGAAAGAAGGCCGAGCTTACTCAGCTAGCGCTTAAAGCGGGAGCCGATCCCGAGAATGTCGACATGATCGTCACATTCACCGAGGGAAAAGTTAACTTGCTCGACGATGGTAGCATTAAAGTTATAAGTGAGGGCGGAACCGCCCTGATTGATCCCGAGACAGGCCAGGAGATGGGAGTTCAAAAATTTATGACGAATTTTCTCTCAGAACGTCCTGGGCTTGTTAAGGCCGGTCGCTTAAGGGGCGCTGGCACAGGTGCGCTTAATGCCAAGGTCGGTGGGTACACGATAGATGAGATCAAGCAGATAGCCAAGGCCGATCCTAAGAAATATAAAGAACTTAAAGAAGAGGGAATCGTGCAGAGTATCTATCAGAAGCATCTATCGCAGAAGGGGTAGCTATTTTATATGTCCTTTTGACTGACCAAAAGGACCAAAAGTCACCCGACTGCAAAGCCTTTTGCTAAAAATTTATTACTACGGCTAAATGATTAAATTCGCATAATAAGACTATGCTCAGGAAATCATTTTTAACGCCTCCGTAATCAATTTTCTTAACGCAAATGCTTTAATGTCGGGGAAGAAAAGATAACTACAAAAGATAAAGTGAAAGATTAGGGATTTAAGGTAACTCATAACAATTAAACAAAATAAAAATTAAAGCCGGGGGAATTTACATGGCTAATGTAACAACTACAACAGCTGCTGCTATTATTCCTGAGATATGGGAGGCGGAGGTTGAATTCGCCGCTCATAACAACAGGGGATTCAGCGGCAGAATTATGGAATTTGAATTCGCGGGACCTGGAGATGTGCTCCATATCCCAAAAATTGGCGCAATAAGCGCTGCGGCATTTGCCGGCACTGTGTCCTACACAGCTAACACGGAATCATCCGTCGACATCACTCCGGACGTTTCCTACTCAGCTGTGCAGATAGACAGAAAGGCGGACACTCGGGCGTTTATGAGCCTTGGCAATGTGTATCAGGTCGAGCTTGGGCAGTCTCTCGCTCAGTATGAAGACGAGCAGATCGCCGGGCTGTATGCGGGGCTTTCTCAGAGCGTTGGAGGAGCGTCTGATTTCTCAGAGGCTAATTACCTTCTCGCAATTAGAAACCTGCTTCAGAACGGTAAGAACAAAGTTGTGATGGGGCATACCCCGATTTGGGGAGTATTCCATCCAGCCCAGTGGGACCATGTGCTCGTGGTGTCCAACATCAACTCCGCTCAGGTGAGAGGGGATATTGACGGGCCTGCGAAGACTGGAACGGTCGATCTTGCTTATGGAGTTAACATAAGTTTTAGCTCTAGTGTACAGGTGTCCACCACAGCTCGCAACATGATCTACGCAAGCCGCGCGTTTGCGATTGCAAGAAAACAGACCCCTGCAATTGATGTTGAGTTTGACGCAGACACTCTATCCACAAAGATTGTGGCTTCACAGGATTTTGGCGTTGCCGAAATGAACGACGAATTAGGAGTTGAATATCAGACTAACGCATCTTAATTGATGACTTGGGTATGAAACTAGGCGCGGGCTTTAGGGTCTGCGCCTTCTTCTTCTTTTATATAGTTTCATTCTACTTTTCCTGGATGAAAAGTAGCAAAAATCACAGACATGACACAAATGACGCTAAATCTCAATTACTTCGGCTAAATGATTAGATTCGCATGAAAAGCGCATGCTCAGGAAATCATTTTTGACGCTTTCGTAATTGATCTTCTTAACGCTATTTGTGTAAATGTCTGAAAATGAAAAGGCAAAATAGCTCTATTGCCGCTATTGCAATAGCCTTTTCATTTCTGTTATTAAAACTTAAAAAGAGTGCAGGTGGTACCTGCTTATTGTGATTTAGTTGCTTTTGAAATTCCTCTTTAGACGATCCCAAATATTGTCTTCACCACAATTTGGGCAAGGAACTTGCTCAAAGATGTCAGGGGGTTCTCCATCTTTATCGGTTTCTTCTACAGTCTCCGCTTCAACTTGTTCTTCCGCTTTAACTGTCACGGGCAATACCTGGTCGCACTGTTTGCAAATCATATTTACTTGTAAGTTCATACTAAAAGGGTAGCTGGAAGTTTCATAAAAACAATTAAGATTCTGTTAAGAAATTAAAAGCCAAATATTGAATGTAAAGGAGATTGAAATTGGCGGAAATAAAAGATGTAGTAATCGAGGATAGCAACAATGAGGTCGAGGGTGTAGGGTCAGGAAGCGCGAGTCTGCCTTCGGGCGAATTTCCGGGCTATGCGGTCAACTATCCGACTTGCTCGGAGCCTACCAGAACCAACCGCGGCTGTGACGCGTGGAACAAATGCGGCACAAAAGGGGAAGGACCTTACACTGTAATGTTCCTAAACCCAAAAGGGCGGAAGAGTGCTACACACTGTCGCAATTGGATGTACAAGCTCCAGTACAAACAGGCGCTTGGCTATAGACCGATAGATGAGGAGTGGCTTGAATGCACAGAAAGCGTTGCCGAGGACCCGCTCGACATTAAAAAAGGAAGCAAGCTCAAGACCTACAAGATGAAGGTCGAAGGCGTTCGGCTTCCATATCCCGATCAAGCACAGAAGGAGCAACCAGTTGGCGATTCAGGAACGCAAGATAAAGGACAGGAACGGGAAGGAACAGTGGGAAGTGACGGCGACCGGAAAAGACGTACACGAGCTAAAGGGACATCTTAGGGATGCAGCTGAGCATACGAATGAGAAGAACGAGAAGGTCAACAACAACATCGGGATGATTGAGATGGAGACTGCAGACGGGAAGCGGGATGTTGTGAGGGAGGATAGGGCGAGGGGGCTTCAGAGGAAAGGGTATGTGCCTACCAAGAAATCTTTTTTAGTGCCTGAGCTGCCGTGGCTTAAAGATAAGGAATCTTAAAGACAGTTCTTACACGTTCTTTTGAATGAGCAAAAGAACCAAAAATCACAGACATGACACAAATTTAGCTAAAGCTCAATTACTTCGGCTAAATGATTAGATTCGCATGAAAAGCCCATGCTCAGGAAATCATTTTTTGACGCTTCGTAATTGAGCTTCTTTACGCTATTTGTGTAAATGTCTGAAACTTAAAAAAAGTAAAAGATAAAAACAAAGGAAAAAGTGAATGGCTTATTCAACTGATGAGATAATTGAGCAGTACATGCCGGACATATTGGACCATGGTGTGCCTGGGGTGATTGACGGAGGGGTGTCTACGACATTAAGCGCCTCTGCTGCATCTGCGGGACTTACTATAGACGTTGCTGACGCGGCGGGTTTGCAAGCTGATGATTTTGTCCGCATTGATTCCAACAGTAATGTCGAGATCGTGCAAATCGATTCAATAGCTGTGAACACTCTCACACTCAAAACAACCACACCCCTACGCAAGAATCACAAGTCGGGTGTTAAAGTTGCGCAGGTTGATTCACTCGGGTTCACACTCGATCACGTTGAGGCGAAGGATGATATAGACAGAATCATTGAGGTTAAATGGTTTAAGCCTCGTGTGCGTGAGCGTTTCGGAAAAGATATTGAACTCCTTGACGGCAATCTCGACTTTGATACTTCACTTATGTTAAACGCCGGGACCCAGCTCAAAAAGGCTTCTGCCTACAGGGTGCTTGGACATTATGTTTGTCCTAAGCTTTCAAAGGCTACGAGGAATGCTGACGCTTGGGAGAAGAGGGCGGAGGAGTTTGGCAAAAAGTTTGATGAAGAGATAGAACGGGTGCTATCGGTAGGAATTGATTATGATTGGGATCGTAGCGGGCAGGTGGATGATGATGAGAACCGAATACCGACTACGACTTTCTATGTAGGTCGTGCATGAGGATTTTATCTCCTCTTTTGATTGACCAAAAGAAGTAAAAGTCACCCCACTGACATGAATTACGCTAAAAATAAATTTCCTTACTAAAATGATTTAATTCCACTAACGTGGCAAATCATTTTTAACGCCTCCGCAATTTATCTTCTTTACGCTATTCATGAACGTCGGGAATGAAAGGCAATACAAATACAAAGGGAAAAGCAAAAGAACTACAAAAAAATTATCTAACGCTATTTGTGCAAATGTCTGAGTTTCTACATGCAACAGCGATGGAAGATCACAGCTTGTGGTATTAGGATTTGGGAACTGAGAGGTTCTTTTTTTTAATCACTTTTTGGGCTTCTGGGCTCTTGATTGATTTTAGTGAGTTGCTTTTGCAATTTGGGCATGTTTTTAACGCATTTTTATACATATAAAAAGTTATTATGCCTCCTATGAATATGATAATTCCTTGAACAGAATCATTATTATTAAATCCATAAATAAATCCTGTTGCCACAATAAATATCACAACAACAGCTTCTAATAAAACAGCGTACAGCAAGATTTTTGGAGAGATTAAAAAGTTAGTGTTTAGAACAGAGATCTTAGGTTCTCCAAATTGATTGCAATCAAGACAAAATCTTTTCATGCACCGTATTATAAAGAATTGGGGATTAGAAATCTAGTTAAATAGCTGGTGTTTTGTCTGTTCGTTTAACTGACATAAAAGATATCATTCTACTTTTCCTGGATGAAAAGAGTAAAGCAAATAAAAAAACAAAGGCAATAAATCATGGTTACAAATATAAGAGATGAGATAGATAAAGCGCTTGCTGAAAAGCTTAAGAGCTCAAGCTTAATACAGCGCGTGAGCAGGGAGTTTGTGGCAGTGGATCTTGAGACCGGCACGATTGAGGAGATTAGCCATCTTGAGATGCCGGCTTTGGTTGTTAACAGCGGGAATGAGGCCGGGTTTGTAGAGACTGCCGGAGGAAGTACACGTGTTAATTATAGCCCCGAAATTGTGGGGTATGTGTATGATGAGGACGAGTATTTCTCCGAGTTGAACAAGCTTATAGCGGAGACCAAAAAGATACTGTTTGCGGATAGAAGGATCATTTATAACTCACAATCCATAGGGACTATAAACGGTATTACTTCTATAAATACCGACCGTGGCAGGCTTGCTCCATACGGGGCTTTCTCAATGGCGCTTGATGTTTTATTTGATTACAAAACTTCTACTGGAGGAGAACTCTAATTATGAAAAAACAATTAATTGTTTTAGGAGCAATGTTGCTCTTACCCTATCTTGCATTTGCAGATCCAGAGAGAGTGATGATGGACAAGAGCGAGAGTACGCTCGGCACATCAGCTGCATATAACAGTAGTCCAGTTGAAGCAACAAGCTATAAATATCTAGTTGTGACTGTAACATCGGATCAGGACAGCGCAGTGAGCGGAGTAAAAATAGAGCAGTCATGTGATGATGACTGTGACAGCGCTGTGAGCCCGACCTATCACTATGCATCCGACTGGTCTTACACAGCGGGATCAACAGACAATCAATACGTGGCAGAGCTCTCATGTAAGTGCGCTCGGGTTAGTTATACAAACGGAATAGTTCCTCAAACAAGTTTTAACATAACTTCATATTTGAAGTTGAACTAGGAGGCAGCACTCAATGAAAACAATACTAATAATTACCCTACTTCTATGTTGCAGCTTCAGCGCTTACGCTGATTTGCAGCAGGACGTGATAAACAGTGACGCCATCTCGTTTGATAATGTGCCCTCTGGGGTAGACGGCAGTGTGCAGTATAAATTGGGTTCAGGGTTTGGCTCCGATACAAATTTCTTTTTTGACACTACTAACATTTCTCTAGGGCTAGGGACAAATAGCCCCACACTTGGAGGTGTATTGCCGGGTATGAAATTACTTGTTGAACAGGAAAATGAAGCTGCTACCATCGGAGCGATAACTCACACGGACACGCAAGGTGTGGGAAGCAACTTCTTTGTAGCACGGTCAAGAGGAACTAAATCTTCTCCATCGGTGGTACAAGACGGAGATAGGCTTGCCGCTTTTCTTGGCTACGGATACGGATCTACTTTTTATGGACTTGCTGCGGAAATAAATATAGAGGTATCGGGTACCCCTAGTGGCAACACTATTCCCAGCAGAATGAATTTCCGATTACAAACAGGCAGTGGTTTAGTTATGCCTATGAGTCTTATTAATAATAGGGTGCAATTTTTTGATACAGGTACGAAGCCTACTTGCGATTCTAGCACAAGGTTCTCTTATTGGTATGACGAGGGTGGGGCAGGGATAAAGGACACTGTAGAAGTATGCGCTAAGGATGCGGGTGATACATATGGCTGGAGGACTGTTTATTAAATGAGACCATTTTGTTTATTTGTATCGCTATGGCTTGCCATTGTTCCCTTGGCTCATTCAAATATATGCGCATACGGATTTCATGCTGGAAACTCTGACACAATAAAGATTCACAATATGATGTCAGACTTTGCGGATGCTAAGCCCAATATAATAATACTTTTTTCTAATGAAGAAAATGTAACGACTAATGCTTCACAAATAGAAGCACTGCTGGATTTACAGAATGCCTATGGAGGCAAAGGGATTATTAGCTTAGCCGATATTGCCTTTAATCGTGTGGCCCCTGGGCTTGCTGATTGTAGCAATTACGGGGGCGGAAGCGTTACAGGAGCTCAGACATGGCAACTAAGATCAGATTACCAGAGCAGATTAACTACATTTTTTAATAACTCTTCTAAATTTGCCGACTTTTCAAAAGTATTTGCTATAAGCGTTCATGAGGAAGTGAATAACGATTGTGTAAAGCAATCAGAAATAGAAAGTGTAACTAATTATATTAAGAACACCCTGAATATTACTACAGTACCCCTTGCTGTAGGGTATGGTGACAGCGAGTGGCCCCTGGGCGGTTTTGATGGAAAAGACTTGCCTATTTCTTTTCCTGCAAATACAGATGTTATAGGGATTTGGGATTACGGGATGTTTAATCCCACAGATCAATCTGATTCATTAAACGGTTCTTCTAATTGGGATTCGAGATGGGCAGCCATAAAGGCAAAATTAGGAACTAGAAAAGCTGTTTTTGCTATTAATTCGTGGTGCATTTCCTCACATGAAAGCGCGGGGTGGACGCCGGATTGTTATATACAGGAGCCTTCGGTGATAAGGGACTATTTCAGAGTTACGCCTACTTATTATTGGACTCTATGGGCATTACAGCAGCCTGAGGTAATAGCATTAATTGGATTCGAATATGACTTTGTGAGTGGGCGCTATGTAAAAGATATGCCGCTTCATCAGACATGGATAAAAAATTTAATTAAAGCACAGAATTGCACATACACATTTCCATAATATTGAATGATTCGAATGAATGACGGGAATATTACTGTTTTGTAGAGAAGGTTTATACGCTTTCTTTTGAGTAACCAAAAGAATTCTCATCCTACTTTTCTCAGATGAAAAGGAGGAAAAATCGCAAACTAATTACTATATGTTCTTTTGAATGATCAAAAGAACCAAAAATCACCCGACTGCACAGCCTTTAGCTAAAAAGAATTCATTACAGCTAAAATGTTTTAATTCCACCGCAACCCTAAAACATTTCTTCACGCTTCCATGAATTATTTTCTTAACGCACATGCTGTAATGTCGGGAAAGTTAAAAAAACTGAAAAAGAAAAAATAAATGTAAGCGGATGCTGTCCGTAAAAAGTAGAGCCTGGGCTGAAAAAGACCCGGGCTTTTTTATATAAAAAACCGGAGGTGTATTAACATGGCACAAGCTTCAGGCTCTAGTGCAGAGATTTGGTATAAGATTGAAACAAGTAATGGTGTAACGCCGTCCACAGACAGTGGGGCGTCTACAACTTTGGCAAGCGCTGTAAACCCGGGGGCAACTTCTATTGAAGTGGCGAGCGATACCGGTATTGGGGCAAATGAGATTTTGAAGATCGGAAATGATAACAATATGGAATTTGTTAAAGTTGATTCCACCTATGTTTCCGGAACAACTGTTGCTCTTGATACCAACACCAAGATCAACTACAGGCATGAATCAGGTGAGGCGGTTAAAGAAACCGATCCAACAACTAACTGGTTCAAGCTTGGTAACGTAAGGTCCTTTGCTCCAAGTGGCGGAAGGGAGCTTCAGAGATCGCAGGCTCTTACAGGAACGAGGGTTCTCTCAAACTTCAGAGAAGGCAACTACGACGCTGGCGCTGACATGACTGTTGAGCTTGACATAGCAACAGCGGGAATGTTTTATCTCCATGCACTAAATAGCGACTATGGCACAGTTGGCAGTTCTACAGCAGGAGCTAGTACAACATTGTCATCAGCCGCAAGCGCGGGGGATGCTTCTGTATCAGTTACCTCGGAGACTGGATTCGCAGTTGGCGAATTTGCTCAAATTGGAACAGGAGTAGACGCAGAAATTATTAAAGTGGGATCAACAGCAGCTGGTTCGATTACCCTAGACACAACATCTCATCCAAATGGTCTAAGAAAGGCTCATGCAAATAGCGTTGCTTGCGACGAGGTTATAAAGCCATTCACACATGAGATTGTAAGAGGTTCAACAATTCCTGAGGGGATTAGCTTCTTGCTTAGATTTACAGATATCGAGTCCTTGATGCTCATCAGAGGTAACAAGTTTAGCAACTTAACCTTGAATGTTGACCCAAGTGATCTTCCTACACTCGATATGAACGTTGTGGGCAAGGCATTTCAGATTCTTTCTGAAAACATATTCGGAACACCTGCAACAATCGCTCACACACCTTATGCTCATTGGGAGTCAGTGGTTAAAGTCGATTCCGTTGAGCAGGTATCAAACCAGTTTGAGAACCTAAGCGTTGTAATTGAGAACACGATCCAGGGCAACTTTGTCGTGGGCTCTCCGATTAAGGGAGCAATCACTCCTGGAGAGGGTAACGTAAGCGGATCGTTTACTTATCAGTTTGGCTCTCAGCAGTTCTCTGAGAAAACAGTTGCCGGCACTGAGACATCACTTGATTTTGAATGGACATACATTGGCGACAATAACCACTCGATGGTCATCAGCGTTCCTAAGGCTAAGTTCGAAGGTAATCCGCATCCGGGAGTTAGCTCTCAGGATCCGATTACTGATGACAAGAGTTTTGTTGGAAGGCTTGATGCAGCAACTAACACAGATGTGAAAGTGACTTACAAGAACAACCAGCCTACTCTTGAGTATATGGTTGAGCAGGTTGTTGCTCCGTAGGATGCTATTCTTCTTTTGGTTGATCAAAAGAAGCAAAAGCAACCTATTTTCCATTCCTACTTTTCCTGGATGAAAAGTAGCAAAAATCACAGACATGACACAAATTTAGCTAAAGCTCAATTACTCTGGCTAAATGATTAAATTCGCATGGTAAGACTCATGCTCAGGAAATCATTTTTAACGCCTCCGTAATTGATCTTCTTGACGCTATTTGTGTAAATGTCTGAACTTATAAAACAAATACAAAACAGAATTTAGTAATGTCAGCGGGGGCTCCCCGCATGTAAAGGAAAAAATAAGGGGGAAGTTATGCCGGAATTAACCAGTTTAACAAAACACGTATCAAACTATGTGACGATTTACCCGTACAAAGAGATCGAGGAGGAGAATTGGCCCGCCTATCAGGACGAGAGCGGCAAGTGGGTCGGCTATGATGATGGCTGGCGCGAGGTTGGGTTTAAATGCCCATACCCTACAGTCGCCAGGCTGACTCAGATACGCGACCTCACGCAGGACCTTACGGTTGAGGACAAGTCCTTTAAGATTCTGGGCGGTGATCCAAAGAAGGCAGCCAGGTTTCTCGTTTACAATCTCATTCAGGACCTAGTTGGGCTTACTGATAAGGGCGAGCGGGTTTTGTTCGATAAGAAAATTAAAGAATGGCTCTTTAATGAGTTCTGCAAATCCTCTTTTCTCCTAAGCAACTTCCGCTCGAGCTATGAGCTTATAGCGGGCAAAGTGACCAAGGAGGAGAAAAAAGAGGAGGAAAATTTTACCGAGCAGTCACAAACTACTTCGAGCGCATCTACGAAGGGGTCGAAGTCAGCTTCAAAGATGAAAAAAGACGATACTCCTCAGACGCTCTCAGAAGGCGGGTAGATCAGCTTTCTGAGAAGAAGAAGCTCCGGAAAAAAAATAAGCTAAAGTTTGATAAGAAAGATAAAGCCGAGCTCCGCGTACTAAAAGCGGCGGCTGAAAAAACACAAGCCCTCATACGAGACCTGCCGCCATATCAACAGGAGTGGGTCTCGCTCTGGGAGCTTTGCCAGTCGCAGCGCTACGGGCAGGGGATGACCGTCGGCACGCTTGTGCACTCGGAGATCTGGAACAACCTTGAGAAATTTGACTACGAGGGGCAGATTAAGCTCAGAGCCTTCCGCACTGTTGTGGCAACGGATGAGATCTTCCGCGATTTTGCCATAAAAGCGCAGGATAAGAAGAGCAAGCGTGGAAATAAGCCTCACGGGCTAGACGGTATCAGAAATCAGATGGAAAGTGCGGAATCGGGTAAGAAGGCTTAGTTTGGGCAAAAAAAACCCCGGTCAAGTAATGACAGAATGACCAGGGTTTCAGAACTTTAAAAACGTTTATGGGCAATAGTGTAACTAATTTAAAGTTGTTTGTGAAGAGTTTAATTTTCCCTAGCTGAAATGATCAAAGAGCATGTAAAGTACAAGTATAAGCGTTAGTACGATGAAGATGGTCCTTAAGGCTATTCCCAGTATGGTTTGCTCATTCTTCACTGTTATGTAATCGGGTGGAATAAGCCCATGCTCGTTCATAATCTGCTGCGCTTTATCTGATTGTACCGGGATCATGGAGCCGCTGTGGCACTTTGAGCACACGCAGGCTTTAAATGTATAGCCGCCGATGCTGTAGAGCAGGGCAACGAAGAAAATGATTGTCGCCGGGAACCACAAAAATGTCTCAAACGCCCCGGCTACCGAGAAAAAGAAAGCCGTACCCCAGAGTACGGAGTCTGTTGTAGAGTCTCTGTAGATGCTGGACTCTTCATGACCGATGTATAGACACTGTGTGCAGAGCTTTATCATTTTTATTTATCAAATTTATTAACAATTGTGAAATTTTGGTTTTGACTCGAAATCAAATTAATTATGTTTCATAACCTGCTGTATTCATACATAAAAAAAATATGGCAAAATTACGCTGATTCTTAAAGTTCTTTCTCGATGCAATAAAATTATTAGATTATAGTATTTAATTGCTTTCGTCTTCGGGAATAGTAAGGTTGTTTTTTCTTATAATTTCATCTGCCTGAAGAGAGTCGAGCGGGATCAGGTTGTCCTTGCCGCAATTGGAGCATAAGCGCCCGTCTGAGAACGAGTCGATGATGTTTACGCTTCCTGCTATTGCGACTATTGCCGCGACCACTGCCGCATAGGCGAAAGACTGGAGGTATTTACCTCCGTAGACCAGTATTCCGACTGCAACTAAGACTTCGAATATTCCAAAATAAATGTTTCCTGAGAATAGGCCGTGTTTGCCTTTGCCGATGAAGTTGCATTTAGTGCAGATTTTTTGCATTTATAAAGTATAAACTATGCGGCGATTAAATCGAATAAAAAGCTCATTGCGGGTTTTGCTCGGATAATATAGTTTATTTAAAGAAGGGGACATTCTATCCTGGGTGTCGGGTTTTTTCTGATCTGGTTTTCAGAGATTTTCTTGGGCTTTAGGCGATGAGTTATCCACAGGTGTTGATAACTTGTTGATTACTTAAGCCGTATGAGTTAGTTAGGGGTCAAAGTTAGAAAGGAGCTATAAGACTGTGGTGTAAGGTGCTGAATAGATTTATTTTATACTTTCTTTTGAGTGACCAAAAGATTACTCTCTCTATTTTTCCTGGATGAAAAGCAGCAAAAAGTATTCTCATATGTTCTTTTGAATGATCAAAAGAACCAAAAATCACAGACATGACACTAATTACGCTAAAAATAAATTTCTGCGCTAAATGCTTTAATCCTTATGGTGGATTGAAATGTTTTAGGCCAAGAGGGGGTCTCGTGTTATGAGGACTCATCAGACTTAGGTAGCTACGGGAAAGCCTTTTTGACGCTTTGAAATTTCTTTTTTTCACGCTATTAGTGAGAATGTCTGGATTCTTAAAAACTTAAAAATCCACAAAGTCTGATAGTTTGAGTGGTTTCGGAGAGTTGTGGGGCGAAATTATAGGACTATTGTAAGGGTTTTTTGGGTGTGAATGTTACAGATTGTGATGTTAGCTGGATTGTGGAATAGTTATTTTGGTGTTTTATTTGCAATAGAAATGTTATATTCTTTCAACATTTCTTGAGCTTTTTCAGAATCTATAGGAATATAAGTGTTATTCCCACAGTCAGGACATTTTACATGTTTTATATAGTTTGTGGATACTCCGCATACTCCAACTGCTGCTACAAGAATTGATCCTATGACCCAAGCAATATTCATTGAAATGCTTAGGGGAATACCAATTATACCAATAGCGATAAGTAGAATACTCCATACCATATTTTGTTTTTTATGTTCACCTTTATAACCACAATATGTGCAAATATGGGTTGATTCATCTTTAGCAATTACTTCGTTTTTGCTCATACCGTTTTGTACCTTTGAATCGTCTACAACTGACATATAAATAATATAAGCATCCTATGAGGAAAATCTAGTTTTATTGAAGGATAATTAAATGGCTAAATAATAGGACTATTGTAAGACTTTTTTGGGTGTGAATGTGACAGATTGTGGGGTTAGGCTTCAGGGGCTTTAAATGAAGAGCTTGTATTTGGTTCGTTGATTGTACTTGAAGAATTGCTTTCGCCTGGTTCCAGGTCGAATTGCTTAATTAGTTTGATGGCTTCGGGACTGTCCAGAGCAAGCATAGGTTTATGGGTACAATTTGGGCAAATACACCCTTTTCTATATCTAACTAATCTTCTGATTCCTGTTACTAGAACATAAATTATTATTAAGTAATAGAAAATATCCGATGTGACACCTTCAAAAAATATTAAACCTAATATTAATAATATGACACCGCATATAGAATAAAACAACCCATCTGAATAATCATCTAAAGAATAATTATTCTTATTCTTACCAAAATAATGACATTTAGAACAGACCCATTGCATACATCAATTATATAGCAAAAAACAATTAAAATCTACAAAAAAGACCTAGGTAATTAGTCTTATTTATCGACGGAGATATCAATGCAAAGCGTATTTAGCATAGTATTTGATCCAGATTTGAGCAGATTAAAAAATCTTCCTGGTGATATTAATAAAATTATTAATGGAGTTGGATCTACTTTTGATAGTCTAGCAGAAAAGATATCAAAAAGCACAATAGATAAAGTTCCTGATATTCAGACAGGTCGTGGAAAGATAATAGAATTTCTATTACGTGAAGCCTCAAAACGTTTACTTAATATTGGTATAGGAATAACTTTAGAAAAAATAGGAGATTTAATCAAAGATAGGCTGTCGTTTATATTTGAACGTAACCAAACTGATTTAGAAAGATTAAAAGAACTAGAATCAGAAGTTATTGGTTTGAGAGAGCAAGCTGATAGGACATTAGGGCAGGTAGAAAGATTTGGAGAAAGTCCTAATGCTACTGACCCAAATACAGGTTTGCCTTTAGATAGGGAATTTCTAGAAGCAAGGATATCTAATCTGAATAAACTCCTTGAAGAGATCTCAGAAGCAGAACAAATAATATTAAACGCAGATCTTATAGATGAAATTTTTGGAACAAATCAAACTGCAGAATTTACTCCAGTACTTCCAATAGCAGTTTCTCCACCAACTATAACTATTGAGGTACCTAATCCTGACATAGTAACTCCTATAAAAGACAAACTTCAAGAGATTATAGAACCTGGTAATAAAGCTTTAGAAGAGCGAAGTCAGATAATACCAATTCTTGATAACGCTACAGCAATGTTAAATGACACTATGAGTGATGCGGTTAATCCATTGCAAGCTCAGAAAGATGTACTTGAGGCAAGTAAGAATGTATCTGAAGATCTAACTGATCAGTCAGAAGATCTGGTGGATACGGTAAAGGATTCTAAAAAGCAATTCGATCAAGCTGAGAAGACAATTGATAACTTCGGCGGAACTGCAGAAGATTTAGGCGTAAATTTACAAAAAACAGATGAAGTAGCACAACAGCTTGGGGAGAACGGGCTTCCGAAGATAGAGGAGGGGGCGAAGACAGCGGGCGAGGGGATTAAGAAATCTGCGGAGGAAGGGAAGAAAAGTCTTAGCTCGCTAGGAGTGCTTGCGAAGAATGTAGCGACGAGTATTGCCAACACTTTCTCGGGTTTTATTTCGAAAGCACTAAAGGGCGACTTCGATGATATAGGCAAACTGTGGGATAATCTGATGGATGGCCTTCTGGATACCTTTGCTGACTTTGCCGCAAAGCTCATAACAGACCCGATAAAGTTGGCATTTGAAGCAACACTTAACGGTGAGGAAGGAAACATCTTTGATCTAATCGGGGGATTGTTTAGTGGTGGGAAGGATGGTGATAAATCTACTACACTTCCAAAAACACCTAACACAGGTACAGAAGCAGCTGATGCAGCGTCTGAAGCTGCAAAGCAAGCAGAAGAAGCAAACAAGGGTGTGCTTTCTGCACTTGGTAGTATTGTCGGCACGATAGGGCAGGTGGCCGGCATAATCGGCACAGTTGTGGCTCTTGTGCTGTCAGTTGTGAACATTGTCAAAGGGCTATTTGAGAAAAAGCCTAGGCTGGACATTGATCTGGACCAGATAAGGGACGAGTTTGGAAAATCTACAGGGCAGGCGGCAAAAGTGCTCGACTTCCTCGACGATGAGGTTGCCAACAGCATTATTAATATCTCGGTCAAGCGTAAGGCGGGGCTTGGAGGAATCGGCGAGTCGGGAATCAAAAAGCAGATACGTGAAGCGATCCAGACACAGATTCAGGAAATACAGGATATTATAAACACCCTACCTTCTGAGATTGCGATAGCTCTGAATGAAGCGCTCTTAAATACACCCGTAGATATTGAGTCGAAAGTCAAAGGGGATCGACTACTAGAATTTGATGAAACAAAGGACATACAAGAGAAATTCCAGAAATTCATTAACGGTGATCTGCAGGCGCGGTTCTTATTCGCCATTAGAGAGTTCTTTGTAGGCGCGTTTGAATCGCTCGGGGTGCTGTCAGACGCAGCGCAGAGTTTTATAGATGGCGAGTTTGAAAAGTTCCAGGGACTGAGCAGAGAAGAACGAATCGAGGCGGGTAAAGAGTTCCTGCAAGATTTTCAGACGCTTACTGATGCGTTTAATGTGCTTAACAATAACGGCGCTGACTCAATCGGCGCTACTGTTAACTCGATTAAGAACCTGTCGAACTCACTTGAATTTGACGGCGTGCCTTCTATTGAAGAACTGGACGCGGGGCTTGAGGAACTTATTAACGCAGCTGAGCTTGACCCGGATATCATCCAGGACTATCTCGATCTGCGTAATGCAATCCTTGAGGCACAAAGGGCCATACTTGGCTCGATCCAATCAATTATTTCAAGCATCAGCTCGCTTAACAGCATTATTGTCGACGGCGGCGGAAGCGCCTTTGACCTGACCGGTTTCATAAACCAGGGGCTTGGCTCTGTTCAAGGCCTATTGGGACAGGACGGGCTAAGTGTTGAAGATAGAGAAGAACTCTTGGGACTGGGCACGGGATTTCTTGACCAGTTAATCGCAGAGGAGCAGGCAGCGTTTCAGGCGCAGCTCCAAGCAGCACAAGCCGCGGCTGAGGCGCAGAGAAATGCAATCAGGTCTCAAATAAACGGGCTTGAGGAAGAAAGAGATTTAATCGAGGAAAATTTTGACGCGCGCCTTGAAGCGCTTCAAGAAGAGCTTCGTTTGGCAGAAGAATTCGCTCGATTAACAGAGTCTATTCAGCAAACATTAAACAGCATTATCCTCGGCCCCGACAGCGTGTTCACAGCGGTTGAGCGGCTTAACATAGTGCAGGGCGACATCGCGTCTTTACAGTCCGAGCTTGCCGCAACAACAGATCCGTCAAAACAGTTGGAGCTTGCAGCACAGCTTGAGGATTCACTTAGCACGCTGTTTGACCTGGCAGGGGAGGCGTTTGGGGTTAACTCGCCTGAGTTTACAGCAATTTTCTCACAAGTAACCGGCGGGCTCAATGATCTGATCGACCTTACAGGAAATAGGGAACGTTCTGTAGAAGAGATAAACGCTGAGATCGAATCGCTTAACATCGAGCGTAACCAGCAGTTAGAAGCAATCGACGCTCAGATAGAGAGTCTCAATGACCAACTGTCGTCAATTCAGGCGCAGAATGTAGAGGCAACTTTCCAGGCGTCAGACCGAGTTCAAGAATTAGCAGAGTTCTTCCGCAATGAATATATTGCGCTCCTTGAGGAAAGGTTTGCTCAGCTGGGAGAGGTTTCCGAGACAGGATTTACGGAAGAGTTGGACGCGCTTAATTCTCTTGTACAGCTTGAGGCTGAGCTTGGTGAGAAGATTGACCAGGGACTTCAAATTGAAGACTCGATGCTTATTGTGCTTAGAAATATTAATGATGCGCTGGGCGGGGTTCCGAGCTTTATGAACGGCACTGGAGGGTTTCAAGACTTTGGCAATGGAACTCTTGCGCTTCTCCACGGACGGGAAGCGGTGATTCCCGAGTCAGGGTTTATACCGTTTAGTAATTTCCAAGAAGCTCCCGGTGAGATGAACGTCAATATTAATGTGAACGTGGACGGTGGCTCAAGCGGGACTGTTGATACGCTTGCTACCAACATCGAGGACATGCTCGTTAGGAGTATCCGGCAGGGCGGGAAGCTGAGAAGCGCTGTGCAGGAAGCCGGGGCTAAGAGGTTGAATTAAGTGTGTTGACTCGAATAATTTGCGCGTCCTTTTGATTGACCAAAAGGACCAAAAGTCACCCTCCAGGACATGAATTACGCTAAAAATAAATTTCATCTCTAAATGATTTAATTCTACCCACATCCCGCAAATCATTTTTAACGTTCTGAAATTTATTTTCTAAACGCTATTCATGTATTTCGGGGAAATAAAAGCAAAGAAATAAACAAAAGAAGGTAGAGGTTAAGGATAAAAACTATGGCGAATAGGAAATTATCAAACAGTTTTTTGGGTATATCAGCAGATGCGAATACTACATCTGAGGCGACTAATTTTCCAAAGGAAAATGCAATAAATAGAACCAGTCCTCAGCGGCACTGGCGAAGTACTGTTACAACAGATACTAGGCTAGTTATTAATCTGGGCGCAGTTCAAACAAATCTGACCTGCTATTTGGATGATGTGAATTTTAGTTCGTTTAAGTATCAAGAAAGTGCTGACGGATCTAGTGGCTGGTCTGATATAGGAGCAACCAAGACAGTTGAGAAAGACCCTATGCATGGAATATATAGAAGAACGGATGATATAACGCTTACTGGCAAGCAGTATCTGGGAATACTCATAGATACTCAGACACCGGTTGATAATGCTGGTTACTTTAGAATAGGCACATTCGCCATTCCTATGAGCGTTGTTGAATTAGACGCGGAGACTACGGTTGAATACCCATATGATGTAACACTCCCGAGCTCTCACATTGTCGAAAATAGATTTCCGACAGGGAAAACGGAGAAGATAAAACTAGGCCGATTGCAGCCGATGGTTATTTCCTTTGCACTCAAAACAGGGGTGCATCAAAACATAAAAGGGCAGGCAGTACAAGAAATCTCCAATCTGCTCAGAGATCCTACCAATACAATTTTCCTCGACTTTAACCTTGGGGAATCCTGGCAAGCGTATCTGGTTAAAAAATCAGGCGATTTACGTGCTTCGCTGAGTACGCCTGCCACAGGAACTGCCGATTTCGGCAGCGTTCTATTTGATGTAATTACATAACAAATACAGAGAGGTAAATAATATGGGATTAAGTACTTATGCCGCCAATAAGGTCTTGGATCATCTATGCGGGACAGCAAATTGGTCAATACCAACAACAGAAATATCATTACACTCGACTGACCCTGGATTGACAGGAGCCAACGAAGTAAGCGCTGGATGGTATTCCAGGAAACAGCCCGCATCGGGGTGGAATGTAGCAACTACAGCGGGTGTAACAAATAATGGCCAGGTTACATGGGATGCTGTAATAGGCTCTGATGTCACAGTGACCCATATTGGCCTTTGGGATACAGAAGGTTCATCTAATTTCTTGTTCAGCATAGATATTGCGAATAAAACCTTTACAGCGGGTTCCGTCCCCAAAATTTTAGACGGAACAATTTTGATAACTCCTGGTGCTGCATATCATAACGATATAAAAGCAGCAATTGCAGATCATCTGGTTGGTCGTGCTGCAATGGCATTTGATACTTCCGTGCATCTTGCCTTATATACAGTCTCTCCTACTCAATCAACCAATGGAACTGAGGCAATTGGCGGCAGTTATGCAAGGCAATCGATAGATTTTGATGCCGCTGCAAGTGGTGCTACTGATAACACAGATGAAGAAAATTTCCCCACAGCAACAGCAGATCTGGGAACTATTTTAGCCTTTGCTATTAGATCAGAATCATCTGGGACAGCAGGCAATATGCACCTGTTCGGAGCCTTGACCTCAAGCATTATCGTTAATAATCAAGATGAATATAAAGCCTTAGTTGGCGCAATCGATTTTACTATATAAAAAACTATGCCAAATATAACTGTATTTGCAACGACTGCTATAGATGATAGTACTGTAGGAACTAAGGCGTGGTCTAATCCTGGCAATGTTACAGCGGATGATGGCAATTGGGGTACTGGAGCTGGACTAGCGATTTTTGCTACTGATGCTTCTGCTGTAGCTAATTCGCATTATATACGATGTACCCCAGGCAGCCTGGCTGCTATTCCCGCTACAGCAACAATAGAGGGAATAGAGATTGAATTAGAACGCGCCGAACAGGCGGATAATAGAAATGTGGTGGATTTTAGTGTTAGGTTATATAAGGCCGGCTCCACTAATGCTTACGTTGGTGATAACAAAGCCGATACGTTAACCGAGTGGGCAATCGGTGATGGTACGACAGGTCAGCAGGAAATAGTAACTTACCCTCCATCAGCAGGCTCTACAGATCTTTGGGGAACTACTTGGACTAGAGATGAAGTAGTTAACGACCTTCAAGTAGGGATATCAGCCACTTCTGATCCTATGTCTGGTTTTGTAGCAGCAGGTTTAGATTATGTAAAATTCACTATTTATTATAGTGTTCCAATCGAAGAAATTGCAGCTAATACCAATGTCGATTGGACAGGGTCCGCAACAATTGCAGGTGGGCTTGCAAAAATAGAAGCTCATGTAAATAGCGATTGGTCTGGTTCTGCTTCTATACTAGCTGAGAAGCACTTAGCTTCGAATGTAGATATAGATTGGTCTGGAAGTGCTTCAATCACATCCGATTTTAGTTTCAAATGGTCTGTTGAGCATTTAGAAGCAAGCACTTCTCACGGTTTCCCAAGCGTATATGTAGAGGTCGATAACACTACTCAGCCTGCTGACGACTTCTCTTCACTTGTAAGCAACGAAGTGGTTTTTGAAAGAAGGTTACTAGAGATGCCGAGGTTGCAAGAGGTGCAGCTTGATGAGCGTTCTGGTTTGGCTGGCTTTCAAAGAGTAACTATTCAGGCGGATAACTCAGACGGATTATTAAATGGCTTGGATCTGCAAGACTCATTTGTAAGAATGTTTTTTGTAGATGCTGACGGGGTCTCGTATAAAGAATTTAATGGAAAAGTAGTAGATTGGATCCTTTCTCATACAGTTACAATCAATGTCGAAGATTTAGATGCGCTTGCGTTTACTCAGGAGCTTCCAAAGCGAACGCTTAATGATTTGGTAGAGTCTGAGAAAGAAAGACTTGATACTCCTGGGACCCAAACTGAGCTTGCAGAGTTTACAAACTCAGTTGTTGCTAATGATCTCGGAAAACCAATTCCAATCATGTTTGGCAGGGCTGTGAAAGTTCCGCTGCTTTATATAAAAGCAGATGAAACGCTTGTAATGGATGAATCAAAAAGGGAATACGATTATATACTTGGACAAGGGATAGGGTTAAATGGTAATAACTTTGAAGAAGTATTTACTGTTTATAGAGATGAAAGGACGTTGGGTGATATAGAGGGACAGGTAAATTTTGGCGCATCCGATCTCAATACTGTAGCATTGGAAGCAGCAGATAATAACCCCGACAATTTTTATCAATACTGGTATCTGGAACTATTCGATGATTCAGGATTAACTGATTTAGTAGATACGAAATATGTTACTAGTTCTACGGAGGACAGCACAACGCCAACTGTTGAACTGGATAGCAATTTAGACTTATCTGGAAGCTCATCGCCCTATTATTATAGGTTAAGAGAATATCGCTTTTATGATGGTTCTCAGACGAGTCCTTATCCTGGTTATGCGTTTATAAGGTCTAAAAAACGCTTCGGTACTTCTAGCAGGACTGATGATTTATACGCTGACGTTAATGGGTTTCAGGATGAAGTAAATAGAGTACGAGCGATTGAAAGTATTTTGTCCAACAGCACTTGGGGGTTAGGCTTAACCGTTGATGCCACAAGTTTTACAACGGCGGCCGATATATTCTGGAATTCTTCTACTATGATGGGAATAGACCCCTTTACATGTGAAGGGGCAATTCTTAACCAAACTACAGCAACCGATATCTTCCAAAAATTGTTGTCCTTCAGGGATATGGTCTTGTATAAGGAAAGTGATATAAAAATATCTGTCGATCAGGATAAACCGACACCCGTCTTTAACTTCGGCTTGGGAGATGAAGCTGGATACAACAATATATTAAACGCAAGTCCTGCAATAACTTACAAACATCCTAATGAAAAAGTTAAGGATTTAAAAGTAAGATACAGAAAGAATCATAGAGAAAATGATACATACCTTCACGAATTCACAAGGGCATCCAGCACAAATGGTGTAGATGAAAATCTTGATATGCCATTTGTTTACGATCACGAAACTGCGGATAGGGCGCTTGATTACAAACGTAAGAGATTTGCTGCAGCGGATAGAAATTTGTCATTGGATATTGGGGACGACGGCAAAAAGGCCAAAAGAGGGGATTTGGTAACCATTGATATTCCAACTTTGGGAATTTCCTCCAATTGGGAAATCATAAGTTCAAGTGTGACTCCGGCGGGATCAAATAATCTTAATCTGGCTCCTTTTAGCTCTGCACCCTATTCATATACCTCTTTTACTTCTGATGGCGGCACATTGCCAGTAGATGAGAGCTTTGATATACCACCTGATTATACAAATTCGGCGCCATTTCCAGCAACTAGTGTGTCCGTAAGTATGCTTGAAGATGTGGTTGCTTTAACTATCTTCCCTTATGCGAAGATTACCTGGACTCCACCTGAAGATAATTATGGCGGAGCGGTGGTAAGCGTGAAACTCCATAGCGAGGGATCCTCTGAATGGCGGGATATAGGAACATTTGATACCACTGCCAGAATAGAAAGTTTGATACCGGGTCAACTATACGATTTTAGAATCACTTCTCTAAACATTACTGGCGAACGCAAAGGGTTAGCAGTTTTAGATGATAATTCAGGCAATGGTTACTTGGCTGGTGGCGACAGTTCCAGTCCAAACACTCCTACAGGATTAACGGGCTCTAGTAAATTTGGAGAACTTATATGGACTTGGACAAATAGTACTTCTAATGATGTTAAATATCATGAAGTTCAGGTTTATAGTGCCTCATCTGGTGGAACACTTTTAGACAGCAAGAAGTATTTCGAAGGGGATATACCGCAGCATAAATATACAAGGCAAACAGGCAATTTGACTAGTTCACTGTCAGGTTGGGCTAGAGTCCGAGCTGTAGATTATTCGGGTAATCCAACAGCAGCTGAAACCGGTTGGACGGTGAGGGTTCAGGCAATAACGGGGGAAGTTGGTAGGGGAGATGCTACCAATAATGATTTTAATTCGCAGGCCAGCGCATTTAATAATGGAACCATTACTTTAGATGATGGATTGTTTACAGAAATAATTAGTGTATCAAAGTTTATAAATTCAGGGCAGCAAGTATCAATTAATGTAGGTTTCAATTATAGATTTACCGCAGATGCAGGCACGCCAAATACAACTCAAGGTAAGATTTTCCAGATTAAAAAAGGTGGTGTATCCCTCGGTCCCAACTATCGCCTTCCAACACTAAGGCAAGTAGGTGACGATGGTTGGGTGGGGATAACAGTTTTCGATATACCTGGAAATGGAACATTCACTTATTCAGTAGATGTAGAAAGCACAGACCCCCTTGTCCTTACAACGGCGGCGTCTACCAGGAGGATTGATATAAATGAATTCAGAAGGTAGAAAAACAATATTTGTCTGCATAGTAAACAAAGATACAGGAGAAATTTATAGCAACTGCGCAAAGTGTTGTGTTGTGTCTATGGATAACGAAATAAACGTTATAGACTACCCCTGCCCTAAAGATCATACCGTTATAGAAATAACACAAGAAGAATTTCAACAAATGCATGAAACAATAACTAAAAACGGAGACCAGATTCATGCTCATAGAATTGAATTATCCAAAAGCAAAAGGCAGGTAAAGAACAGGGACAAAGAAGAATATACGGTTAACGAACATGGTATTAGTTATCAGAACTTAAGACCAGTAAAAGCAACAAAAGAGAATAGATAAAAAAATAGGGCGGCGGCGCACATATAAGCAGGATAGACATCCTCCTTACCTCCTTTACACGCGCCGGCGCCCTTTTATAAAATTATGAATTTAGCATGCCTGCAAAAATTTTCAAGTGATTTTGTTGTTAGTCTCATGCCCGAGGCAAACAAGGTCTATATAAAGCAGTATTGGCCCGTAGTCTATATGGCGCTGGACGAATTAGGGCTCGATTATGAAGAGATGCTGCTTATGGCGCTTGGCACAATTGCGGCTGAGACCGGAAATTTCAATATCGCACTTAGAGAGTACGTGTCGCAGTATAACACCTCTGCAAATGGCAGGATGATGAACCATTACTTTGACCTCTACGATTACAGGCATGATCTGGGTAATATGGGAACTCCCGA
Organism: Thermodesulfobacteriota bacterium; assembly: GCA_021604765.1. Classification (GTDB taxonomy): domain Bacteria; phylum Desulfobacterota_D; class UBA1144; order Nemesobacterales; family UBA2774; genus CR02bin9. Next base: position 270,019 of record BQJP01000001.1, read on the forward strand.
TGGTGAGAGGTACCGAGGCGGTGGGGCGATTCAGCTCACAGGTAGATACAACTTTCGAGAAGTCGGTAGGAAATTAAAGATCCCGCTTGAGGATAATCCTGATCTTATAGAGAATCCGATAGTTTCAGCCAGGGCATTGGCGACATTTCTGCACAGCAAGGAAAATGATATAAGAGAAGCATTAGGCAGGGGTGATTTAAGAAAGGCAAGAAGGCTTGTTAACGGTGGCTCGCATGGGCTTGACCGTTTCGAGGGCACTTTCAGGAGGGGGGAGAGATTGATTGCATAGGATAACAAATACCAAAGTAATAAATAACCAGTACAACAAGACTGTTTACACGGCTATTGCGGGAGCGGGTCTGACTATAATATTTGTCGCGCTTAAGGATTATGGGGTTGATGTATCGACCGAGCTTCAAGGCGCGATAACCACTTTTACTATGATGCTGACTACTCTTTTCGTTAAGAATAGAAACACGGCTTCTGCTTGATTCTATAGGACTATGTAACTACTTTTCCTGGATGAAAAGTAGCAAAAATCACTGACATAACTCAAATTTAGCTAAAAATAAATTTTCTCACTAAAATGATTTAATTCCACCACAACCCTAAATCATTTTTTAACGCTCAACAATTTATTTTCTTAACGCTATTTGAGCAAATGTCAGAAAAAAATAAAAGCAAATCAAAATTAAATGTGAGCGGGTTGTATCTGCCCGCAAGGGGGAGTTATGTGGAAGGAACTATTTAGAATAGCGCCTGAGCTGATACCGATAATCATTCAGACTGTGATGGATCTGGAGCAGGTGGTTACAGGCATAAAGAGGGGTGAGATAAGAAAGTCGCGCGTGATGAATATTATCTCAAACATTTTAGATACAAAGGACTATTTTCTAAAACAAGATTCCGACGGGCAGATGGAGATACTAAATCTTGTCTCTATGTTTGTCGATGTGATTGTCTCGACATTTAACTACACTGGGCTTTTTGCTTCTAGTGAGAAATTAGATTTTACACCGATTCCGGTTGAACAGGGGGCTAGCAATGAGGGCAACTAAACTTCTATTCATAATAAGCTTGTTAATAATGGCATCCTGTGTTGGGAAGGATCTCACTCCGGCGACTGAGGTCGTATATCAGGGCGAGTTGATAGGGAATGAAGATTTTACTTATGCTTCTGCTGCTAAGGTCGTGGAAAAATGTCTCGAAGTTAAATCCTGCATGGAACTTGGTCAAGAAGATTATCCGTTGCCTAAGATTAGAGGCATGCGCGGGGGGAATGCTGTAGAGTGTGGATCTAATGATGATGGTACGCCTAAGCTTAAACTCGGCTGTTACACGACAGATGGTTATATAACAGTTCCACAAGGCGCAGATCTCGAAATAATCTCACACGAATGCGTGCATCATTGGTTGTACAAAAGCACAGGAGACGCAGATCCGCTTCATAGCTCAAATTATTTCCTCTCATGCTCAGGTGGACTGAGTTTGACTGAGGATTCCGAATAATATGGTCTCTATTCTTACAACTATTTTCGGCTGGATTCTGGCCAAGGTGTTTGGATTGGTAAAGCAGAATCAGACAGAGAAGAAGTATGTTGAATCAGTGAAAGAGAATTTTGAGCTTCGGGCACAAAATGCGGGTCTTTGGAAACGAAAAGAAGTTGAGAAAAAAGAAGAAAATATAAAAGAGGAGTGGGAGAAAGGGGATGAGGAACAAAAATACGAAATACTTAAGCGTGATTTTTCTGATCTTGATTAGCTTTACATCATGCGCACCAAGGATTATAACACCCAGGGTTGATTATCAACCCTACGAAGAGCTTAAAGAGAGCCAGCCTAACTGCGGAGGAGAGCTCTCCGCCCTTACAAGCGCTGAGGTTAAATCTGACCAGCTTATATTAGACACTTTATTTTGTTACAGAACCGTCTGGAAATATTGGGAAAATGAGTATCTAATTTTAGACACTCAGCTTGGCACTATAAATCAAAATTAACATAGGAAGTCTAATGGATGGCAAATTAGTAGAACTTGGGGTAGGGCTAATAGCGGCAATTCTAGTAATCCGAGAAGTGCTTGGCTTCCTGGACAAGAAGAAATTTCACAATGGAGATTCACACGATCACGGAGCGGTAATGAATGAGCATGTAAATGATGTAAGGTTTGCTGTATCAAAGGTAAAAGAAAAAGTGGACGATCTGCACGACTGGCACAATAAGCGCGATGAGGACGGAGTGTTTAACTGGTATGTAAGGCGCTCACTTGAAGAAGTGATTAAAGACCTTGGTCAGAAAATAGAGATGCAGGTTGGCGTACAGACAAAAATTCTCCAGCACATGCAGAAAATGGAAGAGCTCTACAGAAAGAAATTAGATAGAGATGAGGAGTAAAACCAACTTAATTCTGAACTATTACAATATTGCCTTCTGTATCCACATAACCCAGATCGCCCGTTATAAACCATCCATGCTGTAGTTTCTCTGAAGTAGTATTCTTGTTATTCCAATATCCGGGAGTCACCATCTGACCCGCTACACATATCTCTCCAACTTCGCCCACCGAAACATTTCTACCATCTGCACCTATAATCCTTATATTTACTCCCGGCAAAGCTTTTCCAATTGAGCTTGTTCCCCCGCTGTTGAGCTCTCTATTTATAGTGAGCCAAATTGCCTCTGTCATGCCGTAGCCAAGTTGTATTATCAGGCCGGAATGATCATAAAACTTTTTTTGGAGTTCTGTAGAGATCGATTTCCCTCCGGTATAGATTCCTCTTAAAGTGGCGAATGTGTCTTTCTCCGTCATTCCTGAGTCGAGTATTTTCTCATAAACTCCGATGTGTGTAATCATCAGTGTAGGGCGTTCGTTTACAAGAGCGGGGATGGTATCCTCAACTCTATACCCCTCGTGCACAAAAATTGTCGCGCCATAGTTTAGCCCTGTGAATGTCTCAAGAAATCCGCTTATATTTATCTGTGGGTCAAGGACGAGTATCCTGTCATTTTCAGTAACATTTTCTAAAGCCGCTGAAGTGGATTCAAATATTCCAGTCATTGACGAGTAAGTGTGTGTGATTCCGTTAAACCCTCCATTTGCAGAAGGGGTGTAGAAAACCACAGCAGGATCATTCTCACTCACTTGCGTTTCATTGTATTCCCCAGCAGGTCCAAGCAGTGAGTAGAAATTATTGTAACCCTCTCTTGGTACAACTCCGTTTACATATACAGTCTGTACTGAAGTTTTTTTGAGATCTATTTCTTCAAGCAAGCTAAGCTTGTCGAGTTCTATAATGAGACACTTTGCCCCTGATTCAATCAGAATATTTCTGAGCTCTCCCGCACCCAGTCTTCTACTTAAGGGCATTGCCACAGCTCCGGATTTAAAACAGGCCAGATAAGTAACCATAAGGTCAAACCCGTTAGGCATCATAAACGCAATGGGCTCACCCTTTAGTTCCATGGCGGTAAACCAAGTGGACATATGGCGTGACATAAGCTCGAGGTCTCCGTAAGTAAAAGACTCTTCTTTAAACTTAAGCGCAATGGTGTCCAGGTTTCTCTCTAATGTGAAATCTCTAATGTTTTCTATTCTGTTTGAGTCGCTCATAAGGACGTAATCTTAACAGGGAATCCACTCTATTCAAAGGTGGTTTGGTTCTATGGAAGGATAATGTCGCAAGTGAAATCAAAGGGACCTGAACCGTTTAGGTTTGCAAATCCGATAAATGAATTACCTGGTAGAATTTCCGATGTGGAAAGTATTGCCTCTCCAACAACTTCTCCTGTATCAGATAAAAGATCACAGTCGAGATTAGTGCAGCGGTCTATTCTGCTACAGTCCTCGCCGTTAATTATTGAAAAGTCTATCGGTGGCAAAGGGCCTCCCATCTGCTGAGTGAACTCACATTCAAACGAGTTGCATACTGCTTTTATTGCATCATTTGGACATCCAGCAAAGGCAAGCATGAAGTTATTTACGTTTGTAATCTCAGTACATTGATTGTTGCCCCCGCTGTCACAAGCTGTGAGGCTAAGAAGAAAGAATATCGGAATGATTAAAACTAAGAGCTTGTTCTTCATAATGCAATTGTCTCTGATTTTTTAGGTGGTTTCTACAAAAATTTAATTATAATAATAAATTCACAATAGAGCGCTTGGCGGTATTACCACTCCTCACCAATCCATTTGATCGCTTCTTCAAGCTCGTCGTTGTGAAATACTTTTACATCCCCGGGGACTGACATTGTCTCGATTGCAAAGCCGAATATTTTCCCCGCCTGCTGGATCCAATTCACATCAGTCACAATTGCGATCTTCTCCCAGTCTGTAATATGAGCAAGCCCGACTTTGGCATCATCCCACATAGCGCCTGCTTCAAATCTCTCAAACTCTTCCCCCAGATGATAAAGGAGACGAACCTTTTCGTGGAGCTTAAGTTTGTCTTCCACAGTGGGTATCAAAACCGTTTCGTAGTCTTCTGCGGTTACATTGCCCTTGGCAGTAAATCCCACAGCATTGTCTGGTAATCCTTCGATTGGTTCTAACATTGCTCCTCCCTCCAGTAAGTTCTAGATATATATTACATTATAAATTCCCACGAGTAGAAATGTTTTTGCTAAGGGCGTTTAATTCCAAGTGTTTTAATGCGTGATCTGAGTGTCGAAGGGTTCATTCCAAGCAATTCTGCTGCACCGTTTTTACCGTAAATACGCCATTTTGTCGATTCAAGTGCGTTTAATAAATTGTCCTGCTCGAGCTTCTTGAAGTCGTTCTCGGTAATAACACCGCGCTCATTGCTGTCCAGTAAGTTCTCTTCAAGACTTGAGAAGTTCCCGTTTGTTTCGGGCAACGTATTGTCGAGCATTAACTCAGAGCCTGGTGATGTAATAAGTGATCTCTCGATTACATTATGAAGCTCTCTTATATTCCCAGGCCAGCTGTAACTTTTTAAACGCTCTGTAATATCAGGCGACAGCGGCCCCAATCTTCTGCCAAATCTTTTTGCGCACTTCTCAACAAATGCAGATGCTAGTAGAGGGATATCATCTGGGCGATCCTTGAGAGGTGGAACATTGATCGGAAAGACATTTAGTCTGTAAAAAAGGTCTTCACGAAACTTGCCTTCTCTTACCATCTCGTTTAAATCACGATTAGTAGCGCAAATTGCCCGCACATCAACTTTAACAGTTATAGAGCTTCCAACAGGGTCAAATTCTCCTTCCTGAAGTACTCGGAGTAATTTAGACTGCAAATCAAGCGGGAGTTCTCCAATCTCATCCAGAAATATTGTGCCCCCATCCGCTAAACTAAAACGCCCTTCGCGTTTAGAGGTGGCTCCGGTGAACGCTCCTTTTTCGTGCCCAAAGAATTCACTCTCCATTAAAGCAGGTGATATAGCAGCGCAGTTAACTTTTATTAAAGGCTTATCACTTCTTTTGCTCCGGTTGTGAATAGCCCTTGCTACAAGCTCCTTCCCTGTTCCTGTATCTCCCGTGACTAAAACAGTCGCGTGAGTTTGGGCTACCTGGTTTATCTCATTTAATACTTTCTTTATTGCTCTGCTATTGCCTATTATTTCATTGTAATCTGATAACTCTTTTATCTCTTGCTGTAAATATTTAGTCTCATCGATCAGCGTGTTGATCTTCCTCTCTGCTTCAATCCTCTCGTTTACATTTCTTAGTATTACTGTGTAGAAGATCTCTCCCTCTATTTCAAAGCCTGAGAGAGTGGCTTCTGTTAAGAGTACATGGCGGTTTGCTGTGATAATTTGAAGCCCCCCAGTTATCCAAAGGTTTCTCTTCTCCTGAGGCAATAAATATAATTCCTTTAGAAGTTCAGCTATTTTGATCTGGCTCTCTTTTCCCAGGAATTCATAAAAGTCTTGGTCTTGAATTTCTGTTTTGGATAGCCCAAACAGCTCTTCACCGGCAGGATTTACCATCTTTACTTGTGCTCTGACGTTAAGCTCGATAATCGCATCCATGGTCGAGCCAACAAGCTGAGATAACTTCTGTTCACGCTCTCTCACCTGCGATTCAGCACGCAGTCTCTGCAGCTCAGCCGCAGCGCGCGCAGCGAATATATTAAAAACCCCGATTAGCTTTGGGTCCTCAGGGATAGCTTTTGTATCGAGTACTGCAATATAGCCGAGCGCTCTACCGTCTAAGTCTTTAAGCGGAACACCCATATAACTCACTGCGTTTAGCTCTTTTAAAGTCGGATTATCAGGAAAAAAATCTATGATATTTTCAGGGTAGTGGACAAATTTATCATCTATAATAACTTCCTCACACACCGTGCCTGCAATGTCATACTCATAATCCTCAATCCACTTTCCACCCATAAGGAACGCAAGTCCGCGGAGCTTTCGCGTTTCTGATATATACTCTGTAATCCACGCCCCATCTGTTCCTAAGGCCAGGCTCAAATTTTCCACTAGTGAGCGGAAGAATTCTTCACCCGTATGTGTAACTGTGCCCTCAACGATGTTTCTTAAGACCGCATCCTCATCGAAGATGCGGTCGGATTTGTTTTCTTGGTCTGTCATCAGAATTAATTCCTTATCACCATTCTATCATAGCGAGCTAAACATAACAGTTGTTTTAAATCGCTTTGGTTATTTCTGCTCAATATTAACTTCCACGTTTGTACCGTTTCTGGCGACATCTAAAATTGGCGAAAAAGTTGTAAGCTGTTTTAATTTTTCAATATCGTCAGTGTCGGATTTTATCTTAAAGTTGATCCGAATATTCTCATAACCTTTTCTGACTTCATCGTTTATTCCTAGCAGCCCTCTAAAATCTACATCCCCCTCAATCTCAGACTCGAGCTCTTCAATCTTTATTCCCTGCACGGCTGCGTGATAGACAAGTGTAGTGGTAATGCAAGAGGCTAGGGCATTTAAGAAATGCTCGGGTGGACTTGCGCCTCTGTCCTTACCGGCAAACACCGGGTGCACATCTGAGTTTAACTCAAACGGCTCTTCGTGGGTATTCTCCTGGCTCGCTCCAAAACATGATGAAATGGTTGAGTGATTGTGCCCGCCGTCTACCCACTTGTTTGAAAGTTTAAACTTAAAATTGGCAAGCTCCTCATTCTCACAGAATGCGTTTACTGCGTTTACAACGTGGTCCACATCCACTCCGTTTAATGTGTTTACCGTCTCTGAAGTATTCTTTTGATCTGACATGATTACTACCTCCTAAGTAGATTTGATTTACTTATACTTTAGTGCATCAACCATGCCAACACACATGTGTGTGTGAATATGTAGTCGCTACAGTGGGTTAGGAGTTGTCTCTCAAGTTGTTTTAGTTGTGAGATTTCACGAACTGTGAGATTTCACGGTAAATATCAGCGAAATATCACGGTTTTCTGAAGCCAACGTTTAACTTTCCTGCGCTGGGATTAGCTTAGATTTGTGAATAGTAAAGCGAAGAAGAAAAGGGGGCCTTAACTGCATGCACCAAGCCCCCTTTCTTGTTGTTATTTTGGTTCTTACTTAATTTCTATTGTTCGCAGCGTCTAAGTGATTCACCAAGGCAAATATCGTTCCCTCTGCCGCCGTTTATATAATCATTACCATCTTCACCGTCGATATCATCGTCTCCCCATCCTCCCCAGGCTCTGTCGTCACCAAATCCTAAATCAGCGATATCATGGCCAAATCCTGCAAATACTCTGTCATTTCCAGCGCCTGAATCTATGCAGTCGTGTCCGGGAAATGCAAAGATCACATCATTTCCAGGTGTCCCGCATATAATGTCGTCCCTAAAGGTGCCGTAGATATAGGTCTTGCCTCTATATGTAAAACCCTCTGTAATTGCGTTGGAATCTGTACAATCGCATATTTCACAAGCGTCTCCAATGCCGTCCATATCGCCATCTTCCTGTCCGGGATTTGGATCATCAATGCAGTTGTCATTAGCATCTGCCACACCGTCCATGTCTGTATCCATAATCGTTTCCTCAACACACATCCCGGTATCTATATCACATATCGGAAATGAAGGGTCCATGCAGTCTGTGTCACTAACGCAAGTATCAGGAGGGCCTTCACACACGCCAGTAGGGCCGCAGAACGGTTTGCTTGGGTCTGTACAGTCAGAATCTGTGGTACATGTATCTGCTGCAATGCATTGTACACTTTCAAAACAAGCTGTCTGACTAAGAGTTATATCGCATTCTTCGTCCGCATTACAATTCAGCACCGAACAAACAATTTCGGCGGAAGGACAGATGATGCCAATGTTTCCTAATTCAATTGCAATCAGACCATATTCAATTGCCGTTGCCCCATGCGACTTAGGCGCCATCAAACCTAAAGCTAAAATAAGAGCTAAAATAAATTTTAACATTCTACAACCTCCTTAGAATATTTAGATGCGACTAATCTAATACCCCAAAAGGAGACGCTCCTTAAAGTAATTTTGCCATAGCTATCTTCAAGGAATCTTTCTGTTCCGCCCCATACACCGTTCTATATTGAACCCTCCGCCCAGGGATCCTCCATAATCATTGGAAAATTCAATTTGTTCAAAATCAATTGAGGTACCTACCGCATCTAGTTTCATTATTTGCATATATAGACAAATAAGTCAAGGATTATTTTGATCAAACGTATGTTCGGCAGGAAGGCCTACAAAAAAAGGAGCTAATACAGCTTATGTACTAGCTCCCTTTGGTAAATTCTTAATTGAAATATTTTTTAGATTTTAAGCAGCAACTTGCCTTCTTCTCATAACCATAAATCCAACTACTCCAAGAACACCAGCCATTGCAATCAAACCCCATTCAGATAGGGTTGGAACTGGTGAAGGTCCGCACGTGTCGAGCCACGCTAGACCGTCAATTTGTTCACCGTCAGCATTATTGGGGCCTATCAGCGTAGATGCGCCTGTATTTACATTTAAGCTATACAATTCAATGCTGTTGTTTGCATAGAGAATTTCGTTTCGCTCGTCGTATGCTAAGCCCATGTTGTTTCCGGGTTCTGAGACGCCTGTGGCGCCAACTAAGCTTGTGTCCCCGGTGGTGGTGGAAATCGTATATAAATTTCCTTCTACATTCAGACCATACAAAATCTCATTTGCATCGTCATATGCTAATCCGGCGAACTCAAGACCTGAACCTACACCTATTGTCTGAGTATTCCCATTAGGGAACTGCACTGTGAGTATGCTTTCGTTATCTTCATCAGTGGAATATAAAATGTTTTCTCCACAGTCGTCAGATGCCAGCCCCCACCAGTTGCTCGATCCGTTCTGATCGCCCAGAAATGTAATAACACCATTTGTTGCTATGGAACCTATGGTAAATTCATCCGGTATAGGGCTTCCAGGATAATCTTCGAGATCAACGCCGTAAAGAGTTCCCTCTATGTAAGATAGCCCTACTATGCTCGTCTCTCCATCGGTTGTTACAAATGGTGTTGCCTGGCCGGTGTTGGGACTAATAGTGTACAATACGCCGACATCTGCACTTGAGAGTCCGATCAACCCTTGAGGGAATCCCTGGGCATTTACTGCGCCTGCTGTTAAGAATAGAGCCAGCATTAACACTAAATTAATTCTGGCAAATAGATATACCAATCTGTTTTGCATATCATCCTCCGAGATATTTGGTTTTCTTTTCTGTTTTTATTTAAGCAGCAACTTGCCTTCTTCTAACAACCATAAATCCAACTATTCCAAGAACACCAGCCATTGCGATCAAACCCCATTCAGATAGGGTAGGGACTTCTGTAGGTGCAATTTCAGCCATATAAACAATTCTTTCATAAGACATGGCGTCGGGACCACTATTTAAGTCACCTTCATTATTTCCAATACTTCCACACCTGTATCCGCCAACATCTCCCTGCAAGTGCCAGCACAACCTTTCGTTGTTTGCACCACTGGAATCAACATCGCAATTGTTTTTTTCAACACTGTCTCCAGCTCTTACAAATCCCCATGCAGCTCCCTCTTCATCTCCCATGAGACCGTCATTATTAAAATACCAGCCCACACCGTTGGCTATGTGGGTAAAATCGTTGTTGTCATTACCCGTATTGAAAGTAACGTCACTTCTTTCACCCTGTGCGAGGAGCATAATTGTCTGACTTCCAACTGGTTTGCAGGCTAGCATCAATCGCTCTCCTGGGCAATTGGCGAGCACTTCATCAGCATTCATGAATATATTATAAGTGTCGCGGTAGCATTCAACCCAACCGCCATTGTTTACTGTTGCTATTGGAACATTTGTCTGTGGCCCAAATGGCAGATACTGAGCTTTAGCTTCAACACTATAAAAAGATGGAATAAAAACAAGGGATAAAACTATAAAGAAATATCTAAAATTTGTCATTTTATCATCCTCCATAGACGTATGCCAATTTATATAGATAGTAGTTGATATAACAATTTGAGTCAAGGACTAAGTCGGTATTGTTAAGGTAAATCTTTAACTGTCTCACTTGTAGTTATGTAGAGACTACTTTGGAAATTGGGTCAAGAATCATTATTATTTAAAAATATATAATGAATCAGGGAGGGATTGCACATGGAGCTCAAAGACTTTTCAGGATACAAGATAATAGACCTTGAGTTTGTACGTACGGTAGGGATGCCGGGATATGTTACTCACAAGCCTGTATTTGGCTTTGAGATTACTCATCCTCACTCGGATACTGATGCAAATGTTCAAGGAGTACGCACAAGCGCATGGGGCAGCATTATTGCTAATGAACACTCAGGCACTCATGTAGACGCGTTTTGTCATCAGGCGGAGAGTGGAATTATGTACGGCGGCGTTGAAATAACTTCTGAAACTGAGACTAGGGCCGGATTTACCGTACACGGCGCTGAGAATCTGCCCATATTTTTTAATAAGGGGATTCTTCTTGATGTGCCTCCTCTAAAAGGTTTGGAGTCAATTGAGCCCGGGTATCAGGTAACAGCAGAGGATCTTCTTGAGTGCTGTCGAAAGCAGGATGTTGAGATAACTGAGGGTTGTGTGGTGCTAGTCAACCTTGGCAACGCCCGATTCTGGAACGATACAGAGCGCTATCTCAATTGCGCAGGGATGAGCGCCGAAGCCTCACAACTGCTAGCTGATAAAAAAGTTAAAGCCGTCGGTGCCGATAATTTTGCCTGGGACGAGATGGGTCACTTTGAAGAAGAGATGCACTGCAATGGTCCAGGGCATGTGATTCTAATTGTCCGAAACGGCATAAATATCTTTGAAAATCTCAATCTAACTGAGCTTGCTGCTTCTGGCGCGCACGAATTTATCTTCGTTGCAGCCCCCATAAGAATCAAAGGCGCCACTGGCGGATCAGTGAGACCATTTGCTTTGATTACCGAGAAATAAGATCAGTAATAAGCGGGAATAACTACACTTTCTCTCTAGTTATTGTGCTAAAGGCAAATTCAATTGTTTCAATTACCATCTCGTTACTTTTTGCTTTGAATGGCGCTGCTTCAAATTTAATCGGCCAGGCATTGGACAATTTCCACCTCATTGCTGGTTCATGTTCTTGGTTAAGAAGGGTTACGGTTATATCAGTGGTCTTAATAGGTTCGGATAAATCGTTGAGGAATACATTATTAATCCATTCAATTATCTTTGGATCGCTTATTATGCCTCTCTTTAGCACAAGGTTGGAGTGTTTAGTTGATATGGGCAGTTTATGAGCATAACTGTTCTCGCCTCCCTCCCGATATTCTACAACATCACTTTCACTGTTGAGACCAGTGACCTCTTGAAAGCTGGAGTTGTTGTTTTGAACTCCGTCAAGTCCAAATTCAGCCTTAAAATAAAACGCTGCTGGGGGATAATTGTTCGCCATCTATGGACTCCCTTAATACTTTACTACTATAAACAAAAAAGGGAGCCGGCACTATATGTACCAAGCTCCCTTTAAGTTTTTTAATTTTAAAAATTGTCTGAGTTTAAGCAGTAGCTCTCTTTCTTCTCATAACCATAAATCCAACTACTCCAAGAACTGCCGCCATGGCAATAAGACCCCATTCAGAAAGTGTTGGGACTTGACTTGTGAATGCACCACACTGACCTGTTCTTACATCGCAAAATTGATCGTCGAATATGCCAATAAAATCAGCATCTCCAGGGATTGCGCATAATACACCCTGGGGTAAGTTACTGCAAGCTAATTCCCCTTCAAGTTCCCACTGGCAACATGCTTGCGAACCGTCTGGTGGTATTGGAATGCCTGCATCGGCATCTTTAGGAATAGATATAGATAAAAAACCCGCGATTAGAAAAGCAGCAATAAATGTGGTGATTATAATTTTATTCGCCATCTTGAATCCTCCATTACATAGAATACAAATCATATTATCATATAGACATATGACAAACAACCAGTTCTTTTACTCTATAACTACTTAATAGTAATTCTCAACATTAAGCAGGCGGAGAAACTATTTTATAAACTACCGAGTTTCCGCTGTAAAACGCTTATGGTATCTGCCTGCTTTATTTTGTATTAACCAACTTTTTCGACATCTGGAAGTGTCCAGGTTTTATCGAATAGAGCCTTCTCAGGACCATAAAGACGGAAGATCAAAAAGAAGTCCTCGCCAGTTGGAAGCCAATTTGATTCCATGCCCTCTGGTGCTTTTGGCCCGAAATATATATCAATTGTCCCATCCTCATTCTGCTTTAGATCTGCTTCCTGAGTAGAACCGATTCCGACCTTGCTTGCGTTATTAATGAAACCCTTGGTCTTCATGCTATAAACGATTGCTGACCAAAATTGGGCTGCAGGCACATCTTTTGGAACCTTAAGACGATAGAGAGAAGATCCGTCAAACATTTCTCCTGATTTATCGCGGAGACCCATTAGATAGAAACTCCCTTTACCTAAACGTTTTGGCAAGAATGTAGCCCAGAAGTACATCCCTCCTGCCCGCTTGTCCAACAGCAACTCATCTTTTGTTACCATCGGAAACCCTGCTTCAGCTTGTGCTTTAGGGAAATTGGGTGCTTGCCATTTCACATCTGACCACCAATTTACAAGTGCTTTGTCAGGTGTGGTGAAGTACTCTTGCATCAAGTCATAACCAAGAGTAAGCGATTGCTCTAAAGCTTTTGTGGTTTCTTCATTCGGATTAAACTCTGCGCCTTTTTGAATTCCAATAGTTGGGAGCATTCCCATCATTACTAGATCTTTTTCCTGAACGGGTTCTTCGTTAACAACAGTGGCTAAGTCCTCAAAGAAGCTCATATCATATTGCGGTAGGGTGTTCCACGTTTTGGGAAATGCATTTATGTAGCGCGTCGGCTCAGGATTCTCCGCCTCTGATAATGGATAGGCCTTGAGTTTTTTGGCATATGTTACAGCCTCTTCCAGTGTGCCTCCGTTAACTGCTACTGGGCGAAGCCCAACATACAAATTGAACGTTTTGGGCCTTTGAACTATATACCCTTCAGGCACCTCTCCCTCATAACCTGGAGGTAAAAACAGATATTTACCACCCTTGCCCTTATCATCCCCTTCAGGTCCAACATCAGTCACAGGCAATTGCCAGGCATCAATGACGCTTCCAAAATAGATAACCTTTTCTGACGCCGGTGGGACATCTAGTATTACAGGGCCATCCTTGGTATTTAACACCGACATTACATATGGGACGTTATTATTCGGAGTTAGAAATCCGTGCCGCGAAACCATGGGCTCTGAGAAATAAATGATATCGTTGAATGTAAAACCTAGCTGGGTTTCTGCGCTCTTCCGTAAATCCATCATGCTTACAGCTGGCATGCCCCAGATAACAGCCTGTGTGCCGCGCTGGACCGCTTGTTTATATTCAAGCGATTCCTCCGTTCCGTTCTGTGCCCCAGCTTGTCCTGTCACTGCTATCAGCATTATTGTAAAAACGAAAAGGATAAAACTCTTCTGTGTGAACTGTTTTAACATGTTACCGCCTCCTTGTTTAAATTGTCTAATTTATTTTTGACTACTTATCTGCTTGCACAACATTTTCAATAATTACGCAGGTGGAGAAACAATCTTATACACTACTGAGTTTCCGCTGTAAAACGGCTGATAATAACCTCCTGCAAAGAGAAAATATGTTTGTCCGCCAACATCAGTTTTTTGAGCGCCATCAGGCAGGTTATTTACCATAGCGCCTACAGGAGGTTCAACCACTTTATAACCATTCGAGGTCTGTTGATAAAATGCTCCTCCGCAGTCGCGGTACTGACCACTTACTCCGCTCACTGATGTACAGCTTGGGGGAAGCTCAGTTACAACTGCACCTTGTGGAGGTGGAATAACTACATACTCATTTTCCTTCTGAGCATAGTAAACCCCGTCAGAATAATAGAAGGTATCGCCTTCAACAATCACGGTAGAAGAGTTTTGTGGAATTGACGCAATTGCAGCTCCAATTACAAGCCCGCTCGCAAATGCCCATCCTGAGTAATATCCTCCCCAGGAGTTCCAGTATCCGCCGTAGTATCTGCCGTTATATTTGTTTCCGTAGTACTTGTTATTCACGTCGATATTAACATTGTTGTTATTGAAATTACCGGAATTATTTATGTTGTTGTTACCACGGTCCGGTCTGTTGCCCTGTCCAGGGTTGTTAGGTCTATTGCCAGCATTGTTGCCATTTCCCGGTCTGTTAACATTTCCACTTCCCGGCCTACTGTTCCCAGGATTGTTTGGTCTGGTTGCGGGTCTTGTTTGAGGTCTTGACTGAATGTTCCTCTGTCCCCCGCCATAGTTCTGTCGACTTGAAGAGTGACCTGAATACTTAACACTCCCTCTGCCGCCGTTTCCAAAACCGCCTCCGCCTCCGCGGTGCATGCTATGACCGCCTCCTCTACCACCACCGCCTCTTCCCCCTCGGGAGTAAGCGTCAAGAGTAGCCATGAGCATCAAAGTTAATAATAGAAAAGCAGTTAATGCGCTCTGTAATTTTATTTTATTTTTCTTCATCTTTGTTTGCTCCTTCTTCTTTCTTGAAGTTTATAAAATCAATCTTTACCGCATCCTTTGGAATGTTGGGTTTAAACGTAGACTTGGTTATCTCAGGTTTAAGATTCCAGTTGGAAAATGTTGCCTGGTACTGAGGCACTCCCTCAATCTGAGTGTAGTTTATGACAAGCTTACAGGGAAGCGCTGGATCATCATTTGAAACCCATATCTGCCAGTCAACATACTCAGCCGTGAATGCAAGGTGTGTGCATTCTTGTCCTCCAACATTGCTGTCGCCCACAACAAATCCTCCAAGAGTTGTTTCCATAACAGATTCGTATGGGTTGGAGCTGATAATGTCTGCAAGCGGTAGCGAGAAGTTGTAATTGTCTATAAGAAAGTCCATCGTGGCATCAATGTTGTCAGGTGTTTCAAGCTGTCCGTAAAAATCCTTGTTTTCAATATAGAGTGTGAGACTTTTAGTGCTGTACCAAACCTCTCTTGTGCTAGAGTCGCCAACGTATTTGGCGTAAACCTGGTTGGGGCGTTTAACAACAGCTGTTAAAGTGCCGCCCATTTGAATGGGTTGTCCAGAGGCATATGTGATATCGTTTGTAATTTCTGTGTCGAATGAGAATTCTTTTAGAGCACTAAGAGTGTTTGACATCTCCTTCAGCACTTCCAGCGCCTCTGGTTCAATTGTCGCTTGAGTGGTTTCTTCTGTTTGTGTTTCTACCTCTTCCTCTTCTTGAGCCTGCGCTGTTAGAGACGTGATCAAGGCTGCGCATAGAAAGAGTAATGAAATGATGAGTATATTTCGAGTTCCTACCATTTTAACCTCCAGTTAAATTGTTATGATCTATTGTAAATGATATATATAGAAAATACACGGCCAATATTGTAATGATTAAAAATTGATTGATTCATCAAATTGTTGTGTTAATCTTGGAGTGAATTCTATATTAACATTGCTTATTAATAAGCAAAAAGGAGGCGGTAAGATGTTGAAGAAGCTAACTATAGCTACAGCTTTATTTGTTTTATTAGCACTACCTGGAATGGCAGTGGATACACCCGAGGTAGAAGCGCCAGCGGCACCTGAAGCAGAAGCACCACTAACTCCGGATACACCAGGGGTTGATACACCTTCAATGCCTGACGTAGAAGTTCCAGAAGTGAAAATGCCTGAGATGCCAAAAGTAGAGGCTCCTAAAATGCCAAAGGCTGATACACCGGATGCACCAGCAGTAGACGCGCCTGACGCGCCAAGCATGGATGCACCAGATGCAGAGATGCCTGATACACCTAAAGCTGACATGCCCGACACACCTGGAGCAGAAGTACCAGATGCACCTGACGCACCGGAAGCGCCGCTAACTCCGGATACCCCAGACGTTGATACGCCTTCAATGCCTGATGTAGAAGTTCCTGAAGTGAAAGCGCCTGAGATGCCTAAGGTCGAGGCCCCTGAAATGCCAGAAGTAAAGGCTCCAGAGATGCCTGAGGTAAAAGCGCCTGAAATGCCAAAGGCCGATGTGCCGGATGCACCAGCAGTTGATGCTCCTGACGCGCCATCAGTGGATGCACCTGACGCTCCGGAAGCTCCACTTGCCCCGGATACCCCAGACGTTGATACTCCAGAAATGCCTGATGTAGAAGCGCCAGAAGCACCAAAAAATTAAAAGAAATAACTGCGGTACTTGAAGTTGGAGTACTTAGTTATAAAAATACGAACAAAATGGGAGTTGGCACAAATTGTGTCTCAGCTCCCTTTTTTTATATATACTAAAGGGTATTCAATATCTATAAGGAGTTAACACAATTTCAAAACCGTCTCTAAATATTTTTGTCCATTCTCATTTTTGCGAGAAAGCCCGCTGGACATTAAATCACTTTGACATAGATTTTGATACTTCTTATATCGCCCCCGGTCTTCATGTAGTTTTTGCGAAAAAATTGAAATTGCCCTGTACAACCCTGCCAATACTAATTGTAGATGGTGAAGCCATACAAGGTTCAGCCAATATTATTGACTGGGCTGAGAATCAGTCCGATGACCCTGAAAAATCGCTGATTCCCTCAACAGATTTAGATAAATGCCTTGAAGTGGAAAAGCACCTTGATGAAGTAGCAGGCGTTCACGCGCGTAGGTTCTACTATTCAGAGGCTCTCATGGATTCCCCTGCAGAAGTTCGCCAGATATTTGCAAGGGACTTAACCTTTTTTAACAAAATGGCTCTTCGAGGTTCCTGGAGCATGGTGCGAAAGCTTATGATACAGGAGATGGACCTGGGCAAGGAACAAAGAGAGGATTCAAAAAAGATAATAGAGCGAGAGCTTGAGTGGCTTGATGATATGCTCTCGGACGGACGGGAATTCTTGATTGGGGGTAAATTCTCACGCGCTGATCTCACTGCAGCGAGCTTGCTTGCCGTAATAGCCAAGCCAAAAAAACATCCCGTCTATAATGATATCCCTCTGCCTCCTAAAATGAAAGCTGATATGGAAACCTGGCAGGAACGCCCGGCTATCAAATGGGTGAACCGAATTTATAGCCAATACCGCTAAAGCGCCAAGCTCCCTTTATATATTGTAAAGGCATATCTCATATTTCCTATGTAAATTATATTGTATTCTTTCATATTATTAGTGATGAATGTTTGCTTCTCATGGTATTCAAAACAAACCAAACTTGTTTTTATCTTATATTTTGTAGTAGAATAAATTCTACAGTTTTTAGAATATTGTAAAGGATGATTCTTATGGAGGGAATTTTCAATGACAAATATTTTGCGTGTTTTCATGTCCGCAGTTCTTATCTTTACTGTTTTAATCTCGTTTGAATTACATGCTCAAGACCAAAGCCCTAAACAGCTTGATATAATCTGGCACGAAGGTTCGCTTGGCAATCTGCTAAGTGATCTCGGCGAACAGTACACAAAAGAAACAGGGGTTTTCGTAAATGTAGACCTGGTTTCCTGGGATAAGTGGCATGACGCTATAGCGGTAGATTTCATTTCAGAATCAGGGAAATATGATCTGGTAGTTTTCGATAGTCAGTCTATGAGTGAGTTTGCATCTGAGTTTGATATAGTACAGCTGAATTCATATCTTGAAAAAAGTAAGGCTTTAAAAATTACAGATTACGACACCGAATCAATTAATAAATACAGTGAATATCCTGAGGGATCATCTGATTACTATGCACTGCCGCTTAATCAGGACACTATGGGTCTTGTATATAGGAAAGACCTATTTGAAGATGCTTCCGAAAAAGAGAACTTCAAGAATAAGTACGGCTACGATCTTGCCGCACCTCAAACTTATGACCAATTAAAAGACATTGCAGAGTTCTTCACAAGGCCAGATGACAATTTATACGGAATAGCGCTATTCGGAAGCAGCGATTATGACGCGGTCACCTCTGCATTTAATAATGTGCTCTGGTCTTTTGGCGGAGAACTTTGGGACGCAAAGACTAACACTGCAGAGGGTGTGATAAATTCCGAGAACGCGGTGACAGCTCTTGAGTTCTATAAGTCACTATTTGCATTTGCGCCTCCCGGTGCAACCTTCTGGTACTACAATGAATTAAACGATGCTATAAAAAACGGCAAGGTCGCGATGGGCATAAACTGGTATTACTTTTTTAACAGCTACTTAGATCCGAAAGACAATGATGTGTCAGACAAAATTGCATTTGCTGTGCTCCCAGGTCATAAGGGAGCAGATGGAAAGCTAAATCAGTATAACTCAGTCGGCGGTCAAGGGATAAGCATTTCAAAGTTTTCAGATAACAAGGACGGGGCATGGGCTTTTCTTGAGTGGCTCATGAGTGAGAAGGTGCAGTGGCAGTGGGTAAATGGCGGCGGCCAGACCGGCAGAACCGATATTCTTAGTTCCTCAAAATATAAAGAGTCAACTCCTTTTAATGCTATATTCCCAGTTTCAATGAGCCGCGTTAAGGATTACTGGCACCTAGTAGAATATCCAAGACTTTTAGCTGTATATCAGGAAAATACCCATAAAGCTGTAACTGGTGAAATAACTCCTAAAGAAGCGCTTGATATTACAGCTAAAGCGCAGCAGAAAATACTTGATCAGACTAGACAGCATGGCTATATAAATGTCAAAGATGTAGCATCAAATCTTCCTCCTGGAGAAGATGGGCTTGTAACTGATAACAGAATTGTAGAACGTAAGGACTCCGGAGCAAGGGTGTTTAGGGTAAATAAAGAAGTCCCGAAACATTATCATATAAAATCTGATGTCTATCTTTATGTTATATCGGGTGAAGCAAGTTTTCTCCTTAGCGACAATGAGCAAAAAATAGTCAAGGAAGGGGATTTTATATTCTTCAAAAAGGGGACTGTTCACGGAGTGGACAAAATTATCAAGAAACCTTTCAGCGCGCTAGCCATTGATGTTCCGGCGCGCGATCCAAGTGATGTAGTATTCATTGAGGATAAAGGTGATCAGCTTATTGAGACACCGCAATAAATTTCATTGGAGGAGTAAACATATGAGATTTCTAAATATTTTAATTTTAACTGCCCTATTATTTACACTAGCCTGTGCATCTAAAGATAAATATGAACCCCCGACAGTCAGAATGGTTCAACCGCAGCAGCCGGAAATTGTTGCAGAATTTCAGCAGCGTCCCGGAAATCCCGCAGTCACACCTGACGGAAGAATGATTGTTAGCATGCAGCCAATTGACTCTCCGGAAATTAAAGTTGTAGAAGTCCTTTCCGATGGCACAACAAGACCATTCCCGAATGAGAAGTGGGCAACAGCAGTGGACGAAGATGGTATAGGCATGCAGGCTGTTATTGGTGTAGTTGCCGATACAAACGGCATGGTCTGGATGCTGGATATGGGCGGCGATGGACAGGCTCCTAAACTTGTAGGTTGGGATACAAATACTGACACTCTTTACAAGACGATTGTGTTCCCAGAATCAGTTTCAAAACCAAACTCTTTCCATCAGGACGTAGCAATTGATACAGAGCGGAACATGGCATACGTCGCTGACATGACAAGAGGCGATCTTTTAGGAGACAGCTCTCCAGCAATTTTAGTGATCGATATAGAAACTGAAGAAGTCCGCAGAGTGCTTGAAGGTAACCCCAACTTCGCGCCAGGTACTGACCCTGTTGTTATTAACGGAAATACTTTTGCAACAAAAACAGATGAGGGAGTAATCCCTATATTCTTAGGGCTCAACCCAATTACGATTGACCCGGAGAATGAGTGGGTTTATTTTGGCTCTATTAACGGCACGGGGCTTTTCAGAATTCAGGCTTCTGCACTGGCAGATTCAAGTCTTTCAGACGAACAGCTCTCGGCAATGATTGAGCCCTATGGAGAAAAGAGAAGTAGTGACGGTATCAGTGTTGACAGCAGCGGAAATGTTTACATTACCGACATACAGAATAATGCCATTGGTGTTGCAAACCCTGAGGGATATCAAATCCTGGTTCAGGACAATGAGCTCTTATTATGGCCAGACGGTCTTGCCTTTGGACCAAACGGGTGGCTTTATGCAACTGTAAATCAGCTTAACTTGCACCCGGCCCTAAACAGTGGTGTTGATGCGGGACAGCCACCTTACTATTTGGTACGTGTTAGACCTCTCTCGCCGGGACAGGTAGGCCGTTAATTTTGAGCCAATTTAATTGAAAATTTTTCTTCTCAACAACCTTCTAATTAATATGAATGCAGGAATGAACAAAAGAAGAGGGGCATAACTACTTGCCGCTCCAGGGCCGACTATAGCGCATGAGCTTGAGCCACCACTTGAGTTATTCGGGTCGGGGTTAAAGTTGTCGACATAGATTATTATGTCAAAAGGTTCTGCTCCAAGAGCGCCCTGGTTCGAATTGCCAAAATCACTTATCACGGAGTTATTACCGGTACTTAGATTAACCCTGTATATCTCCCCCGAACTGTTTGTCCCGCCTGACTCATCTACAACAAGAGCATTTTGTGGGTTCTCAAGCACTATTCCCTCTAAGTTATCTCCAAAATTGCTTATTATTTCCCTGTCTCCAGTGTCAGTGTCTACACTGAATACAGCATTCAAACCAAAATCAGTAACTAGAGCTGTTCCAGGGTTTCCGATTGCCACGTGTCTTTGATCACTGCCCAAGGGGCCTTGAGAAGGGCTGCCAAAATCACTAAGCAGGGTTCTCCCACCAGAGCTAATGTCAACACTAAATAGGGCTCCGCGTGAGTTGGTGCCTGCTTCCGGATCAATCACAAGTGCAGTGTTGGAATTCAAAACTGCTACTCCAAATGGGTCAAATCCCGTTGGGCCTTGTGTGGAATTTCCAAAGTCGCTTACTAAATTCCTGAAACCTGAATTTACATTCACACTACTTAAAGCACCGAGTGAGTTTGTGCCTCCGTCTCTTGTTACGACAAGCGCAGTAATAGAATCCTGCATAGCTATGCTTGAGGGATCACTAGTTAGAAACCCCTCTGTATTGTCGCCAAAATCACTAATGATTGTCCTTGTTCCGTCAGTTAAATTCACACCCAGCATCAAGCCCATTCCATCTGTTCCTGCCCCCATTTCAAGTACCAGAACGTTTTCGGTATCCCTCTGTGCAAGTCCTACAATTGCAAAACTTGTAGGTCCTTGGGACGGGTTTCCGAAATCGCTTATTATAGTTCTCTGCCCGGTGCTCGGGTCCACACTAAAGAGGGCGGCGCTCGCATCTGCTCCGGCTCCAAGTGCTGTAACGAGGGCATCTCCCGAATTGGGCTGTGCCTGAGCAACGGTGCCTGCGAAAATTAATGTTATAGCTATTGCCGAAATTATTAATCTCATAAACGTTTTCCTCCAACTCCTAGATGCTAAAAAAAATTTTTTAGATAAGTGTTTTGTCCACTTTCTAATATTATAACTAAAGTTAAGAATTTAGTTGTAAACAGTGAAGCTCTCTTTTATTCTTGAACCTATTACATCTATTTGGAGGGGATTAATGAAAAGTTACCTTGCGGTATTTGCATTGTTTGTAGTTCTAAGTCTAGTTCTAGTTCCTGCATCTAAATCAACCGATATTACAGATGAGTGTGTCATAGTTGAAGGGCTAGTATTCTGTGGCTCCAAGGATTGCAGAACCACTTCAAAAGGAGAGGTTGCCTGCGGTGGCAGATCGAAAGACTGCCGCACTACTTCAGCTGGCAACGTCGCATGCGGTGGTTTATCTAAAGACTGTCGTACAACATCCGCCGGTAATGTAGCCTGTGGCGGATTATCCAAAGACTGCAGAACAACCTCCGCTGGTAATGTCGCGTGCGGTGGATTGTCTAAAGACTGTCGTACAACTTCAAAAGGTAACGTAGCTTGCGGTGGATTATCTAAAGAATGCCGTACTACTTCCAAGGGGAATGTAGCCTGCGGAGGGATGGCTAAAGAATGTAGAACAACATCACAGGGTAATGTAGCCTGCGGTGGTCAGTGGAACTCGAACTGATCTATCACTTGTTATAACAACTCCGTAATTCACCTATACATTTTTTTTCTAGTTGTATAAAATATTCCAACTTGAGAATTTAAGGAGGACGTAGATAGCTATGGATAATAACGATTTCGAGAAATATATGGAGAAGTTTGAGTCCCTTGTGCCCGAGCTTCACAATCCATGGACTGAATACAAAGAAGAGGTTTTTAAAGAAGGATTAATTTCTGTTAAAGACAAGAGGCTTATCGCAGTTTCCTGTGCCCAAATTACCGGATGCGATCATTGTATTGAAGAGCAGACAAAGCACGCAAAGGCGGAAGGTGCAACTGATGAAGAACTGGCTGAGTCAGTTTACATCGCAATTCGTCTGGCTATGGGCCAGCCATATGCGTTTAGCAGCATTGCGCTTGAGAACTATGATTTGATGAAAGCTAAAGAGAGCGTTTTCAAGGGTTACTTCATTAGCAAGAATATCACACCTCAAATTCAAGATTTTCATGCAGTTAGCGGAGAGAAGCATAAGAAATTTTCAGCTTTTCATGAGATTGTTTATGAAGACGGCCATCTTTCCAAAAAACTTAAAAAAGGTCTTATGGGTCTTGCCACAGCTATCTTGGCAAAATGCCCGTGGTGCATTAGAAGCTGCGTGCGTGATGGTCTTACAGAGGGTGTAGTAAAGGAAGAAATAGTAGAGGCTATCAATATTGCCATGGTGATGAACGGATGCGCTGCAGTTTCACATGCCGCAGCTACGATGAAAGCAGCCGAATAGGGTCAGTTTGTAGATGGATTGCAGATCTGACAGCTTTTAGTGTCATATTCAGTGTCCATAACTATCCCATTTTTATGCTGTGAAATACATGCGCAATCCACAAACATATCTTTTATCATCTCACGCCCACGCTGTACGCGGGATTTCAGGCCTGAGTATGAAAGGTTCATCTGGTCTGCTATATCTTTTTGTTTAAGACCTTTTATGTCAGATAGTTCAAGTGGTACTTTATATTTATCAGGGAGTCTGTTCATAAAAACTTGGAGACACCCGGAGACGCAGGCTGAGTAGATGTCATCCGATGTTTCATCGATTGATGACTCTGTTCTTTCTTCATCAAACTCTGATGTCTCGAGTCTGTTTTTCCTATAGTAATCCGTAAGTGAGTTGCGCACTATCTGGTAAATCCAGGGGGCAAGCTTCTTTTCATCCTTTAAATCACGAAGCTTGTTGTGGATTTTGATAAAGATTTCCTGGAGCAGATCATCGGCATCGTCTTTCTGCTGAACTTTCTTTAGAAGATAACCCCTTATCTGCGAAGAGAATTCATTCCATACATCATCTACATTGTGCTTATTTTTCATTTTAAAATCTTTCCTAAAAGATTAGGGCACACACTATATATTAATCACTATATATATAATGTGCACCCATATCCATTCAATTTATCTTTTGTGATTAACCGCAGCAGCATTTACAGCCTTCAGTCTCTTCGCCGCATCTGCATGGGTTGCACTCACAGTTGGTGCAATCACATTTTGGGCTCTTTTCTTTCTCGCTCATGTTTAATACCTCCAAAGTTTAGTTAAGCATTTTCTGCTCTCACCTATAAAGACGAAGCAGGGCCAAAAAAGACGCAAAATTATATTTGTTCTGATCAGCAAATTTTCTTCGTTACTAAAGTGCTATATGCTACCATTTTGTTAATTATAGACACTGATCAATCCGGTGGGAGGAATTATGTATACGTTAGAACAATTAAAAATGTTTAATGATATGCCGTTTTTGGTATTTGTGAAGGACGAAGATCTCAAATACGTTTATGGAAACAAGCAGTTTCTGGACCTTGTGGGTTATGGTTCACTCGATGAGCTTGTGTGCAAGAGCGACCACGAGATGATCTGGAGTGGTTATGCAGACACGCTTAACGAAAATGACAGAGCCGCTTTAAACAGCAATGAACCGGTTAATACTGATGAAAGCTCAGACATACCGGGTAAGGGTAGAGTCGGGGCAAGGGTATGCAAGTTTCCTACAATAGTAGACGGGAAGAAATGTCTGATGGGTGTTGCTATCTTTCACGATTAATTAGGGTGTCTTCTTTCTCCAGAGCAAAAAGCAAAAATATGAATCAATTTGTCGTATGGTTGACGGGCGTGTGGCCTGAGCGTGCTTTCTTGGCTTTTCTTATAAGCTGAGGGTTGGGAATAACAACTGTTATATCCGAGACTAAAGTCCATTCCGGGCCGAATGTATCCTGTTTAACTATAGAGTACTGTGCCTCAAAACCAATTAGGACGGGAACCTTGTGTATCTTGAATAATTTACTGACGCCTGCCCCAACAGGAACATTCCACTTATCTCCATCATTAGCTTTAAAGTCAGCTTTAATCGTAGGCCTGGTCCTGATGTTCCAGCCATTACTAAAATGGCGAGCGATAAGATATTGAATCTCCATCTGATTGGTGTCCTCTCTATTATCATCACCCGCAAAAGACCACCAGATCTGTGGTGTGGCTCCTATGGTCCATCCTTTGGGGACATAAAATATAGTCGCAGCAGGCCCCACTTGCCATTTGCCCTGTCCTGTTACATTTTTTGTAGCAGTAGGGAGTATAAAAGTAGGTCCTAGCCCAATTTCTATATCTTTGAAAATCTCACGACCTAATACCGTTGCGAGAATAGTATCACCCATCCCGGTTCTGTGTTCGACAGTTAGACCTCTTATTAAAGATTCTTCAAATTTCGGCTGTGTATCTACAAAAGGTATTTGGGGCTGTAATAACAAGACCCAATTCCCCAGGGATATAGGCAGTCTGGGCCTGAATGTAAGGGTGTTTGTCCATACTTTTTTGCCGATATCACCCGTGTTGTAAATAGTGTCATTTTCAAAATCCAGCCTCCAGATCTTCGCAAGCGGATTGATAATCTGGGATGAAAGCTCTTGCAGACTCATTGAACTTGCAGTCTGGTTTTGTGCGTCTGAGCTTTGGCTATCGTCTGAGTCTTGCGCTGAAGTTGATGCAATCGGGGAAAATATAAGGAAGGATATAATCCAAACAAGTACTGAGCTATGAATTTTTATGTTCACTACCCAATCATATAAAAAATAACTCATGATTGCAATTATTTGTTTCAGCTTGCTCTATTGCTCAACAAATTGTATATATTTTGCAGAAACGGCATAAAAGGACTAAATTCAAATGATAAAATATATTGCATCTTTAACTCTTGTATTACTATTCTTTACGCTTATATCTTTCTCCGAAGAAAATTTAACTACATCTGGTTCAGAAGTCGATGTAGAACTCGGAGCTCTTAGAGGCGAGATAGATAATATCAACAAGGATATACTTACGCTGCTTAACAAGCGGGCCGAGGTTGTTCTTGAGATTGGAAAGTTAAAACAAGAAAATTCTATGGAAATATATGACCCCGCTCGAGAGAAAGAAATAGAAAAGAAATTGGTAGAACTTAATACCGGGCCGATGCCAAATGAGTCAGTAATAAAAATTTTCAGAGAGATTATCTCTGCCTGCCGCGCACTACAATAGATAAAATTGACCTCTATGCTATATTCTCATCCCATGGCTAAAAAATCTCAAGAGCCCCAGATCACTCTGTTTAACATGCATATATGCCGAAAGTGCAAAGGTGAGCTGCTTGAGTCTAAGGTAAATGCACTTGAAGGCTGGAAGTTCTGCCCGACTTGCAACAAGCACTATGACATAAAAAACAGCAAATTTGTGACTACAAAATTTAATAAATATTTGTTGTGAAATAAAAAAAGAATAGCAACTAAATTCTCTTGTCCTATTATCTTACACATTTCTTCCTATAATTATAGTTTTTGTTACTTCCGTCCTGCCTAACACCCCTAAAACATTGTAATATTTCTAATGGCACAAAGATTGAAAATAATAAACTTAGTGATCTAATATATTCAACTTGGAGGCCTAGTTATGACTGATGCAATTCATCCAAACATCGCACTTCTTCAGAAATTCGACATTCGAAATCTGGATGCTTGTGCTGATATAGTTGCAGACAATTTTGTGTGGCACTTTTTTAATCCAAAGCTGCCCGTACTGCAGGGAGACTATAATGGTCTTGAAGAGCTTAAAGGCTTTTTTGCAAAGCTAGATGAAATGACCAACCATAGTTTTAATGTGACTCCAGTTGAGGCACGTGCTGTTGGGGATGAACTTGTTGTAGTACAAACCTGTAACCGCATAGCGATAGGAGGTAGTACAATAGAATTTGATGTCGTTGTTGTCTGGCGGTTTGTTGATGGGAAAATTGCTGAGGCATGGGACATTCCATCTGTTTTTCAGGTACGGAATGTTGAATAAGTGCCATATCCAACTTTGATGTATTCTGCTTTAAGAAGGATATAATGGAGTAATTCGATGAAAACTTTAGTATTTGGTGCAGGCCCAATTGGTAGTGTCTACACACATCTTCTGAGTCAAGCGGGTAAGGACGTGACTATACTGGCAAGAGGGCAGAGGTACGATTTTATTAAGGCCAATGGTCTTGTTCTGGTTGATGAAGTGAGTGGAAGCAAGAGCGTTTCGAAGGTTCAGATCGTTAATCAACTGACGTCGGATTGTAAGTACGACCTCGTAATTGTGCTGGTTAGAAAGAATAAGCTCTGCCTTGTGATTGAAACTCTTAGATCAAATGAAAATATCAAGAACATTTTGTTCATGGGCAACAACGCGCTTGGATTTGAGAACTACCTTAAGCACTTGCCCAGAGAGAAGGTCCTGTTTGGATTCCCTGGTGCAGGAGGCGGGATCAGTGAGCAGATAGTTCATTATGCTGACAGGGAAAAAGAAGGAAGTAAGCGGATAGGAATAACTATTGGTGAGGTTGATGGGGAGACAAAGGAGAGAACTATAAACGTTAAAAAGCTCTTTGAAACCAGTGGAATTCCCGTTGACCTTGTCGAAGATATTGACTGGTGGCTAAAATACCATATTGCATTGGTCCTGCCGTTGGGAAATGCGCTATACAAACATAATTGTGACAGTATTGCGCTTTCTAAAGACAAAAAGACTCTTAGGATGATGGTAAGAGCTGCAAAAGAAGGGGGTAGGGTCTTGGAAGCTTTGGGATATACGAAGCGTTACCCATGGCGTTTCAATTTGTTTTACTGGTTGCCTGAAATACTAAATGTTATGGCAGTGCAAAAACTATTGGAAAGCAAATTTGCAGAAGTTGCATTTGCCATGCATGCCAGTGCGGCAGGGGATGAGATGAGCGAGCTCTCAGAGGAATTCCAGAGTCTAGTAGATAAGACAACTGTGAAAACACCTAACATAGATGCTCTCAAAAGATATATTAACGGAGAGGGGAAAGCATAAATAAGAAAGATAATGACTCAAACATGGACTATAATAAAATTAGTGATCAAATTTTTTAACTTGGAGGTCTGTTTATGACTGGTCAATTAAACTGGTTTTGCGGTGGAATTGCCCTGGGATTGGTATTTGTTCTTGCGGTTTGGTTTGTTAAGCCGATAGGAGTTTCGACCCAGTTTGTCATATTTGATGGTATCGTCTGGAGTAAAATATCCCCGGGCCTGATAGTGGAAGATCCTGATTCAAAGTCGGGATACACGAGTACAAATCCTTATCTGGATAAAAGCGGAGGTAAATATGCAAAGAATATTGCCAATCCGTTTAATTACAGTTTTATTTTTGTGATCTGCATTATATTGGGAGCTTTTATTTCAGCATTAACAAAAGGACCTAAAGCCTCAGTAGAAGACCGAATTGCGCCAGCAGTTTGGCGTAACAGGTTTGGCGGTGATCCGTCAAAACGATATCTTGCCGCATTTTTGGGTGGAGCATTAGTGCTTTTTGGAGCAAGATTAGCAGGAGGCTGCACGAGTGGGCATATGATGAGTGGTATGATGCAGACATCTGTAAGCGGATATCTTTTTGCTGTAGCTGCCTTTGCCGTGGCAGTACCCACCGCAATTATTTTATATGGAAGAAAATAAGGAGAAAGCAAAATGCAGATAATACTCGCAATAATTATAGGAACTTTATTCGGATTTGTGCTTCACAGGGTTGGAGCCTCAAACCCGCAGAGGATAATAGATATGTTAAGGTTGAAAGACTTTCATTTGATGAAAGCTATTCTCTTTGGAATAGCTGTGGCAAGCTCTATACTTTTTGTAGGTATGAGCTTTGGAATTATAGAATCATCTCACCTTTCAGTTAAGGCTAGCTATTGGGGAGTAATAATAGGTGGGCTAATTCTTGGACTTGGCTGGGCGATAGGTGCATATTGTCCCGGCACAGGAGTGGCAGCTCTTGGGGATGGGCGGAAGGATGCTATCTTCTTTGTTCTAGGTGGATTTGTTGGAGCACTAATATATATGCTTGTATTTTCGAGCGTAAAAAGTTCAGGTTTGCTCGAAAGCATTCTCGGCGGAAAATCTACTCTCGCACTTACGCAGTCATCATATCCTGCTTTAATACATACTATGCCGGGCATAGCAGTTGCACTTGTAATTGCAATTATTTTCGGGCTTATTGCTTGGTTACTACCAAAAAGCGCCAGCTAATATTTAAACTAAATTTGACCAAAGGAACAAAATGAATCCAGTTCATTTACATCTTATGTTGAACCACATTCCTCTAGTTGGGGTTGGGTTTGTAATATTATTATTTGTTCTTGCTATATTCTTGAGAAGTAATCAGCTAATCAATATCTCTTTAATCTTTACAATTTTAGTAGCCCTATGGGCTATTCCTGCTCATCAAACTGGTGAATCTGCGGAAGAGTATGTCAAAAATTTGCCCGGTTACTCAGATCAATTAGTCCAAGATCATGATATAGCAGCTGATATATCTTTTATTGTCATTGAAATAGTGGGTGTTCTTGCACTGATAAGCTTGGGTGCACGAAGGTTTTATAAAAAAATTGCCCAGACACTAACGATACTAACACTCGTTGGGCTTATTCTAGGTGGAGTGTTATTAGCCAGGGCCGCAAATTTAGGTGGCAAGATCCATCATCCTGAATTGCGTCAAGATAATAGTGCTGTAAATTCACCTTCATACAATTCTGAAAATAGGCATGATTAGATGTATAACAAGATTCTAAAGAAATAAAAAAAAGGAGCCAGTACTAATTGTACCAAGCTCCCTTTTGTAAGTTTTAAATTGTGACGTTTCTATGTTCTAGGTAGTTACTTTCTTTCTTCTCATTACTATAAATCCGACTATTCCTAAAACTCCAGCCATAGCAATTAATCCCCATTCTGAAAGAGTAGGTACATTGCTGATTTCAGAGTTTCCAAGACTAAATCCAGGACAGTTGCCTGTGTCAGTATTACAACTCTCGTTAATGTGAAATTGTATGCTTGTAGGATCTGCTATACAAACTTCTTGAGCTAAGTTTTGACAAGAACCAATAAACTGACAGCAACCTTCAAATGGAACAGGTTGTGTAAATGCTTTTTCATTCATAGCCATAAACAAAAAGCTGAATACTAATAATGAAAGTGTGAAAGTTGATATAGTCCTCATCCTAAATCTTCCGAGATTGCTTTCCGATTTGTTTTTATCTGTATCAGTTTTCTTCAGGTGTACTCCATTGCATATTGGAAAAGTTAAGTGTCAAAGATGACGCATTTGTCAGATCCTCTATCGTAGAGAGTGCAGCTGGCTGTCTGCGGATTATCTCACCAGTACTTGTATTTGATTCAAACCACAAAAGCACTTCTTGTGTGGGTGTCATAGTATTTGATTGTCCACTATTTAACGGAATATCTTCAAAGTAGATTGATGTAATTGCTTGTGAGGATCCTACTAAAGTGAGCTGTTGAGCCAACGCTGCATATATGAGTTCTTCTGAATTGTTGACGAATCCTATTGAGTCAGGATTGTTTCCTGCCACAGGTTTTTCCAATATTTCATTCTTACCTAAAACTACGTCCTGACCCAGTGCAATATTTACTACATTGGTCTCAATATCAACTTCTGTTGTTTCCATCTCCCCTAGGTCTTCAGCTCCAAACACTTGGAACACTGGAGACCATTGGAATTCCATTAGTTGAGTGAGATTTTGTGTCGAGACGGATCGCCAGATCACATTAAATGCTCCATTTACTTTTATCGCGATGTTCAGGTTTAACGACTTACTCATAACATATTCTAGGTCCTCAGGCAGTATCATTATTGAGATTGTTTTCACATCGTTGTTAGAGTTGATGGTCGAGCTTGCGTCAACTACGGTCTGCTGATACGGGACAAGCCCTCCGTGGGAAGGGCATTCTGCTCCCTGTTCTGCAGCATTAGCTTCTGCTCTCATAAAACGCTGTTCAAAATTCTCATGACAGTGCGCAATATCATCATCTGAGACATCTACCATATTGCGGTTCGCGTTCCTCTCTGCTCTAAGTAAACAGTTCACGTATTTGCCAGATGCCTTTAGCTTGCTGTTGTAGCACTGTGTGACTGCTCTGGCATCAGGCAGCATTCTTTGAGCACTTGCGTTTGTAGAATAAAGCAGATTAAACGCTATTGCTGATAAGAAGAGTAAAACAGCGCAATACAAAAAAGTTTTGTTGTTCATCATATCCCCCTCTATAAATATATTCATAAAAACTATAACCAAAATTTGTCTGTTTTGTGAAATGGGTTGTGCTCTATTCCAAAGAGTTCTTAAATGATGCCAGTGAGATTTAGAGAATAAACGATCCTACTAAAATTATTACGAATAGAATAATAAAAGCCCCTCTGCACCAATAGTCCAATGTTTTAGCCTCTTTTTCTTTATCCCGGCCTACAAGCCTGGCAACTATAGAGGTCTCTACCAGAACCGCAAACACCAAGAACATCGATCCGAACAAAAAGTAATCCATGTGGGTCAGATAGGATATCTTGGGCAGCAAGTTCCCCAGCAGAAAACGATAGGCTATTAATGTGAGTATTGCCGTAATTGCGATGCTGAATTTGGGTCCGATATGTGAAGGGTCAATAAATAGTACGATTAAAGATATAAACACTATCATAATAAGTGGAACGAGGACTTTAATGAAATAAAACCCAACCAGCCTCTCTGCCTCAAACTGGAATACAACACCTGGCAAAGGGGGCAGTTTTGGTCCGACAATCATGGGCTCCGTAAATGTGTCCCAGCCTGTTATATCCCAATCTGTAACTGTCAGCACCTCGCTCATACCTGATTTTTCTTCATTAATGCTGAATTTGATGTGTTGAGCATCTTTTCCTACAGTTACTATTTTGATCTGGAGAAAATGCTTATCAGTTGGGAAATCTTCAAGATTCATTGGATACGACATGGTACCCCAGTAACGCTGCACGTAAGATACTGTGCCGTCGGGAAGAACTTGCACCTGGTCGGGAAATGTCTCAAAAAGTTTTTGCTGATTTAATATCTGTAAGTACGGAGTCCATATGTCCTCTGTTTTCATGATTCGAATATGGTCAATATCTGCTGCAAGACGAGGGTCTTTCCAC
Source organism: Thermodesulfobacteriota bacterium (assembly GCA_021604765.1). Taxonomy (GTDB): domain Bacteria; phylum Desulfobacterota_D; class UBA1144; order Nemesobacterales; family UBA2774; genus CR02bin9. Next base: position 301,921 of record BQJP01000001.1, read on the forward strand.
TCTGCAATAAGTGCAAAGTTGGCGACAAATGATTGTTGCGCTCCATCTATGCCGTCAATGTCAATTACTATGATGCCGACCTTAATGGGTAGAGCGGTGTCTTGATTCCCAGGGCGTACTTCTGCCAAATATTGCTCTTGTAGTTCTTCCTGTGCGTAAGGAGTATCTGCTGCTGAGATCATTAAAAGAAATAAGCAGCATAAACTTAATAATATCTTTGAATAATTTTTATAAATTTTCATATTCAATAAACTCTCTGGCAAAAACTAATGGACCCATCCTTCTATGACATTATGGTTATATATATTCTCGAGATTTGATTTATCTGTCAATATAACCATCCGTCATATATTAAGCTTAGGACATTATAACGGGTCTGTTTATAATTGGGAATTGATCTAAGAAATATAAATTATGGCTTCTATTCTGTCTAAGTTGTGAGTTGGGTTAATTCAAATTCTCATAAGACGCGTTTGATCTATGTATTTGAGTTTCAGAAACGCTATTAAGGTTCAAATGTCTCTGTGCAGAGCCACTATTTGGTTAATTTTAGACCAGCTTTCATGTTAGGATGAAAACGACAGAAATATGATTTGTACATATCCTCTGTGACAACAATCTGCCATTTCCCATTTGCTTCAATAAGCCCTGAGTCCCAGCTCTCATCATTCGCCGTTACAGTATGGGGAACGAAATCATAGTTTATCCAAGTGATTGTGTCACCAGGAGCAACTGTTAACTCATTAGGAGTAAAAACAAGATTTCGTATTTCAACTATATGTTCCTTAGGTTCTTCAGCTATTACATGAGTCACGGCACTCAATATAAAAACTGCAGCCACTATTGTGGCCACAGTCTTTGGAATTTTTAAGATACTCATTATGAACCTTTGTTAACAGCATCAACCATTTTCTGGGCATGCTGCTCGTGACTCTTAAAGATTATAATTGCTTGCCCAAAGAGCTCTTTCATTTGAGCATTCTCAATGTTTGGAATAAACACGCCTTCTACCAAACTATTTACCGCTTGATGGTAGGCAAGCTCATTAGCTGCGTAGCGTTTATCAAATTCCGGTCCACTCAATGCGCTCATCTCTTCAACAAGCTGATCAGCCTGCTGGTTTAGCTGTTGACTCAGGAAGTTGTCCTGTGGCTGAGCACCAAGCTCTTTAAGAAGAGCTAATGCCTGCTCATTTACGCCAGTGTGGTCTCTGACCATTGTTTCAGCGAACTCAATAACGACTGGGTTCTTAGATTTAGCTAGAGCCAAATGCGCATAGCGGATATCAATGTTGTCTGCTGTGTAGGCGACATGTGCAATTTCCAGATCGTTAAGGTCTGCCGGAGATGGAGCTTTGTCCGCTCTCACCGGTAATGATAGGACTGTGAAAAACATAGCTACTGCAAATAATGCTAAAACTGATTTTAACTTACTCATAATGATAATACCTCCTTTGGGTCATTCTTTGTTGTTTTAGATATGCACTCAACGAAATAGATTCAATTGAATGCTGCATTGAAAATATGCTATTCGTTTTTAAAGTTGCATTCATGATTTATATAATTGCAACATCCATGCCATAGATAGGGCAAATTGCCGATATCAATGCAACTAGCTGATATGACATGATTTAATCTGGGCTTTGACATGAGTTTGTACTAATTTATTCGTATCGAACTTACGATATAACGCGAAGTTGCGGTATATGGCAATATTTGGGCTGTGTAATAGAATTGTTTTTGATTTGCTCATAATAACTCCTCAAGCTGGTTGATTTTTGTGATGCATCCTAAAGCAAAAATTGGCATCGTTATATGTATAGAGTAGGAAACAATGAATTGGTTAAAGATTAAGAAGTTAGTTGCAGATTAAAAAAGAATGTAACCTTTAGCGGATTAAAGACTCTATATCTATATATAGTATGGTGTAAGCGAGTTCAGTCTATATGAATATTAATATAGAAATAGATAATGATACGATAGCTGATGAAGAAGTCGTAAGGCGAGTACTTGCTGGGGAAGTTGCATTGTTTGAAATAATAATGCGGCGCTATAATCAGCGTCTCTATCGGGTTACTCGAGGCATTTTAAGAGATGCAGTTGAAGCGGAAGACGTAATGCAGAATGCTTATGTAAACGCATACACTCACCTAAATCAGTTTGCCGGACTTGCAAAATTTTCAACGTGGTTGACCAGGATTGCAGTAAACGAGGCGTTGACTCATATTCGTAACCGTAAGCGGTTTGTTAATATAGATTCGACATATAATGTAGAAGAAGAAACAATGAACATCTTGTCACCAAAAACACCTGACCCTGAAGAACAAGTGATTGCCAAAGAGTTAAATGTAGTATTGGAAGCTGCTGTTGACTCTCTTCCTGAGGCTTTCCGTTCAGTGTTCCTTCTGAGAAAGATGGAGGGAATGAGCACTGCTGAAACTGCAGAATGTCTGGATATAAGCGAACAAAATGTAAAAATTCGTCTTCACCGGGCTCGGGTCTTATTGAGGGAAGAGATAAGCGCAAGTATTAACCTTGCAGCTCCAGACGCATTTCAGTTTGGAGGTAAGCGTTGTGACCGTGTAGTTGTGAGTGTGCTTAAAAGAATTAATTCTGGATTATTGTGAACAAAAAAGGGGAGGGCACTATTAGCACCCGTCCCCGGTTGATTATTCTGGTTCTGTTACTGATACTGCAACTGCTTCTGTAAAGCGGGCGTGTACAATGTCTCCCACTTTAATATTTTCCAGGTTTCCTATACTTGGGTCTACCTTAACTGCAGCCACAGTAGCGTCGGGGCCTTTTAATTTTACCTTTCTGTTTTCTTTGTCGATTGCGTCTACTGTTGCGATTATCTCAACAACATCTATAGCAACCATGCCAGGTCTTTCACCTTTTTCTGCGGTGTGCATTATCTGATTTACAGATTCTCCGGGTTTATCACCGGGTGATCCTAGAAACAGAGCAACCGACTCGAAATACTCTACAGTTACGATGTCGCCTAGTGCTATCTGGTCAAAGTTCTTTACCTCCGGGTCAACTTCAATAGTCTGTACATTTCCTGCATCATCAGCAAGAATAATGATTCGTTCGTTTGCATTTATAGCCTGAACTGTTGCCTGCATCACGACAACATCGACGATCTTAACACCTTTTGGTCCCTTCTCAACTTCAACCATCTCCGCTTCCTGCGCATAGACGCATATGGAAAAAAAAACGAGCATTAAGACGAATACTGATAAAGCAAGTAATTTCTTCATTGCTTCCCTCCTTACAGAAAAACTAAAAATTTGCTAAAACGATACCATCATCACTAACAACATAGCAAATGATTCTAAATAGTTTTGGTTAAGATTTGATTAAAAAAGGGAACAGACACTGAAATAGCATCTACTCCCTTAGTAAGTTTTCATTTGATATGTTTAAATATCTTAAGCTATAACTTCCCTTCTTCTCATAACCATAAATCCAACTATGCCCAAAATACTTGCCATGGCTATTAGTCCCCATTCAGATAGTGTAGGGATTTCGCTTGGGTCCGGCGTAAAGGCAATCGCGTCCATGCCCAGCTCTGTCGGACCTATAACCGTCACTACGCCAGTGTTAATGTCTAATGTCCCTATGAAGTTTTGTCTGGGAACCATAATTGTCCCGCCGCCACTTGTAATAGATAGATACAACACCCCTGTGGACTGGTCAAAATCCATAGCGTTTGCCCTAGGAAGATCGTCGTCTGTAAGAGTTGGGTATGTGGGGTTTGATATGACATTGACATCCCCTGTGAGCTGATTAACCGTGTATAGAACATTAGTGCCCGGAGTATTGAAGTCCCCCACTAAATAATAGAGAGTATCCGTTGGAGAAAATGCCGCGGCATTACCACCCCCCGGCACTTGATTAATAATTGCTATCAGGGTGCTCAGACCCGTTTGGGTATTAATAGTAGTTAACCAGTTTTGAACCAAGCCCATGGTCTCGGTGCAGGGGCCCACAGGATCAAAGTTGAAACCAGTGGCAAAAAGTGTGTTATCACTGTTACGAAAAGACATGTCTGTCCAAGCTTCGCAATTATCGGTTGGTCCTATTTCTGTTCCCGCGCCTGAAATAGTATTGATCTCGACAAGCACCGTAATGTCGGATCCGTCAGCCCTTTCACATATGGCAAACAAACGCCCTTGTGCATTAAAATCCATACTGCCGCAGCGCTCAAAACCAATTGGCCCCACAGCATTAGCAGCTCCAGTCTGTGTATTAATTATATGTAATGTGCTTAAGCCATCCCGCCCGATATGTGATATACCGTAAAGTGTCTGAGCCTGTACAGTGACACCCATCAAAACTAATGCAACTAAAGAAATAAAAGCATATTTAACCATTTTCATCTTACATACTCCTTTAACTTTCATATGTACACATTAGCTAATATAATTTAATCACAGTTAAAAATTTAAATCAAGAATTTATTGACCGGATGTCTGTATTTACCGCTATATTCTTCCAGTAAAGAAGGGGTAAAAATGCGTGGTTTTGTGATCCAATCGTAAGTGTAATGTGCTCTTGTTTAATAAGTGTAATTATTAACTCTGCTGGAATTGAAAAAGGGAGCCGGCGTAACTAGAGCCAGACTCCCTTTCATAATTTTATTTGAAATGTTTTTAGTTTTTACGCAGTTACTTTCCTTCTTCTCATAGCCATAAATCCAACTATCCCAAGAACTGCAGCCATGGCAATTAGTCCCCACTCAGATAGGGTAGGGACATTGCGTGGTGTAATGCTGTTTTTGAAAGTACAAATACCACTGGTATTTGGTTCAAGGCAATCCATAAATACACTGGCTTCTTCCTCATTAATTTGTAAAATGAGATTATTCGGATTCCCCTGGGTTATTTCGCAGACTATTTCATCCAGTTCCCAGCCATCAGGTACTGTTTCCATAAACGTAATTCCGGGCTCTTCAACTATAAAACCGAATACTACTCCACTGCCGTTCGGTATTTCGAAGATACCACAACTTTCTCCTCCTTCGAATGTACAAGTAAAATCGAATAGAGTACCATCGTCGGGTATGGCCTCTTTTGTAAATTCTACAAAACAAAAAGGTTGAGCATGAGATTTCGTTCCAACCACTAAAGAACCTAAACCAGCTAATATCATAAAAATAATAAGAGTTATTAAACATCGTGTATATTTCATTCTTCTCCTCCAAAGAAGCACCTTGATAAGCGGACACAAAGATAATAAACACTTAATATAGAAACTATTGACACACACTCCCTCGTGAATTTAGTACTTATATATATGGTGAAAAAAAGACTAACACAGTTTCAGATATAAATTCAATAGGCTATAAATGAACATTTGTTTGAAAAGATTTAGGTGTACAAAATGTTAAGGGAATTACAAAAGAAACTCCGAAAGCGCAGCGTTTGCCTTCAAAATCTCCAACAAATTTACATACACTTAGATCGTCGTCGTTAGGTTTTTGCACTATTTCATGAACGAGTAAATGTTTCCCCGTCTCAAGCACTTTTAGATCATCCGCTCTAAGTGTCTCAGCGCTGTCTTTCCAAGGAAGCTCGGCGTCCTTCTTCCCAACTATCTCTTCCTCCGCCATACCCCTTAGTGCGTCATTAACCCAAAGATATGTTCCTTCCGCATCCTTTACCCAAAAGAAAAAGGGCATTTCGTTAAATACTTCAAGTTCTTTACTAGTCATTATCTTTCCTCCGTCTAAGTTTCAGTTTCTACTATAATGAATGATTATTATGATTTTGTTAATGCCTCCGAATTTCTCAAAATCAGGCTATAATATTTATAATTACTATTAAGGTGAGGGAAATGAGAATAAATTCAAAACTGTTATTAATTCTACCTTTATTATTAGTACTGGCGCTTGCCGCTTGTGATAGCAGTACCAATAGCAACGCTCAGGATACTGACACTGACAGCGCGTGCCCGTGCTTTAGCGCCCAGGATATAATGAATGAAGCAATGGGAAAAGACTTCTTTGGTTGTACTGTTATACCTTCGGGATTCTCAGTTTCACTAGACTTGTCTGAGGGAGAGACTGAGTTTACTATCGCCGTGTCTTGCGAGAGCGGAAGTTTCAGTTCCTGCCAATGTGTCGATGGTGTTAGCGGCGTTGCAAGCAGCGTTACTGAGGAGCAATACTTTGATTGTACTAATATAGTGGTCGAAGCTATTACAACTGAGTTTGAGCAGGAGAGCATGGGTATGTGTCTGATTGCGAACTAGAGAACTAGTATAAGGCGTTGGAAAATGGAATTCAAAGAGATAATGGCAGGTGTCTGGAGCGATGTTCAAGAACTTATGCCGGAGCACGTGGAGAGGCTCTCATGGACAAAGGATCAGGTAAGGGAGCACCAGACAAAGAAATTCAGAGAACTACTCAAAACAGCTAAAGAGAAAACGAAATATTACAGTGAATTACTAGCCGATGTTGATATAGATAATTTCACACTTGAAGATCTGCACATACTCCCACCAAATGACAAAACGTTTCATATGGACAGATGGGACGATTTTGTGGCAGCTCCTGGCATAACGTATGAGGTTGTTGAAAATCACCTCGAAAAGCTAAGAAAGGGTGAGATAGATGATCCTTTTTATAATGATGAATATCTATTTGTTTCCACTGGTGGCTCAACAGGCAAAAGGGGTGTGTTTCTCTGGGATATGGAGTTCATTTGCCAGATAATCTGCTACACTTACCGCTACATCCTTCATGACGAGATAAAAAACTCCTATGAAGGGCCTTTCAAACTGGCCACGGTTGAGGCCCCCACGCTTCTACACGGAAGCCCATATGTATTTCCAAGTAAATTTGTAGCCGACATGGATCTTCTTAGTCTTGCTTCAACCGATCCTATTCCCGAAGTGTGTGAGAAGTTAAATGAATATCAACCGACTCACCTGATGGCATATGCTTCATCTGTAGGAGAATTAGCTGCTGCTCAACTTAAAGGAATGTTGGACATCCATCCTCGTTGGGTGTGCACCAATTCTGGCCCTCAGGATGAGGATATTCGGAACCGTACCATTAAGGCATGGGGAGTAAAAGCAAGCAATTCCTGGGGCTGTTGTGAGATAGGGCAGATGGCTATAGAAACGGAGTTTAGCCCTGGGATGGTTATATGCGCAGACGGTGCGATATTTGAGGTAGTAGATAAAAACAACCAGCCAGTGGATAATGTAGAAGACGCGGCCAAAGTACTAGCGACTAATTTAACCAACTTCTCTATGCCAATGATTCGCTATGAAGTTGATGATATTGTTGAGATTGGAGCGCCACTGCCTGAATATCCAGCGTACGGCACCGTTAAGCGGATTCTAGGAAAAGCTACTTTCTGGTTCCAGTATGGAGATATTAAAGTTCATCCGACTTCTTACAGTGATATATTAGAGGTAGAGAAAGAGGTTGAGGAATTTCAGATTGTCCAGACTGAAGAGGGTGCCCATATAAAGCTTGTCTGCAATGGCGAGCCTAATATTGCAGAGATGAAAGACACTATCTTAAAAAATCTAAATAAATACGGTTTGCATGATCCAATAATTAACTTCGAAGTAGTAGATTCCCTGCCTCGCCACCCCGAAACAGGCAAAATCAAGCGCTTTATCCCACTTTAGACAACTCATTGTCAGGGGGGGAAGGTTGATTGACATACAAATCTATATTTGTTAGTGTCTAAATTCTAATGTTTAGAATACTTTTGATCCGAATCTCATTAGCTTTTCTATGCTTTTTCCTATTCTCTCCTATCATCACACATGCGTATGAGCCGAAACCCACGAGTGTTATAAAAAGTGGTAATACTGGGGGAAAACCGAAACAGGTTCAAGTTGGAATATACGTGATAAACATTGAAGAGGTGAACAGTGCGAAACAAAGTTATCAAGCAACAATTGCCTTAGATATGAAATGGAACGACCCCACTCTGATATGCGGTCCGTCGGAAGATAAAGGCATAATCCGTAAGTTTAACCTTAAAGATATTTGGAACCCGAGCATGATTATAGCCAATCAGGAGCATATTGAAAAACAGTTCACGTATCAAGCCTGGGTAGATTGTTTAGGCAATGTAGAATACACGGAGATTGTGTTCGGCGACTTTTTGACAATTGCAAATATTAAGGAATTTCCATTTGACCAGCGCCCTTTGACAATTGAATTAGTTTCTACGGAATTCGATACCAGTGAATTGCAATTTGTTAATGACAAATCGATCACTGGGCGTGATTCAGATCTCTCCGTTGCAGACTGGTATATTGATAAAGTACCCGTTGCCGAGTCGACGGCTTATCATTTCAAACCCGGAAATCGTGAGCTTTCATCGTTTGTTTATACACTCTCAGCTAAACGTAATTCTAGTTTCTTTGTGTGGAAGATAATTATCCCGCTTATTCTGATTGTAATAATGTCGTGGGCAGTATTCTGGATTCCCCCGAGTCAGTTAGGGCCTCAAATCGGCTTATCTATGACCTCGATGCTCACACTGATTGCTTATCGTTTTGCCATAGGGCATGTCGTACCTGACGTTTCCTACCTTACCCGCTTTGACAAATTTGTATTTGGTTCCACATTGCTGGTATTTCTGGCTTTTGCAGAGGCCATAGTAAGTGGGTCTCTAAGTTACGAGAATAATGATAAGCTGGCTAAAACAATAGACTTTTATTCACGCTTTATATTTCCGGCAATATTCATATGTATATTGATCTATTCGTTGTTTCTATAATCCAGCTCAGCTCTGAAATGATAATTTTCTAGTACCGGAGGCGATACAAAAAGTCGCAGATTCTCTGCCTCCTCACCCCGAAACAGGGAAAATAAAACGCTTTATCCCACTTAATAAATAAATTTAAGTATCATATCTAACCTATTGTTAATTAAGTAGAATTAATATAGCCAACTTCTGTATTCAGAGTTGTTATCCTTCATTTCTTCATAGAGCCAGACCATGCGGTCGAGGAACCATGTTTTTCCAAGAAAAACGAGCACAATTCCAAAGATGGTAGGCCAAATTGCGAGCACAATCAACCCATAGACGCATATGATAGCTCCGATTGAAGATACAGCTGTGAGAAAGTTGATAATCTTATAATGATGGCTGGGAACTGGGATATTTTTTCTATTTAGCCAAACCCTCTCACCAAGCACTGCTTTAGAAGTCCAGCTCTGTGTAGTTTTAGGCTTCTTAAAAATCCTCGGGTTTATATAGACCCAGACTAAGGCAGCTGCAACGGGCAAAACAGCCCACCATCCTATCCACACGCGGCACCATACAGCTAATGCCAGAAGGGGCATTGTAGAATAACGCGTCCAGACGCTCCAGGGGTTGGCATGGCGTGCCCATACCTCATCTGTCATCTTAAAAAATTTAGCTATCGATTTCTCAAGCGTCATGGAACTTTATAATATCATAATAGCGCCTGTCATTTCGACTGAAGCGAGAAATCTCATTTCATTAAGAGTAAATTTGTTTCTGGTAAAATGGGCGATTGTGAGCTACACTTATTTTTATATCTAAAAAGCAGGAGGCGTTAATCATGAAAAGATTATTATTCACATTAGCAATTGCATTAGGACTAGCATTCGGAAGCTTTGCAATCACGTCTTCTGACGTGCAGGCTTGCAATGGTAAAGATAAAGGCGCTACAACTGAAGATACCACTGGTAGTTCAGAAGGTACTGAGTCCTAATAACGCTTTACTTCATAATTTAGAAGAGAGGCAATAAAAAGCTCTGACCTAGTTAGAAATGACTGAGTCAGGGCTTTTTTTTATTAGTTATTAAGATAGGCTTTTTCTAAAGCGGCTGTATCTTCAAACATTTTATATGAGATTATCTGTCCGTCCTTAACTTTACATACAAGTGACCATTCACATTCAAACATCCTGTCAGTTTTCTTAACCCTATGTTTCATAAGGCCAATCGCGAAAATATAATCATCTTTTTCCACAATATCATAGATTTCATATGCTTCGGTATCGAAAAGCTCGCCTAGGATTCGGATAAAATCCCTGACGCCGTCTTTTCCGTAGAAGTTCCCGTATATAGGCACTGTGTCAGGTCCGGGCGCAGAGAATACTGCGTCTTCGTGGACTGATTCAAGAGCTTTCTCTAAATCGCCTTCTTCTAATCCCATAAAGAATTTCTGTACTGCATTTAATTCGCTCATTTTTTTCTTCCTATCGAAACCTTAAACTTCAATTTTATAAACACTGTCAGGTTTTATTTTAAATATGACCCTTACATCCCCCGGCTGATGATAGGGGTATTCATCAAGCCCTAAATATTTTTTGGCGAGTTTGTCTGTATGCTCCTTAGCGCCGTCATGAGTTTCTTCAACAACCTTTCCTCTTATCATTGCTTGCCTGTATGGATTTTCAGAATCAACAATCGCAAGAGCAACTCTCTTATCTTTTCTGAAATTGTCTGTTTTGACGCGGCCCTCTGCAGTGTTGACAAGAATATTCTCGCCATCTGAATCAACCCACATCACGCTTACCTGTGGGGAGCCGTCTTTCATTAAAGTGGCAACCGAAGCAAAACTCTTACTTCCCGTGATAAGATTTTCTACAAATTCGTCTAAAGCCATTTTGCTGCCTCCTTTTAGTAGATAGAATTCGCTCTCATAAAATTACTAAGAAGTTGCATTTTAAGTCTAGCTTAAGGGTAGGGGATAATAAAGGAAATTAACTTGAATTTAATATTTTATGAGAAAAAAGGGACAAACCGCCTGGTATGCCCCTTTGTCATTTTGTTATTTGAAAAACTTATATCTCTAATTTAGCCTGACGACGTCTTAAGAAAACAACTGCGACACCAAGTAACATTACTACAGTAGCAATGAGCCCATACTCCGAAAGTGTTGGAACTTCCGCAACAAGCTGTTCACCCCTAACTACCAGGGCGGCAAATTGATTCGTCTCATCAGCTATGAATCCAATAACATCAATATCACCGTTGAACTGGTCTATTGTTACAAGGAAATTACCGTTTTCTATGCCGTTGGTAGTTGCTTCAGGTCCTATCCCATTACCTAAATGAGCTAGGACAGCGAAGAAGTCACCTATGCCATCAAAGTCTTTGGACCCTATAATATTATCCCCTATAATAAATTCGGGTGGGTATATGAGATTGTCTATGAATGTAGCGTTTCCGGTGGTTTGGTTTAGGATGTTGATTGCTCCGGGGGTGTTTCGATTGTCTGTGCACTGAAAAAGGGTGTCCATACCGTTAAAACCAATTGCGCTCCATGTATCGTCAGATCCTGTCGGCCCGAGAACTGTCAAATTACCGGTTTGGGTATTAATAATGGCCAGTGAGTTTGCGGATACTGTATTGGTAGTGTTCTCAGCTTCCAATGCGTTACCCTCACCATTTAAATGAGCGAAGAGAGTACCGTCGGATCTGAATGAAATATCAGAGACAAAATCTCCTCGTCCTAATTCCAGTGATCCTATTTCAGTCGCTTGTCCAGTATTTGGGTCTAATATTAACAAATATGAGTTGAATAACCCATTTCGTGTAAGCAGTATTGGATCTACGCCGTTTTCTTCGATTTTCTCACATACCGCGAAAAATTCTCCTGTATCAGGATGTATGTCCAGACCCGTACATCTGGTATAACCGTTTATAGTTCCTATTTCAGTTGGGGTGCCTGTATTAAGATTAATCGAATACAATACTGAATCTAAAAATGGTGATAACCGTGGTTCGACTACTTCTTCTGGCGGCAGTTCCTTTATTTGAGATTCAGTGCCAATACCATATATTTTCAGCTGTGCCATTGCCGGTAATGCCGATACAACAAATAAAGTTAAGACTAAAAATAATCTTACTAAACTTTTCATATATCCCTCCAAAAAAATGTTGTTTAATTTTACAAACGTTTGTTTTTTGTGTTTCTAAAGATTGTTTTAATTTCGATTCAGTTAGAAGGGTTGAGACTAAAGACTAACGTTGCAAGGTTACTACTCTTTATCTCTGACCGCCATCTTCTTATCTAAGTTCGATATTATCATATCGAAAATGAGAATGCAATAAATATGTATATGTCTATATTGCAATATGCATCTTGGGAATTGATTTGTTCTTGAACGGCCTAACAAGGGATTTGTTTACGAGGCATTCCAGCCGCCATCTACAGGAAGCAAGTGACCTGTAATAAATTCTGAGTTGTCATCGCACAGAAATAATATTGAATGAGCGACTTCTTTCGCTGTTGCAATTCTGCCTAGTGGGTGGAGGCTCTTCATAAACTCAATAGCATCGTCCCTGTCTTCTGCTCTTTCAAGATAACCCTCTGTTACAAGAGGGGTCTCAACAAATCCAGGGCAGACAGCGTTCACTCTTATATGATTGGGCGCGTATTCAATAGCCATACATCTTGTAAGCTGGGCAACAGCTCCTTTAGATGCGGCATAAGCAGCTACTCCTGAAAACCCCTTGAGTCCTATTACTGAAGAGCTATTTACAATTGCTCCGCTCCTTTGCTCCATCATGTGCGGGAGTACGTATTTGGACATCAGCCACATGCCCCTCACATTTACATTGAAAGTCTTATCCCACTCCAGGCTTGATATTTCATGAGTAGCGCCGGGAAGAAGTATCCCCGCGTTGTTGATTAGAATGTCTATGTGTCCATATTTTTCCACTACATATTCTACTATTGCTTTACAGCAGTCTTCATCTGATATGTCATTAACAAGATAGTCTATTTCGGGGCCTAGTTTTCTGGATTCTTTTTGCACTTGCCTGAGCTTATCAACTCTTCTTCCGATTATGACTACGTTTGCGCCTTCCTCGGTAAATAGTAGCGCTGTTTCTCTGCCTATCCCTGTTCCGCCGCCGGTTACAACTACAGTTTTATCCTTAAATCTCATTGAGCTGGATCTCCATTTGGATATGTGAATATATCAAATTCTTGAATTTGTGCTTACCTTAAATCCTATAATATACAGTTTATTTGAGAACTACAATTAACTATTCCTCCAATAAATTTTGCTTCAAATTTCTGACAGCAAAATTTTTGACATATACTAGATATATAGATGCTAGTAATATTGTAAAGGTTTCATAAGTTCTTATCGTTGGCTTTTTAAAAACAATGCTTCTATAAAATAGATTATATCTAGTTTCTATAAAGAAGAGATAGAGGAATATTTATTTATTCTTGCGTGTCCATGTGCCATCAAGTACTTTGACTCGCTCCTGACATGTGTCGGAAATTGATGAAAAAGTTAAATTCTTTTTGGTAACTGTGTATGAATAAGTTCCGGGATTGAAACAAGTATCGTCTTCAAAGGTAATATTATCCTTTGAAAGGCTGTATCTGCCATTAGTATCAGTATGGTCCTTAGATGAGGATTTAAATATGAAGAGCGAGCTATCTTTTAACTCAAGAGTTCCTAATTCCTCACCCTCGGTTTGGGTTGAATATTTAATCCAAGTCCCATCGGGTTCTGTTGGGTGCTGTTCTTTGCATCCGAGAGTTAGCAGAAGTCCCAGTACCAAAACACAGTGAAGCGCTTTTTGTGAAATCATTAGAACATTCTAAGCCATTAGCCTGTATTCCTCAAGTTTTAAAATTTGGTGCGCATTCTGAAAGCCAATCAATTGTCCAGAAGTCATAGTTTGCATTCTGAGCAGATCTGAGAGTAAAGAACCAAAGCCCTCTGTTTCTTTAAAAGCAAAGTTGTTCTTTTAAGCTGATAGTTTTTTCCTTCTGATGACTAGTAAGCCTGCAATTCCCAATATTGCCGCAAGGGTTATGAGTCCCCATTGTGAAATGGTCGGTATTGGATTGGGCAAAGGAGGGGCAAAAGGTCCCGGGTTGGCAGAACAGGAAAACCCATCGATTGATGCTGTAAGCCCCTCAGGCAGCGTCTTGCCGATTGATGTTGCCTCTCCAGTTTGAGTGTTTAGTTGGTAGAAGATTCCCTCACCTGTTCTGTCAGAACCATAAACATTTCCACGTGCATCAGCGTACATAGAGCCAAAAACTCCATTTGCCTCAAGTCCGGTAAGCCCTCTTTCTTCAAATGTGCCGGTTTCGATATCTATAGCTATTAGGGTTTGAGCAGGTACCTGAGATGCTCCAATATTTTGAGTGACTGCATAGAACAATCCATCTACAGGATTGTATGCAATATCTGATATACCAAAATTTGATCCAGCTATATTTATGGAGTTTACAACTTCTACTGTGTCAACATCTATAGCATGTATAATATTAAATACATTACTAGTGCCTCCAGCATTTACATATAATAAGTCGTCCCCGCCAAAATCTCCGACAGGATAAAGAGGCACGCTTGAAAGGCCTGCTATCGTTCCAAGCTCTTCAACACTACCGTTTGCAGATACTCGTACTAGTTGTAAATCATCTCTTGTAAATGTCACACCGTAAGCGAAATTGTCTTTTTGTCTATATCCAGTCGCATTGATACGTCTTCCTGCATTGTTTGGTTCTATTTCAAATATATTTCTCTCTATATCATATTTGAGCAGTTGTCCTTCAGAGCTAAAGACTTGATAAAAAAGTCTGCTGCATTCAAAGGGCCGTTGTCCAAAAGCGTTTGTAGATAGAGTTGCAAAAATGGCAAAGAGTATGATTTTTAATAACATCTTCCCCTCCTAAAATTAAAATAAATAGTTTGTACTTTTAGATGCTGGAAAGTTGATGTCGTTTCACTATTTAAAGAAATGATTGTTTGTTTTATGTTTGCTAATAATAGATGCATTATGAAAAAAAGAAAATTATGGAATTCCATTAAGCGCCAGGTTTTTGTTTTTATACCTCTCATCAAGTGTAACTTCTTCTCCGAACCACTCAAGTGGTTCAAAGTTCGAGCTTTGTTCTTCTGTGTCAAATTCCACCTCTGCAACCACTAGTCCAGCTAAATCGCCAGAGTAAATATCAAGTTCTATCAGAAATTCTTCATAATCTATATCGTATCTGACTTTTAAGACCCGTCTGCCCTCGGTCTCTGGCCAATGCTCCAAGAATTCAGCTTCAGTGATTTCTTTCTCCACTTCTTTTCTGACAAGACCAGTGCCCGATTTTACAGTGTGATAACAGCGCTCGCCTTTTTTGCGCACTCTGATCTCAACATCGTTATCGGTGATCATAAGATAGCCCTGAATGATTTCACTATGGGGGTAGCGGTCAAGCTCTGAAGGGAGATTCTTTACTAAAAACTTTCTTTCAATTTCATGTGCCATAGAGTGGTGGTTATAAAACTGATTTTATTTCTTTCCAGAGGTCCTTATATGCCTGGGTTGAGTCGGAATGAGGGCTTGTCACTGGTAAAGGTTCCCGGTGTATGCCCATCTTCTCAACATCAGAGCGGTAGGGGATTTTAGATTCGAAGATATTCTTTCCTTCTTCCACAATTTTATTCATAGTTTCCTGATGGAGCGTTTTTCTGGTTTCAACCATTGAGAAGAAGGTGTATATCTTCTTAGAGTCTATGTCATTTTTCTTAAAGAACTTAATCAATTTCTCATAAGTTAGCTCGGACAATGTTGTTGGAATTAGTGGGACGATAATAATGTCAGCGGCATTGAAAACATTCTCTGAGATAAGAGATATTCCAGGGGGGCAGTCCATAAATAGATAGTCGTAGTCGTCTTCGAGTTCCTTGAATATTTGCTTAAGTCTTTTCTTTGAATTCTTAAGCGCATCAAGAGCAAGGTCCAGATTCCGATAAGATAGCTTAGAGGGGAGCAGGTCAAGATTGGGAAAATCGGTGCCTTTGATATTCTTGTCTATATGCTTTCCACCCTTAATGAACTTATTGGTGTTGAAGTTCTTAGAAGCGCGGATTCGGAAATAATATGTTGATGCTCCCTGAGGATCCAAATCGCAGAGTAGGGCGTTAAAACCATCTTGTGCAGCTAAATAAGATAAATTGACTGAGGCTGCTGTTTTCCCAACACCGCCCTTCATGCTGTATATTGCTATTTTTTTCATATCGACTTTATATATCCTTTGCTAAATAGACTCTTGAAAAGAGATGTTGTTTCCTTATCGCTGAACTCATTAAAATTCTCTTTAAATTTCTTCCTTACTCCCATCTGTTGTTGATAAAGTACTGAAATGAGACCACCTGCGGCAGCAAGGGTCTTTTGTTTGGATTGATCATACCCTATGTCGGTCTGGCTGAGAAACTTTTTAAGACTCTCTTGTTGTATACAGAGGTCGTTAAAGTCCCCGAGATTGTCCTGAAGTATTTTTAGGTGTTTGATGATGACTTTCATGTTATCCTCAGGGAAAAGTGAGGAGAAGAATTCCAAAAGATATCTAAGCTTCTTGCCTTCTATCCTCAGGTTGTGAACCTCTTCGTCAGGGGTATTGCTGTCTATCTTTCTCCCAAGTTTTATAACCTTAGAATATTTCTTCCAGATATGTTCTTTAGCAAGCTCAATTATTGCCCTATCACAATTTGGAGCAAGTCCTGGATTGCTGACTTTCTTTCTTAAAAAATCATCCCATGATTTTATAATTTCTTTATATGTTTGTGATTTAAGGAAATCTGCACAATCTTTCTTAGTTTTTTCTCTCTGCTTAGATAAAGATCGAAAAATTGGATCAAGTCCGACTCTTAGATCTGCGGGGATCATTTTTTTGTACAAGTCTTCACTTAAGAGGTAAACATCTAAATCTCTAAGTTCATTTGTAGCTTTTCCGATTATGGAAAACTCTTCTTTGAATTTGTCCGTATCTTCGGGTGAAAAGATAGCCTTTATCTGACTCAGCGCAGAGCGTGTTCTCCTTACTGCGACTCTAAAATCGTGCAGAAATTCAGTGTCTATGTCCTCTATAATGCCAAATTCATTTACCTGCATCGTTTCAAGTAAGTTGTGGAAAATAAGCTTTGCCGCATCTTGAGCTTTCATCTCCGGCATTAAATGCACATTGATTTTAGATGAGTAATTAAGTGGGTATTTCCCACTAAACGATCCTGCAGCTGAAATGAGATCTCCATCGGAGTTTATAAGTCCAATTGTACCTAAATATTTCTTGAAACTGGTTGCCTGGTCTTCATATCCCCTTACCGTTTTAATCTGCACCACAACAGCAGGTTTTGAGTGAGAGCTATCTAACATTTTCAGGTCTTTGATGTACACAAAGAGCACAGTTTTCTTGTCTTCGTTTAATAACCTAAGCGTAGCTATGGAGCGTTGTATATTGGCTAGCGAAAGAAGGGCTCTAATATCTGTTAAGGGCTTAATCTTTTTTCTTAGATCACACTTGGGAAAGTCCCACCAGAACTTTAGACTTATATTGTCAGTGTCCTCAAATGTAGCCAAGGGGTGGCCCTGCGTGAGGTCTTTTAGGTAATATGAGTTTCCTTCTTTTACCAGAGCAAGGTTTGCGCTGTGAAGGCGTCTGTCAAATGTATCAAAGAATTCTTCTTTTTTCTTCTGCGGGGGGTTGAGTACAAAATTGTAATCCGTTGCGAGTTTGCGCAGCAGATCTGCACGGTCCATTGTATCCGGAAGGCTGTAATATTCACTGTTGTCCGAATGTGCTGTCATTTATTTAATATATGCGAAATATTTCTGTATAAAAGGGGCTAAATATTTCCAAGCCTTCTTAAGCTTCGAGCTTTAACCTTTTTTGCTTTTCGTAAAGCACATGAATTATGCCGTCTGAAAGCCCGATGCTGGGTACATAAAGCTGTTTAATGTCTGCCCACTTGAGCGCTTTTAGAAAAATCTTGGTCGCAGGCACAATCACATCCGCACGGTCGGGGCGAAGGTTGAGTTTTGATATCCTGTCCTCATAGCTGTATGAATTCACAAGGTCAGATACTTGCTTGATGCCTTTATATGATAAAAATTCTCCATCATCTTTGTGTGACATTTTTAATACCTTATTGATATTTCCTCCAGTTCCAATGCCTTTGATGGAAGGATAATCAGAAGTGCTATTCTTAATCCAGGTTCTCATTTCCTGCCATTCCGACTTGGGAACCTGCTCTGTGAGCAGACGCACCGTGCCTAGTTTGAAAGAGTGAGAGTCTACAATGACGGAGTCTGAAATGAGCGTAAGCTCTGTACTTCCTCCTCCGACATCTATATACAGATAGTTCCCTTTATCATCGAGAGCTTCGGCAACGTGGGTTGAGTATATAATCTCTGCCTCTCTGTGGCCGTCTATAACTTCAAGTTCAATTCCAGATTCCTTCTCTATTGCGTTGACAATTTCATGTGCATTATCAGCCTCTCTCATGGCGGCTGTGGCTATAGCCATATAATCAAGGGGTGAATAAGATTCTATGAGATATTTGAAAGCCATCATTGCTTTTATAAGGCTATCGGCTTTTTCATCTGAAATTCTTCTCTTCACAAACGCGTCGTCCCCAAGCCTGATGGGGACTCTAAAGAGCGAGTCTTTTTTGAAGAAAATTTCCCCTTTGTTTTCGAAGACCTGTGTGAAGAGGAGCCTTATGGCATTTGATCCGACATCTATGGCAGCGAATTTCACTTATTTGTCCAGTTTTTTAAAGCAGTAGTATAGAAAATTTAAAACGTTTTTTATTCTACCTTACTCAAGTAAAAAAACACCATCATACGGGTGAATTTCTCATCGCAGAGCATAAGGTTTTCATTTAAAAGGCTGTTTTTTATCACACTAAGCGCTTCGTCTTTACTTACGGCGCTAACTTCGTCTTTATTCTTAACCAGCTGAAGTTCATCCTCTGTGGAAAATAGCGAACGGATTTTCATTCCCGCAAGCTGAAACTGTTCATCTGAACCATCTCCCTCAAGAGACCATTCCATATTTTCTTTCATCCAAATCTCAATCCTTAGGGTTTGTAGCGGTTCAGTGTGTTTAAGATTCATAACTATTTATTATACTCGCTACTATTAATATAATTGTCTAAAAAATTGTTTATTGAAAGCGCCATTACCTCATGTCCCGCTTCAGTCCAGTGCATATCGTATTTGTAATAGAGGGGATCTTTGCCTTGATAAGACCTGAAATCAGGAAAAGTGTTTAAAAAAGGAAGATCGTTTTGCTGTGTAAATTTTTCAAGTTCAATAACCGTTCTATCGGAGATTTCATGGGATTTCGGAACAAACTCATATCGCCCTGGCACCCACTCCCAATTATTCACCTGATGTCCCCAAGGGTAGGTGGTAATAATATACTCGCACCCCTTGGTTTCGCAGAGCTTTTTTATTTCCATCATACTTTGCTTGACCAAACCAAATAATTCGTTGAATTCCTGATCATCATATATTTTAAGTGTGTGCTCTAGGAGCTTTGTTGATGGACGAGCAACTAGGTTTTCAAGATTCATCAACTCGCTCGCGTATGATTCGTAGTAAATATACTGGTGAATTATTGAAACCGTTAGCATGTTCGAGTATATCCAGCCCCTTAATCTCTTGAAGACAGGATCCTTTGTTTCTTTCTCAATGCCGTTCACAGCAATTATGTTTCCATCTTCATCAAACGATCCAGATTTTCTGTATACGTATTCCTGAACTAGATCTGACATATCAAAATTAAGTATTACGAGGTCGGGGTTGATCAAATCTATTTTTTCTTTTAGCTGCAGGTATTGAAGTACGGGTGAGTAGCTATCTATACCGCAGTTGATAACTTCGTATCTGCCGCCATTTTTGTTAAGCATGTTTTCAAGCAATGCTGAGAAGGTTTCGTTATCATTGACACCTTTTCCCATGGTAAATGAATCTCCTAACATTAATATCCTCTCTGTCGAATCTGCCTTCGCCTCAGATATCTGCTCGCCCCTACACCCAATGTTATTAGCCATAATATTGGTATCGTAAGCGAGCATATGTGTTACTTGTGAAGTCGTATTTGGAATTAATTCGTGATGAACTCTTGCGTCTCTTCTGATGCTGGGAGATATTTTTTTGAGTACTGTTTGTCCTGCAATATAGTCTGTAATTACAAATCCCGCTATAAATATAAAATAAGATACCCAGAGTTTTTGAATTAATTTTTTCTTTCCACTATACAAGCCGGTTAGAGAGTAGATGCAAAATCCCAGGTTCAAAACTAAGAATGATATAGCAGCGATACTCGCAATGGTCGGAATGTTTGTTCTCTTAGTAGTGAATAAGAATATAAATGCAATTAGGAGAAAAAATGAGATAACCAGGTCTAACGATATTACTGCTCTTAATATTCTCATAGTTTTTTTATTTAGGGTTTTCTTCTATTAGTCTTTCTGTAATTATTTTGTCAGCTACTGTTTGAGCTAAGAGCGCAGCGCCTTCTTTAGTATAGTGCACATCATCTCTGAAATATTCCATGTTTCTGGGGAGTGCCTTCTCAGAATCAACTATCACTACATTTTTACTCTGGGCTATTTGAACAGCACTGATATTAAATGCCTCCATTGCAGTTCTTAAGGAAGTGGCTGAAGGGTATGTATACTTTAAGAATCCAATGTTTTCTTTACAGTATGAGTTTCCAAATGTGAGCGCCATCCTTTCTTCTTTGTTCATAGTGCCTTTATATAGAAAAGGTTGAGTCATAACTACCGGCAATACACCATCAGCTTTTAGATACTGTATTAGTGTTCCCAGGTTGCGCTCATATTCCGCTCTAGATTTAAATTTTTCTACCGGAAGCTCAACTTCATTCTTTTTAACTGCTGAGAGCCAAATGTTGGTAAAAGGTGAGAGTATCCATTTTTCAAATGTGATGGGTTTTGCACCGTTGATTGATGGTCCGTAAAAATGAGACCAATGTCTATTATATTTGCCAACTGTAAAATTCTCATCTTCACAAGAGCGCATAATATCATTTACACCATGCATGATGATTGCTATGTCTGGTTTCCATTCTCTCATATTAGTGGTGTAATTAATGAGTGAATGTTTGGTTGTGTACCACATCATGCCGGCATTAAATAGTTCGATGTTTTTATCTGGGTATTCCTCTCTAAGAATCTTCAAAAGCACTGTTGGATATTTTTGCTTATATGGTAGTCCACCGTTCTGTGTAGTTGATCCACCGAGTGTGAGAATACGAATAGTGTTTTCGGATTTCTCAAACTTAGCCGAATTTACTTTTGGCGGGGGCATTTGAAGAAATGGGTCAAAAGGATGAAGTCTAGTGTTGTAATAAATCATGGAGCAGATTGCATAAATAATTATCAGCATTCCAAGGGCAGGTATGACTGACAGCATCACATTCTTTGATCCGAATCTGCTAGATAAATATCTAAGTCCTTGCGGGATCAAAAACCCAAGGGCTAAGATAATTAATAGAGCGATATGTTCAATAGAGTAGGGACCTAAGGTGGGATTAGAAGATCTATGAAATAAAAATCCTGCGAATACAAAAAAGTATGCGAGGTAGAAAATTGTTTTGATTACAACCGTGATTTTCATTCAAGCCCTAATTAATTGTTATTCTTTTTCCTGAAGGACAAATGCTATCGTCTGAACTTGTATTTTGTCATCTTCGTCAAACACGAATGTGTCAGATGCAAAAGGCACTACATAACCATCTGAATCCGCATGCCATACCAGATAGGCGATATTCTCCTCAATCACTTTGTCATGTAGATGAAAATTGCATCCCGGCGGCAGCACTTCAGTAACCAAATTAGTAAAAAAGTCTTTAATTTGATCAAGTCCTCTGATTACAGTGTTAGGGATTATTATTACAGATTCCTCAGTATAATCCTCAAGTATTGCTTCGACATCTCCTTCCCCAAATGAATATAAATGGTGATCGAGAGTAATTTCAGACATAATAATATCCTCCAATAATTTTATATCTACAATATAACTTAGTAACAAAATATAGGGAATAACGATTGGTTAAAACTTAAGAAAAAATTAGTCTTGTGGTTGCTCATTGGTTTCATTCGGAAGAGAGACGTTGTTTCCCTTTATGAACTTCTGGCCTTCTTTGCTTTCAATAACTACCATTAGAGATTTGTTGCACCTGGGGCATATGCGCCCTGGCTTTCTTGAATCCAAGAAATTTAAAAAACCAACAATAATACTAGCAATAGCTAAAATGTGAATGATGATTCCAGTTCCGCTAAGGTGGTCTATGTTTATGGCAATAAGCGCTATGCCCAAAGATATCTGAGCTATGGCAACGTATAAATTCCCTGAGAATAACCCATGCCTGCCATTACCAATAAGAAGGCATCCTCTACATATTTGTTTCATGAGGCGTTATTATAAAGTACTCAGAAAATAAATCGAGTTAGAGAATTAAATAAGTTTATGCAGTTAAATAGGCAGCATTCTGTTTTTTGAGGTGTTAAATATCCACATCATCTCATTGCCGCCCCGCTGAATCTCATAGGGTACTTTTTTGATTTTCACCGTATAACCATCTCTTTCGAGTTCTTTTATAAGAGGTTCTATATAAGGAGAGCGTCTCAGCATCAGATCGAGAAGTGGAAAAATTCGGACTCCTTCTGCAATACGCAGCATTTCATATACAGCGGCTTTATGGAAGTTGTAGTCATAGTGATCAGAGTATAGAAATAGCAAATGAGAACACAAAGCGATATCAAATGTCTTGTCTTGAAATTGTAGAGCTGGTAGTTCTCCTGTCAGATAACGCCCCTCTTTTTTCCCTAGCTCAAAGTCTGAGGTGAAACGGTTAAGCGCCTCTATTCGATGGTTCCTTAAATCATCAGGGGACATATGATATGTCCACGTCCAGTCACCGGGAGTGTTCCTAACCTGCTCAATGATATTGTCGAAAACCTTGTCGAACTTGCGGGATATGTCTTTTGCAGTGAAAAAGTAAATAGGGTCTACAGAAACAACTGTTTTACCCATCTCCTTCATCTCGGCATTAAAACTGGCGGGGCCGTCACCCACGCCAATTATTCTTTTGTCTAAGTCGCTTTTTGAGAGGTTAAACATGAGTCTGTACTCATCAAAAGACCTTCCAAGAGGGACAACGTTCTTTAACTTCAGTGCCATGGGGTAATAATTAAACCCCGAGGTGGAAAAAAATCAATATTTGCGCAATAGGGAAGGGGTCTTTCATTAAAACTGTAACTTCATTATCTGCCAAAAATCTCACGCGCTATGACCATCTTATGAATCTCGTTTGAGCCCTCATATATCTCGCCCACTTTTGAGTCGCGGTAAATCTCCTCCACTTTATAGGTGGATTTGTCGTGCCCAAGCTCTACCATAAGCCCGTAGCCCCCGAATATTTGCACAGCGTCTCTTGCCATATCAACGGAGATTTTAGAGCCGTAAAATTTTGCCCCGGATGATTCCAGGATTGGAAACTGGTTGCCTGAGTCTATTTGAAGGCCACTCTTTATATATAAGTTTCTTGCATTCTCAATCTCAATTGCGCGCTCTGCCATTAAAAACTGCCAATGCTGGAACTGGCTTATCGTTTTGCCAAACGCCTTTCTCTCATTCATGAAAGATACGCTTTCATCAAATGCCGACTGAGCCATTCCGACTCCTCCTGCACCTATCCCAGTTCGTCCATACATAAGCGCTCTTAGGCATACCTTAAGCCCGTCACCTACTTCGCCTATAAGGTTTTCTTTGGGTACGCGCACCTTATCAAAATAGATGTCGTATGTAAGCTCACCTCTATTGCCGAGCTTCTTGTCTGGTTCGCTTGTTCTGACTCCTTTTGATTTCATGTCAATCACGAACATGCAGGACTTGCCGTTTAAATCTACAAGAGTTGTTGTGTAGTCTGCTATGCCCGCGTTTGTGATATAGCGTTTTTGTCCCGAGACAATATATCCGCCTCTGGCTTTGGTTGCCTTGGTTATGAGAGACGATGACCTTACGTCTGAGCCCGACTGAGGCTCCGTCATTGCGAACGCGCCTATAGCCTCACACTCTATAAGCGGTTTTAGGTAATTTCGTTTTATATAGTTGGACCCTTGAGCAAGGCTCATACCCGCGAGTAGAAAGTGGGCGTTTACAGAGCCTGAAAAACTTGCGCTTATATAAGCCATCTCTTCTGCAAGAGTGGCCGCTGCGCATGCTGGATATTTAAGTCCCATGCCCCCGTCTTTCTTCTTGTGTGGAACTTTGAAGAATCCTTTTTTAGCCATGGATTTGAAAAGCTCCATCGGGAAGTTTTCGTTACTTTCCCTTCGCTGTCCAAGCTCATAAGCTATTGGGAACAGCTCTTTCTCTGCAAACGATCTAAATTTCTTTCTTAGTTTTAGAGTTTCCTCGGGTACATAATCATTCTTATATAGCTTCTCGCTCATTCTCTGTGGCAGTTGTCTCATCTGTTTCTCCCAAAATCAGCTTAGAATTCTAATATAGCATAAAAGTCTTAAAACAATAAAGTTTGCATTTTTGTTTCCCTTGCTCTATTATGAGAATTGGCGAGTAGGTATTGATAAATCACATAGGAGGGAAATCCCCATGTATATCTATAGAAATATATCTATAGTTGCGTTTCTTGTTTTATCTTTCTCTGTTTTATCCGCTGTATCCTTTTTCCTACATGCAGAGGCTCAGGAGATTGACTCAATTAACCAGGGTAGTTGTGTATTATTAAAAAACTCTGTGAATCAAATTAGCCTCTCGGGAGTAACCCCCAACGGCACGGTAGCCGTCGTAGCAGGTTTTCAAGAGGCTCCTCTTATATTAGGCGGCGATATCTGTAACGGTCTGGAATTAGGTGTAAACCCGTTTCTTTTACTCGGAGTATTGACTGCCGATAGTAATGGGGACGTAAACAGCCTATTCTGGTTTCCCACATTGGGTAATCTAGGAAGCGCACTTTTCCAGGTTGTGGATATGGGCTCTTGTCTGGTAAATGAGGTAAATG
>BQJP01000002.1 GCA_021604765.1 Thermodesulfobacteriota bacterium
GGGATTTGACCCCGTTGATTTTGTTTATTCTTGTGATAAAGTGTAATCCTCCACAGTTTAGACGGCCCCTTCGTCTAGCCTGGCCTAGGACGCAGCCCTCTCAAGGCTGAAACACGGGTTCGAATCCCGTAGGGGCTACCAGCATCTATTGGCACTAGATTCCAATTTAATCTGAGCTTGAAAAAGGGGGGGGGTGAATTAAAGGTTGTTTATTACAACGGAAGTTACCTTCATTCTGCGATTAGATACCGAACACCGATACAGGCGGAAGAGGAGTATTTTACAAAAATCATAATTCGTATTTTAAACGCAGCTTGAGTATTCTGGGTCTGAATTATACCTATTTATGTCATAAGCACTGAGACTATTAAATTCCTTGATTTAAATACTGAAGCTGTGATATGATAGGGCTGATTGCTTGTTAGAATAATAAATTAGGGGTATAGGGGGTTTAATATGAAGCGTTCATTTTATCTGTTTTCGATGTTGCTATTTTTAGGTATTTTTGCTGTTTATTTTACATTATATATGGCACATGCTAATGATGCGACAACGCTCAAAAGCAGCAAGTCGAACTCCAGCGAGCGTCAATTACAACCTAATCCTGAACCTGTTGAGGGGACAACAGTCAAAGGCAGCAAGTCCAACTCTGATAATCGCCAAATACAACCTAATCCTGAACCTGTCGAGGGGACAACAGTAAAAAGCAGCAAGTCGAACTCCAGCGAATGACTTCGGACGGACATTTCATCCGCTACTGAGATTGGTTATTGACTAGCTTTTGTCTGCAATGTAGACCCAATGTCACAAATTTTTATCTTTTTAGGCTAGAGTTGAGATTCAAACTTAATAAGAGCTTGACAAAAGTGGCGCATTATAGGCAGGCTCCCTGTATTAATCTTCTAATTACCACAAACGCAGGGATAATTAGTAAAATAAGTATAGAGTTGTTCTTTGTTCCTGAAGCAGCAAGTGAGCATGAGTTGCCACCACCGCCATTACCTCCATCGTCAGGAAGAGGTGATGATGAGGATGATATAACAATATCTCCTACAAAAAATCCAACATCTATAGGTGAGCCAACAACCATGTTAGTGGCAGTATCAATAACTGAGACGTTTTTAGCATTTAAATTTGTCACATATGCACGCGTACTATCGGGTGATATCGCAAGATTTGCGGTAGTAATCCCAACTGCTATAGGTGAACCAACAACCTTGTTAGTAGCAGTATCTATTATAGTAATGCCTTCGCCGCTAGCAACATATGCAAAGGGCTGTGCATAGCTTGTGCCTATATAAAGTATCGATAGAATGAAAACAGTAAGAATAATTCTCATTTCTCTCCCTCCATAATCATATTAGTAATTGATACTATTATGTATAAGATATAAATATACCCAAACAATTGGGAGCAGTGTTATAACAGACTACGGCTACTTAACGAGAGGCGGCTGAATGATGTCGAACTTGCCCTCCGTACGCACGTATATCATGCAATCTTCTCCGTCTTCGCACGAAATCTGATGCACCGAATTACCCTTAGAACCAAAATAACTGCCAGGCTCCATAGTCTTAACATCGACCTCTCCTGGCACCCGGTGTTTGGGTTGACCCTGAATCACTACAGCGTGAAAGGTCGAGCCTGAGCTGCTCATCATTCCAGTAAACCCGGCCGGTAGTTTAACAAGGGTCCCGCTCAGCTGATCATGCTGCGGACTGCCCCAAAGAACAGCTATCTTTGGTCCATTGGCAGAGGCTGGCATTCCGGGCTGATCGACCCAGTTGATGCTCGAGGCCTGCACGACAGTCGCCTCGGTTTCTTTATTAGTCGCTTCCTCGGCAGGAAGGACGTCTAACGCTCCCTCAAACTCTATGTATGCCAGACTGCTGCCCTTTGCTGCTGTAATGTGCACACCTCCGTCGGGCTGCGTCCAGAAGGAGCCGGCCGGCAGATACACCTCCTTGGCATCAGGTTCTGCGTTGTGAACGGTGCCTTTAATGACCACTCCGTGGTAGTTGGCTGTGTGAATATGAGGTGGCGACTTGAAGCCGTCCACTAGCTTAAGGAGAAAGCCTGAGGGCCCAGAGCCAGTGCGGTCACCCCAAAGGGTGGCAGCCATCGGGCTATTGGAGCTGCGGGCGGGGTTGAGCTGCTCCCACTCGACTTCGGATGTCAAGACAACATTGTAGGTTGGCTCGGCTAAAGTGGTCTCAAGATTAAATAGGACTATAAACACTAATAAAAGTGTAATGTTAATAGTTTTAAGTAGTTTCATCACATCCCCTCCATTTAAGTTAAAACCAAGTGCCCAATTGTGGGCATTGGTTCATTCTATCGAATGATTATCAAACTATGACTTCTTTTGCGTACAAACTCGCGTAATAGGAAAACCATGACTCGGGTGGGAATCTCACCAGTACATCACTCTTTGCCAGTAAAAACATTTCAATCACGGTGGATGTCGCCGTTTCAACCGGCAGCTCTTGATGGAGTTCTTGGGAGATGTCCGAACCGAAATCCTTTTCATAAAAGACCAGATTTTCAACCGACTGAGAGAGAAAATCGTGAACTAAGCCTGAGTCCGTAGACAGGAAAACAACATATTCAGATTGTTTCAATCCGGAAGCTGCCTCTTTAATCTTATTCAGACAAATGCATAAAGCCTCTACTTGATCCTGCCAATATTTGGTGTGATCTGAATGCGCCATACTCCGGTTGTAGTATCTTATATGCACTCCTATGACCTTTTTATTCTTGAAATTTCTTTCTGCAAACAAGTCAACCTTCTCTTGGAATTCAGGATTCAATTTAAGTGAGTCGAAGAAATGTTTTAAATTATCGCGTGGTGCATAGCAACTATGTGTTATCAGTACCCTGTTTTGTATGTCCTCATGATTTTTGATGATTCTATCTGTAACTCCCTTCCTCTTGAGAAGTCTTTCTTTGAAAAGGCTTTGTGCTGACTTTGTTATCTTGCTAAATAGCTTATAGATTGACAAAATCGGATCAGGAAAAGGCAGATAATAGAGGGGGTGTGATATAAGAAAAGTAGAAATAGGGTCAATATTTGGCTCTACTACGACAGGAACACCTTCAATTTTCTCAGGCACTTTGAAAAAATGGCTGAATGCATTCACCTTTTTGTCGGCAAGGTACCTTGAAGGCTGCCAGACTATAACCAGGGTTCTATTTGTATGTTTGGCATAGCACCATGAATTGGCAGCAGCAAGAAGATTGTCTCCAAGACCATTGTTTCGTTGTGAAATAACAACTCTCGGATATTTTTTAAGTAAGCTGACTATAAACATGTTTTTCCGTTCTCATACTATCAACAATCACGATGTTAACCAATATAAAATCAGGCTTCAACCGTTGCAAGTCCCTGGATTTAATTGCAGTTAATTATAGAAGGGGATAAAAACAAAAGGTAGAGAGAAAAGACTGCGGCAAACCATAATTGACTTGCCGCAATCTTATTACATTATGATTTAGAAGTTAATTATCTAGCTCAATTATAACAAGTTCCACACGTCTGTTTTCAGCGCGGCCTTGTTCAGTATTGTTTGAAGCAATTGGGTTAAGAGGCCCAACTCCCACACCAGCTAGTCGGTCTCTAGCAATCCCTTCTTTAACAAGCAGATTTACAATTGCATCTGCGCGTCTTTTTGAAAGCCCTAGATTGTAGTTAAAGTCACCTGTGTTGTCTGTGTATCCAACGACAGCAAGTTCTAGAGTTGGATGATTTTCCATCATACCTGCAATTTTTGCAGCAATGGCCTCAGCGCCTGGATTTACTTTTGCACTGTCAAATGCAAACAGTATTCCACCGCTGATTGCAACACTGCCGTCTCTATAAAGTGCTGTATATATCTCCTGCTCGGATGCTTCGTTGATATTGAATTTGGACATCTGTCCAATTTGACCACGTGGTGTCGGTGGTGGATTGCTCCCACCCAGTGATGCACAACCTGCCAGCATAGCAGTTGAACCAGCAACTAAAATAACCAATAAAAACAACTTCTTGAGTTTATCAAACATATTACCCTCCTTAAAAGTGTAATTTTATACCGCCGTATATTGAAAAGACCCGCCTTCATAAACCCACGTAAGTTCATTCTATCACAAACTGTGGGTGCTGTTAAATAGTTCACCCTGAATCTTATCTATTAGAAATTCCTCTTATTTAATAGAACAAGAAAAGTTATAATGTTTTAACTTTCGACACATATAAAGATTGAGGAAGCTCGTATATGTTAGCCAAACAACTCCAGCACTGGGCAGAGACACAGCCTGAAAAGATAGCGCTTCAGATAAGAGACACCGAAGGCTCGTATTGGAGCTATACATATAAGGAACTACATGCCAACTGCTTGAAGCTGAAATCAAAGCTTAAGAAGATGGGATATAAACCTGGTGATTATATCTCGGTCTATGGTGATAACTCACCTAACTGGGTCGTTTCATATATTGCAATCAATTTTTTAGGGGGAACGGTGATTCCGCTTGATGCTTTGTTAGGGGCTCAGGATATATATAACTTTCTGGAATTCGCTGAAGTTAAAGCAGTTATTGTTGATGAATCGCATATCGATGAACTCGAAAAAGAATTAGAAGACAAAAGCTCTGAGATAAAAGTTATACCCATGGAGCCAACAATTAATGAGCCTGGTGAAAGTGAATCAATTAAGCCTTACAAACCGGATCCTGATGATTTGCTTGCAATACTTTTTACATCCGGTACTACCGGAACCCCCAAAGGTGTTCAGCTTTCCAACCAAAACGTCTTCGGTAACGTACAAGCGCTACTTAGCTCAATTGATGTGATTCAAAAGGACAATATTTTAAACATACTACCGCTTCATCACGGATACTCATCAATAGTGGCGCTCTTTTCCCCACTCTGGACAGGAGCAACAGTAACTTTTTCAGAATCAATTAAAAGCACAGACCTCTTAGCCAGTATAAGAGAAACAGGAGTTACCATATTCCCTGGAGTGCCGAGACTATTTGAGCTCTTGTTTAACGAAATTGAAAATAGGGTCAAACGTTTACCATTTGGGCAGAAAATAATATTTAACAGTTTATATAAAATTTCAGAATCAACGTGGAAGTCCACAAATATCAGACTCGGAAAAATGTTTTTCGGAAAAGTTCATGAGCCTTTTGGAAAGCAGTTTCGCTTTTTTACTTCAGGAGGGGCAAAACTCGACCCTAAAGTGTATACCGGATTTCTGACTCTGGGATTTAAAATTGCGGAAGGATATGGACTTACGGAAACATCCGCTGTTGCAACTTTGACATCACCCGATATTCCAAACCCTGGCAGCGCTGGGAAGCCTCTTCCAGGTGTTGATGTCAAAATCGAAAACCCCGATGAAACAGGAACTGGTGAGATTTGCTTAAGAGGGCCTAATATAATGCGGGGCTACTATAAAAACAAGGAAGCTACTAATGAGATGATAAAAGATGGATGGCTTCACTCTGGCGACCTTGGACATGTGGATTCAGACAACAACGTATTTATTACCGGCAGGGCAAAGGAAGTAATAGTACTTCCCTCCGGGAAAAACATATATCCCGAAGATGTTGAAAACCTCTATAATAAGAGCTCTCTATTTAAAGAAATATGCGTCATAGCGCATAAATCTGCCTCAGGAAGTATAAAAGGTCTGGGAGTGGTGGTAGTGCCCAATATGAGAGAAGTCAAAGAGAGGGATGTGTTTGATGTTAGAGATAGAATTCGCTCTGTAATATCTATGGAAAGCTCAAAACTGCCTTCTTATATGCAGATATCAGAGGTATTAATCTCTAATACCGAACTACCCAAGACCAGGCTTGGCAAGTTTAAGCGAAACGAGATTGATAAGATTGCTATTCAGTTGAGGTCTGGTGATCAGCCAAAAGAGATAGAACTTAAACCACAAGAAATCGAGATACTAAATAAGCCTGAGTCAGTAAGATTCCTGGGACGTTTTTCAGAAATTACTGAAGTCAAGGGACCTTTTCATCCTAATGACGACCTTACACTCGATCTTGGAGTCGATTCACTTACTCTTGCTGAAGTTAACGCGCTTCTTGAAAGAGAATTTGGCGTATTTATACCAGAGGACGAAATTCCAAATGTGCGCAGTATTGGAGATATTTTAGAAAGGCTTCCTGAATCTCCCACAATAAATGCTGATGCCATTTCTGAAGCCAGAAAAGAGAACAACGAATCACTTGAGGATATATTTGATCTCAACCGCAACTTTGTTAAGCGAACTGCGATTAGAATTATCCAACTCTTATTGAGATTTATTGTTTTAATTGCATTTAGATCTCGACTTAAAGATGTGAAGAAAATTCCGAGAAATAGAGCAGTCTTAATATGCCCTAATCATCAGAGCTTAATTGACCCGATTTTGATTTATGCCCTACTACCTGGGGAGATGTTAGAAAAAACTCTTTTTACCGGCTTTGGAGAGTATTTTAGCAAAGCGCCCCTTTCTTGGATAGTTCACCCGATGAGAATAATCCTCACTGGAACAGGAAGAACATCCTCTGAATCGATAAGACTCGCTTCAGAGGGATTAAATCAGGGTTATTCAGTTTGTATATTTCCTGAAGGCGAAAGAACGAGTAGCGGAACAATCATGAAACCTCGCATTGGAGCCGGATTACTTAGCGTAGAGACTGATACGCCAATAGTTCCAATCTATATAGAGGGTGCAACAAAAACACTGTCTCCAATCAATCCTGGCTTAAGCTTTCCAAATGTTAGAGTTACAGTGATGGAAACAATTGAACCTGCAAAAGGTGACAAAGAACCAAGAGAGTTATATCAAGACACGGTTGATGAATGGTTAGCTGCTATGGAAGAAATAGAGACATGACGAAGATAGAATATACTTTATAATAATTATTCAAAACTAAGGAGACCTACTCATATGAAACTAGTTGTTACGTCCATCCTACTGTTGTGCTTTATTTCTATAAATGCGCACAGCTACGATCAATGGCTTAAGTACTATTACATGGACAAGAAAGGAAAACTAAACGGAGAAGAAGTATGTATGTCCGGTAAGGTAAAAAGAGAGAAATACGAGTGCAGTGGGATGACTGTAGGTGGAGGAATTTGTATGGCCAGCAATGAGAAGAGAGAAAGATATCAATGCAAAAGCTTAACTCTCGGAGAAGGGATTTGCATGGCAGGGAATATTAAAAGAGAGAAGTATGATTGCAAAGGAATGACTGTTGGGGGTGGGATTTGTATGGCTAGCAATATAAAAAGAGAAAAATATGATTGCAAAGGTCTTTCAATCAGTGAAGGAAAATGTATGGCTGATGATGTTAATAAGTCCAGGTACGAATGTAAGGGTAAATAGAATAGATTTTAAGATCAGGTAATTTATATAATAAGGCGGTAGAGCGAATCAAATGAAAAAAACATTATTGCTTCTTGTTCTATTATTGTTCACTGCATGTTCCGGCGGAAAGAATAATGAAGTCAACGAGCATGAGTTATACGGCAAAAAGAGAGTTGACTGCACAAACACAAAGAGCACAGATGAAGCGGCCAATGTTACTCAGTGTGCAAATATCCGACCAGATGCCAAGGAAATTAAAGATACATCTAATAATTTCAGTGAAACTGAAAGTGACAGTTCTTTAAGAATCATCAAACTCCCAGATTCCGCTAATTGAAGCCGAGAAGAAGAGAGCTAAAAGAATCATAGAATCCGGTTGTTAAAGAGATTAAGGATACCTCCCTATAATATCAAAATAGTATTCGCTTAATATTAGTAAAATTCTCCAATTAAAATTCTTGTATACATCATAAAAAATATATTGTAGACTGGGAATTAATAGATCTTACAATAGGCGGTAGGGTTTAGTTTGTTCAAAAATTGCTAGTAAAAAAAGGGCTGCAAAGCCTACTGCATAGTGAACAACCTTACTGCAAAGGAGGTTTGTCATGCCATGGAAAACTGGCTCGATCTGGGCACAAAATGTGTTTTATAGAAAAAATTTCGGTGGAATCGACACCGTTACTTTAAATCTCGCCAACCTTGATATCACGGTCGACGCTGCTATAGCCCTTATAACTCACGGGAGAGATAGTATTTGGGCGGAGTGCGGCGTCTCGCGCATAGTGAGCAATAACAATGTGGAGACTTTTGATCCTCCACTACCAAGAATCGAGAGATCAAACGTAACAAGCATAACCTATAGGTCAGCAGCGAGTAACTGTGACATATGGTCACGCTGGTCTATGATGGTCTGGACATAGGAGAAACAACTATGACAAAAGCAAACATAGAAGAACTAGAATTTGAGACAACGAGCTGCTTTATGGCATATGATGCTAAAAGCGGAGAGGTCCTATATATACACGAATGCATGAAACAAAAAGGTCCTTACGAGCCTGAAGCTGACCCGAATGAGGACACAGTGCTTCAAATGGTCCGTGAGGATTATGGCAACCGAAATCTAAAAGTAATGAAACTGCCGGAGGACTTTGAACTAAAATCCGAATCGACTTACCATGTTGATCCCAGCTCTGGAGAATTAGAAGAATCATACAGCCCGACAGTCAAATTTCGGGATTTTATCAAACAGGCAGAGTAAGTTTTACTTAAGCTCTAGGACTTCCAGCTTATAAGTTCCCAAAGATCAAATGAAACCGGGGACAAGGAATCTTCGTATATTCACTTGAGAAGTAAATACAAATTTCTTAAATGGGAGGCATTGTCGAATGAAGACTCTAATTATCATTATAGTATTGATTGTCCTAGTAATAGCCTGGTATTTGTTCCGACCTGAAAAACTTTTAATTAGCTCAAAAGTTAACGAAGATTTCCCTGAGGCTGATTCCGGGCAGTCAGAGATTATCTTTGAAGGAAACTTCAAGCCTGTGGCCCATGACGGAGAGGGTCTTGCTACTATATACGATATGGGAGACGGCAACCGTGTGATGAGGTTCACCGACTTTGCAGTTTCAAACGGACCTGATGTTCATGTATATCTGGTATCGGCACCAGACCCCATGGACAGCAAAACCGTGAAAGAATCTGAGATTTACGAGCTTGGACCTATTAAAGGTAACGTTGGAAACCAGAACTATGATTTAGGACCCGATGTTGATCTGGACAAGTTCAAATCAGTTGTTATCTGGTGCAAAAGATTTGGTGTTAATTTTGCAGTAGCTCAGCTAGAGCCTAGATAAGGCTCTAGGCATCACTATATATACCTTATTGACAAGAATTTCTATATATAATATAATCGAAATTGCACATAGGGTAGATGATCGGCAAACAGATATGAGCAGGGGTAGTTCCCCCTGCTACGTCTATCGGGGAGTCCGGTGGGTGCTGTTTGTTCCGTTTATTAGAAGATCTGCCACAAAGTCTGGGCCGACAGATTTTTTGTTGAACCGGCGGGGAAGTTCGGCTCTTCCCCGTGCCTGAACTAATAATATGTCTATATACGATATTACAAGAAGGAAGTTTTTACAGCTAAGCAGCGCTGTAGCCGCGACAGCTTTTATTGGTATTTCCTGTGACGGAGGAGATGGGAACCAATCTGGCTCCGATCAAGCTGTAATGGTTTACCGCTTATCTGTCAGGGGAAGAAGAGGGTCTAATGCTTCAAAGAAACATAATGCAAATCATCTGTTCTTAACACCTGAAGCAGCAGATCAAAACAGAGCCCACCCAGGTGATAGATCGCGTATAGTTTCAGTTGTAATAAGTGAATCCAGGTTTAATCAACTTTTTAATGGTGGTGCTGTGGAAGTTGCTGATTTAAGGGACTTCTAGATTTGATCACTCACACAATTCTCTAAGTAGCAATCTCAAATCTTTTTCTTATAAAAATCTTTATAAGCATTAAAAATAATCTGATACAGGAACGGGAAGACTATAAGTGCGCCTATGAACCATAGTTCGTATCTATGGGCTGGGTTACGGCCGATTTGAATTAGCAAAATAACAAGAGCAGCAAAACAAACTAGCGCTCCCAGAATACAAATCCATCTTTTGCTTTTTGTCTCCTTTGCAAGTTTTGCGTTCGCAATATTGACCATCAAGAATGTAATGATGAAACCTGAACTTGCGGCAGCGGCCAGAGCATGAAGGTCTAAAAAATTCGCGATAACAAG
The DNA here is from genome assembly GCA_021604765.1 of Thermodesulfobacteriota bacterium. Classification (GTDB taxonomy): domain Bacteria; phylum Desulfobacterota_D; class UBA1144; order Nemesobacterales; family UBA2774; genus CR02bin9. Next base: position 10,142 of record BQJP01000002.1, read on the forward strand.
AACTAAGACAGTAATCACCAGAAGCCCAACAGGTGTGCGTCCCCAGATTTTCCTTTCATACCTTTCAGGAGCCTCCCCTTCTTTGGCAAGCATCCGCGGGAGCTTGGAAGCACCGAAGAGTCCTGCATTAATTGCCGAAGCAGTAGCGAGTATGGCACCCACAGAGAGAAGAACAAAACCAGTTTTACCAATAAACACCTGGGCTGCAGCAGAAAGAGCATAATCTCTGGAAGCAGTAATAGCTTCAAAAGAAAGATGGCCTATTACCACAACAATGATGAACATGTAGAAAACCATTGCAGTAATTACGCTTCCAAAATATGCGTAACTCAGATTCTTTTCCTTGTCCCGTACCTGGTCCGATACATTTGCGATAAGCTCAAATCCCTCATAGCTTATAAAAACGAGCATTCCAGTAGCTATTATGGCAGGTGCAGATACCCAATCGGCTGGACCGAGTCTATCAAAAGAAAGCTCACCGGCAAATAATCCCATCACAACAAAAGACAAAAGAATAAGAAGCTTACTCACGTTAAAAAAACCTTCTGACCGCTCAGCTATGCTGGGGCCAATGAAATTAATAAGAGAAAGAACTATCATAACAGCGCAGGTAAGTACTCTATGCCAAAACTCATAGTCAGCTTTGGGAAAGAAAGTAGCCGCAGTATAGGTAGCAAATGCATAAGCATATACAGCCAGGAGAACAACATAGCTCATTATCAGCAATACATTTAAACTCCCGGTGAATACACCCTCGCCAAAAGCCTGGTTTATGAATTTAACAGTACCTCCTCTGCTGGGATAAGCTACCGATAACCTTAAATAAGAATATGCTGTAAGAAGAGCAACCACTCCACCAATCAGAAACGATAGATATGTAGCCCCGCGGGACTCCACAATGGCGAGTCCGATCGTAGCAAAAATTCCCCCGCCAACAATCCCACCGATACCGATTGAGAATGCATCTATGAAGCCTAGCGAATTTTCACTAGTTGAAATTTCAACCTTAGGATTATTCATCCGATGACTTAATCGAGATAGTAGAGGCATATCAAATTTTACCGTCATCCTTTGTGTTTTATGTCTTGCTTATACAAAAGTAACTTTACGCAAAAAAAGAGAGAATTAAAAATATGCTTAACTTTTCATAAATATTTATGTTATTTTTGGAATAGATAGCGGTAGGTATAAAAAATGATGGTAGGAGGGAATTATGAAGAAATTAATTATATTTGCGGTGATACCGGTTTTATTCTTATCTTTAAGTAGCTGTTTATTAGATAGGAGCGGTTTAGCCCCGGCTCCAACTATTAGGCCTAGCTCCCCAGTCGGAGAAGAAGGACCTCCCGGTTCATGGAGTGCTGATGCATTTCCGGGATATGCCTGTCCAGCAGACAATATTACATTAGAGTGGAACGTTGGCGATCCGATGTGCCCAACAGGAACCGGACCAAGCTGTCAGACGCTGACAGCAACGGATACTTTGGGATTACTAACGCCACCTTTTACTAGTAGAGACTTAACTGGAACTCATGTAAATGGAAGCGTTTCAAGTTTAGGCACTAGCTGGTCAGGAGCTAATCCGGTATTCACTTTTTCCGTTGCTCATGATGATGCATCTGACCCAGGATGGAATGATGCTACATCAGAGGTAGTAATTGTTCAAAACCCTCCTGCTGATCCAATAGCTGTGAACTTCAAAGCTTTCTCTACCGGGTGTGACGGTGCTTTAGGGTGGAGGCTTTCACAATACAGACTAGATATGACCCAACAAGATTTTATTGATGCTACTAAAGGTTTTGGAGACTGTGTACGAATCACCTCTGTATGCTATTTGCCAAATGAGGCAAGCGCCAAAAGGCCTAACCCAGTGATTGTTAGTTTAGTTGGTGGTGGACCAATGGCTACTTCAACTCTTTCCTTAGGTGAATGTGTTGACGGGTTTAGCATAGGAACAGATGTAGCTTTCGACGTGCAGCCTGCAACTCCAGTTATACCAACTCACGAAGGCAACTGTATAGAAGGTGATGTTGCAGGAGCACCAGTTACCGCTCCACCTTTCACCCAACTACTGCTTACCTTTGGATGTGATACAACATTAGATGAATGTGGGAATTAAAAGTTTGAACTACCGGTATCCCTAATTAAAGGGATACCAGTTTGCTTTTGTTGTTAGTAATTCATCTTGACTCTTCTTCTAAGCAGGACAGCGGCTGGGATTAATCCATAAATAAGTAGTCCGGCTAATCCGCCTTTTACACTGCCAGAACCAGCGATAGCGCATGAACCGTCGCTTGTACTTTCTGAGTCATCTCCACCACCGTCACCAGGTGGATCTGTAGGGTTCGAATCAGCTATATCCAAATGATCCGGCAATCCGTCTCCGTCGGTATCTAATATTATGCATGGCGAACCAGTTCCCGGATGCACACTATCAGCAAGACCATCATTATTCTCATCTGCTGAATCATCATGAATACCATCGTCATTTGCATCTATACAACCAGCTGTTTCATTCGTATCTGTCAGACCGTCTCCATCTGAGTCCTTATCCAGGAAGTCTGGAGTACCATCTGCGTCAGTATCATGCAGGGGCAGGGCAACTCCTCCCTGATCTGTATCATGCGCGTCGTGAAGACCATCGGCATCAGAATCTACAAAATTATCAGAGGTGCCATCACTATTAGCATCGTTAATTCCGCCAGCTTCAAAGTGGTCAGGAAGCCCGTCGCCGTCAGAATCCAGATCGAGTTCATTTGGAATGCCATCCCCGTCAGGGTCAGCCGGTATTTCCATCCTAGTTGATGTAGAAGGATCCACTCCGTTGGTAGCAGTTTCCATATTGTCGGGTATGCCGTCATTATCTGAATCAACATCAACACCATTAGCTACACCATCGCCGTCGGCGTCAGTTGGACCTCCACCGCCTCCTCCAGGAGGTGGTGTTGGTGTCGGAGGATTCGTAGGAGATGGACCTCCGCCGCCAGGAGGGTCTGTGCAGAATTTTGGATCATCTACAGGGGTACCTTCGCATGAACCGGCGATAGTGCCCGCAGTATCTAAAGTGATATCCCATGGAGCTTCTTTCGGAAAGCACTTAGGATCAGGTCTGTGACCGTCTCTAGTACTGATTAAAATATTACCTTTATCATCTGGAACGAAACTGTTTGGAAGCGTGATAGAAAAACCCGGACATCCCTCAAGTGGGCAATCTATATCTTTACCTACCCACTTACCGCATATGTTGCCTGCCTCGCAAGCAGCTTTATCGTCCCCAGTAAGGTTACTTGAGCATACGCATTGGTCTCCTTGTGGGGTGCAGAAGCTTGAGGGCTGGCAAAAATCTAATTCGGCAGCTTTGTATTGGCCTTCAAAACTTTTCATATCCACCGTTACTGTTAGAATCCCCGTACCCGGATTGTAGCTTCTAAACCATCCTATGTCCTCATCATTCCACATAACTTTTGGGTCTGTCGAAAATGTTATTGGGAAGGTTGCGATATTAGCTCTTTGAGCACTAACAATCTCCGGGTTGTCCGGATTAATAGTAGAATCTATCCCCACATAAAATTGATATGTCTGTTTGGATGAAGCCTTAGTGTAGAGGAAATATGTATAAAAAGTATCTCCTCCTTTAAATACGTTTAGACTCTTGGCACTTTTTCTCTGCTCAGCTTCCGAAACAGTAGTGTTTACAAGGTAAGTTGCGTGGTTAAGCGTCATCATGCTTCTCTGATAGAGATCCATCCCAGCCATTCGTATTCCCGTAGTTGATAGATCTTTGGCATCTTTCGTGGTTAAAAGCTGGCGCTCAAGCGGAACACCGTAGCAGTCTGTATTGGTACAAGGTCTTCCCCATGTAGCGCTGCACGTCCCAGATAAATCACAGTCAGCCGGAGTTGTGCAGCTTTTGCTACCGTCGTTTGTGCACTTGTTGTTAACACAGTTTCCTTCATTAGCACACTCCCCACCCCATGAGCATACGGCGCCCGTGTTTGAACAAGTTCCCAAGCAAGTGTTGTTTGTGGCGCACTTAGGATATATAGCCGTTGTTAGGTATTCGTACGGGCTGGTTTTAGCAGTATCAAATGACTTACACTCTGTGGCTTCAATCGGAGTATTAAAAAACGGATCGAGGTTCACGGAAATGCTCTCTACAAACTCACTACTAACAAGCCCTGTAAGCGAGCCGTCATCATCGTTTACCACAGTCTGACGGTCAACGCTGCTGAAACTGCCAAAAGTGTTTTCTGCATTAAAGCGGCAGTAATCCTCTCTTAATTTAACCTCGTCTGTTTTAAATGTTCCCGGTAACCACAAAGGCTCAAGAACATAGTGGCGTATATTTACATTATTAAAGAATAGACCGTCTGAGTGGAAAGCGGGCGGATAGTAAAAACCGTTTGGCTGCTTCCACCCTATAGCCGCATTGGGCAGAACACACGTATCGGTCATCTTCTCAGGAGTTCTAGATTTATCAACAGGTATACCTATTGTTCGAGTGTACATCCACTCCGGCTTTCCTGTAAAAACAGGAGTGGATCCAAACTGAGGACAATTGCCTTTGCCCGGGGTACAAAGTGGTCCGAGTTGAGTTTCCACTATGTCCAGATAACCAACTTTGTCTTGAAAGTTAGGCCCGTCGTAGATGTTAAACATGCGCTGATTCACCGCAAAATTATCAATCGGCATACTTATACCTTCTTTTGCCGATCTGCAGTGGTTGGTATCGCCGCTGTCGCAAGTAAGTCCTTTAACTTTACCGTCAGCACTCATTAGAGGGTTAAACGGTCCTGCGTTTGATGTAAAAGGGTTATCCTTTTGAGTTTCGCCTACAAATACTGATCTTGTAGCAAGCTGCCATTGACCGGGAACTACGTTTGAAAGTGTATAGTCTCCTCCGGTAACAAAACCAAGCCCGCCGTTCTGGGAATCTGAAAGAAAGCTGTTAACGTAAAGGTACCACTGTGGGCGGAGCCATATTGCCGCAAAATTCTGCTGAGGCCAGTGAAATGATGAAGTGTATTTATCAAGCACAGTTACCATGCAATTATCACGGTTGCCTGTGCTACATCTGTTGAGAATTTTACTTGGCCCGCAGTCCGTACCGTCACATTTTGTAGCAAATCTACCGCCGCCAGCTGTAACTTTAGGATAAAAAGTCTCTTTATTTTGATCCATTTTTCCGCCCTCTGCGGTAGGCAGCACTGCCGGCACAGGCGCGTTGGGGTTAGTAGCAGGACCTAACGTATTTAAACCCAGACAATCATCTGTAGCTCCGACTGTATTAAAAGACATCATGGCTGATGAACAGTAATTACCCTTAAAGGTTCTAAGAGGAGTCATTCCGGCGCGGCCCATATTAACCTCATACGTTTCGCCGGCTTCAGTCATGATCTGGCCTGTCTGCATAGATGCATAGGAATCCCATTTCCTACCCTGTGAAGGTCCGCTGTTCGTACCTGGAACAAGCCAGTAACATACTCCGCAACCGGTCGCTCCGGCTGCCACATTATATTCAAAATCGTTCCATCCGTTCATTATCCAGAAAACTGTCGGATTAAAAATATCCGAGTTGTATGGGACGAAAGCAGTGTTAGGACTTCCGGCCCAGGCTAAAATGCCCGGAACCTGTCTTGGATTCTGATCATTTTTTACAGCCGCACGGGCAAGAATTCCAAGATTTGAATAAAGTTTGTTATTGATCTCAGTTCCATCTTCAAGATAAAACCCGTGCCCGATTGACATACAGCCAACATTTCTGGCCAATGTCACGCCTTGAGCGCCGTGTAAAGTAATCCATCTAGTCATGGAATCAGTTATAGAAGAGTCTTTGACAAATGTTCCTTCAGGGGTCTTTCTAGTTTGATGGAAATGCACGGGATAGTGCCCTAACTTGCCACCCTGACCAAGCTGATGAAACTGAACTCCCTGTACTTTAAACTCTTTAACACCCTGGCGAACCATAGTGTGTCCTCCAAGATGGTTTCCGGGTGTTGGAGGAAAATCAGACATAAATGTACCGCCAGCCGAGACTATCATAATGCTTCGTGACAACAGTCCCACAGCAGCTCTTGTCTCAGCAGCAGGCTGTCCATTGACCTTTATGTCTATACAGTCTTTGTTCTTGTCACAATCTTTCAGGTTGTCTGGCAGTCTGTCTAAAGAATATGGGGTACCGTTATGAGGATACTGGAGTCCCGGTCCCTCGGGGTGATCAATTCCCTTAAATTGATCGATCAATTTAAATTTAAATGTGGTTGCACTAACAACTTCAGTTATTTCTACAACTTCTGAATGTCCCGGCAAATAGTCTGTTGATGTAATAACTATTCGGTCACCTACTCCCCAATCTACCGCCTTGTTTACTGTAAGTTGAGTTGCCTCTATTCCTACATCACCATCGAGCCTTGCCCAGCTCATGCCTGAATTGTCAGAATCTAGATTATCAGGAAGCGTCGAGCCTTTCTTCCCAAACATTCTGAGTGTGCCGCCGTATGAAACTCCAAGCACCTTGTAGCCGAAGTAGGCGTTAGGGTCGCCGTCATCCTGAGGCAGCGGTTTATATTGATAGAAATAATCCTCGACCATTCCGGGGAGCATTTGTGGACTTGAGCCGTTTGAGTTCCATACACCTATCGGAATACCGCAAGGTCCGACTGTTGCAGACGTGGGGGTTTTGCATGGAACACCCGATCCTCCGACACCCTGATTTTCACCGTACAAATGTATTGTCAGCTTACCGTTCATACCTATTGGGTCAGTATCCGAGCCCGCAATCAGGCTGCCTTTATATTCAACGATTATGCCATACGCCCAGAAATCTATTACCTCGTCTTTAAAAGTCAGTGAAGCATTATCACCATAAATATTCACGTTTCTGTAATGGTATGTACCCGCTTTAACTGTACAGGGACCAGTAACTTTAAGGTCTTCACCACTACCAGGAAGAATATCGCCCGAAGTACATTCGAGCTCTGCTACAACAGCATCATGAACCCTAGGGTCGGTATTAAGTCCGGAATCTTGTTTCTGAGGACTATCTGTAGGCATAAGCGCACCGACAATCGCGGCGCTTGAGAAATCGGCACCTGTGGTGTCTGCATTCTCCAGATTCGCCATACTAAGATCAGCATCTGAGAGATCGGAATTAATTAATATTGCATTTGTAAGATCAGCGCCAGATAAATTTGCGCCTCTTAAGTTAGCCCTGCTTAGATCAGCGTTTATTAAGCTTGCACCGCTAAGGTTTGCATCAATCAAAATTACATCTACCAATATGGCGTTGTCTAAAATCGCATTACTCAAATCTACACCGCTTAAATCTAAGCCATTTAGATTTATGCCGTTTAGATCACAACCTATACATTTATTACTATTTAAGACCGATGTCATATTTTGGAGCGCTTCATCAGATGCTGTGCTTAGAAGAGATTTATCAACACCCGCAACTATGAAGACAGCCACTCTTTCATCTGATTTGCCGTCGTGACGAATATGCATTTCATAGTCCCCTTCGCCTAGAGTAGTGGTAACACAAACTCCTGCAGCCTCGACTGTAAAGACTTCTGCGCCTTCAGTATCGAAGAGAGTCATAGAGTGCTCTGCGGATTCATTGTCGTCGTCCCAGCAGAACGTCTGTTCTATAGCTTCTGTATATTTGTAAGGGATGATGTCAAGACCAATCGCACCAGTGTCGTTTTCTTCATCGGCTGCTGATGGCGGCTCTAAGAATGTCGCAACAATCCCACCTTCAGGAAACGCGGATAACTCTGGATCCCGGGCAAAGTCGCTCTCGGTAAGTACACCCGCTGATTGATCCGGTGAGCTTCTAACGAGTTTGGTAAAGGTAAAAACCCCGCCAAAGACAAAGAGTATCGCAAGAAGTATAGTTAATTCTGATTTGCCTATTGCAGTCCTGAACTTAGACATTGAAAAATCCCCCCTTTTTTTCAAATGAACCATCCACTCATATAATCTACGTTTTAAGAACATAGATTAGATTAGTATTATAATAGTTTAACTGAGTTTTTGGAAGGGGGTTCCTTTGCTTGAGATACTAGACTAGAAAAATGCGGGAATTAAAAAGTTTGGAATGCCGGTATCCCCGCTTATAAGTCAGGGATACCGGGTTATATTATCAAGTTAAATAATTGAACTACTCATTTTCACATACACTGCCTGACTCACCATCCGTACATGTATCAAGTCCGCCGCCACCTTCAATCATGTCATCTCCTGGCCCACCGTCTATGTCATCTCCGCCTGAGCCGCCAAGAATCGAATCATCCCCACTTCCTCCGTCGATATCATCAGCGCCTTGCTTACCTTCGATTACGTCATCACCTGAGTTTCCATCTATTTCGTCATTACCTCTTTGTCCTATCAGCACGTCATTGCCGTCTCCGCCTGAGATGTCGTCATTTCCTCTGCCGCCTTTGACAAAGTCGTCGCCTTCTCCTGCGTCAATGTTGTCTGCTCCTTTTCCACCCAAGAGCAGGTCATTGCCTGGTCCACCGACTATAGTGTCGTCTCCCACATTTCCACTTAAGGTATCGTCCCCGGGTCCGCCCTCTATGATATCGTCTCCGCCTCTGCCTTTTATTTCGTCATCTCCACCAAAACCAATTATAAGATCAGGTCCCATTGTACCGCGAAGTTTATCCGGACCTGCTGTTCCTTCAATAATGTTTCTAGTTGTACCTACATTGCCGCTTCCGCCATCACCAAAATTACTAGGAGGTGTAGGGAATTCATAGCACTCCTGACCGGCTAATGTTGGTCCTACTTTTGGCCAAGACACATCCCAACCTGCTCTAGGGAATGGAGTTGGTTCTGGGCGGTGGCCCATATCATCATCCGCAACAAAGACGCTTGGCATAGTAATACCAAAACCTAGACATCTAGAAATAAAATTCGGATCTGTTGGAGTTCCAACATTAAACACTGGACAGTCAGGATCGTTTCCAGACCATCTGCATATATCTATTCGTTCGCACTCTGCAAATAGTTCAGGGTCTTCATCCATTAAGGTTTTTGAACATTTACAACTACTGCCCGAAGGTTCACAAAAACTTGAAGGTCTACAACTCTCTATTTTTGCGTCATCAAAGTTTTGTTTAAAATTCGCCATATCAACAGTAACAGTCAAAATACCCGTGCTGTTGTCATATTGCCGATCCCAACCGGTGTCATCCCATGTATCGAAACCTGGAATTGTATCAAATCCTACATTTAAGGTTGCAATATCAGCTGCAGTAGCCTGAACAATCTGAGGGTCAGTTTCACTAATACTTGGATCTACACCTACATAGAATTGATAAGTCTGTTTGATCTCAGGCTTGGCAAAAATGAAGAATGTATAGTAAGTCTGGTTTGCCTTGAAAATGTTTTTAAGAGGGAAACTTTGCTGAACTGAATTTCTGGTTGTGTCTATGTAGTAAAGGCCATTATTAGCTGTCAGGTTAATACGACCGGCAATTGCAGGTCCCTGCATTCGTATCTCGGTCTCAGAATTCAGATCTTCAGTTCCTGTTAGATATTGACGCAATAACGGCACACCGTAACAACCGGACGTACAGTTGGCGCTCCATTCAGCTTGATTACAAGTCACTCCACAATCTGGGTAAACAACGGTTGATACATACTCATAGGGGCTGGTTTTAGCAGAAGCCTCAGAGCGGCACTCAAATTGTTCAATGGGAGCTGTAAAGAATAGGTCTTCGTTTACGGAGATTGTTTTTTCCACTCCGGTAAGTGAACCGTCATCGTCGTTTAAAATGGTCTGACGGTCAATTGCAGTCCATCCAGTAAACGATCCGGGGTTATAAGTACAATAATTCTTTTTAACAGCCTCTAGATTAGTGTTGAATGTGCCTGGATCGAACAACGGTTGGATAACAAAATGTCTGATCTCTACATTGTCAAAGAACAAATTATCTGAATGGAAAGCAGGTGGATAATAAAAACCATTTGGCTGCTTCCATGCTATTCCAGCATTAGGCAGTACGCAATTATCCTTAACCACACGTTTTACCAGGTTTCCTTCAATAACTTCTTCTACATCTCTAGGTACACCGAGCACCCTTCCATACATCCAGTCACTTGTTTCGCAGGTGTTGGCTTCATTAGTTGATGGTGAGCAATCAGTAATTTGAGTTTTTGTAATATCAAGATAAGCGTTTGAAGCCTGGTTAGCAGGACCGTCATAAATGTTGAAGAAGCGCTGGTTCATACCATAATTACTAAGAGGCATACTGATACCTTCATTGATCCTAAGACAGTAATTATTATCTTGTATTGGGTTCTCACAAGTGAGACCACTTTTACTGAAAGGACCCGCATTGGAAGAAAACGGATTTCCTTTCTCGGTGTTGCCAATAAATACGTTATTAGCAGCTAACATAAAGCTTCCGGGAAGAAGTGAGGACTGAGTATAATCACCGCCAGTAACAAAAGTAAGACCAGCATTTAAGACATTTGTTATAGCACTGTTTATTACAGTGAAAAAGGCTCGCCTTAGCCATATGGCTGAAAAGTTGGTTTCAGTCCAGTGAAATGCTGTGGTGTAGCGATCCAACACAGTAACCGCACAGTTATCAACGTTAGCTCCAGAACAGGCTGCAACTCCGCTACAATCAGTACCAGCGCATCTAGTAGCATTAGGATTTGCAGAGAATGCTGGATAGTAGAACTCGTTCTGCACACACGAATCTAATGTCAGGTTTGGTTTTCCATCAGACGTGCATGAAGTATTTAGAGCAGGTGCAAGTGGATTTGGAACTGGCTTAATCTGAACTGACCCACCTTGACCCACGCCAACACAAGGTGTCGTACTTACAGTCGCATTATATGAATTCATTGCTGTTGTGCAGTAATTTCCTTTAAATTTCTTAATAGGAGCTGTGGCGTCGCGACCAGGTCTGGGTTTAATAGATGCATATGACTCCCAATTTTGTCTTCTGGAAGGTCCGCTTATTGCAGCATTTACGGGCCAATAGCATGCTCCACAGGCCGTTGCACCAGCTGCCATGTTGTACTCAACATCATTCCATCCGTTTGTTAACCAGAACACTGTAGGATTAGTGTAATCTGATACTGCTGTTAATACATTTATGTTTGCTGGATTTGTATTTGCAGCCAGAATTCCTGGAACTCTACGAGGATTCTGATCATTTTCCACTGCAGCTCTTGCAAGAACACCCAAATTTGATTGCAGCTTGTTGTTAATCTCTGTTCCGTCTTCCAGATAATAGCCATGACCTATGGACATATATCCCACGTTTCTGGCAAGAGTGATTCCCTGTGTCCCGTGAAGAGTAATCCAGCGGGTCATAGAGTCATGAATTGAGTTGTCTTTTATAATTGTTCCAGGGGATTTTCTCAATAGATGCATATGAACGGGATAACGACCTTTAATACCACCTTGACCTAGCTGATAAAACTCAACACCCTGAATCTCTGCGGATTTGACACCCTGCCTTACCATCAGATGTCCACCGAAGTGGTTGCCTGGAGTTGGAGGACCAAATTCCTGACCAACGCTATTACCCGCCGAAACAACTCGTATACTTCTTGACAAAAGCCCAACAGCAGCCCTTGTTTCAACAGCAGGTTGTCCGCCTGCCATAATGTTAAGCCCTACACGGGCAGGAACCTTATCAAGTTTATAAGTGTCGCCATTATGTGGATACTGTAGTCCTGGTCCTTCAGGTATATCTTTGTTAGAATGTGGATCTACAACTTTAAAATCGAATTGCCTCATTCCTGTTTTACCAGTAATTTTTAACTTCTCAGAATGACCCGGTAGGTAGTCGGTAGTAGTTAGTACAATGTAATCATCAATATCCCAGTCTACATCTCTATCAAGTGTCAGACTGGTCTCTCCCTTATTTATTACTCGTCCCATATTTAATCTTGCCCAGCTTGTGCCTGAATTTGAGGGCGAAAGATTGTCATAAGTAGCACCTTTGCTACCATACATCTGGATTGTTCCGTTATATGATACTGCAAGAACCTTAGAGCCGAAAAAGCCTACTTCTGGGCTATCTTGAGGATCTGGGTAATCATAGAAACAGTCCATCTCCTTATCAGGCATCGTACTCTTTGTACATGATGTTGGGTTAATGGTACTCATTGTGTTTGTACCCCATACATCTCTGTCGATACCGCAAGGCACACCTGAGGTCTGCTGAGGAGACTTACACTCGACATCAGGATCGGTTTTGCTGCCGTAGAGATAAATAGTTAGTTTTCCACCATTTGCTCCGAAGGCTCCTGCTGCGCTTTTTTCACCTGCTTTCAAACTACCGCCACTCTCAACAAGTATGGACTTGGCCCAAAAATTAGTTTCTGCACCTTCATCTAGAAAATTGAGCACGCCGTTATTTATAACATTGACGTTAAGGTACTTATATTCACCAGCTCCAACATCGCACGGTGCTGTAATCAAAAGATTTTGAGTGCCATCGCCTGGATTAAGAGTGCCATCAGCACAAGTATCTGTATCTTGTGCAGATGCTAGATTTGACAACATTAAGAAACCACTTAACAATAATGCCATAGATAAAAATAGCGTTATTACGGATTTGTCTTGTACTGGTATAAATTTGGTCATTGACCCCCCCTTTGTATTAGCCACCCACTCATATATCTATCTACGTTCTAAAAACATAGATCAGATTAATCATCATATTGTTATTATAATAGTTTATCTAAGATTTTGGAAGGTGTGGTGAATACCAACTTTCAATAATCTTGCATACCCATCATTCGACCTTTAGAAAAAATTCATCTTGTTAGAGTCCGTTTTTTTTCATTTTACGATAATAAATTACTAAAACTAAACCAAAAGAAATAAACAATATGATTAGTCCAAAAGTGTTGAGTACAGGAACATTCGGGAAAGGCTGTTCTTCTCCCATCAACTGAAATGACAAATCAGGAAAGTCTGCACCGCATTCAGCCAGGGCATAGCTAAAAGTTGTGCACCCGGTTCCAAAGCCGTCACCGGGATTTTCCCATACAAATGGGCTTAGAGTCTGAACAGTGTTTTCATTCCAGAACCATTGTCCGTTTGGAAGAAATAGCATATTAGCGCGAACCGACATCCAGTAAGTTCCAGAACGTAAGAAACACGGTGTTGGCAGGTTAATTAGGAAACTCGGGTCATTTAGATCCACAGGTAAAATGTTTACAAAGTTGCAACCATTTACTAAATTTCCTGGAAGGCCCCCTTCGTCAGTATAGAAAACTACATCTAAAGACTGAAGGGAATCCGGCGCAGCACCATCAAATGTGCCAAATACCTTGACTGTCTCCACCTTCCACAGAAAAGCCTCAGGGATAAGAAAATCATCAGCTGCGCGCGAGTCAAAAGTATCAAAAATAACGTCAATGAAATCCTGCGAAACTATATCAGTATCAGATGCGTTTTCTGTTTGATCCCAAAGGACATCGATTTCCATAGGTACTACAACCGTTGATCCGTCTGATCTGTCAAAATCCGGTTGCGCAAATGTAAGCTGTGAAAAGGAGAGGACAGCAACAAAAATTGAGCAAATCACAAAAGATGTAATGATATAACTCTTCATAAATAAGTTGGAAATCCACCGCATATTTTTACCCTCCAGACAAAATGTAAATCAGAGCTAAAATATCATAATTAAGGGAATTCTACAATTCTAAGATTAAGAGGTAAATCATTGTTATGTATTCCAGGAAAAGCTACCGGAAGGACTTCAATGCTATTTCCTATAATCAACCCTGTTTCTTCATCTACAAAAGGTGTGTTGTCCTCAAGCCCTTGATCAAAAAAGGACTCATCAGTCGTTCTACCTATTAAGTTATATTCCTCAAATACATGAGGCAGTCCGTCTGAGCCTAGTGAAGAAGCTGTTTCCATGATGTGAAGATGTAAATGTGGGGCGCTCGTGTTCCCTGTATTGCCTAATTTACCAATAACCTGTCCTTTTGTGACAAAATCACCCTCTTCAACTGTAATACTGCCGGGTATAAGATGGGCATAGAAAGCGAACTGACCATTCGGCAATGCCAGTATAACGTGATTACCATCTATTTCATCAAGTGTAATCTCCCCTACTTCTGCTGGCAGGATAAATGGAACTTGATCGGGGAACTTATCAACAACTCTTACCACCTGAGCATCTGATACTGCAAGTACGTTTTCGTTATATCCCTCCCAGTTATCCAGAACTTGAGGATCACCAACATAAAGACGGTTCTCTTGATCAACTTTAATCCAGTCAATTGCATAACGCTGTGAAATATGAAGTTTGCTATTTACTGCAAGCACCGACCTTACATGGGTGAAAGAATCACAGCAGCCGTTGACAACTACCCAGCCTGAGCCCTCAAGAGGAGGACCAAAAACGAACACATCCATATTGTCTACTGCTACCTCTGCTCCAAAATTGGTAATATCCTCTTGATCTTCCGGCAATTCTAGGAAGGTTGTAATAAATTCCGGTAAACCCCCAGGAACAGTAATCTTTATTTTGTGCAACAAGGTATCAGGTATATCTTCCTCGTTCTCAACTGTGAATGTTAAAAAAACCAGACCGCTCTGTGTGGGTATAAGTGAATTAGTTGGCTGCCTTGTTCCTATAAGCTGCATCTTATCCATTACTTCATCTGCGGCGATAGTGAGAAGCACCTGTCCCTCAGGATGGCCATCTAAGACTTCAATTGATAATACTTCCCAATCAAAAGTGTTTGCATTAGAAAGGGACAGCTCATAAGTAATGTGATACTTACTATCGGATCCTTTCACTGGAACTGGGGGAGCCAAAACTGAGAAAACAATAGGGGTAAAAGCATTATCAGCATCTGAGATAACATTGCCCATATTGTTGCCATTGCTGTTGTGGCAACCTCCGTATGAAAATAATACCGCCAGGACTAACACTGCACACAAAGAAACCTTATTTATAAGCGAGTTCATTTTTCAACCTCCGCAATTGATCTTTATCATTTATTTTTTTGATTTGAATTGAGCCACCCATCTCATATAATCTACGTCGGCACACAGTAGAACGGATTATCAAGAGAAGACTAAAGTATTATAATATTTTAATTTCGATTTTGGAAGGCGGATAGCTAAAGATAGTTCTAAATTTCCTTTACTAATAATTTTTCAGTAAGATTTATTTAAATAAGCCCTCAATAGGATTAAATTTTTTCGCTTAATATCGTGAACATTAATACCAAACAAATTCTTTTCCCAAATGGCTTATGATTGTAGTAATTGTTCTTATAGAAATTGGGATTTTCATACGCTTTTACGATTTAGACTGGAAGTTCTTTTGGGGAGAGGAGATACACACTATTTTGTATACGGCTGGATTTACTGAGACAGAATTGATTAATGATATAGCTGGCAGAGAAATTGAGATTGACCACTTAAATCCTGAGGTTAGGCTAATCACACTTACTGATCTGGACAAATTTCAGCTACCAGAACGCAATGGTGATATATTTATATATGATCTGACTCCAGAGATAAGAAAAAATTCAGAGAATTTACCTGGTGTAAGAATAGAAGAAGTTAATGCAGATGATCGTCTGTGGCGTTTGAAATAGTCCGAATATAAACCTATAAATTATGTGCTACTTCCGGATTCCAATTTTATTTTAGTCTTTCTTTTTCTTCTTTTCTTTTGTTTCTGGATTTTTCGGATTTTCAACTGTTCTTTTGTTGGTTTTCCAGATAGTTGTTCTTCTATTTTTGACAGCAAAGACCGGCGAGCTAAAAAACGATTAACCCCTTGTGTGCGATCCTTCTGGATTTTTACTGTAATTTCTGTTGGTAGATGTTTTAATTGAACGCAGGTTGCTACTTTGTTAACATTCTGCCCACCAGGGCCGCCTGAGCGGATGAATTTTTCATCAAGGTCGGATTCTTTGACCCCAAGCTCGTTCATTTTTTTAACTAGCGCTTCCTCTTTCTCCGGGCTAACGCCAAACTTGCTCATTCTTCTTTAAAGCCTTCAAATTTCTGAACCACCATCTTTAACAGATCATGCCTAGAGAGAATTCCAACAGGAACTTCATCTCTAACAACCGGCAGTCTATGTACCTTTTGTTCGAGCATTCTCCTTACAGCTTCGGCGACTGTATCATCCTCGCCAATAGTAATAGCAGGTTTACTCATGACTTCCTGCACTTGTATGTTGCGGGCAGCTTCGTAGGCTTTATCAATCCCCTCTTTGGACATCCATTCGCCGAATAACTGCGGGGCGTAATTTCTTGAGAAAGGAATAGCATGCTCTTTAGCAGAAAAATCAGATTCTGTAACCATGCCAACTATTTTTCCTTCATTATCAACAACAGGTAGGCCCCCTACTTTACTATTCAGCATTATATGAGCTACTTCTTCCAGGCTTCTATCCTGAGTGATTGTTAATACTGGTTGTGTCATAATCTCACTAACTTTCATTTCAGTTCCTCCGATAGGATTGGTCTCATCTATATTAAATAATTATTACCACTTAATGACCTTGAGCATAAGAAATTATAGATTCTACTAATTATTTTGCAATGTTTTATTGCTCCATATTATTGAAAGGATATTAAAAACATTTATACTAAGGCCATGGATCCAAATGAAATAAAAGCAATGATAGAAAATGGTATGTCAAACTTAGTTGTAAATGTTGATGGAGACGGCACGCATTTTGAGGCACTCATAGTATCAACCGAGTTTGAAGGTAAATCCCTCATTGACCGTCATAAACTGGTTTATAGTGTGCTGGGGGATGCGATGAAAGAAAAAATTCATGCACTGTCATTAAAAACCTTTACCCCTGAGCAGTGGGATAGCCAAAGTAGTTAGTCTCGGTATTAGATAGGATATAAATATTCATACTTGTAATAACTACTATAAAGATTAGGAGATAATAAATGTCAGATGTAACTGAAAAAATCGAAAGCCAGATAAAAGGCAATAAAGTTATTTTATATATGAAAGGCAATAGAGAAATGCCGCAATGCGGATTTTCAGCCAGAGTTGTTCAAATTCTTGACTCCTATGATGTCATGTATGAAACAGTAGATGTTTTATCAGACCCTGACATCAGGCAGGGAATTAAGGATTATTCAAACTGGCCCACCATCCCTCAACTCTATGTTAACGGTGAGTTTATAGGGGGATGTGATATTTGTATCGAGCTATTCCAAAGTGGAGAGCTTGAAACAATCCTTAATCCAGCCTAAGTTTTAATATTCGTTCTAATTTTTATCCCACTCAGTGTAATAATTTGAGAGCTTGTCTCTTAAGAAGAGCCTTGCTCTAAGTACTCTAGATTTTACAGCCGGCAGAGATAGATTAAGAACCTTCGCAATTTCTTTGCTCGTCATTCCTTCAATATCTTTCATATGGAATACTATCTTGTATTCTTCGGGCAGCTCAGAAATGGCCTTCTCTATGAGCTGAGTTCCCTCTAAACTAAGAAGCTTGTAGTCAGGAATATCGCTCCAGTCTTTATCTTGAACCCCTTCGAGTACTCCATGATCATTATAAGGTTTATAATCATCGAAACTGACCTGGCTTTCTTTATTCTTCTTTCCTCCGCGGAGAAACATGTAACTAGCATTAGCAGCTACTCTGTAGAGCCAGGTAGAGAATCTAGACTCTTGCCTAAAAGTATTTAGCTTCTCAACTAAAATTATGAAGACTTCCTGTAACACTTCCTCAGCATCATCCGGATTACCAGTGATTCTGTATGCCAGCCTGTAGACTTTGTCAGAGTATCTATTTACAAGCTCGGTAAAAGCCTCTTCATTCTGTGAATCTACAAAAAACTTAACTAGTAATTCATCTTTAGAATTTTCAACATCAAGGTAGCCCGGATAACTGGCATTTTGAACGTTGATCGCTGAAATATTCTTAACATCATTTAATCTTGAATTCTGCATCTTGTTTGCCTCCTGCTATTATATTTTATAGTTGACCGGTTGGTTTGTCAAGTTATAAAAAAATATATAAAACCAACCCCTACATATTATCTCCTAAAGCAACTTTCTTTTTAGAAATACATAATTGCGTCATTCCTTCGCCTAATCTACTCAACATCGTTGGGTCATTAAAGGTTTTCCCCATTAAGGAAACGCCTTCCATGTAAGCCAATATTGCTTGAGATGTTGATCTGGGGTCTGTATCCACCGAGAGTGTGCCCTCATTAATTGCGTCAACAATCATATCCTCAAAATACTGTGCCCATTCTTCAAATATCTGCTCTATTTTCTGGCGAATAATTTCATCCTGAGTACTTAGCTCTAAAGCAAGGTTGCCTATACCACAGCCTGTAACACAGCCAGTACACTCTTTTGCCGAAGTTTGATACTCGTAAGATTTATTGATTAAAACATTTAACTTTTCAAATGCTGGTATATCTGAATTGAAGATCGGATCCAGCATTTGTTCCTTGAATTTAGTCCACATGGCATCTATAGCTTCTAAAGTCAGATCTCTTTTTGAAGGGAAGAAATGATAGAAGCTACCCTTTTTAACCCCCGAGTGGTCGCAAAGCTCCTGAACCCCAACAGCGTTATAGCTGCGGTTGCCTATAAGCTCAATTGCGCTTGTTATCAATTTTTCTTTTGCTGTGCTTGTTCTTCCCATTTTTCTAACCTTATAGTTGACTAGTTGGTAAAATAATATCACTTAAAAAATATTTGTCAAGACTTTTTTTTGCAAAAAAATATATATTATTAAATTTTTATCCTGAATCCTATTCCCAGCGTATTAAAAGTTAAAGCTAATATGCCGTTAGATGTAAGTTTAAGAAGAATTTCCGCTTGAGGTGTCCCCTTCACAGTCCTCAAGCGGTAAGCATTATTAGTTTTCTTATCAGTTTTTTTCTATCAAGCTCTTTAGCGCGGGTGCGGATGCGGAGTCTCTTATCTTTTGGAGCGCCTTTTTCTCAATCTGTCTTATCCTCTCTCTTGTAAGATCAAAATTCTTTCCAATCTCATCTAAAGTGAAGGATTGATTATATCCAATTCCAAAGCGCATCTTTACGACATCTCTTTCTCTTTCTTCTAAAATTTCAAGGGCATGCTCAATACTGGAAGGTATAGAGACCTCAGCAATTAGACTATCAACTGGCAGGCTTTCAGAATCCTCCATATAGTCCATATAAGTTGCTCTTTCACCATTCCAAATAGGGGAATCAAGCCGAACCATATTATTGCCATTGTTAGATTCAAGCACCTGCCTTACATTCTCAACACTCATATCAACCTTGGAAGCTATCTCAATTGGGTGAGGCTCTATTCCAGTTTCTTCAACAAATTTAGCACGCTCACTCCAAACCTTTCCAGCTTTCTCCAATACATATGCCGGGATTTTTACCGTTCTTGTCTGGTTGAACACACCTCTGTTCATAGCTTGGTTTATCCACCAGCATGCGTAAGTTGAAAACCTGTAGCCTCTGGTATGATCAAACCTCTCGACTGCTTTAATAAGACCTAGGTTCCCTTCCTGGATCAAATCAAGAAACGGAATACCACGCCCAACATATTTTTTAGCCATACTCGCAACCAGTCTCAAATTTGCCCTAACAAAGAAATTTCGTAATTGATTGGCTTTTTTCACATATACTTCGAGAACTGCTACATGCTTCTGAAAACTTTCATATTGTTCATTACCAACTTGCATTTTGAAAGAAGAATTGCCTAAAAAATTCTTGTAATATGCAGCAATTTCTTCTATGGAGCCTTTAAATTTCCTGCTTGAGATTTCCTGAATTACTTTTATAACTATTTTTGCCTGTAATTCACACTCTTTAATTTTTGCGGCAATATGAATCTCATCTTCTGCTTTTAAAAGAGTCTCGGACCCTACTTCCTTAAAATAAGCATTCACAAGTCTAAGTTCCTGATTGAATTTGTAGTTATCTTTTTTTGCTTTGCTTTTTACTGGCTTATTATCATAATCAGATTCGCTTTCGGTAAAATCTTCCTTTACTGACACGGTGTCCAGCATATCCCCATCCATAAAACCAATATTATCGGCATTATAATCATCTACAGCGGTCTCAAATGATGTAGCTTTCATGATTTTCCTTCCTCCTTCGATTATGATTTTTTTTAGTTTGCTAAACTTATTCATCTTGTTCAATTGGGTGACTATAAACCTCTGATCTTAAACCTGCTGCACAAAAAGAAATGAGTCTATTGACGATTTCTTCCTGGTCTTTAAGCTTGCAAATACCTCCAGAGAGCAAAGTAAGCCCTCTGTAATTGGTGCAGGTGTGAATTATCGATCCTATTAAAAAATGCATTTTCCACATTAGATCTTCATCCGACATATGTGGTAAAGAGACAATGAAAGCTTCTTTGAATCTTGTGAAAACATCTTGAAAATTAGAGATGTAGATCTTGTATGTTTCCTCATCTGGATGAGAAACTATTTGACCTGCGATTTTAAGGAAATGGGGTGCTTCAAAACTCATTCTAATCTCTGGATAAATAAGAGAATACAAAGCATATTCGAGGGGAACAGATCCTATCCCAAAACTTTTCTCATATTTATCAAGAAGCTTCAATCTCTTTCGATTAAGTGGTTTTAACCTTTGCTCCATTATTGCCTCTAACAAGCCGTCCTTAGTTTTAAAATGGTAATTCACAGCTGCTAGGTGCACATTTGCGTGAGAGGTAATATCTCTTACCGAGGTTTCTTTCAGACCTTTATTTGCAAATAGGTACTCGGCTGAGTCTAAAATTTTCTCTTTTGTGTTAGGTTCCGTCATATCGAACCTCCTATCCGAACGTAAATTCATAGTGTCTATATAGACATCTACTTTTATTGCCTGCCTGCTCATAGTTTTGTTACCGCTCCTTAAGTAATGAGACAGAAATATTTTGTATAATTTGTCTTCTTAAAAAGTAGTACGTTCGTTTGAAGCTAGATGGATTAAATCAGGATGGAATTAGCGGAAAAAAATACTCCGGCAATACATGCGGTCATCAGACACGCTAGGGTGGCTGCGATTAAAGCTCTGAAACCCATAGCCGCTATATCTTTCTTTCGTGATGGTGCAAGCGCAGCTACTCCGCCAACAAAAATGGCCATTGAAGCTATGTGCGCAAAACCACAAAGAGCGTATGCTGTGATTATTGAGGACCTGGGATGTTTAAGCAAACCATTCTCAATAGCATATGCTAGGTCATTATATGAAACCACTTCTGTAACTATAGTCCTCTCGCCAATAATTTTTGAAATCGTATATGCATCCGTGTAAGGAACGCCAATTATTAGGGTTAGAGGATAAAACAAATAGCCCATAAAACCTTTAAGAGACCAGTCTATATTGATTCCAATGAAGCTATTAATATGAACCCCGACTCCTCCGACAATTAAATCGAGTAGTGCTACTAACCCGAGAATAGCTATCAGAAGAGCGACAATGCCAATAATCAGCTTCACTCCGTTTTCAGCTCCGTTTATTATGGACTCAAAAAGACTCCCGTCTTTGTCATAATAAGGATCTACATTGGTTCCAAGAGTTTCAGGTGTCCCGTCTTCAGGAACGAGTAGTTTTGACATCACAACAGCCGCCGGGGCTGACAGTATAGAAGCTGATATGAGATGACCGGCAATTGTAGGAAACTGATTCTGGAGGCTAAATACATATAGGGCAAGGATATTGGATGATACTGTAGCCATCCCTGCTGTGAGAACAGTGCAAATCTCAGACCGGGTCATATTATCCAAATAGGGTTTAATGGTAAGAGAAGATTCGACACCTACAAAGATATTACTTGCAGCGCTAAGAGATTCTGCGCCGGATATTCTCATCAGCTTGGTAAAAGCATAGGAAAAAACTTTAATAACCCTCTGCATAATATTGTAATAGTAGAGAATCGACACCAACGCCGAGAAAAAGATAATTGTGGGCAGTGCCTGGAAAGCTAGGAAGAATCCGAGTGACTCTTGTCCGTATTGATCTGTTGTTCCAGGGGGAAGAGCAAGTCTTCCAAAAAGAAACTCAGAGCCTGCCGAGGCAGAATTAAGAACTTTAACCACTACATCATTTAAATATAGGAAAACTTTGGAACCTGAGGGAACTAAGAAAATAAAACCCGCAAATATGAACTGAATAACTAACGCCCAAATAATTACTCTGTAATTAACGTTTCTTCTATTTGAGGAGAACAGCCAAGCGAGAACAAGCAATATAAAAATCCCGACAAAGCTTACGAGGTTATAAATACTCATAGAATCTCCTTATTTGAATACGGATGAGATGAAATTATACGACATTTTTTCTTATTATTAAAAATGAGATCAAAACACAGAAGATATCCTGAATTAATAAATGCGATAAATATTGTAGTTATAGATCATACTATATATACTTTCTTATGTTTGATAAAACTATTTAGACAAATGGGGAGGTATCAATAATATGGCAACAAGCAAAACTCCGGCTCGCAAGCCAAGAAAGACTACAACAAAACGAGCAAGCAAACCTATAGTGGAAACTAAGCACAAGGTTGAGAAACATCTAGACGAGATCAAAAAAGATATCATGGCGTTAAAAACAAAAATAGGAAAAACCAAACAAAGTGATCTTACAAAGTTATCCGAAGATGTTGCTCAAAAAGTAAGTGATTCGGCATCTGAGATTATGAAGAACTCTACGGATGTTTTACATAAAGCTACGAAAGTGCTTCAGTTTGCGGCGCTAGGGGCTCTTGAGGGTGGAAAGAAAGCTCTAAAACAAGATAAAAAACCCAGACGCAAAGCAACAACAAAGTCAACAGCAAAGAGAACAACAACCAGAGCAAAAACCGCAACAAGCAGAAAAACGACTAAAAGTAAAAAGAGTTAAGTCACTTTTTTAATTTTTATTATTTATTAACTGGATCGCATATCAAAGCTTAATGTAACGATAGTTTTGTAAGCATCTGTAGGAAATCGGATAATTAACAGTATTAGCAACTAAATAAATAAAGTGGGTGAGGTGTATTAACTCAATTGTACTTCTACCCAGATTATGTAGCTTCTCCCTTTAACCCTCTAATATTTTTCACAAATACTTTGAAGAATAACAATAGACATCGATGTATAACTAGCTATTATTCATGTCTGCCCTTTCACAAATCTTAAACTTGGATACAATATAGTAATTAAATAATCGGAGGACCGGAGTGATAAATAAATTTATTTTTAGTTGCGTAATCCTATCATTCCTCATATTAATTGGTTGTACCCCAACCAATGTGAACGTTTATCAAGCTCCTAAGAGCACATATGAGAGTTACGAAGTTATTCTAATACCAGATTTTAGGAAAACGGATTTAGAATGGGTCCCATATGATTCGGGCGTTGAAATCGCGGATATGGTAGCCGAAGAATTAAGAACGCAAAACAATGTAGAAGTTGTTAGCCGTTCTTCAACCTATGACAGCAACGGACAGCAAAAAGTGTTGTTAGTTAGAGGAACTGTCAGCGGTTATGTCAGAGGCTGCAAGTACTGCGAGTACGTTTTTAGAGGAATCAAGGACAAGGGTAAAATGTCTGTCCAGGTTTGGGTTACGCTGATTGATGCTACCACAGGAGAAGTTCTTGCCGATGTAGGTATTGACGGCAGGGCAACTGATACTGGTACTGGTAGAAGTAAGTACACGAGAGTAGTTGATGAAATAGTCAACGTTGTTGAAGTAGTAAATAGTGGGCAATCATAGTCTTAACTATTTATATTAAAATACTCTCTGCCGCACTTGCTGATTCGATTTAGAGTAGGCTAAGTTAACCCGGATAATAGGTTATGGCGCAGATATTAAATACATAATATTATAAGCCTTAGAGCACTTTCACTTAATTGTTCGATATCCTTTTTAGTTATACTTAGTTCTATCTTAATCCAAGCAAGCTGGGGTAGGGATCGAGGTGAGGAAGATATGAAACTTAAGATACTATTTTTTATTTTAGGTGTATTAGCCGGTTTTGGAATTTCATATCCAAATTATGAATTTCCTTTACCTGTTGTAATTGGAGTTTTATTTGGAATTGTTACTGTAGGGATTGTCTGGGGATCAGAATTTATTATAAAGTCCTATAACTCGAGAGCTATTTTAGGTGGGGCACTGGGTATGGGAGCTGCGGCTCTATCGTTCTTTGCTCTAACTGAGGTATTAGGAACCTTATCTATTCCAGCTAATATATTCCCTTATATTTCTGCTGCTTTTTTTCTCTTACTATTTCACATTGGAATAACAATTGGAGTAAACAAAGGCAAAGATGCTGAAGAATCGGGCCGCAGATATTCATCAAGAGCTGGTGGGGAAGCCAAAATTCTAGATACAAGCGTTATTATTGACGGCAGAATTGCTGATGTAGCTGAAGTAGGCTTTATTACCGGACCTTTAATAGTACCTAAATTTATTATTAAGGAGCTTCAGCATATTGCAGACTCTTCTGAGCCCATAAAAAGGGTAAGAGGTAGAAGGGGGCTTGATGTATTAAAGAGAATGCAGAAAGATATTCCAAATGTGTCGATTAAGATTACCAGTCAAGATTTCCCTGAAGTTAGAGAGGCTGATTTAAAGTTAGTAGAGCTTGCAGCTAAGATTCATGGGCTAATTATTACTAACGACCATAACTTAAATAAGGTCGCAAGCCTTCAAAATGTTAAGGTTTTAAACTTAAATCAACTTTCAAATGCGCTTAAACCTGTAGTGCTTCCTGGTGAAACAATGAATATTCATGTTGTAAAAGAAGGTAAAGAGGATAATCAGGGCATTGGATACCTAGAAGACGGCACTATGGTTGTGGTTGACGATGCCAAAAGACATCTAGGGAATAAGATAGACGTCTCAGTTACTAGTGTTCTTCAAACACCTACAGGAAGAATGATATTTTCTAAAGTAAAAGACGATAACAGACGCATGGCTTCTAATTATAATGGCTAATATAAATACTGCCGCCATTATTACAGCTGGCGGTTTAGGAAAAAGATTCGATGGAACGGGGGATACATTGCCAAAACAATTTATCCCTCTTTCCGGAAAACCTGTTATTGCCTACTCAATCCTAAGTTTTGAAAGCTCCAAATTAATAAATGAGATAGCAATCGTTGTGCCTGAGAATTGGGTTGAATATACCAAAACTGAAATTGTTGATAAATTTGATATCAAAAAGGTTTCAAAAGTAATCTCTGGTGGAGACGAAAGACAAGACTCCGTGAAAATAGGGCTTCGTTCTCTTTCAAAAATACCTTCAATAGTAGTTGTTCATGATGGTGTGAGGCCTTTGGTTACAATTCAAACAATAGACGAGGTTATTACTCAAGCCGAAAAAACCGGCGGAGCAATTGCAGCTATCCCGGCAACAGACACAATTAAAAAATCCGCTCCCGAACACACAATTAAAAACACACTGCGCAGAGAAAACATATGGTTTGCTCAAACCCCGCAGGCATTTAGATATGAGATTCTAAAAGAAGCATTTGAAAAAGCCTCAGAAGATGGTTATTTAGGTACTGATGAGGCAGAGCTTGTAGAAAGGCTGGGAAAAGAGGTAAAACTTGTAAAAAGCTCTAAATATAATATCAAGATAACAACCCCAGAGGACTTAGAGTTAGGAGAAATATTCTTAGCATCAAGCTTGCACAGAAATAAAGGGAATTAACCATGTATAAAATAGGATACGGCTTTGACGCCCACAAATTTTCTCAGGATAGCAAGCTCATCATAGGCGGTGTTGAGATTCCATTTGAATTTGGACTTAAGGGGCACTCAGACGCCGATGTTCTGAGCCATGCCCTCTGTGACGCACTATTGGGAGCTCTGGGAGAAGGTGACATAGGAACCTACTTCCCGGACTCTGATCCAAAGTACAAAGGAATGTCGAGCTTACTATTTCTTGAGGAGACGATAAACTTACTAAAGGAAAGAGGGTTTGAAATTGAAAATCTGGACAGCGTCATTGTTTGCGAGAAACCCAAAATTGCCCCACATATTCAAAATATAAAAGAAATACTTGCTCCAGTCTTGGGAATCTCTTCAAAATCAATTGGCATAAAGGCAACAACTACGGACCAAATGGGATTCACTGGCAGGGGTGAAGGCATTGCCGTACACGCAGTAGCATTAATAAAAACCATAAATTAATCACTAGACAGTATTAAACTTACATACCTACAACTTAAATAGATTGAATCTCCACAAAACTTTTTTTGAGAAGCTGCGGACTTATTTAAACAATACTTTTATTAATACTCTTGTTTCAACTATACTGTCAAATATAACTTTGCACTCCATATGGGGAAAATGAAATCAATTTCTAATCTAACTTATGCGCTTTTTAACAAGCACAAAATAGTAGTGATTGTGATTAGTTTTATCGCTGGGATTCTTTTTAATGAATACACCGGCAACCCTTGGATAATAATTGCAATATTAGGAATAATTGGGGCAATTTTATCTCTGATAATTAGAAATTTAGGTTTTCTACTGTTCATACCGCTGGGATTAGCATTCTCAGCGAATTCTCAATTAATTTCTACCAACAACATCCTAAATTTCACTGAAAAGAAAATAGAGGTAGAAGGGGTTTTATACAGATCCCCTGAGAGCAGAGAGTCGGGTGCAAGGCTATATCTTGATACGGATACGATAATTCACGACGGAGTAACTAAGTCCGTTTCCGGAAAAGTAATAATATACTCAGCGGACAATACTCAATTATTGGCATATGGAGATAGGGTCCGTTTTCTGGATGTAAAACTTAGATCCATTGAGAATTATAAAAACCCGGGAGGATTTGACCTAAAACGTTTCTATGAACGACAAAGTATCTATGCCAGAGGATTTGTTGACAGCGACAATTCTCTTATTTCATTTGGACTAGCTGAATCTTATAGTCCAATTTTGCACTATATTGACGGATTGAGAATTAAATTCAGAAATTTTGTGCTAGCCGGATTTCCTAGTCCTGAAAGCGCAATTTTAAATGCCATAACAGTAGGAGATAAAGCCGGGATACCGCAGGAGACCAGAGCTGAGTTTTCAAAGGCCGGTGTAGCTCATATTCTGGCCATATCAGGCCTACATGTAGGAGCAGTTGCAATAGCATTCTTTTTTCTTATTAAGTGGCTACTAAAACGCTCAGAATACGTCTTGCTTAGGTTTCAGGTGCCTAGGTTGGCTGCTGGCATGACTATCTTGCCTATATTCTTATACACGGCTGTTGCAGGTTTTTCCACTTCAACCGTAAGAGCTTTTATAATGATCAGCCTTTATTTAGTTTCAATTATAATTGGGAAAGAAGAATATAGGGTCAATACCCTTTGTGCGGCAGCATTAATAATCCTTCTTTGGCACCCCTGGTCACTCTTTGAGTTATCGTTTCAGCTTTCTTTCGCCGCTGTGTTTGGAATATTAATAGCTCACAAGTTTTATCCATTTAAGTTCAACACTTTTAAAGATAAATTTTACAGTTTAACAAAAACAACAATTGCAGCAACACTTATAACATTCCCATTTATAGCACATTCATTTGGAATTCTACCTCTGGTTTCAATACCTGCTAACTTAATATTAGTTCCCCTTGTCGAAATCATAATTGTCCCAATGAGCCTATTATCATTCATTGGGTATCTAATATCTCCCTCTATTGCCGGGGTTTTCATATCAGTAAATATATTTTTCATAGGAATGCTGAGCTTTGGAGTTGAAGCAGTTCTTAGGGTCCCTTATTCCTCACTCACTATACCACCAATGAATTTTGTGAGCTGGGTAATGTTCTTCTTAATAGTTGCTTTTCTTATTCTAAATTCGGTCTATCCAAAAATTAAATATATAATCCCTCTTATTATTTTGGGGTTCGTAGTTTCTCTTGTTAGTCCATATCCAGGAAAATCTTCAAACGGCATTTTAGATATTAGCTTCCTAGACGTCGGAGCGAGAAAAAATCTCGTATTTGTAAAACTACCTAGCAATAAAAACATCGTCATAGATGGAGGCTACTCAAAAAGTGATCAGAATGGATACTTAGAAAAAACTGTTATTACAAAGTATCTATTAAACGAGGGGGTGAGGGAAATAGATATCTTAATTCTTAGCTCTACAGATAAAGACACTCTAAGTGGAGCCGTTCATCTTATAGATACATTTAATGTGGCGAAATTAATGACAAACGGTGACAAACTAAGCGGCAGACTATGGGAGCAAATAAATAATAAAGACATCAAATGGGATAACTTATCAAACGCTGACGAATTACTATCATCTACAGATCTGAAGTTCAAGATATTACGAGCCGGAGATGAATTTCAAATTGAAGATTCATCAATGCCTGATCCCATAGCGTTTAAATTAATATATATGGAAGATGAATTTCTTTTTGGCAATTCCTTAGATCTAATCTCTTTCCAAAACGAACTTATTAATGAGTATAGCAAAAACATAGATAGTACAGTTATTTACCTTCCTAACATTAATATACAAGAAGATTTTATTGATTATATTTCGCCTAAAATATTGGTTACAGGAAATACTAACATTGCTTCTAATAAGTTAAGAGAAAACCTATCGGCAATACGAAAGGAAATGATAATTCTAGAAACTGATAAAGACGGAGCTATTACTATAACTTCCGACGGGAAAAAATTGAGAGTAAGATCGTTTACTAATGAAAAAGAATCCGTTTTACATTAAACTAACATCCCATGAAATATATTATCGCTTTAGTAATTATTGCTGTCCTATTATTTTATTTTTTCATCCCTGCTGGTGAAGATAAAGATGCAGCTGGCAAAATTGAAATTGTTCTAAACAACCTTATCGAATCCGGTGAACGAAAAGACCTGAATGTAGTTATGGAATATTTTTCTCCTGATTACAAAGACAGCTCAGGAAGAACAATTCTCGTCGTTAGAGATATCATTCAAAGCGCTTTTGATAGATTTGAGTCTATAGAAGGAGGCTATTCAAATTTGATTGTATCTACAACGGAAGACGAAGTCGGGGATACTCAAACTATAGCTAACCTAGATATATGGATAAGCGGGAATAATAGTAAAACTGTTTATAAACTAATAGGAACTAAAGATAAGCCTCAAAATGTGGATATTGTATTTGAGAGTTTAATGCTAGGCGGATGGAAGATCTTAAGCGTAGAGAATATCAAGTAAGACTTAGAGGACCTGCTTTTACTCGTCCCCACCTTCCATCTTTGCATTAATAAAATCGCTTAGGATTTCAACATCGGTATTCTTAGCTTCTTCAACCGTTCCTGTAAAAACAATCTTACCGTGATAGAGAAACGCTATCCTGTCAGAAATTTCAAAAGCACTTTGCACATCGTGAGTAATGATCACTCCTGTAATACCGAACTGTGCCTGCATATCTCTTATTAAGTGGTTAATTCTAGTAATGTTGGGTGGATCAAGACCGGTAGTTGGCTCATCATAAAGAAGTATTTTCGGATTCATAGCCATAGCTCTGGCAAGCCCGACACGTTTTTTCATACCACCACTTAGATCTGAGGGCATCTTGTCCTGGATATCGGGTAGTCCAATCATTTCAAGATTTTTTGCAACAATTTCCTTAATTTCATCTTCTGGGAAGTTTGCATTTTCTCTAAGCGGATAAGCAATATTCTCTTCTACAGTTAGAGAATCAAATAGAGCCGCGCCCTGAAAAAGCATCCCTATCTTTTTTCTAACATTTACTAGTTCGGTTTCATTCATATGAATAATGTTATCTCCGTCTACAACAACATCTCCGCTGTCCGGTTTTAGGAGGCCTGTAATTTCTTTTAGAAGAACGCTTTTCCCTGATCCACTGCCCCCTAGCACCGTAATGTTTTCACCGCGCTCAATAGAGAGATTGACTCCATTATGAACTTCTTTAGTATCAAACGCTTTATAGACGTTATTTATCCCTATTATTTCTTCAGACATTCAATAACACATCCTTTAAAAGTTGAAACTATGCATTAGATTCCTATCGATTCTAATTAGAGTCAATCAATTTGTCAAAAAAGACCCAAAAGACTCATAATGATTATATCAAATATTCTAAAATGATTGACTTTTTGCGCAGATAGATGTATAAAATGATAAACCAAAACAACTGACTGGGTCGAATTGAATCTCCAATTACAAAGGTTGTTTATCAAAAGCGAGCAGTAGTTTTATGAGAAGACAGAATATTAGTGCAGAGAACGAGCTGGAAGTTAATCTAAAGTTTTTAACTCAATTTTTAATCCACCCAACCAAAATAGGGGCAATAGCTCCATCTAACAATAAGCTCTGTGACATGATCACAGATATGGCAGAGCTCGACAAAATATCAACCGTAATTGAATTTGGCTCTGGAACTGGTGTAATCACTGAAAAGATTGTTAATAAGGTTTCTAAAGATACTACTTTTTTTGCAATGGAAATAAATGAAACATTAGTTGAGGCAACAAAAAACCGTTGTCCTGACGCAACTGTTTATCTCTCATCAGCAAGTGATGCTAAAAAGTATCTCGAAATTCATGGTGAGAATGGATGTGACCGAATAATCAGCAGTCTGCCGTGGTCTACATTTAGCGATAATTTACAGGATGATTTAATGGAAACGGTAATGGATGTTCTCAATCCGGGAGGCAAATTTCTCACCTATGCATATGTCCCTGGGCTAGTCTTTCCATCGGCCATAAGGTTCAGAAAAAAACTGAACGAAAAGTTTGATAAAGTTAGTAGAAGTAAAATAGTCTGGACAAACTTCCCTCCTGCTTTTATATATTACGCTGAAAAAACTTAATAATTCTAATTAATTAGAATCTAGAAAATAAAACATCTTGACATAGAATAAAATTTATTAGAGAATAGATTGATGTAGGCTATTGACCTTTCTTCAAGTTACTTGGAGGCATGGGGGATGAATCAATAGCTTATATTGTATTGCTCTGACTTACATTTGGTTCTGAATCTCATTCTTTCCTTATTCACTTCTAATAAAGTCTTTAGCTTACTCAGAAAAATTAGCTTGAATTAATCAGTTTATTCATACTATTATTATAATCGGGTCTAAAAATAGAAAAAATACTAGTAGGAGGTATTAACGATGAAAGACTTTTCAAAAAAGATGCTTACAGTTTTATTCTTGTTATCTGTAACTCTATCTGTTTCCTCAGGAACACAGAAAGCCTATGCAGAGATGGATGGGGCCAATCTTCCGGGACCACAGCTAGTAACTGATGCGTGGATGTTTATTGCATCTTACAAAGCTGATCCAGAAGTTTTGAAAGCGATGCTGCCTGAAGGGCTTGAGCCAAACCCCAATGGTACAGTTG
The DNA here is from genome assembly GCA_021604765.1 of Thermodesulfobacteriota bacterium. Taxonomy (GTDB): domain Bacteria; phylum Desulfobacterota_D; class UBA1144; order Nemesobacterales; family UBA2774; genus CR02bin9. The sequence goes on from BQJP01000002.1 coordinate 41,457, forward strand.
TAATAAATATGTATACAGTTCCAAACGGTAATGAGACCTCAGGATTTGGCGCTTATACCCTTACTTATCTTACAGTAGAGTTGGCTGGTCAGGATTCATACATAATGAACTCTGATGCCACTATTCCTGGAAGATATTTTATTTATTATTTCAACAGCTCACCGTTGATGCGCGCATATACCAAGAAAGCTGGTATGCCTGTAAATGAAAATACTAATGTCTTAACTACTACAACAGTAGAGGACGGTAAACTAACGGCAACATTAACTATGGATGGGAAACCAATCATAGTATCCACAGCAGATGTAGGAAGTGAGCTTGGTAATTTCGGTGGTGGTCATCTTAATTATTTTGGATTAATTAGTACTGATGAAGACGGCAAAACGAAGAATCAGGTAGTTAAGTACCCTATCCCTTGGAATGGTGGGGTTGTTGATACACAAAATGCGAAAATTAAAATCACCGCACCCGAAGGACACCCTTTAAACAAGGTTAAACCTATTGCTGACCCAACATGGGCAATCTGGACAAAAGGAAGTTTTGTATATCCTCAGTATCAGGTTGTAAATGAATACGTGACAGAAGCAGCTAAGAAATAATCTATCTCAGGGCCGCCTTAGTGGGTAAAACCTTGCCCATTACGGGCGGCCTGAATTATCCTCTATACTTACTCTTACACATTTTGTATAATGTCTAACAAGACTTTATTAAGGCGGAGGGAGTCTATATGCCATGGTATGACTGGGTATTATGGATACTTGTACTATACATGACGTTGGGTTCGGATTTCGGTCTCAACTGGCTCACCGGAGTATCGCTCGGTAAACGTATCGATAAAAACTCCACGAATATATTCAATAAAATTTATTACTACGTCTGGGCGGCGACTGATCCTATGTCAGGACCGGTTGACAGGAGCGTAATGGATGACAGCGGCGTGACCGCACCTATCAACAAGAAACCCCTTGCACCAGCAGTAGTTGCTATATGTCAGATAAACGCGGTTATCACTTTAAGCTTAGAAGTTTTGATTCTAGTTGGGATGTTTACACATGGTCCTTACTTAAGACCCGCAGTTTTCATATTCGTATTTCGTGGTCTTTTGGAAATAGTTTACGCCTCACAGTTGATCTGGGGAAAGGCTGGCATCAGGGGTTGGGCACTGGTGAGTTATTTGATAATAGGGCTAATCCCGCAAACTCTTGCACCGTTTTTATTGGCAATGCGGTTTGCGACCTCAATCCAACCCAACATACTCTGGTGGCAACCATTAGTTTTCCTTGTGATTCCATATGGAATATTTATATGGACAAGTATTGTAAGCTACAATAATCAGGAAGAAAGGCTCAAAGAATACTCCGGATAATATATCCGCTGATAGAGGACGTTGAAATCACAATTAAGGATATAGGCTTGGTAATCTTTCGCTTCTATAAGTAAAGTTTTCAGATAGAGATAGATCAAATACCTTTTGGGCCGGTGTTGTACGAGTAACTTCAATTAGCCGGGCAGGCTGTGTTCCCCCAAAAGTAATAAGCACATTACCAGTCATCGGCTGATAATCTGCATCACCTATAAAAAATGTATACAAAGTCTCATCCTCAAACTGGCCGTATTCCCATAGAATCTCAACTTCCTTGGTAATAGGATTAATACTATATTCAACAGCCCTGCTGAAATTCTCAGAATCAGGAAGGGTTGGATCAAAAGGGCTTGCCCTGTTATTACCATTATCATAAATAATATATGTTCCCTCATCTGTTATATCAGGAGCATGCTGATGGTACTGGAAGAAGAATTCTTCATCTGATTGAGGAGTTAAAAGAAACTGTCCGAACTCCTCTAAATCCCAGTTCTCATGAGGACCAAGAATCCATATCAATTCTCCGGTTTGTCTGCTGAATTTAACGACTGCATCCTGATGACGGAGTGATACAATAATGGAGTCGTCCCAAGGATCATGTATTACTGCATTTCCGTGAGACCAATCTATTGTTTCTACTGGTCTACCTACTACTGACTCAAGAAAGCCGTCATAAATTCCAAGAAGAGAACTATAATTAATTCGGTATGGATCTAGCACATCTAATAATGACCATTCATTGACAACAGTCCCATCAGGGGCAAACTCGACTATGACATCTCCAGCGACAATAGCGCTCTCAGTAGGTGCAAATGGATCAAAAGCGCTTGTAGGGTAATCCGAAAATCTGCGAAACTCGACACTTAACACAAGAAGATTGCCAGATTGCATTTCAGAAACTTCATGATGAAAAGCCAAGGTATCTACAGCGATACTTCCAGGGTCACCTTCTTCAGAACCGGTAGGATGCCACATATTAATAACATTACCGAGCATATCTAACTCGACTATCCTACCTCTAGCTAGTAATAATAATAAGTTTCCATTGTTCATGCGTCTAACATCACGATCGAGGGTTCCTGCAAAAAACTGTATATCGTGGTACCACACAACTTCACCTATCTCGTTAACAGCTATCAAATAACCAGATGCTTCAAATAACGTTACACCTGGTTCCATAAGCTCAGGGATACTTGTTACGCTTATTGCAGGAAATTCTTCAGGAAGTGGATCAGTAATAACATCAAAAACAACCGGCTCTATCAAATCTACGCCATTAATACCTTGAACACTAACTGTAACGGTATGGTTTCTATTAGGTTTAAAACCTAAAACAGGTAGGGAATGGTTAGAGTTAAATTCCTCGAAATCGTTGCTCCACAGATCAATGCCATCGCTGACAGTTAGTGAAACTCTTGAAAGACCAGAGGTCTCCAACTCAAGTAATCCCGCAAGAGGAGTACTGGGGTTAGGAGCCATTATGAGTGTAGGGAATCTGCTAACAACATTTGCATCTGTGGTTGAGCTATTGTTGCATCCCGAAATACTAACAAAACTAATGAATAGAATTAATACAAAATTGCGCAGCAGCTTAGTACTATGAACAAAATTCCTCATCCGTGCACCGTCCGTATTTTATAGTTTGAAATGTGGTTGATTAACTTTAATAACCCCGTCCTAAACTATATATCATATGTGTTAAGTGAAATCAATTATAAAGAATAAAGAGCTATTTATTATTCTACTGATAAATGAAATTACCCTAAATAAAATTATAGCCTAATTTCTACAGAGTTGTGGTTTGTTGTTATAAAGAGGAATTATTTTGAGTCACATAACGATCAAAATTTAAGGAGCATGGGCTAGCTCACGCAACCAATTGTAGTGAGAACGGAGACCGTCCAGGAACCCACCGTGAGATGAATAAGTTATCCCGTATTCATTACAAGTCCTCTCAACTATTTGAGACATATCGGGATAGTTGATATGACAAATCCCGGGGAATAAATGATGTTCTACCTGGTAATTAAGTCCACCCAAATACCAAGTTAGAACTTTATTTCCTCTAGCAAAGTTCACTGTAGTAGCGAGCTGATGAACAATCCATGTTCTGTCCATTATTCCAGCTTCTTCATCTTGCATTGGAAATTCTGCTTCCTCCACACAGTGCGCAAGCTGAAATACTATAGACATTATAACGCCTTGCATCATCGCTATTAACACATAGAATCCAAGAACATAAAGTATAGGATAATATAGTGATGGAATTACAAACGCTATAGTAAAGAAAAATATTTTCCCGCCAAAAAATATCACAGCATCTAATCCTTTTGGCCGCTCTATCTCATGATCATTTATCTTTCCGGTAAAGTATGTATAAAAATCATCGAACAAGTGCCATTTAATAGCCAGTAATCCATATAGAAACCAAATGTAAATATGCTGGAACCGATGGAAAAAGTATTTTTTATGATGGGGAGTAAATCTTGCGAATATACCAACTTCTACGTCATCGTCATGACCAGTTATATTGGGATATGAATGATGATAATGGTTATGTTTATTGCGCCATAAGTACGAGCTTCCACCAATCAGATCTAGCCAATGACCCATAAGTCTATTTACAATTTTATGTTTGGAATAGGCACCGTGAATTGCGTCATGCATAACATTAAAAGCTTTTGCATTAAGAGCTAAACTTAGTGAAATAGAAGACAGCACAATACCCCACCATGGAAGTCCTGCGAAGACTATTAAGCAATAAGAAACAATAACCCAGGATATAGAAAGAAAAGATTTGAGATACATTCTAAAGTTGTCTCTTCTTGATTTTGAGGCGTTTTGAAAGTAGGAATTAACTCTCTTTACGAGCTCTCTTTCAAATTCAGTATTCTTCGCAAAACGTATTTGATTGGGTTCAACTATAGTTTCATTTGTCATAATTGTTATACGATTATATTAAGTCCAGCAACCTAAACTGTGGGGGGTATTTACTCAAGAGCCGGGTTAATTTTTATCCTCTTCTATTTTTAGTAGAGTTGTTAATAATATTAGAAGGAAGTTAAAAACAACCCTTAAAATCTAGGCTACATTATATCATTTCGTTCAATAAGTACAATGAGGAGGGGAATATAGTAAGAAATTTAGCATTTAGAAATTCTTCTACTCTATGGCTCTGATTTGAATTGCGTCAATTCCGGACCCGGCAATGATATCAGACAAAACAACCACACGATCGCCGGGTTGGAAACCTTCTCTAGTTTTGAGTATCACAAGAGCGCTCTGGATTGTTTTTTCGGGATCTTTGCTAAATGCTATGCGGTGCGCGAATACACTGCGGTTTAAGAATAGTTGACGTCTTGTTCTGTTATCATTTGTGAACGCATATATTAATGTCTTAGAAGGTCTACAGTTAGTTAAAAATTGCGCCATTATCCCGCGTCTTGTTATAACTAAAATTCCTTTTGCATTAATTGATTCAGCAAGACTTACAGCGGAAGCTGCAACATCTTGTTTTATATCATTTACTTGTAGATTCTTACTAAAATTCATACCAGGGAGCTGCTCTGATGCCCTTGCAATTTTATCTATATTTTCAATACAGCGGATTGGATATTTCCCAACTGCTGTTTCACCCGAAAGCATAACAGAATCAACCTCGCTATAAACAGCATATGCAACGTCCGTTACTTCAGCCCTGGTCGGAATAGGATGATCAATCATCGATTCAAGGAGATGAGTAGCTACAATTACTCGCTTACCTTTCTCCTGGCATTTACGCACAATAGTTTGCTGAACATTGGGCAGCTCTTCTAGAGGAATTTCGATGCCCAAATCACCTCGCGCAACCATAATGGCATCCGAAACATCTATTATTCCATCTATATTACTAACGCCATCCTGATCTTCGATTTTTGAGATAATTTTTACTTTATCTACTTTATCACCCAGAAGTTCCCTTAATTCCAGAACATCACTGGCTTCCCGAACAAATGATAGAGCAATAAAATCAACCCCTTGCTCAATGCCAAAAAGCACATGCTCTTTATCGTGGTCAGTAATTGAGGGCAGATTAATTCTGATACCAGGCAAGTTAACATGGCTCTGACTCTTGAGTGTCCCTCCGTCAAGAACCCTACACTCCATAGTGCCCCTGTTTTTCTTGAGAATCTCCAGATTGATAAGACCACTATCCACAGTAATATGATCGCCTTCATGTAAAGTATTAATGAGGTCTTCATAATTGATACTAAACGAAGATATCTCTGCCTCTTCATTACCTACAGAGACAGTAATAATATCTCCCTCATTTAACTGGAGATCATTTTGTAGTGTGCCTGTTCGTATCTCAGGACCCTCTAGGTCCATAAGAACAGGAATAGAATCCTTAATCTTCTGGTTAATGTTTTTAATGGATCTGATGACTTTTTCATGACCCTCATGAGTTCCATGAGACATATTAAGCCGAACAACGTTCATGCCCGCTACGTACATCTTCATCAACATCTCGTATGAAGCTGTCTTAGGCCCTATAGTGCAAATTATCTTAGTTTTTCTTAACGGATACATAATTAAATATTAAACCTAAGTATGACTTGTAATTGAATATTGTAAAATTTTCTTAACTAAAGATTAATACCACTCTAAAAAATTGATGGAGATGAGGGGAATTGAAACCTCGAATCCCGTGTTAGAATAGCACTGCCCTCCCACACCTAGGCTGTACCCTATTTAAAATCAACACAGTTATATAAAACCTTTTATTATAAATCTTCGTATTTTGTAATATTGCTGAGTTAATCCCTTTTGTGATATGATGAGATTACTAGCAAATTTAACAATTACTTGTTTTATTGGGGGTAAGACATGAGAAAATTATTTAAGAATTTGTGGTTAATCATTGGTATATTTTCAATGTTTATATTTACGTTTTCTGCATGTGATGATGATTCTAATAATGTAGGGAATGGACCTAAGCTTCAGGATCCCCGGGGTATCGCTGTTGAATTCAACGGGAACCTTGTTGTAGCGGATCGCGGTATACCGGCCATTGTACGCATTGATGTCACTAACGGTAATCGCTCTATCTTGTCCGGCGTGGGTGTTGGGAGAGGGCCGGAATTAATGGATCCAAGAGGTTTAGATGTGCTTGAAGACGGCACTATAGCTGTGGCAAATGCGGCGGCTAATACTATATTAAATATTGATCCTGAAACCGGAGACCGTACTGTTCTATCAGGCGACGGAGTCGGGAGTGGGCCTCCGCTTATGGAACCGAGAGATCTGGCATTGGAAGCAGATGGCAACATTGTCGTGAAGGATCGAGGTCTTGAAACGGTTTTAGGCGTGGATGTAGACACTGGAGACCGAGTAATTATATCCGGTCAGGGAATGGGTGGGGGACCTCCATTCGATACTCCAAGAGGAATTGCTGTCTTGGCTGATGGTGATCTAGTTCTAGCTGATGTCGGACTTGTAGCTATATTGCTTGTGGACCGTATCACTGGAGACCATACAATCCTATCAGATGCTGAGACCGGTAACGGGCCACTTTTTATAGCTCCCACACAGATAGCAGTAGAAGATGACGGTAATTTGTTGGTTACTGATTCTGATCTGGCTGCTGTTTTTCGCATAGAGCCAAATGGAGACCGTACGATTTTATCCGATGCCGATACTGGTAGTGGACCAAGATTTAGACGCGCTGTTGGAGACCACTTGGATTTTGACGGTAGTCTGGTAGTGACGGACAACGAAAGAGACGCAGTGATTCGTGTAAATTCAATTACAGGAAACCGTACACTTATATCAGAATAGATAAAAGAAAAATAGACCTCAATCGAAATTTCTTTGCTGCTGCGACTAGTGTGTAATTAAACGCCTTTCATTGTGGCTATTTTTGGGTGCTCTTTACGCCAGCGTAGTTTGTTCAAAGCGTTGACATATGCTTTGACGCTTGCCACTACTATGTCAGTATTAGAGCCTTGTCCTTGAGTTATAACCCCTTCGTCCTCAACTCTGACAGTAACCTCGCCCTGGGCGTCTATACCCTCAGTGATTGCGGCTACATTATAAGTTTCAAGAGTAGGATTTAGCCCAGTTGCTTTAGACACAGCCTGATAGGCCGCGTCAACAGGACCATCACCAACTTCTGAGACTGTAACTTCTTCTTCATTAATGAGAAGTTTTACAGTTGCTACGGGTCGCATATCAGAACCACCTGAATAGTTTGCGGAAATAACTTTGTAGAAATCTGAAGACCTCACAAATTCTTCGCTGATAAGAGCTTCGATGTCTTCATCAAACACATATTTCTTCTTATCCGCAAGGTCTTTGAACTTAACAAATGCCTTCATAAAATCGTCATCTTCGAGGAAATAACCGTACTCCTCAAGACGTGTCCTGAAAGCGTGACGTCCTGAATGCTTACCGAGCACAATTTTATTAGACGGAATTCCAACCTCTTCAGGGCTCATGATTTCATAAGTAATTCTTTCTTTAAGCACACCGTCCTGGTGAATCCCGGCTTCATGGGCAAAAGCATTTGCTCCTACAATAGCTTTGTTGGGTTGTACATTAATACCTGTTATTTGTGATACAAGCCTACTTGTCGGATATATTTGCTCTGTATTAATTCTTGTTATATATGGATTGTGATCATTTCTTACCTTGAGACCCATAACAACTTCTTCAAGTGAAGCGTTACCAGCCCTTTCTCCAAGCCCGTTAATTGTGCACTCTACCTGACGCGCGCCTGCCTGAACTGCTGCAGTTGAGTTTGCAACAGCAAGCCCAAGATCGTTGTGGCAATGAACACTAAGAATCAAATCATCAAGTCCATCTACCTTTTCTAAAAGAGTTCTGATTATATGAGCGAACTCCTCAGGAACTGTGTATCCAACAGTGTCTGGAATATTTATAGTTGTGGCCCCAGATCTAACAGCTAGATCAACAGCTCTTACAAGGTAATCAAGATCGGTTCTGGTGGCGTCTTCACATGAGAATTCAACATTATCTGTGTAATTCTTTGCATGTTTTACTGCACCGCTGATGATTTCCAGTACTTCATCTTTTGATTTTTTAAGTTTATATTTTAAATGAATGTCCGAGGTTGCAATAAAGGTGTGAATCCTAGGAGCTTCAGCTCCTTTTACAGCTTCCCAGCCCCTGTCTATATCTCTATAGTTAGCTCTGCAGAGTCCTGCTATTTCACAATTGCGAATTGTGTCAGCTATTACCTTAACAGACTGGAAATCACCTTCTGAAGAAATCGGAAAACCGGCTTCGATGATATCGACACCCAACTTTTCGAGCTGGTGCGCTACACGTAGCTTTTCTTCAGCAGTCATCCCGCAACCAGGAGCCTGTTCACCGTCTCTTAAAGTCGTATCGAAAATCTTAACCATATTACTACTTCCCATTTCACTAACCTCCTTAGATTTAAACAATTATTGTAAGTCTGGACTAAAGTATTGTCAATTATGTATAGGTATGGATCAAAGCGGGTATAAGCTTCACAAACCGGTGGGTAAATCAATGAAAAGCACATCAATCTTTAGCCTTTTCTCAAGAACTTTAGAAAGAGCTTTAAGACCGACTGTTTCTGTAGCGTGATGTCCTGCAAATATTACGTTCATTCTAGAATCCTTTGCCGTGTAATAAACCTCAGCAGTATCTCCTGTAATATACAAATCGGCATTTAACTCCAGAGCTTCATAAAATCCTCCGTAACTCCCTCCGCCGCTACATACGGCAACTGATTTTATGTTCTCTTTACCGAATGGTAATATTATACACTCCGTATCTAGACTATCAACAAGTTTCTGCTCTATGTCTTTTAATGATAGTGCCCTTTTTCTCTCACCTAACCATCCGATGTTCTTACCTTTATGAAACATAAACTCTTTTTTGATAGGAGCCCCGAGGAGTTTGAGAATCTCAGCGTTGTTTCCAACCTCTTTGTGTCTATCTAGGGGAAGGTGGCATGCATATAGGGATATATCGTTATTATATAGTAGATCTATACGTTCTTTTGTCCAGCCCACAATAGAAGGATTGTGATTGCTCCAAAAATGCCCATGATGAACTATGAGCATATCGGCATTTGCCTGGGCGGCTTTCTCAAAGGATTCAACTGAAGCATCTACGGCAAATGCAATTTTTTGAATCTTTCCAGATCCTTCAAACTGCAGACCGTTCCACGATGAATCCTCTATCTCATCAATTTTCAAATAGTTATCCAGAAAACTGACAACTTTTTTTAGTGTTGGCATTTGTTTCAAGTATGAAAAAAGCAGCTTGGACTATCTTTTCACCATACGATAGATAAGCAGTAATACGATCGAACCCACAACGGCAAATATAAAGCTAGTAAGGTTAAAACCAGGTTCTACACCAGCAAAACCTAGTATATTTGCAATAAAACCACCAACGAGCGCTCCGACTATACCAATAACAATAGTCATTATGAAACCACCCGGGTCTTTCCCAGGAAGAATCATTTTAGCAACAGCACCTGCAATCAATCCAAATATTATCCAAGAAATAATTCCCATATTAAGCCTCCTTTGCCTTTTATATGTAAAAAATCTTCGATGTTAAATATTACTATTAATTGTTTGGAAGATCAAAGGACAAATTATTTCATTCTCTGACTATAGTCCCAAGAATAAAACCAGATCGGATCGATGCATATTGCTGTTTCGGTATCCTTTCTACTTAGCAGCCAATTGCGTAAATCTGAATTTGAATCATCTAAAAATCGGTCTATTAATTTTTCAAGCACAATAGAACCTTGTTCACGAACTAATTTAGCATTGCCCTTACCTCTCACTCCCATATAAGGGCTTTTATTTGGGCCGACTTCAAATCCACATCTATTGTTAGCTCTTAGAATCTTTGCAATTGCAGAATCATATTGAACTGCGCACCAGATTAATCCCTCTTCATATAGATACCATAAGGAAAACACTGTTGGATAACCCTTAGAAGTAACGCATGAAAATCTTAAAGGAAATTTAGTCTGATCCAAATACTCTTCAACTTTACCAAGATCCCAATCGCCTTTAATTTCCGTCATTTTATTCATATCCTCTTTTGTGAACTAAATTAAGTTATATTTATTATAGCTTGATTGAAAGAATATGTGAGCAAGTTGCAGATTATGAAAATACCATTATTCTATTTGATACGTATTTAAGGAGGAATTCTATGACTAAAAAATCACTATTCACAAAAGTACTAATTCTAAATTTATTTGCTTTGATTGTTTTGATATCCTTTAGCAGTCAATCATACGCTGATAACTCTAAACAACAGAGTTCTGCATTGAGTGAAGTAGATTCGAAATATGTATGCATGATCACAGACCAAGAGTTTGCCAGAGAACAGATCCCAGTTGAAGTTGAGGGTAAAACATATTACGGCTGCTGTGAAATGTGCAAGGCTAAAATAAAAAACAATCCACAAAGTAGATTAGCTACAGATCCTGTAAGCGGAAATAACGTTGACAAAGCAGAGGCTGTGATAGGAGCCGCACCAGACGGGAAAGTTTTTTATTTTGAGAGCGAAGAGAATTTATCTCAGTACACTCCATAAGAAGTAAATTAGATTCCGTCACAATATGCTAGACATGAATATTAAGAATCTGAAGAGATTGGTTTACCCATTCAAATACATAGCCCCTTACCTTTTCCTAATATGCATCTTGTTTCTTGCGCCCGGTTGCGATTCAAATAATAAGAACTCATTAGATCCTGAGCTTGCAGAAAGATTAAAACAAATTCTCACTAACAATATGGAGGAATTCGGCATTCCTGGTGCATTGGTGGGTGTTTGGATTCCCGGAGAAGGAAGGCTTATAATTGAACAAGGCGTATCCAATATTGAAAACAATGAAGCTATTGTGAAAGAAGATCATATGCGTGTAGGAAGCGTTACAAAATCATTTACTGTAACAGTAATACTTCAGCTTGCAGAAGAAGGATTAATAGATTTGAATGACCCGCTTAATAAATTTTTCCCTGAAATAGAAAATAGTGCCGCTACTGTTGGTGAGCTGGCCAATATGAGAAGCGGGATATTTAACTACACGGAAGACAACGATTTTGTTCTTGAGCTTATCCAAAACCTACTAAGAAAATGGTTACCTCAGCAACTTGTTGATGTTGCGGACAGGAATGCGCCTTATTTTCCCCCTGACGGAGGTTGGCACTACTCTAATACAAATACGGTTATTTTAGGAATGATTATAGAGCAGGTGACGGGAAATTTTGTAGGGGATGAAATTCAAGAAAGAATAATTGAGCCTCTAGGTCTTGGAGGAACAATATATCCGACATTACCTGATATACCTGACCCATTCTCTAGAGGGTATGCAGAATTTGATCCGGAAGTCGGTTTGATGGATGTTACGTTTTCTGATCCCTCTGCTTCTGCAGGTTCGGGTGCTATGATTTCAACACTATCGGATTTACGCATCTGGGGCGAGGCGCTGGGAAGAGGAACCCTCCTTAATAAAGAAACTTGGCAAGTGCAAATAAACAGCTTAAGTCCGATCGTATTTGATCCATGTGATGACGACGATCCTGAAAGAGCGAAGAGAGAATGCCCTGAATATGATAAATACGGCCTCGGAATCGGAGAGCTAAACGGTTGGATCGGACATACTGGAGAATATATAGGATACACAGCTTTAGTAATGTTCGAGCCCAAAAGCGGATCCGTGGTTGTAATCCTAATGAATATATTTGGTGTAGGAGAGCACGTTCCTACAAAAGTATTTAGGGAATATGCAGAGATTCTGAATTGAGTGAAATTTTAGTCTAGCCTTTTTTAATAAAGACAATTATTTAAAAAGTTGGCCGAGCATTTTAGGTAACCCACTTCTGGCGAGATCTGCCATATCCACATCACCGTCGCCATCAGTATCCAACATCTGTTCAATTGCCGACATTGAATTTGGTTCCATTCTTTTCATTTCGTTAGTATCGTTGTTTAACATTTCTCTTAGAGATCCTGAATCTACGCTCCCTCGAGATTTTAATGAACGCCCTATTGCACCCATAATAATAGGAGCTGCTATCTTTAATATCGTACTCATTGTACTAGAATCTAAACCAAACGATTTACCCATACTGGACTCTACACGAGAGCGTTTTGAACCAAATATATGTCCCAAGATTCCATCACCCGGTCCATGATCTGGATCATTAATTAAATCATCAAGACTATCGAGTATGCTACCATCGTGGTCCCTGGAAATAGCGTTTTTCAAACTCTCTGCTTCATCTGGACGCGAAGCATTTTTAGTTAGGGCTTCTAAAAGTACAGGAAATGCTGCACTCAATGCCCCTGTAGCGTTTTCCTCACTAGTGCCAACCCTTCTGCCTAGTTGATTTATACCGCTACTCCTTGATATCGATCTGGTAATTTCTTCAAATAATTCTGACATAATCTCTCACCCCACTAAGATTAAATTTGTAACCAAGCTAGCCATTAACTATATCTAGGAAAACTCTGTTTACAGGACCGTCTAAAATATCACGGATTTTTTGTAGATCGCCTCTTTCAGCACGCCAATGGTGGTACTTCTCATAGTGTTCTTTGGATGCCCATTTTTCTACTAAATATAAACGGCCGGAATCTTCAGCATCTGTGCATAGCGTTACACCCTCGCATCCTTCAAAGTTGCGTGTATCAGGAAGCAGTGTTCCGAAAAATTCTTTAAATGTAGAAAGACCTTCCTCTTTTATCTTTGCGTCTACAATAATCATTATGCTCATCTAAGTATCTCCTTTTATGAATAACAAATTTGAATGGCTGGGGCTCTTGGATACACTTCGAACCCCTGCTTATTAGAATTATTTAAGCATTTATAATACAATTTTTCAAGAATTAATAAGGTATTAAGGTGTATTTTTTAGTACTCACATTTGTTATTAGGTCCTACCTAATAACATTCACGCTTCCATCAATGCTCACCTTAATCTCTTTTGCTCCATTTGGAATATCAGAAAGAGTCGTTGCGCCTCCTGGCCACATCACACTGATCTGACTAGGATTTACAGGAGATTTCATTAGCTGAACTGAAGAATCCTGAGACCAGTAGCCTGAGCCTGAGTGTATTTCCCTGGATGGCCCAAAACTATCACCGTTAGAAAGTCTTATTTGAGCTCCTATCCCCTCTGGATTTTCTTTAGGTCCAGCTAGGCGTATGCGCAGTCCTGGTTCTGCCTTTATATTTTGATAAAGCTTAGTCTGAGCACCATTTTGAGTAACTGCAAGATCGATTCTTCCATCATTATCAAAATCACCAAAAGCTGAACCTCTGGAATCACCGTAGACTTTAATGCCTGAGTCCTGACCCGGAATTGATACTAAGCCGCCCTTTCCATCACCCTTTAAAATTAGCCCTCTTCCTGCATCAATACGAGGTGTTTCGATTTGTGAAGCAAAGAAGTTTTGGGCAATAAAAACATCTTCATGACCGTCACCATTGTAATCCGCCACACCTACACCGAACGAAGGAGCAAACTGAGCCTCAATAGGTAAGGAAATCGCCTCAAAATCATTTCCCCTATTCAGAAATACCATGTGATCAAGTGTATTTGCAGTAACTACATCTGATTTTTCAACCTCTTCGCCATATATATCTTCGATGCCTGCAGAACCGAATTGTTCGTAAGTCTCAATTTTCGTCTTAATAAAAGGCATCGCGTTTGATGAGCATGACAACCCACGCTCGGGCACTATATCGGCCATTGTTTCGTTATAATGCGCTTCAACTATATCGAGTGTCCCGTCCTGGTTAAAATCTTTGTAATATATGTATAATGGATGCTCATCGTCTAAATGGTATTTGTGGTTCAAACCCCAGTTTGTGGCAACAATATCCATTCTTCCGTCACCGTCGAGGTCCCCTGTAGTAACCCCATTCCACCATCCATTATATTCTGCAAGTCCGAGATTCTCGGTAGCATCCGTATAATGACCCTTATCATTTTTGAAAACCCTCACTGGTCCCCACTCTGTGGCTAGAACGAGTTCGGGAAATCCATCTCCATTGAGATCGCTAAATACTGCGCCGCTTACCATCCCTAGCAACTTGAATTTGGCGCTATTATTTAAATCCACTTCGAATTTGCCTTTGGAGTTTATGTATAACATAGAAGACACGGGCTCTGGATACCTTCCGGGGATAGTGCGTCCACCCACAAAGAGATCAAGGTCGTTGTCTCCGTCAATATCCGCCATGGCAATAGGACCTGTTGAAGACTCTTTTCCGGGCAGTGCATCCGCAATGTTTATAGATCCTTTTTTGTAATAATAATTTAGTGCTGATGGAGAAGGACTCTTATGGTCCTCAAAATTAGAAAACCCTATAATTATTGAAGATGAATCCACATCATTACTCCAAGCAACGACTGATGTTTGATCGAGCTTTGTTTCTATATTGCTTTGAGGATCCAGAGGAGAAAACTCCCCGTTATCATTATTAATATAAATAGAAAGCTTCCCTCCCTTGCCGCTTGATATAATCAGGTCTTCGTTTCCATCTTGATTTAAGTCGTGCCATGCAATACCGGGTCCCAGCTGGCTCAGCCTGTTCGGGAGTAGTGATTGGAGCTTAAAATCGTCAAACTCTTCTTCGTGGTGTGAGTGATTTATCAGATTGCTTACGTCTTCAAAAAAGGGCTCAGCAACAACAGGTTCTATAGGTTTTGAATCCTCAGCGTATTTTTCATCAATCAGATATATATGATTAGGTTTTACATTTTCAATAAAACTCTTTTTGCCGCTTCTCCATGTAACCTCGATTGTCATATCATCTTTTGAATCTCCTGTGGCAAATGTAACAACAGGATCTGAGCTTGAGAGATACTTCCCTCCTGATATAACCTCTTTACTTTGTTCAACAGGGCCGCCCAGAATTTTAACTTGCGCACCAATACCATATGTATTAGGAGAAAGACCCTTTAAACGCACCGATACCCTTGGTTGTATGGAATCGTTTCTGTATATGCTCGCTGGGCTTTCAAGATTATTAAGCACTAGGTCGAGATCCCCATCGTTATCAAGATCGGCGAGAGCAGCGCCGTGGGATATTGCCTTTAAATCCAATCCCCATTCGCTGCTTACTTCCTCAAACCTTAGATCGCCCATATTCCTGTATGCCAGGTTCTTAGTTTCAAGTCGCGGGTAAAGCAAAAGCGCCTGCCTCTGAGCCTCTGCATCTTCAAGTTTTAATGATCTAATATGGTTTATAGTATCGGTATCCTGAACATCCCTAGCATGACCGTTTGTTACAAACAGATCTTCGTAACCGTCCAGATCGATGTCGAAAAAGACTGGCGCCCATGACCATTCTGAATCCTCAAGGCCGCTTAAGTTAGCTATCTCAGCGTAGGTGTTATCTCCTCTGTTGAGAAATAACGTGTTACGCATTATCTGCGGACGGTTGTCGATTTCACCAATTGATGCCGGCGTTGGCTTCATAGTTCCCATCTGCATTTTCCTGAGCCTGTGGTCACGGCTCAACATATCAACAACAAAAAAATCATAGTCCCCATCCCGGTCTATATCAGAGACATCAACTCCCATAGAAGTGGCACTAGTATTTCTAAGAGCAACTTTGTCTATTGCTCTAAACTTACCGCTGCCGTCATTAATCCATACCCTCTCAGGACTCCAGAAATCGTTACATACATAAATATCCGGGTCACCGTCTTTGTCCATATCCTGTAGAATTGCGGAAAGACCCCAGTCTAGAGGTGGTCCTGATAAATTTTTGCCGTCCTCGTCTACAAATGTGCCGTCTGTCCAGGATAGGGGAGTAAAATTTCCATTCCCGTCGTTGATATAAAGAAAATCCGGTTCTCCGTATTCCTTTAACTTTCCGTCTACTATAACAATCCGGTCCTTGAGTTCATCTGGTATGGAGAGTTTGCCGTCTACCATCTCAAGAGTGAGTTCTGTTGCCTGATCTTTTATAGTTTCAGCGCGGTAATTTGCTGTATATAAATCCAGGTCACCGTCGCCATCTATATCTGCAAGTGCTACAGAATGGGTTCCGTATTCGTTATTAAGCCCGGCAGATCCTGTGATATTCTTGAATTTTCCATTGCCCTCATTAAGAAAAAGTTTTACTCCATTTCCAAGTCCGCCAACTATAAGATCCTGGTCATAGTCACCGTCCACATCAGCAAATGTAGCCCCAGTTGAAAACTGCTGGGCGAGCGCGATGTCAGCACCAGCTTCCGAAGTTACATCTTTAAATTTCCAGCCACCAAGGTTTTTATAAAGCACATTTGGACCATCCAGGCTAGAGAAATATATATCTGCGAGCCCATCGTTATCTATGTCCCCTGCAGCCACACCTGACCCATTGTTACGTATTCGGTTTGAGGTTGATTGCTCGTCTTTTAATGTATTACGAAACGTAATGCCTGTTTGTTCAGAAGTAAGTGATGTAAAGCCTGTTTTTCCATCTACTGGAACGTTAAGAAGCTTGAAGCTAAAACCTTCTTCATTATTCCAGCCTTTGCCGTCACTATAAGGTCCGGACTCATCACTTTTACATCCTGGGAAAAATAATAACCCTGAAACAACTAAGGTAATGAATGTTATTATGAAACTTTTTCTTCTCATATAACACACCGGTAGTAAAGATTTAATTTGTTTTATATAAGTCTTATTTTGAATGTAGTTCCTACGCCTAATTAATATTATACCTAAAACAAAAAATTGTGAATATCAATCAATAGACTATTGCATATATATTCATAATATGATATTTTGGGGTTATAGCTTTTACCCTGTTGGTTAAAAGCAATAAATAATGGCGGAGGAAGGAAATATGAATATTCCAAAAGTGTTTTATTTAGCGGCATTTGCGCTTTTTGGATTGGTTTTTATGACTTTACCTAGTTATTCCCAAGTTACAGAAACTTACTGTAGCACAGATGTGCCACTCCCTGTACCCCCAACAGGCACGGGAGGTTTTGGTACTGCCCCTACACTGTCCGACCTAGTTGTACCGGCTAGTGCTATTGAAGGTGGTGAGGTTACAAAAGTAGTAGTGAAAATGTATATAACTCATACATTTGATTCTGACCTTGAAATATCGTTGGATTCTCCCATTGCTACTAATGTAGAGATAAGCACTGATAACGGAGGCGCAGGAGATGATTACGGAAGTACCTGCGGCACTGATGATATGGACCCTGATTCTGTGTTTGACGACGATGCCGGAACAGCTGTAACTGATGGTGCAGCACCATTTGTAGGTTCATTTAGTCCTGAAGGGTTGTTACGCGACTTTAATGGAGAGGATCAAGAAGGTACCTGGACACTTATAGTTGGAGATGATGCGACTGGTGATTCAGGAACTTTAAACTGCTGGTGTCTTGATATTACAACATCAGAACCACTAGAAACTGAAGGTATATTTCCAGCAGTTAGTAATAACTACAACTCTATGACAGCCAGCGGAGCTAGTCCTGGTGGTAATGTGGCATTCTTATGGTCATTCATGTATGGCTCGACAACTATTGCTGGACCAGTGTGTCCTGGTCTTGAAGTCGGGTTAAGTCCGGTGAATATTCTGGCGATAGAAACTGCCGATGTAGACGGAATGGCTGAGGCAATATTTTTTGTGCCGCATTGGGCCATAGTATTATATACACAGATAGTTGATATTGACACATGTCGTGCGGGTGAAGTTATCGAAAACGTACACTCGAACAACTAGCAGGTATTTTTGTTGTGTTTAATTTGCAAGATGTTTATTAATAATTGAAAACGACTGGGGCAAACTAAAACGGTTTGCCCCTTTTTTATTTAGCTTGAAAGCTATGTCGTAAGAAATTTATCCTCAACTTAATATTGAACAAACTATAGAGGCCCTACCAGTTTAATTTTAAATTACATTTAACCTATAGAATTAGGAATCTGCTTGAGATTATATTATTAGAAAGTTTGGCTGGGGCTCTTGTATACACTTCGAACCCCAACTTACTATGAATATTTAAGCATTGATAACACAATATTTCAAGAATATGCTTTGGTTGGTTAATTTAGTTATCATTAGAAATTGTATTTAAAGAGAATAATGACTATACAGACTGTCCTTTACCATCTAATATAGCTATTAGTTGCATATATCTTAGATCAACGTCTTCTCTATCCAGTTGCTCAGGTAATGACTCATCGCTACTTCTCTTTATCATTTCTGCATGCTGTCCGATTGCCTGTTTATCTTTATCTCTACTTGTGTTGGAAGCAATTACAATCAAACTTTCCAGAAGACGAATGGTTACAGAAACACTGTTTCTTCCATATTGACGTATTTGGTTAAATGCAGAATTTAACAAATCATCAAAAGTCTTTGGTTTGGCCAAAACTCTTAAATTATTATTTTTATCATAGCGATAAGCTGATGGCGTAGATCTTCCAGCTACCCTGCTGAGTGCTACAGAAAGATTATCTATACACATAATAGCAGTAAAAGGGTCATTGATTCCTGGGGAAAGAGCTCTGACCGCGATCTCAACAAGTTGATCTATAGCAAATTCCGTATCCTGCTCACTTGTTCTCTTATTGCCAATTAATAAAGTACTACTAATGTTATTCTGGATTTCATCATCGACTTTACTTCCTGGCCATACTGTAACTATGGGGCTACCTTTGACAATAAAATTTCCAGGATGATTTTCTATTCTGAGAATAAGGTCTTTTTCAATTGCAATATCGAGGACCCCTGCATTATCAATGACTCGTAGGTAGCCACTTTTAGGTGAGGTAACTGAATAGAGATCATCCTCATAGTCAACGGGTAATTCACTAGGTGTATTCCACCAATCCGGTAACTCAGTTTTTGCTTGACCTATTCTCTCAGGAAATGTGAAGTCAATTGTACGTTGAAGATTTCGACTCACACCTGAAATTACATTTGAAGCTTGGATAGAAGTTGCAGCGTGATGAATGAAATAAATTAATACACTTATACTTAAGATAGCAAATACTACACCAACAGTAACAGAGAGATGCGGGACAAAAGAACTATCTTCCCCCCCTCTTATGGTGCGTAATATCAATAGGCAGTAAGTGAATGTGGCAATGAAAGTTCCAAGTACTACTTGATTTCCCTTATCTCGCATAAAGTTGCCGAGTAGTCTTGGACCGTATTGAGTAGAGGCTAGCGTTAAGGCAACGATTGTTATCGAAAAGACCACACCAGCCACTGTAATCATAGAGCCCGCAACTGTTGAGAGAAGCGCACGCGCCCCTTCCGGTTTATTTTCATAAATCCACCCCAGCGACTCGATCCAGCTAACTTTTATAACATTGGCATCCAGATAAATCATTATAAATGATAGTAATATTGAAGAAGAAACCATTAAAGCGGGTAAGAACCAGAAGCTTGCACTGACGGTGTACCAAATAGCTTTTACAAACCAAAATACGGATTTAATGTTTTTCAAAAAACTCAATATTTAGGCCCAGTCCTCATTGCTTTTCAGGTTCTTAGTTTTGATAATAACATATTTTAGAGAGCATTTTATTAGTATAGAAACCGTCGATAAAGTCAAAAATAAAGCGGCTCATCGAGCATAAATCGACAAACCGCTGAATGTTTGTTGTTATAACAAAATTTAATACATGTTCATGCCGGCGGTCGTCTTCCAAAAATAAGAGAAATTACGAACACTACCAAAAAAACGACGAATAATATTTTCGCTATACCAGCTGCTGCTCCTGCAATCCCAGTAAATCCTAAAAACCCAGCAATCAATGCTAAAACTAAGAATGATATTGCCCAACCTAACATAATCGCTTACCTCTTTTTGATTAAATTAACATCTTCTTAAAAACAGTTCGCGAGAATTCGTTCTTTCAGAATAACAAAATACAGGTTATTAAAACCAAATAGGAAATAGGATATCCTCCTTCTAAGATTCACCCATTTCCCTTTTTGATTTTTCCTTAGGAACTCATTTTTATTCCCATCTAATCTATTATTAATTAGATCCCGGATCTACTACTACTTGCTCAGACTCTACCGATTCTGAAACTGACCAAGCTTCAAGATGTTTATTTATACCATAAGGTTTCCCGTCTCTGACGTTAACAATAACAATGTCACCAACTTCAATGGTTTCAGCCTGAAGCTCTTCCATATCCTGCTTGCCTGTAACCTTCACAGAATGCATGGAGCCATCTTTACTCTTAAACTTGATTTTGTCACCGTCAACCTCAGTAACTCTACCCTTTACTGTAGTTGTATTTGCAAGATCGGGTAAATCTACATCTGGCATATCTAGATCTACAGCCCAAGGCTCTGCTACTTTAGAGATCGCATAAGGTTTAGCGTTTCTAGACATTACTACAACTCTATCCCCTACTTCAAGGGTTTCGACTTGTAATTCTTGCATATCCTGGAATCCAGTAACATTGACTTTATGCATATTACCGTCTTCGTCTTTAACCGTAATTGAATCTCCGTCTATGGCAGTCACTTTTCCGGATACATCACCATATTCATTTGTATCATTGCTTACTTCTGCCGTAGCTGCTGAATCTTTACTGTGATCTTCGTCTGCAAAGGAATTTACTCCATAAACGAGAAATCCCATTACTAAAATAGTGGATAAAATGATTTTACTCATATTTATCACCTCCGTAATTTTGATATTTAAGTAAAGTGCAACAAGCATGCCACTTTGTATTTGATGTGATATTTGCTGTGATAACAGTAGTTTCAGAATATATACGGGAGTTAGAAAAAAGGTGATTCCAATATTTGTAGGATCTTTAACAGTTGTATATGTGTATATGTGATCAAAAATAATCTAGATAATGGGCAGATCACAATTCAACATATCTAATACAAATATGAGATATAAAAATTGAGTTCGCATTAAAGCACAATGAAAATGGGGAAATTTTTAATGTGGTAAAATGGTATATATTTTGCATAACAACTGACGTATATGAAAATACTACTACTATCACTAGCATCTATTCTAGTTTTCGTGACTATACTACCCTTGGTTCACCATGAGGCATGGTGGATACGTATATTTGACTTCCCGAGAACTCAGATTGCCATAATCGGGATCTTTATACTTGCAATATTCTTAATTTTTTACTTCAATGGCAATTTCGTTGAAATTTCAGTTCTATTAGCGCTGTTATTAAGTGTAGCTTACCAAATCTACAGTATGTATCCATATACGTCTATTTCGGCAAAACAAGTCTTAGATAGAGAGATTATTGATCCAGATAGAAGCTTCAGCATTTTGGTTGCAAACATATATATCAAAAACAAAAATCCTGTAATGTTTATTGAGACAGTCAAAGAATATGATCCAGATATAATATGCATTCTCGAACCTGACAAATGGTGGCAAGATCAATTAAGTGTTCTAGATGATAAATACTCTTATTCTGTCAAACGTCCCTCTGATGATACTTACGGTTTAATCTTTTATACAAAATTAAAACCAATTTTTGCTGAAATAAATTATATTGTAGAAGATAATATTCCCTCTGTTCAATCTGTTTTGGAATTAAAGTCTGGAGACCTAATTGAATTTTACTGTCTACACCCTAACCCTCCCAATCCAAAATTCGCGGATGATACAACTGAGCGCGATGCGGAACTTCTAATTGTTGGCAAAAAAGCAAATGAGTCTTCAAAACCTGTTATCGTAGCGGGAGACTTAAATGATGTGGCATGGTCTTATACCACCAAACTATTCCAGCAAATCAGTGGGCTGCTTGATCCGAGAATTGGTAGAGGGTTTTACAACACATTTCACGCGAAAATACCTATATTACGTTTTCCCTTGGATCATGTTTTCGTATCCAAATCTTTTCGTTTAATCAAACTAGTGCGATTGTCTGATATAAATTCTGATCACTTTCCAATCTATGCTGAATTAAGTTATGAACCAGAAAATAGTGCTGAACAGGAAAAAAGGGATTATGAAGCAGGGAAAGAAGACAAAAAAGAAGCTCAAGAAAAAATTGATAAAGCCGAATAATCAGCGAATTAGATTACCTTAATTAAAAGAAAGTTATTTGAGAAAGGGGTTTACTCTCCTAGTAGCAATTCGTAAAAGTTTTCTGTCTGATCTTATGTCTTCATCCAAAGAATTATCTAACAATTCCGCCACATATTGTTTGTCTAGCAACTTAGCGTACGTTTTGAGTAATCTATAAGTAGCAATTTTATAATGTAGGGCTCTTTGTATTGTACCTATTAATGCAGCATCAACCACATTTGGCTGAGTGCGGCCTGATTTCGAAACAATTTCTTGAGCTTCCTCAAGAATTCCCTCCATTCCTTTGCTCTTCTTCCCTTTCTTATTGAATTTCAAATCTTCAAAGACGCTCTCAAGGTTCAATATATGCACCTTGCTTCTTTCCAATAGTTCTTGTATTGCTTTTCTTAGATCAGGATCAGCAGCAACTTTATGGAATTTCACCATAGCTTTAACTATTTGCTTTTCCGTATTATAAAGATATTGCAGATCCGTCTCTAGTAGATCATTGAGTATATTTTTTTTCATATTCATGCCTCATTTTAATTTTCAATCGCAATTATATAATACATTGTTAGTATTAATAAATACTTTTAACGTCATATACTCTAATTACTAAAATCTTAGCCTGCTCACTTCAAAAAATAAACTTACTAGATACGGCCTAATAGCACTAAAACTAAAACAATAATTAAAATAGTACCGATTATCCCACCCGGACCGTAACCCCAGCTTTTACTATAGCCCCAACTTGGTAACGCACCCACTAGCAACAATACTAATATAACCAACAATATAAGTCCCATTGTATTCCTCCTATAAAAATTTTAATTGAATAACTCAGCTCCTAATATAAGTTCTCAGAATAAACTCTGCCCTTTCCTCCAATATAACTATCTCTAAAAGAAAGGGCAGAATGAGGTATGGCTTATTAGGCCGTCAAGCTGTATTAAACATCCTTTGACCATTCATCCGTTAATTTCTCTGCTTCTTCTTTCGTATATCCATATTTTTCCTGTAGCTTTCCTACGAATTGATCCCGCTTTCCTTCTATTACATCTAAATCGTCATCAGTAAGCTTGCCCCATTTCTCTTTGGCCTTCCCTTTTAACTGGTTCCAATTGCCTTCAATTTGTTCCCAATTCATTACTTATCACCTCCTTGATTTATAATATGATTTTTTGTTTGGTTTCTGCACCGCGAAATTTGTGAACTCCTCGAGTTTCCTTAATCAGTTTCTTGCATTTATTTAAATCAGCTTTTTCAGATGTAAGGTAGTTTTTGTCTCCATACTTACATAGCTCTATTAGCTCTTTAAGCTCTGAAACAATTTCTCTTCTTTTATCAAGAACTGTGGATTCTCTCATAACTACTCCCAAAAGAACTAAGAAATGAAGAAATGCTTATGTGACTCCGCGTTTTCCAAAAATCAGTGATATTACAAATAAAACCAGAAAAATAATAAAAAATATTTTTGCAATACCAGCGGATGCCCCAGCTATGCCACTAAAACCAAGTATCGCAGCCACAATCGCAATAACTAAAAATCCAATAGCAAGATTAAGCACAATTAATACCCCCTGTAGAATTAACCAAATTAGGCTTTGTGTAGTTACTATTATTGCAATGTACGTGCCAACTTTGAGTATTAATTAAATGGAATAATTACAGAGATTTATATTTAGAGTAGTGAAGCAGTTTGATGCCGTTACTGAATATTCAACTGTTTATATTGTATGAATATCTTCAATATCGCAGAATACATTGAATATAGAACCCATACTTAAAGTTTGAAAAACAAATGTCATCCTTTTATCATTGCAGATTTCAATAATAACTTAGGAAAACTCGATCTTGGCACCATTGTTGCAATTAATACTGCTTAATACTATTCTTAGAATGGCAAATAATCGATAATTATCAATACTTTTTGAGGAAGACTTTTGACACTCGACAAACAAATTACAATTGGTTTCCTAATCATGCTCGCAATTATAGTCATGGTAAGTGCTGTATGCATGTACAGCATTAGTGAGCTCAAGAATACGAGAACAACGATTGGAGAAGAGCAGTTTAGCTTTTCTGAATTAATTTCTGTGTTCAGTGAAGAAGAAAATAAGAAAGGCGAAGCTGGACTTACCGGTGCGAATTTGGTCGAGGCAATCAAGCTCGCTGATAATCAGATAGGTGTAGCATATATAAACATTTTTGTTGTGGCATCACTAGCCATTCTTTTTGGCGGAATTTTAACAATTATGTTCCCAAAAAGGGTTACTAGACCTATTTTAAAACTTGTGGAAGCAACTCAGAATGTAAAAGATGGAGATTACTCGTATAGAGTTGAAAAAATAGATGGTACTGATGAGATTGCAAAACTTGTTACCTCATTTAACAAAATGTTAAATACTATAGAAATTGATCAGAATCAGCTTGAAGAAAGAAATGCTGAACTTAAAGAAAAAAACGAAGTTAATAAAAAACTCCTGGATGAAACAAGAAGCTTTAATGATAGACTCGAGAATAGGATTGATGAAGTTAAGTTTGAACTAGAGAATAAACACAAACAACTGGTAAAGAGTGAAAAACTTGCCACTATAGGAGAAATAGCAACTAAAATAGCTCATGAAATTAGAAATCCCCTTTCGGGTATTTCGGTAGCTCTCGAAAACCTGATGAACAAAGTAAATTCCCACGAAGATAAAGAAATAACTGCAGGAATAATTTCAGAAGTTAACAGATTAGATAAGATTATTGTTGAGCTTTTCCAGCTAGCAATTCCAAGACAACTTAAATTTGAAGAAGGAGACCCAAATGAATTAATAAACAAGGTTTGTGATCTTGTGAAGCCCAAAGCAGATTCAAAGTTAATTATGATTGAGAAAGATTTATCAGAATCTAAGCAAATGGTAAAAATGGATTATGAGCAGGTCGAACAGGTACTAATAAATCTACTTATCAATGCTGTGGAGTCCATAAAAGGCCCCGGTGGGAACATCAAAGTGAATTCTTATTTTAATGACAGTAATTTAAAAATAGAAATTACGGACACTGGTCAAGGAATAGATCATATTGATCAAGAAGCGATTTTCCAACCTTTCTTCTCAACCAAAGAGGCTGGAACTGGTTTAGGTCTTGCTATATCTCAAAAGATATTAGAAGCTCACAATGGGGATATAGAGATAGAAAGTGAAATAGGAAAAGGGTCAAAATTTTCCGTGATTATTCCGACAAATCTTTCAGAAAAAGATATTGCCATAGCTTAGAAAAGACAGATATTAAATGACAAAAAATATACTACTAATAGATGACGAAAAATATTTTAACAAAAACCTGGCGACAAACCTGAGAGAAGAAGGATATAACGTCACCAGCGCTTTTACTGGTGAGGAAGGGTTGGTCTACGCCAAAGAAAGCCCGGCGGAAATCACTATAATAGATTTAAAACTCCCCGATATGGACGGAATTGAACTTCTAAAAAAAATTAAGAAAATCAACCCTAGTACAACAAGTATTCTAATAACAGCTCACGGTTATGTACAGGCGGCTGTCTCTGCAATGCGTCATGGAGCTTATGATTTTATTGAGAAGCCTTTCCCAACAGACAAACTAAAACTAGTAATCAAAAACGCTTTAAACACAGCTGATCTAAAAAAAACGGTTGGAGTAACAACCAAATTAGTCAGTAGTCAATATGGGTTTGACTCACTTATAGGAAGTAGCAAACCAATACAAGATGTAATTGAGCTATTAAAGAAACTGTCACAGAGTGACACAAAAATGGTGTTGATTACAGGGGATACAGGTACAGGTAAAGGACTTGCAACTAAAGTTCTTCACTATAATGGACTAAGGGCTGAAAAACCTTTAATAGAAATGAACTGCGCTGCAATCCCTGAGAACCTACTTGAAAGTGAGCTTTTTGGATATGAAGCTGGAGCTTTTACAGACGCCAGAAAAGCAAGATCGGGAATACTAGAAGACGCGGATAAGGGAACTATTTTGCTAGATGAAATAGGGGATATGACTTTAAACCTTCAAGCCAAGTTGATTAAAGTTATAGAAGAAAGATCATTCAGAAGACTGGGCGGCAAAAAAGATATAAGCGTAGATGTACAGATTGTCGCAGCAACTAATAGAGATTTAAAAGAGGAAGTTAAAGAAGGGAATTTTAGAGAGGATCTGTATCACCGCTTAAATGTTATCAGTTTTGAAATGCCCTCCTTAAGAAGCAGGAAAGAAGATATTGTAGAGCTTACAGACCACTTCATAGGATATTTCAATTTTGAGTTAAAGAAAAAAGTATCTATTGTCCCTGTTGAAATGAGGAGAACTTTCCAAAGTTATGATTGGCCTGGAAATATAAGGGAACTAAGAAGCACGATTGAGAGAGCTATGATTTTAAGTGATGGAAATGAACTTAATACGAAATATATACAGATTGAAACCAATGATGAAGATATCAAAATAGAAAACAGAGACTCTAAAATGAACTTAGAGATTTCACTAGAAGATGCTTCTCTCGATAAAATAGAAGAAACAATAATAAAAGAATGCTTGGAGCTAAATAATTGGAATCAAACTAAAACAGCTAAGATGCTCGGTATTAACAGACAGATTCTTCGTTATCGCATGAAGAAAATGGGTCTATTGAATTAAAGTTCTACAATATGCAAAACTTTCCTAAATAAATCCTTATTAATCTTTAACCCCATCATCTTTATCTATCAATTTAATAGGTATTGGAAGCTTCTCATTATAAACTTTAAGCTCCAAAATGTCTGCAGGCATGGTAATTTTATTTTCAATCAGCGCTTTCTTCGTTTCATCCATAACTTCGGTTTTAATCTGCAAGTCGTCCTTTGAATGATCAAATGTGTCTGTCCAGAAATAAACCGTCAAATTGATTGTACTAGTCGAAAGCTCATTAACATGCACATCAGGTTTGTTCTCACCATCTAGTACTCCATCCACTGACTTGATCGCATTCACAATTATCTCTATCGCATGCTTTATATCATCGTCATAATCAATTCCCACAACAAATTCGTATCTTAAATATCCATCTCTTGTGTAATTTATCAGAGGATTTTTAAGAACCATTGCATTTGGAACATAAACATCTTTTCCATCAAATGTTTTTATATGAGTATTCCTTAAATCAAGCGCTCTCACTATTCCATAAATATCTCCAGTTTCTACTTTATCTCCAATGTTGTAGGGTCTACTAAAAGCTAAAATAATACCGGCCAGAAAATTTTCGCCTATATCCTTAAAAGCAAAACCAATAATAATGGCGGATACACCTGCGCCAGCAATTAAACCACCAGCTATTCCACCCAAACCAAGAACAAACATGCATAATATGAGACCTGCAACTATAAATGACCATCTCGCAACTCTCCCCATAAATCGAATAATTAGCGGGTCATCCATGCGCAGAGACGCCGCACCTCTGACCAATTGGCTAAGCTTTGAAGCAATTATTAACACTATCATGAAAATGATTACAGCAATTGCAATCTTAGGTAAAAGGAAAAGAAATGTTTGCCAATAGCTTTCCAAAATCTCAATCATATTTTCCAATTCTTATTACTCCTATTTTGCTCCATCAGACTTCTCTTCTGAACTCAGAGTATGCAAGGGTTCCTTAAAAGTAAGGGTTCTGTAAGGGAATGGAATTTCTATTCCAGCTTCGTCTAGTGCCCGCTTTACAGAAGCTACTACTTCATCACGTGATTGTCTTATTGCTAGAGGGCTAGAACCAGTCCACCAAGTAACCTCAAAATCAATACTACTAGCTCCGAAAGCTTGAGCAAAAATCTGTACTTCTTTATCACTATCTACGGAGTCTAGCTTGTCTACAGCTTTATAGATTACTTCACGTGCTTTATCTATGTCTTCACCATATGCAACTCCGCACATTATAGTTATGCGTCTGCGTTCTAAATCAGTCCTAACTTTCACCGGATTTTTGAAGAGCATAGCATTTGGTAGAACAATTCTCTGACCATCTACTCGCCTTATGTTGGTATCCCTTATATTTATATCTTCTACAAAACCTTCCATATCCTCACATTCGATGAAGTCTCCGAGCTGAAATGGTTCTCTTAATAATATTAAAATCCCAGCGAGGAAATTTTCAAAAATATCCTTAAATGCAAAGCCAATAGCTATAGAGCTAAGACCAACAACTGTTAAAAGCTTAGCTGGTGTAAAATCTGGAAAGACAATAACAGCTGCAACTAGAAGTCCAATAAACCATACTGTTATGTAAACCAGTTTGTTCAGTAACTCAATTATTGATGTACGTAAACGTAGTCGTCTTAAAAAGGATCTTAATATTTTGTATATAACTTTATTTACAAGCCAGGTTATCAATAATACAACAAAAGCAATAAGAAGAATAGGAAGGTGAGACAGAAAGCTTTCCCCCATTTTCATTACACTTCTCAGTATTATGTTTAGTGCATCCATAGTTGAGTTCATTTAGATATTTAGACTATCACGAAAGCAATATATAGTTAAATCTGTTTCCACAACTAAAATATCATTTATTATTTGTATCTATAATTTTTCCTAAAAATAGACCCAGAATAAAAGCTATCAGCAAGCTGAGTAAAGGTTTCTCAGTTATTCTATCTTCAACAGATTCTAAAGCACGACTTCCCTTATTCTTGGATTCCTCTATGGCACCCTCAAGTTCATCAAGCAGTTTAGCTGCTTCTAATTGTGCTTTTTCTTTCGCAGCTCCACTTTCATCTTTACCTAATTCAATTAACTTCGTAGTCGTTGAAGAAAGATCAGAACGCAGCTTAGCTACATCTGCTTTAAGTACTTCAAAATCCTTTGAAACATCATTTTTTTTAGTAGACATATAAAACCTCCTGGGATGATTTCAAGCTATAAATGCGATTTTATATAAAACAAAAAATCTATTCAGTTTTTTTCTCATCCTCACCATCATTAGTATCAGGCATATCTACCTCTAAGGTAGGAACTTCAACTATCTTCTCTTCCATAACAACTTTTGGTACTGTAACTGTTTTCTTTTCTGTCTTTATATCTACATCTGCTATATCAATATCGTAGTCTGGGAGCTTTCCACTCTCAACTTCAACATTTACATCAGGCAGCTCGCCTTCTTCTGTTTGCTCTATACTACATGATGCCTGCAACATTAAGGCTAATACTAGTGCAGGAACTATTATAAAATATTTAACAGCAAACCAGTCTTTCTCATTATTCTTTTCGTTGTGCATTCGATACACCTCCTAATTGTTTGTACCAATTAGTTATGCAAAATGTATACCAAAAAAATAATGAGAAGAAATATTTAATGATATAAAATAGTTAGAAGTATTTACATATCAAATCTTTACTTGTATTGGATCTATTGTTGAAAAATATACAGATACTACTGTTTCCGATTCAACAAATTTTCATAAGAATACTGTGTTTAAAAATTAACATTATTGAATAATCTTAAGAGAATTAGAAATAATAGTTTTTGATATGGAGCATAAAATGTTTTATATGATCTGAGCTTAAGTATATCTAGAAAGATTTAGCATATTTGAGAAAACTAACCCCATATTGCCATATATTGGCAATTTATATTCACTTTATAAAAAATTTACATCCTTATTATTTTTTTATATTGAAAGACACATTCAGTTTTATCTGAAATTCTCTAACCGCCCCGTCAACCAATCTACCTCTCTGATCTAGAACCTGATACCATCCTTCCCCATCTAAGGCCTGATTTTCATTTTCGAGACAAGATTTTGCATCTTCAATAGCTATCTTTATTGCATCCTCATAGCTTTTATCTGATACTCCAACTACTTCAATCATTCTATAACTTGCCATTTTACATTTCTCCTATTCAACATTATTTTTTACAGATTTAGCTTAGCTGAAAAAAAAATCTGTACAAATTTTCTGATAATATGAGAAACCAAATTATGAAGGTAAAGTGTATTCAAAGTAATAGGCTGGATATTCATTATTGATTTTACGAGCTGAATCTTGGATTTGATTTAAGAAGCTGGATTCGTACTTTAAATATTGAGAAATAAGAAAGTTGAATTACTTACTTTGTTTACAGTTTGATAATAGCTTTTCAGCATAGATTCTTCCTGTGAAAATAATTCAAAGTGCTCTAATTATATTATATTTAATGATTAGAGCATATTAGAAACTCTGGCTGGGGCTCTTGTATACACTTCGAACCCCAGAATATTATCAATATTTAAGTATTGATAACAAAATATTTCAAGAGTTTAGACTAGCTAGGTTAGGATGACTTTGTATATTTAGCATTTTGAATCAAGAAAACAACTCAACTATTTGTACTGACAGGAGGATAGGGCACTATTCAAAACTTCTATGTTATAACATTTTTTGTTGTAATACAAAATTATGAAGATACGTTAATTCCACATTAGTTTTAAATAAAGAAATAGCAAATGCCAGTTGTGTAAAAGTTCGAAGAAGACAGTCCTGCTCGAATAGAATTGGGACATTTACTGCAATAGGTATTTATGTCGGTGGTGGATTTGTTGGAGGAAGAGTATCAGTACATTCATCTATTTCCATATCACAAAACTGTCCCGGGTTGAATTCTCCTACACCATTGCACTGATCAATGCCCACTTTAGTGAATATATTTCCACATTCTACTGGTTCAAAAAACTGACAGCATCCTAGAGGGTTTAATCCTGAATAGCTTTTCTTAGATAAAGTTATGAATATCATGCTAACTACTAACAAGGTTGAAACAAATATAGTTATATTTTTTATATTTATCATTATACATTCTCCCATTTTGTAATGTGCACAGATACACTCACATTAGAATTCTTGTCTATATATATTAAAACAAATGCACGGTTTTTGGCTTTACTCTTTTAACAATTAATCTGCTTATCTTATTTTCAGACTTTGTAGCGTCGTTATAACAAGAATCTAATAAATCAGCAGCAAATTTATTTGAAATGAGTTTTGCGTAACTCCTTAGTGTCTTATAAGCACCTATTTTATATAATAAAATTCTTTGGATTGCAGATAGCAATGCCGCATCAACAATAACATAGGTTAATTTTTCTGATTTATTTATTATTTCTCTGGATTCAGTGATCATACCCTCTATACCCTTACTTTTCTTTCCTCTGGGTTTAATTTCTAAATTATCAAATATTTTCTCAATACTTTGTCTATTTTGGATACACTGATCCAAAATATTTTCGACGCTCTGTATCATCTCTGGATCAGTTAACTCTTTTACTATACGAACCAGAGCTTTAGCATGCAATTTTTCAATATAGTAAGTATGTTTTAAATCACTTTTAAAAAGATGCTGCAAATCATCCATGAATAATTCTTTTTTCTTCATTTTTATATTCCTCTCATTGTTCTGAAATTATTGAACCTTCGATGTAACCTGATAAGCTGGTGGAGTTTCTACTCCTGACAATGCTAATTCTTGATTTTCTATTTTGCCAATAAGCTCATCTGAAGTCATGACCCATCCGTAAGCTTCGGATATTTCAGCCAGACTTGCAATATGAAGATTCTCTTCTCTGGATGCAACACAATCATTTAACATAATAACATCGTATCCTTTATTGAACGCATCTCTAGCTGAGCTTTCAACACAAATATATGAATCTATACCAGTAAATATTATTGTGTCGGCTCCAAAAGATCTAAGCCAAAGTTCAAACTCAGTATCTTGAAATACCGAGTCTCTTCTCTTTTCCACAATATAGTCTGTTGGTTTAGGATAAATTTCGTCTATTATATCAGCATCCCAAGTATCTTTGATACAGAGATGCATATCATCAATTTTCTCACGACGACTTTCAGGTAATATCTTGTGAACCCTATCTAGCAAATCCAGACCTGAAGCCTCACGAATAGCCTTCGCATAATAAATAGGAGTAGTTCTACTCCGAAAATAATCTATCGTTTTCTTTAGATTCGGAATTATTGCTCTATACGGCTCTATGTTAAATCCAAATTTATCAAAAGACCCTCTTTTTCCACAAAATCCGTTTTGCATATCTACTACAAGTAAAATAGGTTTTATCTGCATATTAATTTGCCTCCTTAAAATTTGATTATGATAATAGTAAGTTAGATAAGTTGAAGGTATATTGGATTAACTTTCGCCCTAATCAGCCAGGTATTCTATATTATTGGATTTTGTAATTTCACTCAAAAATGCAGTCATTTCAGGTGTGCCGTAATAATCATTTCCAAGATAACGATAGTTACTACCGAAATCGAGAAGTTTCACTTGATCTACAGACTCTCCCTTATAATGCTTTTCCGCTATAGATTTTATAATATCGTGTATTCCAGAGCCTTCTTGTGCTGGTGATTTTTCTCTATATGCGAACTCTCGTGGTATGCCTTTTAGCATTGAGAACTCTCTGTGAACACGTTTCCCGTAAACATCCTCTCCATTATTTATTTTAAGGTGAGGTGCAATCTTCATTGCAGTTCTAATAACTTCTCTGTCTAAAAATGGCGCTCTGATTTCAATCGAGTGAGCCATTGCCATCCTATCTTCTCTCTCTAAAGTATCTTCATAAAGCTTTTCGATGTCTTCCCATAATTTATCATGAAGATATAAGTGACCATTTTCTTTTACTACATCTTTATACCATGTGTATCCTGCAAAGAGCTCATCCGCAGCCTGTCCTGTAAACATAACCTTTTGACCATCTTCGCTGCATTTCTTTGCTGCTATGTACATTGGTATAGCAACTTCTACCTGAAGCAGTCCGTTTAATTCTATAGCCTTAATAATTTCTACAAGATACTCTTTAATTAATTCTTCAGTAAGATATTCAACATTTATTTCAAGTCCTAGCTCCTTCGCAGCTTTTATAGCCATTTCTACATCTGAACTACCTTTTGTGCCAACTGTGTAACAGGTTACATTAAGCCCTTTTAACTGTAAGGCTCTGGCAATAAGAACACTATCTATACCTCCGGAAAATAATACTCCAACACTATCAAGACCGTAGATTCTTTTATCAATAGATCTGTCAAAAGCATCTTCATAAGCACTTAATGCATCGTTCATATCGTTGATTTCGATTGGGGGTTTTTCTATTTGATAGCCTTCATAAGTATTTATTTCATTATTCGTAACTATAACTATGTGCCCAGGCATAACACGTTTGATTTGACCATCAGTGTTAACTAAAGCCTTTCTTTCAGAAGCAAAATAAAATGGAAATTCATTATTGTAATAAATTGGTTTTTTACCTATAGGGTCTCTGGCAAGTGCTAATGATTCGCCGTCAGTAACTGCTATAGCATACATACCGTCGAGTAAAGGCATTGCCTTTTTTAAGGCTTCAAGCAAATCACCTTCATAATATTCTTCAATTAGATGTAGGAGTATTTCACTATCGCTTTCACTGCTCATTTCTTTGTGCTGAAGAAGCTTTCTAAGCTCTATATGATTATATATTTCACCATTATGAATTAAAGTGAGTTTATCACCAGTAATTGGCTGTACGCCATCTCTACCACCTACTATTTCCAACCTTGCCTGAGCAAGACATATAGACCCTGTATTGGAATCAATCTCAAGATCGCTAATATCCCTCCCTACATCTGAAGAGCCGTCAAGATATACACCTACCTGATCAGGACCTCTGTGACGTAATTTTGAAAGCATATTCAAACTATGCGATAAAGGAACCTCATCATCATCTATAAAACCACATATACCACACATAATATTGTTCTCCTTGCCATTTTTTTGGAAAATTATAGTTTTAAATCCTATTATTTACTGCTGAATTATTTACTACCGACTTAACAACTTGAAAAAATTTTAGGTATTTCTTAAGGAAGCTATAAATTATAGCTTTTTCAGCAGAAGCATTTTAAAATAAACGTTAGTCAGCCTCTATTTATATATTATATTATACATAATAAAGCTTCTATTACAAATCTAATTAATATAGAACGTAAAGATAGTATTATTAGACATCTCTATACTGCAAACTAAGTATTTTCGCGATTTAACTATACTTCGTTCTTAATGGGGAGCAGTATAAAAACCTCTATCTACCAGCCAAATTCATCATATGATTAAGAATCCTTTTTATGGAGAAATGATGATACAAGGGAAATTATACAGTCATCGTTATACTCCTATTATAGACAAGAAAACTTGGGATATTTGTCAATCAATCAGGACTGGGAGATCAAGAACAAATGCTCCTAGGCAAACAAAGAAAACTTTCATATTTAAGGGACTAATAAAATGTGCAACTACTGGAAGGATTGTGACGTGTGATATTAAGAAAGGAAAGTTCATTTACTTAATAGCACGTAATCCAAAAGATCCTAATAAAAAGGTTTATGTTCCAGAAAAGACTGTTTTAGAAGAGATAAGAGAAGTATTTAAATCAATAAAAATAGATGACGACATTCTTGAAACTATTACAAAACATTTAAAAAAAAGCCATGAATCGGAAAAAGTTTACCAAAGTAATGCCATTAAGGAACTACAAAAAGAAAGTAGTCGAATACAAGTAAAGCTAGATAGGCTTCTTGATCTATTATTAGACAAGAGTATTACTACGGATGACTATGACAAAAAGTGGCAGGAATTAAAAACTAGACAATATAATATTAACGACCAAGTTAAAAAACACCTAAAAGCTGATGAGACATTCAAAGTCACTGTAAATACAGTCTTTTCGATTGCAAGTATGGCTTATGAACTTTTTGAGAGTTCGAAAATAGAGCAAAAACGTAAACTTATCAATTATGTATTTTCGAACCTTGAGTTAGAAAGCGCAACCCTCCGGTATTCTTTAAGAAAACCATTCGATTTAATGGTAGATTGCTCCACACGTTCTGGATGGCTGGGGCACAAGGATTCGAACCTTGATCTTCGGATCCAGAGACCGACGTACTGCCATTATACTATGCCCCAGTGGAGCATTTAGTATTTATAATAATTCCTATACAGTCAAGTTCTTTGCGCAGTGCAAAGTATTGGATACACTTTAGATATACAAAAGGAACACAAATCTATCTAAACAAGGAATACGCGATGGGAGACAAGCACTCAGAAATTCTAGAAACATTTGAAAACCAGTACACTCAAAGAGAATACGAAATAGAGATATCTTGTCCCGAATTCACCTGCGTTTGTCCAAAGACTGGTCAGCCTGATTTTGCTACTATTACATTGAATTATGTTCCCGAGAAGCTCTGTATCGAGCTCAAATCACTAAAGCTTTATATGTTTTCATATCGAGATGAAGGAGCTTTTCACGAACACGTCACTAATAAAATATTGGATGACATAGTGAATGCTTGCCACCCTATAAGGGCTCAAGTGACAGGGGATTTTAACGTAAGAGGCGGTATAAAGACCGTGGTAAAGGCCACCTATTTCAAAGATGCTGATTCTCAGACTGGTTTTAAGTAAAGCGGTAAATGTCATGTTCCTTATAAAGAATTTATAAAAGTTATTTCATTCGCACTAAATAGAAGTTAGTATTTTTCATAAACACCTAACAAGGTAGATATGAATTGCTGCTAAAAGCCCAAATATTCATTACAGGTTTTATAATCCTCTTAATTATTGCCATCGCGGTGGCGGCCCCTTATATTGCACCATTTGAATACGACGATACCGACTTCTCTAACACTTTAAGCTCACCTAACAAGGTAAACCTGATGGGCACGGATCAGGAGGGAAGAGACCTATTAAGCAGAGTTATTTATGGATCCAGAGTTTCAATCTCTGTAGCGTTGGGAACTGCCCTCATTGCTCTCGTAGTTGGGACTATTTATGGAGCTATATCAGGTTACATCGGCGGTAAGGTAGATGAACTAATGATGAGGGTGGTAGACATTTTCTATTCACTTCCCGACCTCTTGTTAATAGTCCTTGTAACTTTGGTAATAGGCAGAGGTGTCTTAGGGATTGTACTTGCTCTCGGGTTTACAGCATGGATGAGAGTGGCAAGAATTGTTAGGGGAAACGTGCTTCAAATAAAAGGCGTAGATTATGTTCAATCCGCAAGAAGCTTGGGAGCTTCGCCTTTCAGAATTGTAGGATTGCACATTATTCCAAATATATTAAGCCCGCTTATTATTACAATCACGTTTGCCGTTCCTTATGCAATACTTGCAGAGTCTACACTAAGTTTTTTAGGGCTTGGCATAGCTCCTCCAGAATCGAGCTGGGGGACATTAGCCAGCACCGGATGGCAGGGAATAAGAACATTTCCGCATTTAATCGTATTTCCGAGTCTGGCAATATTTATAACCGCATTTTCATTTAACCTATTTGGGGAAGGGCTAAGAGATATGCTCGATCCACAAAGGACTCGGAGGTAGTTTATAATTAAAGTAGGATTCATCGGAGGGAACCTATATATGCATCAAAAATTAAGTATCACAGCCTTTTCAATATTTGTTCTATTGACATTTCATTTCATCCCCGCAAATGCTGCTACGCGTTTAAACTGCCAGTCCGAGATTTATCAGCAGGCAACTAGCGATCCAAAAGATCAATTTAAAAAAGCATATTGCTTTATTAAACTGGGACAATATCAACAAGGGGTCACTCGACTTAAAGGTTTAGAAGAACAGCTCCCCGAGCTTGGAGATTATGTAATTTACTTCCAAGCAGCTGGTTATGAAAACCTCCGGGACTACGGAAATTCTATTAATCTATTTAACAAAATACTCATGCAGTACCCAGAGAGCGGACTTAAAAAGAAGACACTTGCGCGTTTGGGAAATATTTATACTCAGTCCGGGGATTACTTAAACGCAGAAAGAATATTCAGATCATTATCTCTGGAGGAAAAAAATCGAAGCTTAAAAGCTTCATATCTTTATGGACTTGGAGAGGCGTTAGAAAAACAAGGAAAATATAATGACGCATTAATTACATATAAGAATATTTGGGTTTATTATCCTGAGACTAAATCTTCCTCAGAAGCCCGTACTGCGCTAACAAATATCAGCAATTCCCAGGGGACATCCTTTCAACCTTCACAATCAGATTATCTTGAAAGGGCTAATATTCTTTTTGATAAGTCCAGATCGAGTGCAGCCCTTAACAATTACAATAAGCTTTCTTCAAAGAGCACAGAAGTCAGAACTAATATGGGTATTGCAATGGTCAAGACCAAGCGATTAAATGAGGCTGAGAATATCCTTAAAAATATAAATTCACCCAGATCATTATTCTGGAGAGGAAAGTTAAAAACTAAACAGGGGCTAGATGCACAGGCTTCTCAGCTCTATATCCAAATTCACCAGCAGTTTCCCAGCAGTCCGCTAGCTCCGGAAGGGCTTTATAATGCAGCGCGGCTTTATCAAATAAATAACCAGACACAACAAGCTATAAAGACTTACGATATTCTAATAAGATCATACCCTAGAAACAAATATGCGGAAGACGGCGCCTGGAATCTGGGATGGATTTATTATCGGAAAGGACAGTACAGAGAGGCACACGGCACATTCTCAGCATTTACAGATTCAGACTCTTCCTTCAATGCCTCAAATGCTAAATACTGGAAGGCTAGAACACTAGAAAAACAAGGTAAGCACAATGAGGCCCATGCTCAATACAGAGAGCTTGCCGGATCAACTACTCCTACTTATCACACTTACTTAGCTCAGAAAAAAAGTGGCTATACTCCAACATTTACAAATATAAACCCAGAATCTACAGTACTTAGTCCAAAAGCTAATTCTCGGAAGAAAAAAGCACAATTGCTAATTGGGCTTGGCATGCCCGAAGAGGCGCAACTGGAAATTGTAGCTATGGAAGATGAGGCCAATACACAAGAAGAATTTGTAGTAGTGAGCATGCTCTACTCTCAAGTAGACGATTATAATAAATCTATTAAAATTGCTCAGGGGATTGGACTCCCCCAGGCTAATAAACTCTCATATCCAAAAGGTTTTCAGGAATTTGTTGCACCATATGCTAAGAAGTACGGTGTTGATGAACTGCTTGTATATTCAATTATTAGAGAGGAAAGCAGGTTTCAAAAAGATGTTGTGTCCCCAGCAGATGCTGTTGGGCTAATGCAGCTAATACCGCCCACAGCTAGAGCTGTGGCCAGACAAATTGGAATTAATGGATTTAGCACTGCCATGCTTACAATACCCAGAATAAATATCGAGATGGGTATTTTCTACTTTAAACAGGTTCTCGACCAGTTTAATGGAGATATTGAGCTAGCGATGGCAAGCTATAACGCCGGTCCACACAGGGCTGCTGACTGGAAAGTGAGATTTTATGGTCTTGAAAAAGATGAGTTTATTGAAGAGGTCCCTTTCCGCGAGACAAGAAATTATATAAGAAGAATCCTTAGAAGCTATGGAGCCTACAAAGCAATATATGGCAACACTGCTCAGGCAGCACCTGTTACACCGGACGAGTCGACAACTAAATATCCGACAAATTAAGCTCTAAGTTTTTCACCGCATAGGGCAGAGAAATTCTGAATCATCTTGAGTCCGAGATTGCTGCTTTTCTCAGGGTGAAATTGGGAGGCAAATACATTGTCTTTTTGAACTGCTGCAGTGAATTCAAAACCATATGTTGTTTTGACGGCGCTTACGCCATCGTCTTCTGGACTAGGATAGTAAGAGTGCACAAAATAAAACCAGCTGTTCTCAGGCACCCCATTTAGTATAGGAACATCTTTTTTAATAGCGATCTGATTCCATCCCATATGAGGTACTTTCAGTCCTTCTGTTTTAAAATCAGGGAATTTTACTACACTGCCTTTAATTATGCCAAGCCCTTTTACTCCCGGTGCTTCTTCACTTTCCTCAAAAAGTACCTGAAGCCCTAGACAAATCCCCAAAAAAGGCTTTCCTGAATCAATAAATCTCAATATTGGATCTATCAAACCATATTCATTTAGGTTTTTGGCACAGTCTCCAAAGGCCCCCACACCGGGAAGTACAAGTCCTGAAGCGTTTGAAATATCGTCTGGATTTCTTGTTACAACAGCTGGGAATTCCTGACTCTGAAAAGCCTTACTTACACTTCTCAGATTACCCATTCCGTAATCTACTATAGCGATCATTTCTAGAGTTTACCTTTTGTTGAGGGTATATCCTTTGATCTTGGGTCAATTGAAGTGGCTTTGTCTAAGGCCCTACCTACAGCTTTAAACATGGCTTCTATAATGTGATGGAGGTTATCTCCATATTTTAGTTCAATATGCAGGTTGCATTTGAGAGTATTTGTAAGAGATTTAAAAAACTCTTCTGCAAGCTCAACGTCAAAATCGCCAACTTTGGACTTAGGTATTTCAACTCTGAATTCAAAGTGCGGCCTTCCGCTTAGATCTACACAAGCAAAAACTTGAGTTTCATCAAACGGAACAAAGGCTTCTCCAAACCTGGTTATACTCCTCTTATCACCAAGGGCTTCTGAGATCGCTTCACCCAGCGCAAGTCCCACATCTTCTACAGTGTGGTGGAAGTCTATATCGATGTCACCGATTGCTTTGATTTTGAGATCGAAATAACCGTGTTTAGCAAACTGGGCTAGCATGTGGTTAAAAAATGCTATACCTGTGTCTATATCAAATTTCCCTGATCCATCAAGAGAAATATCAATCTTTACCTTTACTTCCGTTGTCTTCCTTTCGAGTTTCGCCTGTCTTTTTGCCATGATCGTTAAGAATCATATCTGAAATTACTTAACTATCCAAGACGGCCCTACGTTTTTCATATTTATTACTTGGTGTTTCTAAGCATTGTAAGAATGAGTAAACTACTCTGTGTGAATATAGATATACTCGATGAAACAGGCGAACTTGAAACAAAATATAAAAGAACCCTTAAGAAAATAGCGCGCCTTGTTTTAAAAGAACTCCAATTACCTAAAGACTCTGAACTCTGTATCTCGTTTATAGATGATATTAAAATGAGAGAACTGAACCAGGCTTATAGGCAGATAGATAGAACAACTGACGTGTTGTCATTTCCCCAGAGCGAAGGGCCTGATGATACTCTGCTTGGCGATATTATTATTTCTATTGATACAGCTAGGAGGCATAGTACATCCTACGGGGTTACGTTTCATGAAGAAATAAAAAAGCTCATAATCCATGGAACTCTCCACTTGATTGGTCATGATCATAAAAAGAAAAAAGAAACTCAAATTATGAGAGAGAAAGAAGAAGAACTGTCTTTAATTGTGAAGGATTTATAAGTATGTAAATCCTACTTCCCTTTTTTGATCCTTAGTTTAACTTCCTCAACAGCGCGCGAGGTAGATTTGGTTATTGTAAATGTATAAGTAGTGTGTTTAATTTTGTCCCCTGACTTAGGAATAGACCCAAGTTCTGAAAGAATAAAACCGCCCAGGGTTTCATAATCATCGCTCTCGGGAATCCCAAGCCCAAGATCATCATTTAATGTTTCAATTTCTATTTTCGGATTTATTAGATACTCCCCATCACCTGTTTTTCTCCAGAGCTTTATTCCTTTATCGTATTCGTCCTCAATTTCACCCACTACTTCCTCTAAAATATCTTCAAGTGTAATTGCTCCTACAGCGCCGCCGTATTCATCCACCACCACTGCCATACCAGCTAGTCCTTCTTTCATCTCATCCAGAAGCTCATCCACGGGTTTTGACTCGGGCACATAAAAAGGCGTCTGAGAATAATTTTTAAGAGCGTCATTAGGGTCCGCTCCGAGTAGATAAAATGAATGGATCATACCCGTTATGTTATCCACTCGATCAGAAAAAATGGGTATCCTTGAGTGTCCCGTCTCTTTTATAAGCCTTATTGCATCTCCAACTTTTGAATCCTCACTAAGAGCGCTTACTTGAATAAGGGGTTTCATAATTTCATCCAC
This sequence comes from Thermodesulfobacteriota bacterium, assembly GCA_021604765.1. GTDB lineage: Bacteria > Desulfobacterota_D > UBA1144 > Nemesobacterales > UBA2774 > CR02bin9. The sequence continues at coordinate 82,767 of BQJP01000002.1, forward strand.
TGTCGTTTCAGAGAACCTGAAAATTCTCTTTATGATCCTCTCTTTATAATCAACAGTCGGTTCATTAGAGTCACCCTCTATTACATCAATAAGCTCCTCTCTGGTTATGAACGTGCTATCTGTTTTTCCTACAAGATTCAGTAGCTTTTTCGTAAATATGTTCACAAATATTAAGATCGGGTAAAACAATTTAGACGCTACCCAAAGAGGATAAATAGCCCAGAGAACAATTGTATTTCTCTTCTTTTGGAAAACTGCTTTAGGCACAATTTGCCCGAAGACGATTATAAGGGGAGACAGTATTAAAACCGTATAGAGCTCACCTCCCTGCCCATATTTTTCATGAATATAGAATGTGAGTACTATGGTGCTTGTGATTAAAGAGAGGTTTATTCCAACAAGTGTGGTACTAATAAATTGCTCTATCTGCCCAAAAGCAGTTAACACAAGTTTAGCGCTTTTGGAGCCTTCCTCGGCAAGAGATCTCATTTTCACTTTGTCACAGGATATCAGAGCAATCTCAGAGCCCGCGAAAAAGGCCTGTAATATTAGTGAAATTATGATTATAGCTATAACCACTTCAAGCGACATCCGCTACCTCCTTATTCATCCTTTGTACCCTGACCTCTGTTATACGCTTTCCGGAAACTTTATTCACAGTAAAAGATAAACTGCCGTAGGAAATACTATCCCCCTGTTCAGGAAATCTGCCGAACAAATCAAATACAAACCCTGCTACCGTTTCATGATCCTCTGCTGATGGGACAACCGACTCCTCAAGCTCATCTCCTAGATTTTCTATGCCCCCGTACCTAAGAACTGTAAATAAATAGGTGTCATTAAATTCATCTATCTTCATACTTCCAGGAATTATTAATGCCTCACTTTGCCATCTAACCTCGGCAGTCTTGACGACTCTTCTCTCATCCTCGATCTCACCAAAAAGCTCCTCTAATATATCTTCCATTGTTACAATACCGTCGAAGCGCCCATATTCATCAACTACTATTGCTATATGAATTCGTTGCTGCTGAAATTCTTTTAATAGATCAAAAGCCATTTTTGTTCTAGGTATAAAATAAGGAGGTTTCAAAAACTTTTTAATTGTTTTTTCGTCTGAGAGATCAAAAGCAAGAAGGTCCTTGGCGTATAGAACCCCTACAATATTGTCTTTGTTGTCTTTATACACAGGAGTTCTTGAATAGCGGTGCTTCTTAATTTCATAAAGGGCCTGGGACCTGGGAAGACTGACCGGTAATAAAAAACAGTCGATCGACGGAGTCATAATTTTGTGAGCCGGCACATCCTCTAGTTTAAACAGACTCCCAACAAGTTTTTTCTCTATTTCTGTGATTACTCCCTCTTCACTACCAATTCCAACAAGGGTTTTTACTTCTTCAGGAGAAAACTTTTCGCTCTGCTCATGCTCCATTTTTCCGCCCAAAACTCTTGTAAAACCAATGGAGAGAACCATAAGCACCCACCTAATAGGAGTGACCAGCACATGAAAAAGATGAAGAGGATAAGAAATTACAGTAGCAATTACCCTAGGATATTTCACGCCCAAAGTTTTAGGACCAATCTCACCTAATAAGAGCAAACTTGGCGACGCTATAGCAACCGAGGCAAGCATTATTGTTTGCTCTGAGGAGTCATTAAGAATAGCATTAACTGTAAGACCAATAACGCTTGTATAGGCAACATTTACAACCTCATCTGCAAATAATATCGTAATTATAAGTTTATAAGGATCTTTAAGGAGTTTCTCGATAAGCTTTGAGCTTTTCTTTCCTTCCTTTTTGATCCTATCCAGATGATGCCTTCCCAAAGAGAATAAAGAGCCTTCAGCAATACAGAAAAATCCTGAGAGGAAAAGAAGAATCAAAATTAATAGTATATTGTTACTTAAAGATATATCGTCCATCTAATTATTAAAGTGAACAAAACCCCTTTGCTTATTAGTAGTTATTTTGCCGTCTATATTTATTAAATCTATATTACTGTCTCTTGTTACTTTGCCGATTTCAGTAATTTTTATGTTCAAATCCCTTGAGATTTTTCTAATATCTTCACTTCTTTCTTCAGGAGAAGTAAAAAGGAGCTCATAATCTTCTCCGCCACTTATAGCCAGCTCATAGCTATTATCTGTGAATTGATCGATGCACTCATCGTACTCTTTTGATGTAGGTATTTTAGAAAGTTCTATCTTTGCGCCACTGCCCTTGTTAACAGTAACTCTTTCTAGATCAAGAAGAAGACCATCGCTAATGTCAATCATAGAGGTCGCTATTTTCTTTAATGCAAGCTCTCTTCCAAGAGCTAGTCTAGGAAGTGGATGTAGGTGCTTCTGTATCAAAATTTCATTTTTATTTCTTATTTGATCATTGAGCAGCATCTTGAGACCAAGCGCAGAATCTCCTAAAGTTCCGCTTACATAGACCGAGTCTCCGGGATTGGCGCCGCTTCTTTTTACCATTAGTTCAGATTCTACTTCACCAAGGACCGTGATATCAATGAATAGCTTCTCAGATGAGGAGAGATTTCCACCTATAAGGTCTACTCCAAACTCTTGCTCAGAATTGATGAATCCTGTAATTAGCTTATCAAGAAACTCTTTATCCTCGGATCTGGAAAACCCAACTGATGCCAGGATGAACCTAGGAACTCCACCCATGGCGCCAACATCACTCACTGATACCGCAACTGCTTTTCGTGCAAGCTGTTGAGGTGTGATCTGAGATTTTACAAAGTGCACATCCTCGACCTGGGTATCTGTAGTGGATAATACAAGATTGCCACTATGGAACTTTACCGCAGCTGCATCATCTCCAATACCCAGCTCTACACCTTTTGATGCTCTATGGAACCGCTCTTCAATACTCTTAAGAGCACTAAGTTCATCTATCATAGTGGTTAAATCCTGTAACCACCTTTTATAGGATTATTAGCAAATAAATTGATAAGATTATAAAATTGCGGGGATTGTATGAATTTAGGTTTTAAAACACACAAATGAGGGTCTGGTTCTTTCATATAGTTTGCAATACAAATTTGTTAAAAATTTAAAACACTTATGCTCTATATTGCAATTAAAGTGTAGGATATTTGGTGTTATATGTCAATAAAAATAAGTAAGTATCAATATTATGCCTTTTTCAAAAGAGTTTGAATAGTAAGGTATAATTCTGACTTATGAGCAAAGAAAAAATCACAATATACATAAAACCCACTTGTACCACTTGCAGGAAAGTACTCAAAATACTAAGGGAAACTGAGACGGATTTTGACAGCGTTAACTACTTTGAGCAGCCCCTTACAAAGAAAACGCTAACTAAATTAATAAACAGTTTGGGTATTCCGCCTAGAGACCTACTTAGAAAAAATGAATCGACTTATAAAGAGCTCGGGTTATCTAAATCAGAATTATCCGACTCTGAGATCATAGGACTCATGGTAAAACACCCCGACCTTCTTCAAAGGCCAATAGTTGTTAAAGGCGGAAAAGTAGTTTTAGCGAGACCCGCTCAAGAAATTGAGAAATTGCTATAAAAAAATAGCAATCTTCTAATTAAACTAAAAGGTCTCAGTCACAACATCACTGCCTGTACACAGAGCTATATCCACAGCCTGTACCTTTACGGTGACTCCAGCAAAATTAGGTGGAACACCGATAATTATAGAAGCACTCCCAGCTTGGTCGGTTGGAACTATGCTTAGCAAATTTGGATTTAATATTCCAGCTTGTAGTCCGGGACATATGTTATCAGCACTAGCAGTCCCTTCAACAAATCCCCAGATAAATGCAACGAATGCGTTAGGTGTAGCAAACGCTGCTGAAAAAATATTTGCGACTCCCGCTTCCCCTGGATCAATTGGTAAGTGAGTTAACACTGGCTCTGTAAATGTTTCCTCATTGAGGCCGCTTTCCACACATGTTGTCATATCCAAAGCTTGTATTAATAAAGTTATATCAACGAATGTGGATGGCACAAAAACATTGAAGGAAGCATTACCTGAAGCGTCCCCTGTAATAGTTGCTAACTGGTTAAAATCCGCTATGTCTAATTCAGAGTCCTCACATAAAGACTCAGTATCCAATATCCCTTCGTTAAACCCATACCCGAACATTACATCTCCGCTTGGTATACCACCTTCTATATTTATTGAGATAGGGTTACCTGCGACTGGTAGCGGAAGCGGTTGTAAATTAAAGAAACCAGGATCACAAATGTCAGTTGTTTGAATTGGCGTGACATCAGTAATTGCAGGAACTTCCAATAGAGCTGTTATTGTTGGCAAATCAGTGGTTCCCCACCAGTTACGTATTGTATCAAGAACTGCTCCTCCCAAAGCCTGGTCAGGTGTTATACCGGTTGGCAAGAAAAACCTGACACCGTTACCCGCCGTTGTAATACCTGTAAAGCAGTTGTTCCTGACACGTACAGTGTCCCATCCGGTGCCGCCAAGACTTGGTGGACCTGTTCTATGTGCACCAGCGAAAACTGCGCTAGCGTCGTTAGTAGCCGCATTGTTTCTAACAAATCTGATATTGTTAAATACGGTCTCCCCCCCGTTGTCGGCATTAAATATTGCAAATACAGCATTTGTAGTTCCAATCATCGTATTCCGTCTGATAATAACATCAGACATAGGAATTGAAGGTTGATACCATTTGAAAAGTTGTACATCCCTTCGGTTATTTATAAACATATTATCTTGAATTCTCGTGTTTTGAGCCTCTTCAAGAAATATAGCTGTACCCTGGCTACCGTGGGCCAGTGTATGATCGGTAAAAGTATTTCTTCTAATTCGAACGTTAGCCATTGTTGATGTGGCGCCGTCGTTTGCAACATATATGGCCATGTTATTGCTTGTGTAGGTTGAATCATCAAAATCAGCTCCGTCTAGATGACCTGATGAGCTGATACGAAATGCTATGTTGGTACTCTCGAAGTTGCATTCGTCAACAAACAAATTAGTAACAGTTGTTGCATTGTGAAGCTCTATACCGCGCGAGGTGTTGTTTAACATCTCCACACGAATGATATCAGTATTATCGATTGTTCCACCAGCCATTTCAAAACGGATTGCCTGACTCGCATTCTGAATCGTCATATCTTGAATTGTTACATTGTTTGCATCAGGATAGAACACAATAAGCGCTCCTGGCAGGCCGGTGGGATCTAATATTGTAACCCCTATTCCCTGACCTTGAATTATAAGTTCTTTAGTGATATGAATTAAAGATTCCACATGGGTCCCAGCACCAACATTGATAATATCGCCGTTTGCAGTGCCTGCATCATCAATTGCTTCTTGAATCGTTGCGAAATCGCCTGGAACATTAAAAGTAGCTGCTTTGGAAACTCCGGTTTGAATTAAAAAGAAAAAAGCGAATAGTCCTAAAAACAATGATACTGACAAAATTTTCATATTTAGTCTCATTAGAGATCACCCCCGTTATACTATGTAAACATTCATCAAAGCGAAAAAATTCCCAATAAATTAAGTACCTTCAATTTATTGGGATATCATAATAGTCCGCCCATTCTTAATTTGAAAGGCAAACGTAACCATATAAACTCGTTTAATTTACAATAATAACAGTGTTTTAGGTGTATTTAACAACTCAGTTTAACTGGTAAAATGATAAATCATTATTAAATAAAACTAACATTTCAATAAGATAATACAAAATTATCTGGTAGTCTTCGAGCGAGCTTTTAAATTACGGAAACGCGATTGTACTATTTTAAAATAAATCATATACTTTAAATTCTTTGATACTAAATAATGTGGTAAGGATGAAAAGCTAACTATTATGATTGCTAAAGTTCTGAGTAGCGCTGTCTTGGGAGTGGACGCCTATCTTGTAGAGGTCGAGGTTGATATTGCTCTTGGGTTTCCACAGTACGCAACAGTCGGTCTTCCTGAGGGGGCTGTAAAAGAAAGCAAAGAGCGTGTCAGAGCCGCAATCAAAAACTGCGGATACGAATTCCCCCAAAGAAGAATTACTGTTAATCTCGCTCCTGCAGATATAAGAAAAGAGGGGTCTGCTTTTGATCTTCCTATATCACTTGGAATTCTGGCAGCCACAGGACTTATTGATCACGAAAAACTTACTGACTATATAATCCTTGGAGAGTTGTCGCTCGACGGCAAAATAAAATCCATAAAGGGCGCCCTTCCGTCTTCAATATGCGCAAGGGACTCAAAACTAAAAGGGATCATTCTTCCAAAGGAGAACGCAGAAGAAGCTGCAGTTGTGGATGGGGTAGAAGTACTCGCAGCGGATTCTTTGCAAGATCTGGTCGAATTTTTTGAAAATAAAAGAGAAATCTCACCAACAACTATAGATGTAAACGGGATATTTAACCAAGCAAAGGAATACCAAATAGATTTCCATGAAGTAAAGGGGCAGGAACACGTCAAAAGGGCACTCGAAGTAGCAGCCAGCGGGGGACATAATTTGCTCATGATAGGATCACCGGGAACCGGTAAAACTATGCTTGCCAGAAGGCTCCCTTCGATTCTTCCTGACATGAGTTTCGAAGAAGCTCTTGAGACTACAAAAATCTACTCGGTTACAGGACTACTAAAAGAACACTCTTCACTATATGCCACAAGACCTTTCCGTTCACCCCATCATACAGTGAGCGACGCTGGGCTTATTGGTGGTGGAGCTATTCCCAAACCCGGTGAGGTAAGCCTCGCACATAACGGGATACTTTTTTTAGACGAGCTTCCCGAGTTTAAAAAGAATGTGCTTGAAGTCATGCGCCAGCCTCTTGAAGACGGCATGGTAACTATATCACGGGCTGTAACTTCAATAACTTATCCTGCAAGTTTTATGCTCATGGCGGCAATGAACCCATGCCCGTGCGGCTATTATGGCGATCCTAAAAAGGATTGCTCCTGCACACCAATTCAGATACATAAATACAGAACAAAGGTGTCGGGACCGCTTTTAGATAGGATCGATATTCACGTAGAAGTTCCACCTGTAAAATATAAAGAGCTTGCAGATGATTCAGGTGGAGAGACCTCGTCTAAAGTAAAAGAACGAGTAAACAGGGCCAGGGATATTCAGAGAGAACGCTTTAAAGGAACAGGAATTCATTCCAATTCTCAGATGACTCCGTCCCAGGTTAGAAAACAGACCCAACCTGATTCAGAAGGACTTAAACTCCTTGAAACTGCTATAAATAAACTGGGGCTTAGCGCAAGAGCATATGACCGCATACTAAAAGTATCACGTACAATAGCCGACTTAGATGAGTCAGAAACAGTACTATCCCACCACATTTCAGAAGCAATACAATATAGATCGCTTGACCGCAGCCTTGTTTAATAAAAACTGAGAGAATTCTTATTCAGATCTAATAGACTTTCAGATTCTATTTTCGCCCTTTCAAAAGTAATTGATAGATAATTACGCGTATGTTAGGCTGGGATATCATATACTTAGGGAGAGAATAAAATGAAAATTAGAAAGCATATTACAATTTTATTCGTCGGAATTATTTTTCTTGGTTTCATCTTTTTTGCATCACCATATAATGTAAACGCGCAACACGAAGTAATGGGCTGCTGCCAGTTCGAGGGCGATGAGGCTGGGTGTTGGTATCCGGCAGATCCAGGCCCGTGCGCTAATTTAGAGGGAAAATATTTTGAAGACGCTAAATGTAACGCAGAAGTGACCAAATGTGTAGAAAATAAAAAAGATGATTCTGGCTCATCTGAACCTCAAGAATAAGTAACTTTTTGAGTCAAGACATCATATAAATTAGCCACATATAATTCAAGAATACTCTCAGCTTAGGTTAAGCTCAGAACTGTGCTTTTACCTTCACATATTTGAAGCTATTCAATACAACTCGCTTGATAGAAGTTTGGTTTAATTACTAGATAAACTCGTTTTGAAATAGCCTTTAGTGGAGACATAATCTGCTTATGCTATGTTCATAAAACTAATCATTTTTCTACACATACAGAGAGGTTTATGAAAATTCGAAATAGAATTTGAGAATATTTGTTTTGGAATACTAATGACTATCTAAACACTATCTTTATGCATAGATATATGTGCTTTTGTATATGTTGAATAAAATTTCCAACTATGATAATATCTGGCTCAATGATCAATATTAGGAGGATGTCCCATGAAATCTAAAAACACACATAACAAAAGGGGTTTATGCTCGAATCTTTTTTCTAAATTTAAAGTATTAGTTTTAGTAATATTGATAATCCCATTTATCGGAATTGCAAAGGTAAATGCCCAAAATCTATTGGTAGTTAGTGGAAACACCGCCGAAGTTCTTCAATATAACGGCTTCTCAGGTGCATTTATTGATGCATTTGTAACATCCGGAAGCGGTGGAGTTGGTTTTCCTTCAGCGTTAAACTTCGGACCAGATGGGAATCTTTATTTAGTCAGTTTCGCTACAGCTGAAGTACTCAGATATGATGGTAATAACGGAGCATTCATAGATACATTCGTAACTTCGGGAAGCGGTGGACTGGCTAATCCCCGAGGTTTAGTCTTTGGGTCTGACGGTAATCTTTATGTTTGTAGTAGGGATACCAACGAAGTTCTAAGATACGACGGCACAACTGGGGCGTTTATAGATGTATTTGTAACAGCAGGTAGTGGTGGTTTGGACTCACCAAATGGTATTGCTTTCGGACCTGACGGCAACCTTTACGTAGGCGGTTTTATTAGCGGAGTCCTTAGATATAACGGAACAACAGGTGCATTCATTGATAATTTTGTACCTTTTGGAACTGTAGGAAATATACAGGCACTATTGTTTGGACCTGATGGCAATCTTTATGCTTCAAGCAGCTCAACTGATGGTGTGCCTAGATTTAATGGCATAACTGGAGCTCTTATTGATGCCTTTGTAGCACCAGGAAGTGGAGGATTAGATAATCCTCGTGGCATTGCGTTTGGTCCTGATGGTAATTTCTATGTATCTAGTTTAGACAATGATCAAGTCCTGAGATATAACGGTACAACCGGTGCATTCATAAATGTATTTGTAACGGCCGGAAGCGGAGGTCTAGATTTTCCCCGTGGGATAATTTTTCGAAATTTACAGCCTAGTTCGGTTCCAACCTTATCTGAATGGGGTTTAATAGCCATGGCAGGAATTCTTGGATTAGCTGGGCTTATGGTTATAAGAAGAAAGAAAGCTACTGCTTAAACTTTGACAATACAATTTGAAGACAAAAGGGAGCTTAGGCTCCCTTTTTTGTTTATTTACGCCCATATAAACTATGACATTCTGATACGAACTTCTTTAATTTCCCGAGAGCATGCAGATATCTAATTTAACCTCATCATTATTAAACATTATCATTGCGTTTAGTATTGTCTCAAAACATACACTTGCCTGCTCAGAATTCAGATCCGTGACTCCTATAATTGGCGCTATACAAGTACATCCGGTGCCGTCTGCTAAACAACCTACGGATAATTCAGGCATACCTTGTGAATTAAACATGAGCAATATACTAAAGGGCTCAATTGAGCACTGTATATCCGTTGAGTTATCGCCCAGCATATCAAGCCCATCTAAGTTAAAGCATGGGCAACCAGATTCCATAGCTCCCGGGTCTTCAGCGGAGGTGCTGTTATTATTTTCATCACAGCCAACAATAAAAAGGATTATTAAAAGTGGTAATAATGTAAATAGTTTTTTGACTCTCATAAAACCTCCCATAATACAAAGTTCATATTTATATTATAACTACTATTTGGTTCTGGGTTTTCTTGATTTTTAGATTTAACATTAACAAGACCTAATCCAATTGATGTTTTTTAGTATGGTAGCTGTAGTTGTAAAAAGATGGAAATCAAGACAAATTTTTAGAGCACTTTATACCAAAGGAGACTTTGGTTTCAAACACAATATCAAATATTAAAGCTCAATTGCAACATTATTATTTTTAGCGCTACTTCCATCAATCTTAATTATCCGTTCTAATTCATCGCAAGTTAGATGCTTTGTGTTCTTAATGACCAACTTTGAATTAGAGATACTGCTTGTAGAAGCGAAATTTTGGATGTCTTCTACAGACCAGTCTGATGCATCAATTATGACCTCAGGAACATAAGACATAATCTCAATAACTTCGTGTTTTTGTCTAGACATTTATACACCCCCTTTTGATTATAATATTTGAATTCATAATACGATCTATATTCTATGTATTGATTATTTGCAATACTAATGCCATGAAGAATTACTAATTATCACAGGGAGTTAGAAATTATGGGTGGATTATAAATGTCCGATTATTGGACATAATGCAGCAAAGGTCTAATTGATGTTTTTTAGTATGGTAGCTATAGTTGTAAAAGCATGGAAATCAAAACAAATACTTAAGAGCACTTGATATTAAAGGAGACTACCGTGAAAAAAGATAACAAGGAAAAATCTAAGAATCAAAAATCAGGCGCTAGCCGTCGTGACTTTCTGAAAAACAGCACGATAGCTGCAGGCGCAGTAGCAGCAGCTATGACCGTTCCAGGGGTTTCAGCCGCTTCTGCCGAAACTGAATGCCAGCCAACCAATCCATATGGGCCCCGCCCAGGTGGTGGTGTCAGTTTACCGGATTATTATAAACCATGGCCTGCAATTAAGAACAATAACTTCTATATCCCCGGTCAAGAAATACTACCTAAAAATGAAATGCGGATTTTCTTCCTCGGCAGCACACCATGGCCTCCGACACAATTGCAGTCAGGAACTTCTATGCTTGTGGAGCTGGGTAATGGAACATTGCAGCCCCGCCGTTTCTTCTTTGATATGGGAAATGGAAGCATAAGGAATGCTATAGCACTTCAGGTACCCGCACCTCTTATTAACGACATATTCCTGAGCCATCTTCACTCTGACCATTTTGCAGATCTTCCATATATGTACCCCTTCAGAGCTTTTTCAGGTGGGTTTACCCCGCTTAGGGTCTACGGGCCATCGGGTAGAACCCCAGAGCTTGGAACAAAGCACATGATAAAGCATATGAAAGAGATGAACCGCTGGCATGAGGAAAGCTTCAACGTTAACCCGATGGGGGATGGTTTGGAGATAGAGGTAACAGAGTTTGACTGGAAAGAAGAAAACGGAATTGTCTATAATAAGGACGGAGTAGTTGTCCGTCACTGGCCTCGCTCACACGTCAAGGACGGAGCATCGGCATACCGCTTAGATTGGGAAGATGCAGGTCTTTCATTTGTGTGGACGGGTGACGGACGCCCAGATGAGCTGTCTGCAAAATATGGTAAAGGAGCCGATGTCTTTGTGTCAGAAGGAACTATAGACACCCCAACGCTGTCGTCATATAAGCTGGGTGCGCCTCCTGAGCTATGGGAATATACTATCGACATTTTCCACACCATGTACTATGCGGCAGGGTATTTGTTTAAGCAGGCTCAGCCGCGCATAGGATGCATTTGCCACTACGAGTGGTCTGGTGCCGGTCTGGATGCAGAATCTGTGGCTGAAGTCCGCTCAAACTGGGATGGGTTATTTATGTTCGGCGGACCAGATGTTCAAGTTCTTAATGTTTCTAAAGATGCCATTTGGGCTCGTGAGGCTCTGATGCCTGAAGGAGCTGCTCCACCTTCAATGGACCCAAGGTGGTTACTGAAACCTGGTGAGAAGCTACCTGAGACAATGACACTTCCTGAACCAACACTGCCTCGTGAGAAGCAGCAGGAGCAGTTTGTGCGTGATTTGGAAATCGATCCTCATAAGTATTACCCTCCAGGTGAATACAGAAAGCCTATACAGAAATGGCCAGGCATTACATTGAACCCGCGTGAGATGCTAGCAGCCAGGGGAATCAAGGTAGACGACTAATAAGATCGGATCAAAACCCAAAGCACACTACTCATCAAGATGCAGTGAGCTGAGCAATTAAAAATGAATAAAGACAAAATACTTGCACCTGCTCCGAGAATGGAACCAATTGCTATACCAGGGCGCGACCCCGTACCAGTCACGCTTCTGACAGGGTTTCTAGGAGCCGGGAAAACAACACTTCTAAACCGTATCCTAAACAGTGACCACGGCCTTAGGGTTGGTGTTTTGGTGAACGACTTCGGAGCTATCAACATTGATGCTGAGCTCGTTGATGGTGTAGAGGAAAACACTATTAATCTCACCAATGGGTGCGTGTGCTGCGAAATTCGGGATGACCTTGTGGAATCTCTGGAGCAGCTACTCACCCGAGAGGAAGCTGTGGACTACGTGCTCTTGGAGTCTAGTGGAGTTTCAGACCCAGGGAGTATCACTGCAACTTTTCTCAATCCTAAATATGAAAAACTACTCCGGTTAGATAGCATTACCTGTGTCGTAGATGCAGAGGGCATCTTTAAGCATGGTGACAATGAGGATCTAAACTTTTTAAAAATGCGTCAGATTGGCTCTGCCGATATGGTCGTTCTTAATAAAGTTGATCTTGTCGGTCCCGTACATATAGAAGTTATTAGGGAGTGGATCGATCACCATCTGAAAAGGGTTCGGATCATTGAGTCTGAAAGGTGCAACGTGCCTCTAGATGTTTTGCTTGCGGTTGGTCGATTCGATCCGGAAAAGACTATAGTGGATAGCGAAAATAATGAAGATGAAAACCACACATCTAATCACAAACACGAATCCGCTAAAGGGATGTTTGACACATGGAGCTACAAATCTAGTAAGCCATTTTCTCTTGAGGCTCTTCGTCAAATGGTACAGAGAGAGCTTCCCGCATCTATCTATCGCTGTAAGGGAATCGTATTTACAGCTGACAGTCCTGATAAGCGTTTCTCAATGCAAATAGTTGGCCGTCGCACAGAAATCTCTGAACTCGATAACTGGGGCAATCGTACCCCGCATACTCAAATTGTAGCTATTGGCGAGACTGGTGGAATAGACGCTGAAGAACTGCGCAAAAAATTCGACGCATGCATTGAGCAATAGGCCTGAGTTTTAAATGATAAATTAACCATTTATGAATTAGAAACTGTTCTTTCGGTCCATAGCTCCAAAGCTATTAAACACGACTCACTAGATACAAATCTGGTTTATATGATCAGAAAATAAATTATGATCTAAAATTACTCCGCACACTTTTGCGTTAGGTCGTCAGTCTTTGGAAGTATCGTTAGAAGTGTTCCTTTTTCACCGATGTAATAGATGAGAGCTTCAACCGGACCGTTAATCGCTTCTCCACTATGCCAGGTATCTATAACTTCAGCAAATTTTTCTCCGGGCTTAAAGGCTTTTTTGGGCCCGTTATAAAGTTGAATTTGAAGCTCACCCTTCAGCACATGAACAAAACTTACAACCGGGTGGCAGTGATAACCTGTATTAAAACCGTCATCTATTTCAAGCTCAACTACTGTAACTTCCGGAGTACCTGAGGGATAAACAATTGGTTGTCCATCCCAAGTTTGAGTAGCTTTAAATATTTCATTTACTCTCGCTTCTTTATTTGAGTAGGTTTCATCAGCACTAGAGTTTAGCACTAATCCTGTGAATAAAATCAGTGTCATCATAATAAACTTCTTCATTGAAATAGTCCCCCCTAAATTTTCTATTGATCTTAAATGTAAAAGATCAAATATGTAATATCAAGACAAATTTGTTAGTGCTCAAAAAAATTGCAATCAAATAGAAATCTTGATCGTTATATAGATTAAAAACAAAATTCAGGAGGTCTTATAATGAGACAAGTTTTAACACTTTTATTAACAATTTTGTTATTAGGCGGAACAAATTTAGTTTTTGCTGCAGATGATCCATCTATTACTGGTAAACCTAGAATTAGTAGTCAAGAGGCTATGTCTAATCATATTGAAAAGAATCAGCTTGATAGTAGCTATGTGATTTATGATGCGGTTATTGGACAGTTGCTAGAATTGGAACTTGTGGAGCTACATAGTGGGATTGTTAAGAAAGGTGATTACTATGTGAGTTGTGCCGATTTTGTAGATGCAAAGGGAAATAAATATGATCTGGACTTTATTGTCGCTGAAAATGGCAGCGAATATATAGTTTATGATGCCATAGTACATAAGGTGAATAAAGATAAAAGAAAGTATCATTTGGATCACTGAACCTTATAATATATCTAGATATGACAGATAGAGATTTACTACAGTCAGGATTTCGATATGCACTATCTTTAACACATAATGAGCATGAGGCTGAAGACCTTGTTCAGGATGTATGGTTAAAGCTTTATATAAATAGTGGCGAGATAAAGAGTAAATCTCTATTCTTTACATCAATCAGAAATTTATTTATAGACAGGTATAGAAAGAAGAAGCTGGTCGTAATCGAACAACTGGAGGAAATAGGGGAGACTGAAATTTTGACTAGTGAAATTGACATTAATGATATAGAAAAGTGTCTTGCCAAATTAAGACCTGAAGAAAGAGAGGCTCTTTTTCTAAATAGTGTGGAAGAATATACAGCAAAAGAGATCTCGGAGCTCACTAATCAGCCAAGATCTACAGTATTGTCGTTAATCAGTAGGGGAAAGAAGAAATTTATTAGCGCTTATAATCATTTAATGAATCCAAAAATGAGGAATCATTCAAGCTGAATCAATTATGGATAGAACCAAAGAAAATATTAAAGAATATTATTCAAATAAATCCTTAGGCGAAGAAAAAGTTCATCTTCTCTTAGGTAAACATAGCAAAAAGAATCGAATTTGGATGCTGAGCAAAATTGCTATTGCTGCACTTTTAATCATGGGCTTTATTTTTACTATATTTCAATTCCAAAACAGCAACATAGAGGATAGGATTGTTAAAGAAATTGCAATGAATCATAATAAGCAGCTTAACGTGGAATTCCCAAGCGACAGTCTTAGTGATCTGCAAACCAAGCTCACTAAACTGGATTTTCAATTGGATAAAGCTGAGGGGTTTATTTCAGATAATTACATACTCATGGGTGGTAGATATTGCTCGATACAGGGAAATCTTGCTGCGCAACTGAAAATCAAAAACAACCATACAAATGATTTCGAAACTCTTTATATCACTGAGTTGAATCCAGACTTAGAAAATGTAGAGTCCGCTGATGTAAATACAGAGGGGGTAAATATAAAGATATGGAATGAAGATGGACTCTTATATGGAATTGCGTCAGATATATAATAAGACCCCAGAGTGTTTGCTTGAACTATTGGTATTATAATGCAGATGAAAACAGCAATTCATTACCAATTAGGTCTGCCCGAGTCCTGTCGTATAAGGGCTGCTGAGCTTTATGAAGAAGCATTCCGACAAAAATTTGCTCCTATTGTTAAATCCAGAAAAAAATTAATTGAGATTTTGACTGACTGCATCAAACCAGAATTTGCTGTCGTTGCACTAAAAGAAGAACGATTGGTTGGTCTCGCAGGTTTTCACAATAGAGGAAGCTCTTTCACCGGGGGAGGGAGCGCATCTTCGATTATCAAAAAACTTGGTTTATTCAAAGGACTCTGGGCTATAGCTTTATTCACAATTCTTTATGAAAGAAAAGAGTCTCAAGACGAGTTGTTAATAGATGGAATTGTAGTAGACCCATCAATGCGTGGACAAGGAATTGGAACCAGAATGCTTGAAACCCTATTTAAATACGCTACGAATGAGGGATTCGATAGCATTAGATTAGATGTTGTTGATACTAACCCAGATGCCAGGCGTCTCTATGAAAGTCAGGGATTCGTCGCAACAAAAACTGACCATCATCCATATTTGAAACCTTTCTTAGGATTTTCATCATCCACAACTATGGTAAAAAATCAGCTAAAGAAGACGGAATCTTCGCTCTTTCTGTAGTTGCATTATAACTCTAATAATTTAGTAGAGACTAATTGACAAACAAGTTTGTATAAATTATTTTCATATTATATGAAAGCAAGCAGAACTAAAAGTGACACCAGACAAAAAATAATCGATAAGGCTCTGGAGCTATTTTATAGACAGGGATATCTGGCAACGGGAATAAACCAGGTTATTGCAGAGTCTGGGGTTGCTAAAAACACATTCTACTATTACTTCCCTTCCAAGAACGACCTTTGTGTTTCCTATTTACAGGAAATCGATAGAAATTGGATCAACTCTATAAAAACCACAATCAATTCTTCTAAAAAACCTTTAGATAGATTATTTGCACCATTGGAGTTCCTGAAAAAATGGAATGAAGACAATGCATATAGAGGATGCCCTTTCCTAAATATAGTATCGGAAATAACCGATTCCAGCTCTAATATAAGAAAAGAAACTATCTATCATAAAGACGGTTTTAAAACTATTATTAGAGAGCTTGTAAAAGATCTGAAGGAATCAAATAAGAAGTATTTCGACACTGATGTTGAATCAGTAACAGATGCTTATTATTTATTAGCGGAAGGAGCTATTGTAACTTCACAGAACTATAAAGATAATCTATCTTTCAAAGTTGCAAGAAATAATATCGAGAAACTTTTGAATCCCTCCTAAAAAAATTTCATCAGAATTAGTACAGACTTGTTTGTATAGTAAAACAAGCTGATTAAAAATTTAGGAGGTATTAAATAATGGCTTTATATGGAATATACGGCAAGCATACGACAGAGGCTTGCCCATGGAACAATATTGAGACTGCGAAGAAGCTAAAGGAAATGGACGAAAGCGACCTCGCATCCAGAGCTAGTGAGTTCAAGATCAGTCATATATTAGGACAGTATCACTCGGCCCTCGAACATACATTCCTTTGGTTAGTAGAAGCAGAGGATCCTCACTTAATCCAAGAATTCTGCGTCACAACCGGCCTTGCGTCTATTAACGAACTTAAGATCGTACCAATGATTACATTTGAGGGAGGAGTTATCCCAGGATTAAAAAAAATTCATTCTCTTTAGAGATGTAAAGTAATTGGAATTAAAAACGAAGTAAAGGAGTTTATTATGGCATGCTCGGCTATAGTCCACGGGATCAACCCAAGGAAGAAAATCTTCTAAAATACTTATTGTATGAGAAAATTTCTCAAAGTAGTGAAAACTCTAATGGCAAAACTGCAAACCAGGTCTCGGTATATGAAGCTGAGGGAACTTGGAATAGAGAATATGAGCAGATATTAAGGAGTGCGTTCATATGAGTGAGCCCGGTATATTTGAAATTATTAATACCACAAGATCCATTAAATACTTTAAACAGGACCCTGTCCCTATGGACTTAATTCGAAAAGTCTTGGATGCCGGCACTAAAGCGCCGAGTGGGGAAAATACACAGCCCTGGGAATTTGTAGTGGTGACGAATAGAGAAGATAAGAAGTTTATTCAGCAACTATACCAGAAATTTGTAAAACTGAGATTCTATAAGCGGCATAGCAGTCTGAAGAATAGTAATACTCCGTTTGCCAAGATGTTAAATGGGGTAATACACTTAGCAGAGAATTTACATAAAGTTCCGGTGCATCTCCTGGTGTGCGCTCATAGAGACTGGCCGGCTTCGATTCCGGCTGAGAAGAGGATAGGAAAAGCTCCGCCACCCTATGCCTCAATATATCCCTGCATCCAGAATATATTACTTGCCTCAAGGGCTCTTGGACTTGGCGCTACGCTGACGACAATCCATCATATGTTTGAAGTAGATATGCATCAAAGATTCAGGATTCCAAATCAAGTATCTATAGTGGCACTTATTCCAATCGGCTATGCAAAGTTTGGCTTCGGTCCGGTCGAAAGAATATCTGCCAATAAGGTTACACATTTTGAAAAATGGGGATCAAAGAATTTATTTAAAGCTAATATGAATAAAAGGAGAATATCATGAAACTAGATCTTAATGTAAACGAAACCGGAGTAAATATTCATGATCTTTCAAAAACAAAACTGGGGTGGAAAATAAAAGGAGTAATGTTTCAAGACGGCAGCAAGCTTGAGGATTGGCATAAAATTGAAGGTAGCTCATGGCATTGGCAGTATGACGACCATGACTTAACATTTGACATTTATGAGCACAAGGGAGAATTCTGGAAACTATACAGATCCCGGCGGGTACCCATGGGCACAACTAATTATGATTACAGCTATGGGGGTCTGGCCTGCAGAATGGCGCAGGTTCGTTACAAAGCACTGTCGCGCTCACCTCATTCAGGAGTTCTCAAAGATGAGAGTGAGCTTGAATGGGTAAGGGTTGAAGAAGTAGATGAGGAAATTCACAAGGTTTTAAAGCTGTAATAATTTATCTTCACTCATCCGTGGGAACAGCTAGTTCCCAGATGTTTTGAATCTTGGAATTTACAATCTGGAAGATAGAGATGAATTTTTCTGCTTTCATAGTGCCATCTAGCAAGTACATCTTTTCTGTAAATTTTACTGTGACATATTCTCCATTTACCAGCAGCATTTCAAATGGTAGAAATCTGACTTTATCATATTTTGAATTTAATTCTGTTAGATACTCAAGGGTTAAATCATAATCCCAGACCTCGTTATTTTTATAAATTTTGAGATCAGGACTCATAAGAATTGAGAACAAGGATAGGTCCTTGTATTCTATTAATTTATAAAATGCAGCCACGGTAATATTTATATTTTTTCTTGAAAGCTCGGGATTTGAATGATCAAGAATCTCAACTTCTGAAATGTTGCTTGCAACCATATCTGCCATAGTTACATTTCCCCCAAATTTTGTGTTTAGGTTAGCAGATATCTAAAAAACTCTAAGCTCAAATAAAATTGTTTCGAAAAAAAAGCAAGATCGTTATAATTAATATGAAGCATAAGGAGAGTTAAAATGAAAGCGATATGGAATGGTCAGATAATAGCAGAGAGTGAGAATACAGTTGTTGTTGAGGGTAACCATTATTTCCCGCCTGGAACTATTAAAAAGGAATTTTTTAAAGTAAGCTCAAAACAAACTGGCTGCCCGTGGAAGGGAACTGCTAGTTACTACCATATTGAAGTTGACGGTAACGTAAATAAAGATGCAGCCTGGCACTACCCTGAACCTAAAGAAGCCGCTAAAGAAATAAAAGACCACGTGGCATTTTGGAAAGGTGTAGAGGTAACTTCATAGCTAGTTATCAATCTTTATCTAAAAGCTCACTTACCATAACTATTACTTGACAACTCTAAGAGTAATAAACTAAGGTTTTAATGAACAATCGTTCAGGATAGTATAAAATTACTACATATTCATATATAGAAACTTGAGGGAGCAATCAATGAGTATATCTAAAAAAGAGATCGAATCGTCAGTCAAAGACAAGGAACTAATAGAGATTAGAAGAAAAGAGATAGTAAATGCGGCAGTAGACCTTTTTGTCCGTAAGGGTTTTCACCGGACTACGATTAGGGAGATTGCTCAAAAATTCGGGATGAGCGTAGGGACACTGTATGAGTATATCAGGACGAAAGAAGATATATTAATACTAGTGTGCGATTATATTAATTCCACAGTAAGAATGAGAGTCAAACCATCTGTAGAGATTACTCAGGACAGCGCTCAAAGCCTTAATAACGCTATAGATATTTATTATAAAATAATTGATGAACTCCAGGACTACATAATATTTTTGTATCAGGAAACAAAATCTCTATCTCATGAAAATAGAAAATACATATTTAAATCGGAAGAGGATATGACCAAGATATTTGAAGATATTTTAAAGCACGGAGTAGAGCAAGGTAGTTTCAAAATAGATGAGAAGAATATACCTTTAACCGCACATAACATTATGGTGCTGGGGCAGATGTGGGCATTTAGGCGTTGGGCGCTTCAAAAAAACTATACACTTGAGCGTTATATAGAAACACAGAGCAAATCGATAATAGAACAAATATCAACTCACTAAATCCTGCAGATACTCAATCATTCACCGAACAGTCGTTCAACACTTCTTTATAGTCTACCATTATTTTATTAGCTTAATTTTTATTCCCATTTATTGTTAAATTACAATTAATTAGGACTATATCTAGAACAAATCACTTGACAGAGCTAATATAATTGATTTATAGTTATACTGAACGTACGTTCAGTTAAATGTTGGGGCTTATAAAGATTTATTAAAGTCTTATAAAAAAGGTCGGATCATGGCGCAACAACAAATAAGTCAAATATCCACTATCTACAAACCTAAAAATAAAATACGTATTGTTTCAGCTACTTCTCTTTTTGACGGTCATGATGCTGCAATTAATATAATGAGAAGAATCCTGCAATCATCAGGAGCAGAGGTAATCCACCTTGGTCATAACCGATCAGCAGAAGAAATTGTAAACACAGCAATCCAAGAGGACGTACAGGCAATCGCAGTAACATCCTATCAGGGCGGCCATATCGAATTCTTTAAATATATGTATGACCTGCTTCGGGAAAGAAGCTCGGGACAAATAAAAATTTTTGGAGGAGGAGGAGGTACGATACTCCCATCTGAAATAGAGGAACTCCACAAGTACGGCATAGCTAGAATTTATACTCCTGATGATGGAAGAGAAATAGGGCTTCAGGGAATGGTTAACGATCTACTGAGCGAGATAGATTACCCAACCGGTGAGATTGCCCCCAAAAATATTCTAGAAAATATAAGACAAAAATCAATTAGTGCCCTAAGCAGCTTAATATCAGCATTTGAGAATGAGAACAAGTCAGCAGTTCCAATCATTCAGGAAATTAATCAGAAGTTAAAAAGTATGCCCCATATTCCTGTCCTGGGGGTTACGGGAACCGGGGGCGCAGGAAAGTCTTCAATTGTAGATGAACTGGTGCGCCGTTTTTTGACAGACTTTGGAGACAAAAGAATTGCCATACTTTCTGTTGACCCTTCGAAAAGAAAAACCGGAGGAGCACTACTTGGTGACAGGATCAGGATGAACTCTGTAAATAGTGATCGTGTATATATGCGCTCTATGGCTACTCGTCAGTCAAACCTCGCTCTATCAAAACACGTTCCCGAAATTATTAGTATTTTAAAGTATGCGGGTTTTGATTTAATAGTGCTCGAAACCTCAGGCATTGGTCAGTCGGACACAGAGATTGTCGGACTCTCAGACACGTCACTATATGTAATGACCTCTGACTACGGCGCTGCAACACAGCTTGAAAAAATAGATATGCTTGATTACGCGGACTTAGTGGCTATGAACAAATTTGATAAAAACGGCGCTATAGATGCGCTACGTGATGTGCGCAAACAATACAGGCGTAACAACCTGCTATGGGATTCAAAAGATGAGGATCTCCCTATATACGGAACCACAGCTTCTATGTTTAATGATTCTGGCGTAGATGATTTATACCGCGCTATAATAAAAACCGTCTCAGAGAAAACAGATACCCCTTTAATTTCCAAGTATGAGGGGAGTTCTAAATCAAATGTAGAAAAATTCATTATCCCACCCAAAAGAACACGTTATCTTTCTGAGATCACAGAGACAATTCATAACTACAACGTCTGGGTAAATAAACAGGCTGAAACAGCAGAGAAGCTTTATGGAATAAAAACAGCAATTGACTCTATCAACGATGACAAAATTTCAAATGAAGCACGGAATGTTTTAGATGAGCTTTATCAAAAAACATTACAAGAACTTGATCCGAATAATAGAAAAATTCTTGAGAACTGGGAAGATAAGAAAAAATCCTATCATACTGATTCATATGTTTATAAAATCAGGGGTAAAGATATCAAAACCAAGACCTATACAACGTCTCTTTCTATGAACCGCATCCCCCGCATTTCACTTCCGGCTTATAGCGGACACGGTGATATCCTGAGATGGAGCCTTCAAGAAAATGTGCCCGGTGAATTCCCATTTACGGCAGGAGTATTTCCATTTAAAAGACAGAACGAAGACCCTACACGGATGTTTGCTGGAGAAGGTGGGCCCGAGAGAACAAATAAGAGGTTTCATTACGTTTCTTTAAATACCCCGGCCAAGAGGCTCTCGACAGCGTTTGATTCCGTGACGCTCTATGGAGAGAACCCCGACTGTCGCCCTGACATCTACGGTAAAATTGGCAACTCAGGGGTATCAATTGCATGCCTAGACGATGCCAAAAAACTATACAGCGGTTTTGATCTTTGTGATCCTTCCACTTCTGTTTCTATGACTATCAATGGCCCAGCTGCAATAGTGCTCGCATTTTTCTTAAACGCCGCCATCGATCAGCAGTGTGAGCTCTATATCCAGGAAAACGGCTTGGAAAAAGAGACGTGTAAAAAAACAAAAGACATCTATCAAACAATTGATCAAAATATTCCCCAATATAATGGAGAATTGCCTGAAGGGAATGACGGTCTGGGACTTATGCTCCTAGGAGTGTCAGGTGACCAAGTGCTGCCAAAACAAGTATATGAAAAGATAAAAAGTAAAACACTTTCACAAGTTAGAGGAACTGTACAGGCAGATATACTAAAAGAAGACCAAGCGCAGAACACCTGCATATTTTCTACTGAGTCGTCGCTGAGAATACAGGGAGATATACAGCAATACTTCATAGATCATAACATTCAAAACTTCTATTCGATCTCCATCTCTGGGTATCACATGGCCGAGGCTGGAGCCAACCCCATAACCCAACTAGCATTTACCCTCGCAAACGGCTTTACCTTCGTAGAGTATTTCTTATCAAGAGGTATGGACATTGACGACTTTGCACCGAATTTCTCATTCTTCTTTTCTAACGGTTTGGAAGCAGAGTATACAGTGATCGGAAGGGTGGCTCGCAGGATTTGGGCAAAAGCCATGAAGTTAAAATATGGTGGCAATGAACGCTCCCAAAAACTCAAATATCATATACAGACATCAGGAAGATCACTTCATGCACAGGAGATATCATTTAACGATATAAGAACCACTCTTCAGGCATTAACAGCAATCTATGATAACTGTAATTCACTACACACAAATGCCTATGATGAAGCTATAACTACTCCTACGGAAGAATCAGTAAGAAGAGCAATAGCAATACAGCTCATTATCAACAGAGAGCTTGGCTCCGCCAAAAATGAGAATCCGCTTCAGGGCTCATTTTTTGTAGAGGAGCTTACCGATCTAGTAGAAGAAGCTGTGCTAGTTGAGTTTGATAGACTTACTGAAAGGGGCGGGGTATTGGGCGCTATGGAAAAAATGTATCAGAGGAGTAAGATCCAGGAAGAGTCGCTCTATTATGAAACTTTAAAAAATAGAGGAGAATATCCTGTTGTAGGAGTAAACACTTATTTATCAGACGACGGCTCACCCACTATTACACCAAAAGAAGTAATACGATCAACCAAAGAAGAAAAAGATTATCAGGTCGAATTTGTTAATTCAGTAACAAGACGCTATAGAACAAAATCGGATGAAGTGATAAAAGAACTTCAGAATGCGGCAATTAATAACGAGAATACGTTTGAGAAAATAATGGAAGCTGTAAAGTTCTGTACATTAGGTGAGATTACTCATGCTCTTTATGAAGTAGGCGGTCAGTACCGAAGGAATATGTAGCAGTATATTAAAGTTTGCTATACCATTCAATAGCATCTTCCAGTCTGTCATTACCCCAAAATATTTCTCCACCTATTACAAAAGTAGGTGCGCCGAATATAGATTTATCTGCTGCTAGCTGGGTTTCTTCTCTTAATTTATCTTTATTTTCCTGGGTTTTTGCTTGAGTGATTATCTGAGCCGCATCCAATCCTAATGCATTCAAAATTGAAGATAAAACTTCTTCATTTGAAATATCTTTATCCTCTGAAAAGTTTGCTATGAATACTGATTTAATAAACTCTGCTACCCAGCTCTCATCCTCAAAAGCAACCGATACTCTTGCGGCCAGCAAACCATTTCTTGGAAATTGGCTTGGATGAGTAAATGGTATCCCGTACTTCTCACTCAAGCGCATTATGTCACGCCACATATATTCTCCTTTGGCTTTGTAAATATTAAAAGGCGACGTATCCCATCCCTGAGTGTTGAAAATTGGCCCAAGTAAAAATGGTTTCCATTTTATTCTTATATTGTGGTTTTGAGCAAGTTCATCAATACGGTATACGGATAGATATGAATATGTACTTGCAAAATCAAACCAGAATTCAAAACTAGATTCATCCATAGTTTATATCCAAAAAATCCCACTCAGGAGTTTAATCCTAAATGGGATTTGAGTTTAATGAACATTCATAAATTGAAAAAACATTATCAGCTACTGAGCAGAGCTTCTCTCAGAGAGCTGTGTATCCAAAATAAGGAGAGCTGAACCACTGTCGCCTGCCAACTTTAATTTATCTAAAATCTCTTGCGCAGTTTTTTCTTCCTCTACTTGCTCCTGTATGAACCACTGTAATTCTACAGTTGTGGCATGATCACTTTCACTAATAGCCTGCTCATAGAGTTTATTAATCATTCCTGTAACTTCTCTTTCATGGTCTAGAACGATCTGGAACATTTCTTTTAGAGACTTAAATTTGGTCTGTGGTTTTCCTATTGATTGTAGAACCACTCTTCCGTCACGGTTAAGAATGTAGTCAAATATTCGCATGGCATGTCCAAGCTCTTCCTCGCTCTGCAGTCTCATCCAGGTTGCAAAACCACCCATATTAATAGATTCGCAATAAGCCGCCATGGATAAATATGTATATGAAGAAAAATATTCGTTCTTTATTTGATCGTTTAGAGCATCCTGAATTTCTTTACTTAGCATTTTAACCTCCGATTCTGGTGATTTCCTTATTCAAGTCCAACATTTTTCGTTTATATATTATCCCATATATTGCTACTAATTTCAAGTAATTATTAGGTGGGAATAATTACCATTTAGAATGGCCAGAACATTAAACTGAAGACTAAGGAACTAATTTCAAAATTGAGTCTCTAAATCTAGAACCCTATGTCAAATTGGCTTTTGTATGATTTCCAATAATAATAGTAAATAATTTAAGTTCAGATCTTATAATGACTAATTCCTCAAATAAAAGTAAACACGGCGAAATTTTAAGTTGGTGCATGTATGACTGGGCAAATTCGGCGTTTGCCACAACAGTCATGGCAGCGGTGCTGCCGGTTTACTACAGTCAGGTTGCGGGTGTGACCTTACCAGGTAACACTGCTACAGCCTACTGGGGCTATACAACTGCTATTGCTCTACTAATAACTGCTCTGCTGGCTCCAATTATGGGAGCTATAGCTGATTACTCTGGTTCAAAGAAAAAACTCCTTATGACATTTGCCGGTATTGGTATTTTTGCAACAGCACTTCTTTATTTTGTTACTACCGGAGATTGGTTCATGGCATCTCTGTTTTTTATTATAGGTAACATTGGATTTGCAACCTCTGAGGTGTTTTATAATTCGCTTCTTCCCGAAGTTGCCGGACCCGGGAATATCGATCAGGTATCCACAAAAGGGTATGCACTTGGTTACCTTGGAGGAGGAATTTTACTTGGTATTAATGTCTTGATGATTGAATTCATGGAAGACAAAATGCTTGCAACCCGCCTTTCTTTTGTAACAGTTTCAATTTGGTGGGCTGTCTTTACAATACCTATAATAAGAAATGTTAGAGAACCGAAAGTAACACAAATTAAAGAACCAAATATCAATCCTTTCACGGCCGGTTTTAAAAGACTCGGTGTAACTTTTAAAGAACTTAGAAATTATAGGCAATTATTTCTTTTCTTAATCGCTTTCTGGATCTACAACGACGGAATAGGAACCATAATAAAGATGGCAACTATATATGGTGCTGAAATAGGTATTGATCAGACTACTTTAATTGGGGCACTTCTAATGACTCAATTCGTTGGAATTCCATTTGCGTTTGCCTTTGGCAGACTAGCTACTTACATCGGCACAAAAAACTCGATCCTGCTTGGACTTTTTGTATATACCATTATTTCTATCGGCGGTTACTTTATGCAGACAGCACTTCACTTTTGGATTCTAGCCTTTCTGGTAGGTACTGTGCAGGGTGGAACGCAAGCCCTAAGTCGATCATTGTTTGGCTCAATGCTGCCCAAATCAAAGACTTGTGAATTTTATGGCTTCTATGGAATGAGTTCAAAGTTTGCAGGTATTGTAGGACCTTTGGTTTTTGCCGTTGTAACCCAGCTTGCAGGCTCAAGCAGATTGAGCATCGTATCACTAATAGTGTTCTTTATTTTAGGGGCTTTTTTACTCAATAAAGTGGATGAAAAAGAGGGCTTTAGAATCGCACAGGAAAACGGATAATATCAAAAAAATACAAGTCCAAAAAAACTAATAAAGAAAATCCACAAATTTTGTTAAAATAACCTATGTTTACAGTTATTTGCATTTAAAACAAGACATTTTACCTGTGGATAACTTTCAAAATTGTGTAAATTTTATGAAAAAATTCAGAAGAAATTAGTTGGCAAAATACTTATGTAACCTACTGTAATTATGTAATAATAAAAAAAAACTTGACAAGCTATTTTACGATCTGTTAGGATGTATTCTACTGGATTGGATGGGGCATTTCATAGACTAATTTTCTACACGAAAGTTATCCACATGCTGTTGATAATTTGTGGATAAGTTGTCTTTTGGAAGGAGCATCGGAGGATAATTGACTACAAAACGAACGCCCCAAATACATGACCTTAAATCTCTCTTCTCTGAAAGAGGTAATGATGATAGTGGATTAGAATTTTTTATAACCCAATCGGATCTTCCTAATTCCATTTCAGAGCAAAGATTGGACTCAAACCAATCTTCAAAAAATGTAGGCTGGGATGAAGTACTTAAAAGGATAGAAAAGAAATCTAATCCACAAGTATTCTTCTGGTTTTCACCACTAAAGGCTATTACTGAGTCTGAAAATACTTTAGTGCTGATGGCGAAAAATGAGTTCGACAAGGACTGGATTGAAAATCACTACCTGGAGTTTATTGCTGATACGGTAAAGGAAATTTACGGTATCGATGTGGAAGTAAAAATAGTGTCAGAAAATAGTGATCATAATCAAAAAGATACAACCCATTCTAAAAAGCTCAATAAACAAACTGAGCAGAAATCCGACTTATTTACAGGTTTTTTAAGTCCTAACTATACTTTCGATAGGTTTATAGTAGGACCAAGTAACCAGTTTGCCCATGCTGCTTCAACTGCAGTTGCAAGAAAGCCCGGAGAATCTTACAACCCTTTATTTATTTACGGTGGGGTTGGGCTTGGAAAAACTCACCTTATAAACGCAATTGGAAACTCAGTCTTAAAGTCAACATCAAATATGGCGCGAGTCTGCTGCATCTCTGCTGAGCACTTTACTAACCAGGTGATAAACAGTATTAAGTCAAATAAGATGGAGGAATTTAGAAACAGGTACAGATTTGGTTGTGATGTCCTGCTTATTGATGACATACAGTTTATAGCTGGTAAAGAAAGTACACAAGAAGAGTTTTTCCACACCTTTAACACACTATATGAATCCAAGAAACAGATTGTTCTAACCAGTGATAAGTCTCCAAAGGATATGTCATATTTAGAGGAAAGACTCAGGTCCAGGTTTGAGTGGGGATTAATAACGGACATACAACCTCCTGAGACTGAAACTAGGATAGCAATTATTAAAAATATTGCTGAGAGCCAGGGAATACTACTACCAAATGAGGTAGGGCTATATATAGCAAAGAACACTACGTCGAACATTAGAGAATTAGAGGGAACACTGACAAATATTATCGCTCATGCAAAACTTCTTAATGCGGAGATTTCCTTAGATCTTGCTAAAGAAGTATTAAAAAACATAGTCAAAAATCAGGATAATAGATTTGTCACTATAGAAAGTATCCAGAAAGAAGTTGCAAACTACTACGGAATGAGAGTGCAGGATCTAAAATCAGATAGAAAGCAAAAAAACATTGCGGTACCAAGACAAGTTACTATGTATTTAGCACGAAGGTACACGGGCGCTTCGTATCCGGAGATTGGAGAAAAGTTTGGCGGTAAAGATCATTCTACTGTAATACACGCTGTTAAAAAAATAGAAAAGCTTCTGGGAAACGATCATTCAATAACAAATATTGTGGATACTTTATCTAAAAAAATTGAAACTCTAATGAGTGGATAAACAGTGCAAAACTTTGTGTGTGTATTTGTGGATAAAAAGTTAAAATGTGTATATGATTAAGTTCCTGTGGATAAGGGTTGACAAACTACAAAAAACATCAACATGTCTATCAACATAAAAAACACAAAATATCACTTTAAAAACGGGGCAAAGAGGGTATTTGTCCACAAATTCACATACCCTACTATTATTACTACTATATATAAGAATAATATTTAATATTATAGAAATAGGAGTAGAGATATGAAATTTACAACCCAGGTACAAGATTTCTCACTAAAATTAGGATTGGTTCAAGGAATTTCTGAAAGACGAGCAACTATGCCTGTTCTCTCTCATGTTCTTGTTACTTTAAAAAATAATAAGATTGAAATTTCTGCAACTGATCTTGAAACAACTATGAGCACTTGGTGTGATGCTGAAATTCAAAAGGAAGGTAGTTTAGCAATTCCTGCGAGAAAATTATATGAGATTGTTAAAGAGCTTCCAGACGGTCAAATTGAACTTGAAGAAATTGGCAATCACTGGGTTGAAATCAGAAGCTCTTCTGCAAACTTTAAGATTGCAGGGCTTCCGAGTGAGGATTTTCCCATTATCCCAGAGCTGCATTCAGATAATTTGTTTAGCGTAGAGAGTTTTGTTATAGAGGACATGATATCGAAAACGATATTTGCAGTTTCTCCAGACGAACTAAGAAGAAATCTTGCTGGTATATATTTCGAGGAGTCAAGTGAGAAGAATTTGAGGCTCGTCGCTACAGATGGGCATCGTTTATCACTTGTAGAAAAGAAGATTGATGGTGGAGTTAAATTTGATAAAGGATTTGTAGTTCCTAAAAAAGGTGTTGCGGAGCTTAGAAAGGTTTTAAGATTATCTGAAACTGTCAAGATTGGAGTTGGGGACAACTTCTTTATGGCCGAAGGGGAGAATATAGTTCTCATAGCAAGGCTTATAGACGCAGATTTTCCAGACTATAAACAAGTAACACCAGAGGTAACAAAAGTAACAATTAGTATCGGCAAAGATGAACTCTTAAGCGCTTTAAAAAGAGTTTCAATTCTTTCTTCAGAAAAAACTAGAAGCATAAAACTTAATATTGAAAAAGGTACGATGACTTTAGTTTCGGTTTCTCCGGAATTCGGCGAAGCCAAAGAATCTATTGCAATAGACTATTCTGGAGAACCTACAGAGCTCGGGTTTAATGCTAGGTATCTCATGGATGTGCTAGAGGCCATTACGCAAGAAAAAGTTCAGATCGGTCTAATTGACGAGCTTAGCCCTGCAGTTGTTAAACCAGAAGACAATGAGGTTTACATGTCTGTAATTATGCCTATGAGGGTATAATATAATTTGTTGGCGTTGCAATAAATTGACATTATTAATTGTGGTTTAAAGTTGGATTCTAAGATAGATTTTGTATCAGCCTTAGTCAGCAGCAACTATAATATATGCTTGATATTTTATTCCCAAAAATCTGCCCTTCCTGCAAAAAGGTGTCACTCAAAAATGAGAAGCTTTGTAAGACATGTTTAAGTGATATAAGGTTCCTTAATAATTGGAATTTGTGCAGTAAATGCGGGGTTCCCTTCGGATATTTTGATAGTAATAACAAAGATAATTCAATGCTTGAATCTGACAGCGCTGGCCATCTTTGTGGCAAATGTATTCAAAACAGTTACTGCTTTGAAAAGGCCCGCTCTATTGCTATTTACGAAGGCAGCATCAGAGATCTTATAATAGGCTTTAAATACGAAGGCAAATTGAGCTACGGAGAGCTTCTTTTAGAGATTATAAAAACCAATTTCCCTGAGGATTTAGATGAGTTTGATTCTGTAGTGCCAGTCCCATTACATATAGATAAATTAAGGCATAGGGAGTACAACCAATCCGTAATTTTTGCTAGCGGGATTGCAAAGCATAATGGTAGTAAGTGTGACTTATTCGGACTTAAGAGGATAAGGGATACCGTTCCGCAAATAGAAAT
Organism: Thermodesulfobacteriota bacterium; assembly: GCA_021604765.1. GTDB lineage: Bacteria > Desulfobacterota_D > UBA1144 > Nemesobacterales > UBA2774 > CR02bin9. The sequence goes on from BQJP01000002.1 coordinate 112,808, forward strand.
AAAAAATGAAAATGAGAGAAGAAGGAATGTAAAGGGGGCTTTTTCAATTTCAAAAGATAAGAGTTATAAAGATGAGTCAGTGTTAATAGTCGATGATGTTTTTACTTCAGGCTCAACGAGTGATGAGTGTTCTAAAATGCTACTTAAATCAGGAGCTTACAAAGTTCAGGTGCTCACTCTCACAAGGGCTCAGGCAATGTAATTTTATTTGACTTTAAAGTACCTTTACTTTAGATTTAAACTATAAGATTAAGTAGATTACTTAAACTATGTACGGACGATTTGTAGGATTAGATATAGGTAGCAAAGATATTAAGGTCTCCCTGATTAAGAAAGGATTAAGGGATGTCCAATTGCTGCAGACAATTAGAACTGAAACTTCCCCTTCGCCTCAAGGAGATTCCAACCCACTAGCAGAAATATTCCAAGCTTACTCACTTCCAAAGGGTGATATAGCAACATCTATTTCCGAAAATCCGGCGTCTATAAGGGTTATCGATTTCCCCTTCTCCGACCCTAAGAAGATAGACTTGGTTTATGAATACGAACTTGAAAATCTTTCAACATTTGATCCTAAGAAAAAAATACACGGCTATCACCTTGTCAAAAATGGGACAGGAAGCGAAGCGCTGGTATGCGTGTTTGAGAAAGACCAAGTTGGAGATTTGATTGGATCTTTTAATGAACATGGAATAGATCCGAAAATTATCACCTACACGCCCCTAGCTTTTGGTGCTCTTGATGAGTTTCTTCCTAGTGAGAGACCCTTGCTACTTATAGATATTGGCGATAGTGAAATTAGTTATGCATTATTTGATGAAAAAGGAATTCGGCGAGTCAGGTCCTCAACCAAGCCCGTTGAGTTGTTTTTAAATAAACTCGCTGAGCATGAAGAACTTGATTATAATCAGGATTTTAGTCAGTTAGCGATAGGGGACGAAAACTTATCTAACATAGAAGAGTATTTTGCCCCAATACTTGGTGAAATTAAAAAGACTCTGCAGTTTTTCGAGCTTGAGGTCAAAGATACTATAAAGATAATTGAAATTTCAGGCCCTTTATCACTAATAAAGGGAATGGCTGATTTTCTTAAAAATCGTCTCAATAAAGATGTTAGAAAAATATATATACCTGATCTTGGGGCTGATAAATCTCCATTATATGCAAAATCTTATGCATTGGCACTCTATGGAAGCTCCTTTAAAAATGAATATTTAAACTTTAGGAAAGACGAATTTAAATACGTAGGTGTAGATAATGAACTAAGGAAAGCATTTATGGTTCCCGGCATATTGTTAGGGATATTAATACTGTTTCTTATATATACTTCAGCTTCTTCGTACTATGAACTTAAGGACAGTGTCGATGAAATGGAGACTCAAATAGCTCAGGTGGTAAAAGACACGTTCCCTGATGTTAAGGTTATTCCCAAACCTGTGTTATACATGCAAAGCGAGGTCGGAAAGGTTAGGGAGAAACTTGATTTGATCGAAGGGGTGCAAGGTGGTCAAACACCTCTTGATGCCTTAAAAGATATTTCAAGCAGTTTGCCTGAGAGCCTGAAATTAACAGTCAATGATATAAAGTTTGAAAGCGATGATAAAATAAAGATACAGGGTATTTGTGGATCATATCAAGAAGTTGCAGAGATAGAAGAAGCTCTTAAGAAGTCCGGTATGTTTGAGACAGTTACCAGAAACCAAACTGGTAATGCCAATGACGGTAAAACAAAATTTGAAATATCTGTAGTACTAAAATCCAAGGCTTAATATGAATATTGATTCTATAAGACAAAAAATTCTGGAACTCAGCGAAAAATTTAGAGAGAAGTATTATACTCTTATTGCAACAGAGCGTGACAGAAGGGCGCTTATACTAGGTGTTTCAGTAATTACTCTGATAGTACTCTATCTTGTTTTTCACTCGTATTCTTCTGGAATAGATAGTTTGCAAAAAAGATCTGTTCAGCTTCAGAAACAACTTGGAGAAGTAAAAGCTTTAAAAGCTGAATACGAGGATTCTAACAAAAAGATCGTAGAGTTATCAAGCAAAATTAAGAAAGAAAACGAAGCGCTTATATCTGTAGTAGAGAAAATACTCTTGAATGAGAAGCTAGATAGAACGAATTTTTCAATTAGAGATGTAAATTCTCGATCAAATTCTGACGAAGACTTTTATGAGGAAAAAAGTGTGGATGTCGAACTAAACAAGATATCACTAAACACCTTCGTAGATATCATGTATAAGCTCCAAAATAAACCCTCTCTTAAAGTCTCAAATTTAAATATAAGCACAAAATTCGACAAAGCCAATTCAATGAAAGTGAAAATGAGAGTGTCCACATACGAGTTCAAACAGGTAAGCTGAAATGAAAGATAAAATCAGAAATTATAAACACATAGTGCCTTTGTCATATATTTCATTCTTTATAATAGCGTTCTTTGTTTTTTTAGTTATAACATTTCCTGGGGATATAGTTAAACAAAGAATAATATCCGAGATACAAAACACCACGCCATATAAAGTTGATATTAAAACGGCCGATGTTTCTCCTTTGTTAAATATTAATCTTAAAACAGTGACAATCCATATGTCTCAAAACCAATTTGTAGAGCTGGATTCTATAACCATCAAACCTTCAATATTTTCAGTCTTTTCCGATACACCAAACATTCCTTTTACTGCGAAATTGCAAGGAGGAGAAATACAAGGGGCAGTTAGAGTTAGCAAAAAGAAAAATGGTATAGAAGAGTTAAAAGCGGAAATAAACAATATGAGGGTTGATGCAATTCCAGATCTACTTTCTGAAGAGGGAAATTCAGAAATACTTATTCACGGCAGACTCAATGGCAATCTGTTTGTAGAATTTGTTCCAACCCCTAGAGGCGAATTTGACTTTGTTATAGAAGGGCTTGAGTTGGATAACCTCAAAGTGAAAGGAATGAAGCTTCCTTCATTAACCAACCTCATATCAAAATTTAACGGCAACATTGAAGGTGATTTAACAAATATTGACGAGTTAAGTGTGAAGGGTGACGGAATTGACTTACAAATCACCGGCACCACACCACTTATTTGGGAGATGTCCAAAGGCGGTATTTTAGATTTAGGATACAGGGTTGAAATCACAGATAATGACCTTGTCAAATACAAAACCTTCTTGTCTCCGTACTTAGCTAAACATAAGGACGGAAGCCTAGGTGGCAAGATATTGGGCACGGTCATGAATCCAAGATTTGAAAAAAGCTCTGTAAAAAGGTTTTAGTTCCAGAGTATTATAAGGTTAATTTATTTTGACTGAACAAGAATTAGAAGCACAGCTTTTGAGTGAAGGATTTACTGGCATATTTGTACATCGAGATTCTCCCAACACCTTCTATCCAGACCACACACATTCCGGCATAACAGCTCATATTGTATTAGATGGTGAAATTACTGTTACATCTGAAGGGCAAACCGTGACTTATAAAACAGGTGAGCGCTTTGATGTGCCTTCGGGTGAAGTGCATTCTGCGAGTATAGGACCAGAGGGCTGCCGTTATATGATCGGCGAGAAATAGGGTGTCCCACTTCTATTACTATTCTACTCATATTTTCTTCCAACAGAGCTATTAAATAAAAGAGTTTTCATGACCGTTTTATGATATTCTTCTTACAGGGTGATATCATGAAACATAAATTTTTTGGGTTAATCTTTTTATTAACTTTACTTGTTTTATCCGCTTCAAGTTTTAACTCGGAAGCAAACAAAGATAAAGAAGCAATTCAAGAGATGCAGATCAAGGGGATTGGTTATGACCAGAGGATACAGACCCCGGTGGTTCTCTTAACGGATAAGGAGCAAACTAAAGTGCTCCCGATTTGGATAGGGCTTTGTGAGGCTCGCTCGATAGAGCTTGGGTTATCAGACAAAGTTGCTCCCCGACCCCTCACTTATGATATGATGGCCGCTATTATTAGAACCCTCGGAGCAAAAGTAGAGAGGGTAGTAGTTGTAGACCTGCGTGATGAGGTCTTCTACGCACAAGTTGAGGTATCTGTGGACGGCAAGATATCAAAAATAGATGCCCGACCAAGTGACGCAATAGCTCTTGCATCAAGAATGAGTTCTCCGATATTTGTGAAAAAAGCAGTTTTGGAGAAGGCTGCAATCACAGACTCAGACAAGGAGAAAAAGGAGCTCTGATTTGTTTACTTTGAAAAAGGAACAATGTTTATTACCCAGTGTTTTTTAGACCTGCTGAAATTCCGTTAATTGTAAGCTTTATAATATTAGTTAGAGCTTCCTTCTCTTCATCTGAGATATCTCCCTTTGAAAGACGTCTTAGTAACGCAACCTGTATATAGCTAAGCGAATCTATATATGGGTTTCTAAGATCTATAGATTTTTTTAGAAAAGGGTTGTTGTCCAGGATTTGTTTCTGGTTTGTTATATTCAATACCAGTCCCTGGGTTAGACTGAATTCATCTCTTACTTTCTGAAATATGGTCTTGCCAAGCTCTCGCGGATTTACCAACAAAGAATATTCAAGCGCGATCCACATATCAGCCTTGCTGAGAGTCATCTGAATATTATCTATATGAGATTTAAAGAACCTCCAATTATCATACATATCCTGTAACAATTTAAGATTTTTTTCCGGGTCTTTCTTAACAAATTCGTTTAGCGCTGAACCGACCGAGTAGAAACCGGTGATAAGATGTCGGTTCTGAGTCCAGCTGAATACCCATGGTATAGCGCGTAAATCCTCTATTTGATCTGTTTGTTTTCTTTTGGCAGGCCGGGAACCTATCTGCATCTGCTGAAGAACAGAAATAGGGGTTGCTTGCTTGAAGTAGGGATAAAAATCACTATTCTCATAAACTAAAGCCCTCCATGCTTTTCTAGCATGTGAAGAGAGCTCTTCCATAGCTTCCTCCCATTCTGGATGAATTTCTTCCTTATTTAAACTAGTTAGAATCACAGATGAAAGAACAAGCTCTAGGTTATCTTCCGCTATTTCAGGAAGAGAGTAGTTGCTATAAACTACCTCACCTTGCTCGGTGATTTTAATCATGCCGTCGACAGTGCCCGACGGTCTAGCAAGGATAGCTTGATTTGTTGGTCCTCCACCTCTACTTACAGTGCCGCCGCGTCCATGGAAGAATTTATTCCTGAGCCCATATTCATCAGCCAATTTTTTAAGCGCTCTTTGGGCTTTATGTATTTCCCAGCTCGAACAGAGGTGACCTCCATCCTTTCCGCTGTCAGAGTAGCCTATCATTATTTCAGATATATCTTCCCTAGCATGCAGGTGGTCTCGGTAAACCTTACTCTCATATAGGGTTTTCATAATTTGAGGAGCATTATTGAAGTCCTCAATAGTTTCAAAAAGAGGAACTATGTTTAATCTGCTAAGTATTTTCCCATCGTTGTTTAAATAAAGATATGCTTCTTTAGCGAGAAGGAGAACTTCTAATACATTACTTGCGCTTGAAGTCATACTTATTATATATGTGTCAATGCATTCACCGTTTATCTCATCAAGCGCCTGGCTTATGGAGGCAAACGTTTTGAGGAGCTCTGTAGTTTCCGGTGAGAGTTCAAGCCAGCCGGGTATAAGTGGGCGGGGGTTATTAATCTCCCTTGCGAGCCAAAGGAACTTTTCCTCCTCACTCAGCTCAGAATAATTAAGTATGTTGAGACGCTCTGTGATCTCCTGGATTGCCCTTACATGCACCTCACTATTTTGTCTTATGTCGAGCTTGGCCATATGAAAACCAAAGACGCTAACTTGCCTTATGAGCTTCTTAAGAGTTGAATCAGCAAGAAGCTTTCCTCTATTCTCGCGAAGGCTTCTGTCTATAATTTCAAGGTCCATAATCAGCTGGTCCTTGTTGGCATATGCTATATTGTAGATCTCTCCCTTGATCCTCTTAATAGTTCCGACAATCTTACTCTCTATGTAGCTGAGTTTTATTCTATAACTCTCATCACCGCTTCTTATACCGCTGTCATGCTTTAGGAGTTTTTTGTCGCTTTGAATAGACTCAAGGAGCTCATCGCTCACAGGAACAAGCTTTTTAGATGAGCTAAGCTGGTTTATCAGACGCCCAACCTGTTCTAGATATTTCTCAAGTACAAGCTCCATCTGCATCTTGAGGATTTCAAGAGTTATGCTATGAGTTACAAAAGGGTTTCCGTCTCTGTCCCCCCCAACCCAGGAGCCGAACCTAAAAAATGGAGGCAGCTTTATCTCCTCAAGGCCGTAATGTTCTTTTATTCTCTCTTCAAACTCGAGGTATACAACAGCCAGGGCTTCAAATATAGTTTCTTGAAAGTAGTACTGTGCGCTCCTTGCCTCATCAATCGGGGAAATTTTAAAAGACGGTATTTCTTCTGTCTGCCAAAGTGATATGACCTCAGCTTTTATTTTCATATGTATTGTTTTCTTTTCTTCTGTGCTGAGGATGGGGTTCTGAAACTCCTCAAGGAGATATGAAATACGTCTAAATTTTTCAAGCACGATGTGGCGGTTTACTTCTGTGGGATGAGCAGTAAGAACAAGCTCGATTGACATCTTCTCCACAAGCTCTCTGAAATCAGAGTAACAAATATCTCTTTCCCCAAGAGTTTTAAAGAGGCTTTCAACGGAACCCTCGACAGAGTCCCTGATATCCGAGATGTACTTATACTCCCTTCGTCTTCTTATGCGATGATTCTGCTCTGCTATGTTTACGAGTTTGAAATAGGTTGTAAAAGCGCGGGCAACCTTATAAATGTCTTTATCCGACAGACTTTTTATTGTAGATACTAAATCTTCTTTTTGACTCTTTACATAACTGTTCCTCATTTCTTTTGTAAGAGCCCTGATCTTCTCCTCTATATCAAAGATCTCTTTCCCTTCCTGATGAATTATTACTTTGCCAAGTATATTCCCCAGAAAGCGCACATCTATCCTTAGAGGTTTTTCTCTATCTATTGTTTCAGTTTTTAAATTGGGGGCTTTATTCCTGCCAGACAATATTATTTTATCCTCCTTAGAAAGTATTTCTAATGTAAAGCAGGGCTAAAGTTGAAGTTTTACTTCTGTACTATTTCAGTATAACGGGAAATTGAGTTATTGCTCATAGATTTTAAATCTTTTTTTAGAATACTTTCAAGAGTCTATATGAGAATATTTGACTTATATTTACCCTGTTGCTATCATTCTCTAAATCCTTTATTGCAGGTAAAAAATGGGCTCCTCAAATAACTTCGACAACCTTAGAAAAAAGATAGATTCTCTAGACAAGGAGATACTCGATCTCTTAAATGAGCGCGGTGATATTGCGCTTGAGATCAGAAAGCTCAAAATGAAGAATTCTGTCGGTGTATATGATCCAGTAAGAGAGAAACTTATAGAAAATAAGTTAAAAGAACTTAATTCTGGTCCTCTGTCGGATGATTCTATTTTAAATATTTTCAGAGAAATAATATCAGCTTGCAGATCTCTGCAAGAGCCTACGAGAGTTGCTTATCTTGGGCCTAAAGGGAGTTTTTCACATCAGGCTGCATATAATGAATTTGGCGGTTCATCGGACCTCATTTCCGTGGGAAGTTTCGAAGAGATTTTTGAGGAAGTTGAGAATGGTAGAGCATCATTTGGAATTGTACCGATTGAAAACTCTATCGGGGGGTCAGTTGGAATAGTGCTTGACCTTCTGTCAAAATCGCATCTTCAGATAGAGGCTGAACTATTTGAACGGATAAACCACTTTCTCTTATCAAAATCAGGCAATATAAAAGATGTTAAGATTGTAGCTTCTCATCCACAGCCAATCGCACAGTGTAAAAAGTGGTTAAACAAGAATTTGTCCGGTGTTGAAATCCTTGAAACTTCAAGTACCGCTGAGGCTGCGAGGCTTGCATCAAGAAGAAAAAATCTTGCTGCAATAGCTAGTGAATATTCAGCTTCAATTTACAAGCTCAATATTATTCAAAAGAACATTGAAGAAAATAGCCAAAATACCACCAGGTTTTTTGTTATAGGTAATAAATCCAATAAACCCACAGGAGATGACCGCACTTCAATTGTCTTTACTTTAAAGGATACGCCTGGGGCTTTACAAAAATCCTTTTTTCAACCGTTTGCTGATGCGAAAGTGAATCTTAGTAAAATAGAATCAAGACCTTCCAAAGAAAGGCCCTGGGAATATCTGTTTTTCGTAGATTTCAAAGGACATTCTCAAGATAAAGTTATCAAGTCCTTGCTTAAAAAACTGGATAGAAACTGTATTTATTTAAAAGTTCTGGGTTCTTATCCTGCCGGAAACTAATCTGAAAAAGTTTGGAAATTCGATTAGACTTTTTTAGGTAAGCTTATACAGAATTTGCTTCCTTTTCCTTCTTCACTATTAACATCTATTTTTCCACCATGAATTATTACTATGTGTTTTACTATACTAAGTCCAAGACCTGTGCCACCCATCTTTCTAGACCTCGTTTTATCAACCCTATAGAAGCGCTCGAAAATTCTGGGCAAGCTCTCTTTGGGGATTCCAATTCCAGTATCATGAATTTCTATTAACAGATCTTTATCTTGATCGGTTATTTCAATCCCGATTTCACCATTGTCAGGGGTGTATTTGACTGCATTGTCTATCAAATTAATAAACATTTGCTCAAGAAGAAATCTACTAGCCGTAATAATATGATCATTATCAGAGGGTTTGAATGAAACTCTCAGATTCTTATCCGCAGCATTTGATTTTAAGGCTTCAAGAGATGATCTTATGACTTCGTCAACATTCACGTCTTCAAAATCTCCATTGTCATCTTCATTAGATAATGAATCTCTGCCCTCAACCTCTGATAATACTAAGAGGTCTGATACTATATTAATGAGTCTATCAGCGTGTCGTTTAATAATTTTTAAAAAATGTTTTTGTTCCTGAGGGTTTTCAAATGCGTCTTCTTCAAGAGTTTCCGTATAGCCTTTTATTGCCGTTAGCGGGGTTCTAAGTTCATGCGATACATTGGCAATAAAATCTGCTTTAATATTTTCTAATCTTTTAAATTCAGTGATATCAAACATCACCACAATTACTTTCTTTTCCGCAGATTTAAGTGGAATGACATTTGCCAGATAATATCTTTCCTCAGGATATAGGTAGAAAACTTCCTTGTTATCAGGCTTCCAGTTTTCAAGTACACCATCTATAAGTTTTATGACTTCGCGGTTTCTCAATATTTCCCAGTAAGGTTTTTGAAAAGGATCATCACTAAGATTGAACATCTCTTTTAAAGCATCATTAATAATAATTATATTTCCTTTCTCTGAGATAACCATTACTCCTTCACTCATAGCACTGAGGACAGCTTCTAGTTGATTTTTTTCATTAGATAGCTGTATGAAAACTTCATTTAGTTTTTGAGCCATGTGATTTAATGCCATCGTTATTTTAGGTATCTCACCTTTGCTATCAGTTATGGGTATATCGACATTTAAGTTACCTTTGGCAAGTTCTTCTGAGATACTTATTATTCCGGATAGTGATTTGGTAGTTGTTTTCGATACAGCTAGAGATAGAAGCAGGGCGAGTATGGTCATAGCAATGCCCATATAGATAACTTTTGATTCAAGAGGTAATAGGGTTTGTTGGATAATGCTTAAAGGTAGCGACGTTCTTATAACAGTTAGATTTTCACCGTTCTTTTGTTGATAAGGAACTGCAATATAGAACATCTCTTTTTGAAGTGTTGAGCTATAACGGGAACTCTCTCCAGTTTCATTATTGAAAGCCTGTTTAATTTCAGGTCTTTCAGAATGATTTTCCATTTCCCTGGGGTTTTTATCAGTATCACCTAAGACTACTCCTTTATGATCAATAACTGTGATTCTAACCCCTGTTTTTTCCCCTAGTTTGGATACTACTGATTGAACCTGATCTATGGTTGGATTTTCTAATGAAGTGGTGAGTACTTCAGTACTCAGATTCGCTGCCGTGAGGAGCCTTTCTTTAGTAAGGGACTTATCGTACTTATTTAATTCAGTGATAATAAGGAAAGTAAAAATAAATAGGACTAAGACTATAATTAGAAAGCTAGATATAAATTGTTTCCAAAATATGCTCAAATGATCCCTACTCTTCTAATTTATATCCTATACTTCTAACTGTTTTGATCATGCTTCCTGCTATCCCAAGCTTTTCTCTTAGGTTTTTAATATGTACATCTATTGTTCTATCATATACCAATTTGTCGTCTCCCCAAAGCCGTTTCTTTTTTAAGAGCTGGTCTCTAGTAAAGACTCGACCCTTTCCTTCGGCAAGGACTTCAAGGATTTTAAATTCTGTGGTGGTTAGATTAAGTTTGTTTTTATCAACAGTAACTTCATATTTTTCGGTGTTAACTACAACTGGGCCGATCTTAATAAAATTTCCTACTTCTTCTGGCGCACCTGTTCTTCTGAGAACAGTTTTTACGCGAGCTACTAACTCTCTTGGACTAAAAGGCTTAACAATATAGTCATCCGCACCGAGTTCAAGTCCCACTACTACGTCGGCTTCACTAGCTTTAGCTGTTAACATTATTATAGGAATTGAGCTAGTAGTGTTTTTATTTTTTAATATTCTACAAATCTCAAGACCATCTATCCCTGGCAGCATGATATCCAAAACCGCAAGATCAGGCTGAACAGATTCTATGTATGACAGGAAATCCCTACCATTGTGGAATTCCTTTACTTTGAACCCCTCGCGTTTTAGATGATGGCTGACAAGCTCTACTATGTCTTCTTCATCATCTACTATAGTTATTAATTTTTCTGACATTATCTCTTACACTTCCTACACAGAGTTAGATTATAAATTTAAGTATAGATTAAATCATCGCCATCTAGTTGCAAGAACCTCACCCAATACTTAACTGAATCTTAACATTAATTTCACATCAAATTTATCTTACTTCTATACATTCTAGTTCATATCCATTTATTAGGAGGAAGTCGAGAGATGAAATTGCTTATAAAGTTAATGATATTTACAGTGATTGTACTGCCGCTTTCAGGCATTACTTCAAAAGCTGAGTCTACAAAAGCTCAGATTGAAGCTTTGAAACAGCAGATTGATGAAATACAGCGCCAGAATCAGCAACAGATCGAAGCTTTAAAACAGCAGATCGATCTTATGGAAAACGCTAGACAAGCTGATAATGAAGCTATCACTCAGATGAAAGAGGAAGAAAAAGACGCTTGGTATAACAAGTTTAAAGCTCAGTATAAGAAAGGGCTTGTTTTTTCAACTACTGACGGCAACTTTAAGATGAGATTCAGGGCAAGAGGTCAGTTCCAGGCATCAGTAACAGAGCAGGATGGTGAAAATACCGCCACTAATTTCAGTGTAGCCAGGCTCAGATTAAAATGGGACGGGCACGCATTTAGACCTTGGTTTTTATACACTATTCAGTTAGGAGCCAGAAATAATGTAGATTTGAGAGACCTCTATTTTACGATTGCTTACAATAAAGCAATTATGCCGCGAGTGGGTCAGAACAAGGTACCTTTTAGCAGAGACGCATTAAATTCATCTGGAGCACTTCAGTTTGTAACAAGATCAATTGTGGACGGTGAATTCGCTTATGGAAGAGACCGAGGGATATCTCTCTACGGTGCTTTAGGTAAAAATAATAATTTTTCCTACGGCGCAGGTGTATATAATGGTGACGGAAGAAACGGTAATAGTACCGATTCAAATCTGCTCTATGCTGGTAGAGTCCAGTTTGGTGTGGGAGGACAGGAAACCACATCCGGAGGACTGTTCAGAGGTGCTAATTCTTCATTCCCCACTGCTAGCCCTTATAAGCTGATACCGAACTTTGCTAAATCACCTACATTAGTAGTTGGTGCTGCTATGGCGGGAATACCAGGGCTGAATATTAATAGGAAGACCCCAGACGGAAGTATAGATGATAGAATGGAAGAACTCGGAGTAACGGTAGCCGATGTAGTTTCCTTAACGGGAGATGTTAATTTTAAAACTCCTTTGTTTAATGTCCAGGGTTCATATCTGGGTAGATGGATCGACCCCGATCAGGGTGGTGCGGACACAGCATATGATCAGGGTTTTAACATACAGAGCGGTATTTTCTTGTTGCCTAAGACTGTTGAGGTTGCCGGAAGGTTTTCATATATCGATTATGATACCAGTGCAGGAGTTGTGCCGCCTGGAACAAGTGTGCAAGATTCAAGCTGGGCAATTACACCTGGAATTAACTACTACATATCACATGATCACAGATGGAAAGTCCAATTACAATACTCATATCTTTCCCAAGCATTTACAGAGGGTGAATCCGATATTAATTCCAATGTCTTAAGAGCTCAGCTCCAAGCTTACTTTTAATATAGCTCTTTAGATTTAGTTAAGAAGGAGAGCAGAACTTAATTTAAATATATCTCCTTTCTCTACAACACCCCTTTATATCTGACTATAAACCCCCGGATGTTATACATTGAAAAGCCCCGGGGGTTTATATTTATGATCTCCATATTATTTCTTATACTCATTACCAAGCCTTAATCGTATATCAGTTAGTAAACGACCATAAGAATTTTGATTAAAATTGCCAGTGGTTTAAAATCATTTCAACATTGGTAAACGAGATATGAAAATTCTTCTTATAATCCTGATCCTTGCTTCTATTTGGCTACCAGTTTCTCTGGTCAATTCTCAAGAACAGTCTCCCGAGACATATAACACTGGAAATACAACTAAGACTTCATCTGAAGATGATCATAGAAGCCATCCTGTAATTGAAAAAGCTGTGTCTACTCCTAAGGGCATTTATAACTTTTTCAGATCCCATTACGATGGCGGGCTTGTTTTCGAGACTAAGAACGGAAATTTTAGACTCAGGTATAGAACTCTTATTCAGTATCAATTTTCTGCTACAAACAATGATAATAATAGTGGTACGGATACAGAGTTATTTTTTAGAAGAATCAGACTGAATTTCCAAGGCCATGCTTTTAGACCATGGCTGCATTATAGATTACAGTTCAGTAGAGACAATGTTAGACTTGGCCAAGTTACTGATGGTAGTGGTGTAGATATTAATGATTTCTATATTGATGCTGTTCGTTTTATTAAGATCTTCCCAAGGGTCGGAAAGTTTAATGTCCCCTTTAACAGAGAACAGTTAAATCCGGGTTCAGCCCTACTACTAGTTGAGCGATCAATTGTAAACTCAGAGTTTTCTTATGGCAGGAAAATTGGTGCTGCTCTTTATGGTCTCCTCGGTGATCATGTTGCATATGGAGGGGCTGTGTTTATATCACCAACATTCGAAGATGCAACAGATGCATCTACAATTAATTCTGAAGTGTTTGCCGGAAGGATCCAACTTAACTTTGGAGGAAAGCTAGAATACGCTAATGGACATTTCCCTACGGGTGGAGATTACGCCCTTGTACCTAATTTTGCAAACGTACCGACGTTTGTTTCCGGTATGGCTCTACTTTACTTCCCTTCTTTGAGTGTTCAGGAAAATGATGGTGATTCAGGAGCATTAGTCGAAAGATTTATTGAATTAGGGATAGAGAAAGGCAATGTAACTTCAGTAACAGCAGACGTTTCATACAAGCAGCCGAGTTTTAACATAGAAGCTGCTTACATTGGCAGGTGGATAGATCCCGAAATTGGGGGTGGTGCAACAGTGTACGATCAAGGTTTTCGTATTCAAACCGGGTTATTTCTTATGCCCGATTTGATAGAGATCGCAGGAAGATGGGCTTTTATATCTTATGATACCTCACCAGGAGTATCAGTGATGCAGGATTCTCTAATGGATAACAGTTCAGAATTAACCAGCGGAATTAATTACTATATCTCAAAAAGCAATAGCTGGAAGTTACAACTAAGCTATTCATTTATAAGCGATACATTTACCCAAGGGGCACCAAATGAGGATCAAAAAACGTTAAGACTGCAAATGCAGGTTCAGTTCTAACCTAGGTGAATTATGACTAAATAACTCATTTATGAATATGGCGATTGTCTAGTATGTTAAACCTTTTGGCTTTTTGGGCTATTTTAATTAATAGTGCCTCCTGCATAAAGCATTGATGAAAGTTTGCTAATGAGCTTCTTTGGAAGAGCACTTCTTTCCAAATCATTAATAGTTCTCTCTATATCGTAAGAGACTCTCCTTATATAAGCGTTTCCATTATCAATTACCGCATAAGATGCTTTGGGATTTAGATCCCTTGGTTGCCCTGCTGAGCCCGGATTAAGGATTGTTGTATTGCCTGCTGATTTAATAAAAGGTTTGTGGGAATGACCGGTAAGAATAAAATTTATCTCTTTTTTTTCATCTATTGCATCAGAATAGTAATTACAATAAGGTTCTTCGCTTGTTGCTTTGCATTTACACAATCTCTTGAGGTCCACAGCCGATTCATAATCTAAACCTGAGCCGTGAACAAGCTCAAAATTCATTTCATTTATAGAAAATTCGCTTTGTAAAGGCAATCTCCTTAGAAAACCGATCTCTTCGCTTGAAAGAAACTCTTCTCCCCATTCTCTTGTTACTGTAGAGATTGTGTTGAGTTCTCCTGGACATTTGCTATTTATTCCATATGCCATTGCATGATCATGATCCCCTCTAACCCCCCAGAAGTGTCCCATTGATGATTTCATAAGAAATTTTAAACATTTACTGGGACTTGGGCCAAAATCTACTGCATCGCCTAGAAAAACAAGCGCGTCGTAGCTTTCTTTGTCTAATATCGCTTCAAGAGCGTACCAATTTGCATGAATATCTGAAAGTATTAGTATTTTCATCTTGAATATACTATAATGTCTAAATGTGAACCAAATATTAATGAAATATGAAGTTCCTGTTTAAATATGATTGGTATGTGTTAGTATTTATGAAGAACTTGTTATAAAGAACTTGAAATTAAGAGTACAGCGATTTTTATTCAAAAATAAAAAAATAGCATTGGAATTTTAATAAAAACGTGATAGAATCTGTGAAAGAGGAAGAAAAAGTGAAATGAGATATATGTGGTCAGGTGGTGATTTGCAATGGCAAAAAAACCTCTTGACAAAGCAGTTTAATTTATATAAAGTAAGCTCAGAACTTTAAAAACCAAATAAAAGGAGGTAAGGAGAGATGAGTAAAGCCAAATGGCTTCTTATGTTTTTATTGGCTCTAACATTAGCCGTTCCTGCATCAGCAGTAGAGCTCACCCTGGGCGGCTTCCCAAGTTACATGCGTACAAGAGCGCGTTTTATTTCAAACGCAACCTTTATTTCTGCTTTGAGCAATAACAATGCAAAGCAGCTTGGGTTCAATGACAATAATGACAATATCTTTTTTGCAGATACCACTCTGCGTTTAACCCCACAGTTGGTGCTCAGTGATGCAGTAACAATCAGAGCGCAGATCAACGTGTTTGATAACAACATTTGGGGTGGAGCAACATCAAGTACATTTGGTGGAGCAAACGGTAGTCAAACCCTTATTAATTCAAGTGTATCGTTCAGCGATAGATTTAGGGGTGCTTTGCTAACCAATCCAGGAGCTATTGATGATCCTGGTTTCTTTGATGTAAGAATGCTTCATGCAGACATAGTGCTACCACACAACCTCGGATTTTTGAGAGTTGGTCGTCAGCCTTTTGACTGGGGTATCGGTATCTTGGCAAACGGTGGTTGGGATCCTTATTCTGACCTAGGTTTTGTTCTTGATAGGTTCTTATATCTAAAATCTTTCGCAGCTGGAGCCGGATCTTTAACATTCGTATTCGTTACGGATAGATTCACACAAGGTAACAGCATTGTGACAGGTACTGGAGACGGTTGGGACGGTGGAGCAGCAGCTCTTATCTTCAACAATCCTAACATTATGGGCACCAACTTCACACTTGGTGGTTACATCTTCCCATACATTCACCAGACAAATATCAACAGTGTTCCTACAAGTGGAACCGATCCTACTGCACCACCTAACGCAGCAGCAACAGCATCAGGTGTTGACGTAGAAAGACTAACTCTATTCTCTGGTTTGTTAGATGTTAAAACAGATCTTTGGAGATTAGTTGGTGAGTTCCAGGCATGGGAAGGTAACTTCGCAATTGAAGGTGCTGATGATCTTGATGTTGACTTAAGTTGGATTTGGGCGGCTCGCGCTGAGGTTTATCCTGGCTGGCCACTTAAAATCGTAGCAGCTGAGTTTGGTTGGGCACAAGGTGATGATGCATCAGATGATGTTCTTGAAGGTAATGCAAGTACATTATACTTCAGCCCTGCTTATAACATTGATAACCTTCTGTTTAAAAATATGATTCCTAATATTTACAGACAGGAAGGTAGTGTTATAAACGCTTACTACGCAAGACTTTGGGCAACAGTGAAAGTAATTGATTCTATTTCATTTACTCCACAAGTACTCGTTGCATTTAACGAGCAGACCAACAACGTACAGGTGAACGGTGATCCATTAGCTATTGCTGAAGATCTTGATACCTACCTGGGTACAGAGGTTGAAGGAACTATAACCTGGCATATTCATCCAGGAGTTAGCTTCGATCTTATCGGTGGTGTTGTGTTTGCAGGCGATAGTTTAGATCAGTTGCTAGAAACACAAGCTCAGAGTGTATTGGCTCAGAATGATGTCAATGCTGACAGAGTGAACTACGATGAAACACCTTGGACTATTCAGGGTAGATTAATGATCTTCATCGATCAGTTCTTCAAATAGAAACGAAACAAGTAGCAAAGGTTTTCGGACCTTTTCTTCTTGATGAAAGTTTTATAGCCCCTTCTCTTACTAATGTAAGAGAAGGGGTTTTTTTATGTGCTTAGAAGTTTTATTTTATTGATTTAGCCTTTTGAAATTTCTAAAGACCGTTTGATTATCTGCTTCATAGTATCAGCTGACTGATTACCATAGAGTGGGAATGTTCCAAAAAGGAAAGAAGGTACACCTAAGATAAGATTGTCTTCCGCTTCTTTTTTATTTGCTTCTATGCTATCAAACATTGCCCGCTCATCTAGGCATTGTCGTAATTCTTTTTTACTTATTCCTGCTTTTTCTGCTATACCAAGAATAATTTCAGTATCACCTATGTTTTGCCCTTCTAGGAAATAGGCTTCATAAACACTTAGATGAAATTCTAAAAACCTGTCTTTTGTTTTAGCGAACTCAGAAGCTTCAAGGGCTCGTCGGGAGTTAGTAGCAAATCCGGGAAGTTTTATTTTCACATCATCCTCATCAGCCATTGTGTAAATGGTTTTAGCAAAGGATTTTGATTTAAGTGTTTTAGTTCGTTTTTTTCCTTCAGGAGGGAATTCGGGATGTATCTCTATGCCTTTCCAATCAATTACTAGATCGAATTCTTTTGATAATTCTAGTATTCGTTTAGTTCCCAGATAACAAAAGGGGCATATATAGTCATAGTAAACAGTAACGTTCATTTCTATTCTATAATATAGCTGAAAACTACAAACTCAAGGTAATTTCTCAAAGAAGAGTCTATGTTAAGATATTGCTTAGTTTGCTAGAAGAATAGGTCCTGAATATAGATTCTGAGATTAGCTAAATGCAATCAATGTTTGAAATGTCTGAATCCAGTGAATACCATAGCAATGCCGTGCTCATCACAAGCGTCAATTATATCCTGGTCTCTGATTGAGCCTCCAGGCTGTACTATCGCCGTAATACCGGCCTTGGCTGCTTCATCTATTCCGTCTCTAAACGGGAAGAAAGCATCTGATGCGAGAACAGCGCCTTTAGTAGGAAGTTCAGCTTTAATAGTTGCTATTTTTACTGAATCTACTCTACTCATCTGCCCAGCACCAATACCAACGGTTTGACCCTCACGCGCAAAGACAATTGCATTGGATTTAACGTGTTTGCATACTTTCCATCCAAATTTAAGAGCGCTAAGTTCCTCATCAGTAGGTTGACGTTTAGTTGGTGCTTTCATATTGTCAAAATCTTTATCAACACCGGTGTCACGGTCCTGAATGAGGGCTCCACCGATTACCTTTTTAAAATCCAGTCCTGCACTAGCAGCAAGAGGAAGGTCAGGTGTCTTCATTACTCTTAGATTTCCTTTGCTGGATAGCACTTCTAAAGCCTTTTCTGAAAATGAAGGTGCGATTACTACTTCAAGAAACATTGCAGCAAGCTCAGAGGCTGTTGCCTCATCTACTTCTCTATTAAAAGCCACTATGCCTCCGAATGAACTTACAGGATCACATGCCTTGGCTTTGAGGAAAGCCTCGACAACGCTTTCATCTGTAGCTACACCACAGGGGTTATTATGTTTTACCACTACGCATGCTGTTTCTGTGAAGTCTTTGACGGCTTCAAGAGCGGCATCTGTATCATAGATATTATTAAGCGACAGCTCTTTGCCTTGGAGTTGGATAGAGTTTGAAATACAGGGCTCTTCTAACCCTGACTGTACGTAGAAAGACCCTTCCTGATGAGGGTTTTCACCGTAGCGCAGCTTCATCTTTTTGTCCATATGAATTGTTAGACTTGGAGGGAATTTTGTTTCGCCTCCATCAGGATCTATAGCGCCAAGGAAATTAGAAATAGCAGCATCATAGCGAGCGACATATGAGAATGCCTTTACTGCAAGCCTGAAATTTGTCTCGGCTGAAATTGAGCCATTGTTTTTCTTTAGTTCACTTAAAAGATCTTCATAATCTTCGGGGTGGGTAACTAGTGTGACGTACTGGTAGTTTTTAGCGGCAGCCCTTAGCATAGTTGGTCCGCCGATATCAATATTTTCAATCGCTTCCATTAAATCAACATTGTCTTTTTTAATAACCTCTTCAAATGGATACAGGTTTACAATAATCATATCTATTGGTTCCATACCGTTCTCGGTCATTTGCTGTAAATGAGTGTCATTGTCACGTAGCGCTAAAACGCCGCCATATATCTTAGGGTGTAGAGTTTTCACACGACCATCTAAAATCTCAGGCGATCCTGTATATTCCGAGATATCCATTACTGAAACCCCTGCGTCTCTTAGCTGTTTTGCAGTACCACCTGTGGATAATATTTCGACATCATATTCTTCTAGGCCTTTAGCAAAATCACTTATACCCTCTTTGTCCGAGACACTAATAATTACCCTATTAATCTTATTCATTTTCCTGCTCCTTAATGGAAGTGATTATAAAGACAATCGACGCTGTAATTCTTGTGATTGTTATTGGAAATTCGATATCTGTACTCTTAGTAAAAACTATTATTTTAGCGGACGGAGTTGAAATTCCAATAGGTACTATAAAGATTGTGAAAATAGTTCTATATAAGACTTTTGAGAAATCTTTAATTGTTACGTATAATCTTACGTATTATATTGGTGGGTGTAATTTTTGTAGTCTTATCTCGGGAGAAAATTCTAGGAGTAGCGTTATAATAATCGGGGGATTTTTAGTATGAAAAACCAGAAAGCAATAAATTTTAGAGTTGGCTTATTTGTAATTATAGCCATAGCCATTCTTTCTATAATTATTATTTTACTAGGTGGGGAACAGAGCTACTTTGAGAAAAGCTATACACTTAAAACGTCATTTAAAAATACCGCCGGGTTAATTAAGGGTGCCGCTGTGAGGCTTTCTGGTGTAAGAATAGGTGCGGTAACCGATCTTGGTTTTGCTAAAGACCCGGTCGGGGACAAAGTGATAAATGTTACTATGCTTATAAGCAAAGGTGGTATGGGCAGATTGAATCCGGATTCAAAAGCTACAATTAAGACAGAGGGTCTTTTAGGTGATAAATTCATTGAAATTCTCCCCGGTCAAGAACCCCCACTTACAGTGCTACCTGATACTCTAACAATTGAAAGTCAAACCCCTATAGAGTTTGCAAGTATTATAGGTCAATCCGGAGATTTAATTACCAATGTGATAAGCATTTCCGAGAGTTTGGACAAAATAGTCAAAGGTATTGGAGAAGGGAAAAATCTAGAGAATATAAATCAGACCATCGCATCAGTTAAAGCTAGTTCCGAGGCGCTTCAGAAGAACATGGAAGCAATTGCTACGGGGAATGGAATACTTAATACCATGATATATGGACCAAAAGATAAATCAGGTGGAAAGATTGATGAAAATACCCTTATTAAACTTAACAGAACAGTTGCAAAACTAGATACGCTACTTAACCAAATAAATAAAGGCGGCGGACCTCTTCACGCGTTACTTTACGATGAGAAACTAACTGGCGAGGTTGATACCACACTTTCCAATTTAAGCCTCACATCAGTTGAGTTAAAAGAGACGATGGCAAATTTCAATGAAATATCTGAAATGCTAAGAGGCGGAGAAGGAACACTCGGCGCTCTAATAATAGACCCGAGTGTCTATGATAATCTGAAAGGGATTTTGGGAGAAGCCGAGAGAAGCAAATTTGTCCGTGCTGCAGTTAGATACTTGGTTGATCAAGAACAAGAAGATGGTACCGGTGATTCCAGTTCTAACTAAAACCTAACTCCAAAATTAAACTGTTTAGCTCTCATTCTCTTTTAACCACCTGACGTTGAAAATCGCGGTTATAATATTGTATAATGGCAAGAGGGTTGGAAACTAGAATTATCCATTAAATATCAATATTAAAGAGGTGGTATTGAAGCTATCGCTCGTTGCGCTGCTAGTATTTTCCTTTTTATCTCTATCTTTTATGACACTCAAAGACGTCAACGATGCAGACGAACTTTATGCCCGCATAAATGAGTTAAATTACAAACAATTTGCACGCGCTCCTGGATTTGAAGAAAGAACCCTCGCAATACAACATAATGAAGGCGACCAGGATATGTACGTTGATATATACATGAATGAAGTCCTTGAAAAGGTACTCGAAGCAAACGATCCTATTGAACAATGGCCTGTAGGATCGCTTTTCGTAAAGGAAGCATATAGAGATGAAGAATTTATGCATATTCTAGCAAGCGAGAAACTAGAAGACGGGTGGGTATTCATGCAATGGAGAACTGACGGAGTGGCGGAATTCGCCGGTAAACCTCAAGTCTGTTTGAATTGCCATATGAAAGGAGATGATATGGTACGCGCGTTCAGGTTCCCTCAATATCAGAAATCAAAATGATTAAGAAAATTAATCTAAGGAGGTAGTAAATCAATGAGTAGAATATTAGTGACTGTTTTAGGTTTATTATTAGTAACTGTAATGGTTTCACCTCAATCTGCGAAAGCCGTTATGGAGTCTACTGGACAGCCAAACGGTGTATACTGCGAAATAAATGGTGTAAAGCTTTTCGCGCAATCCGCGGAGGACTGTGAAAAGGCTGAAGGGAGCGTTACACATACTGTAACAACAACAGTTCAGCCTGCGGATAATCCTAATGAAGAGCCTGAAATTCAGAGGACAAAGGATAAAGAACCTAAAGCTCCTTAATATATATACCAACCCGAGCCGGGAGGTGCCAGATGGCACCCTCGGCTCAGCAGATGGAATTAGGGGCCGATACATAGTTCTGTTCAAACATTGTTAATGCAGACCATTGTCTTCCTCTAAACAATAAAATGAGAGGTTTATGAGGCTTATAACAATATTAGCAGCAGCATTTCTGTGTCTATGCTTATTTATACAGCCGCTCTTGGCAATAACTGGTGAAAATACATATGTATTTGCCGTGTCTGCATGCCCCCCATGGAAAACAAAACTACTAGAAAAGCGGGCTAAGGATGTTGCCTCCGCGTGCAAGAATGATGTCGAAATATTTACTACATCAGTCAAAGAAGCTTTGGATATACCGTCTCAAAATATATTTACCCTAATTGATGAACAAGCAACCTACCGAGGTTTACAAGATGGACTAACTGAGTTTGCGGACACAGTACCTAAGGGTTCAAGGGTTATTATGCTTTTTAATACACACGGAGACCTTACCGATATAAATAGTAAGGATAAACCCGTAAAGGATGAGGTACTTGTTCTCTGGACAGAGGAGAAACCCTTTACTATGCTAAGCGCGCTTGAGCTAAAACAGTGGATTACGGCTAGTGAGCTTCGGGGCATGATTGACAAAGTGCGCGCGGATGAGATTGTAATTACAGTAGACGCCTGTCACTCTGGAGCAGCTGTGCCCGATATGCTAAAGAAGCATGGACGGGATAAGGACTGGCAGGGACGTGAGGCGCTCCTGATGTCATCCAAGGCAGATCAGTACTCCTATTTCACACTGGACGGATCAAATGGATTATTCACCCTATATCTATCCGAGTCTGTAGCCTCTGGCTCGGCTACGTTGCAGCAAGCTTTTGATAAGGCGGTAATGGAGACGATAAGCCATATAGATTCAGCCAGTATCCAGAAAAAATGCTCAGAAATGCTTTGGGAGATTCTCCATAAGAGAGAACAATGTGAGCAGACACCTATTACTTATGATCCTACTGATTTACTGAACTCTATTAAGCTTAATTCCAAGAGTCCGGCAGATAATTTGTAAATAAATGAGCGGGTGACGGGATTCGAACCCGCGACCCTTAGCTTGGGAAGCTAATGCTCTAGCCAGCTGAGCTACACCCGCGACAAGTCAAAATCTATTATACGCAGCTATAAAAGTCAATTTACTCTTATCCCGGTTAATATCTACTGTATTACCAGATATAATAGTTTCTGTGAAAGAAAGCAGAAAGACAGGACACCTTCTAACTGAGAGAATAAATCCTCGGACTTTGCATCTGGATAAGTGCTCGCCTCTTGAAGTAGTTGAACTTATATTAGAAGAAGACAGAGTTATAGTCCAAGCTATTGAGAAGGAGAAACATAATATTGCCAAGGCTGTAGAGCTTGTTACTTCCAAGTTAAAGAAAGGGGGTAGATTGTTCTTTATAGGAGCTGGTACGAGCGGTCGTTTAGGTGTGATTGAAGCTGCTGAGTGTCCACCTACTTTTGGAACAAATCCTGAATTAATACAGGGGCTTATAGCAGGCGGTAAAGAAGCTATCTGGCAGTCTATAGAAGGTGCTGAGGATTCAACTACAGAAGCACAAGAGTATCTTAAAGATGCAAATCTATGTAATGATGACGTTGTAGTAGGCATTGCAGCAAGTGCTTCGACACCTTTTGTCCAAAGCGCCTTAGAATACGCAAAAAAGACAGGATGTGGATCTGTATTAGTAACTTGTAATTCTATGGAATCTAAAAACGCCGATGTTACTATAGAACTCTTAGTAGGTCCTGAGGTTGTAGTAGGCTCAACCAGAATGAAGGCAGGCACCGTTACAAAAATGGTTTTAAATATGATAACTACAGCATCTATGGTGCAGCTTGGTAAGACTTATGGAAACCTTATGGTGGATGTGCAGCCAAAGTCTGCAAAACTAAGAGATCGAGCTAAACGTATTGTTATGCATATAGCTGGAGTTAGTGAGGATAAAGCGGCTGATCTCTTGGAAAAGACCGACTGGGATGTTAAGGCATCAATAGTCATGGAGAAGAAAGGGTTAAGCTTAGAAGAATCACGGGAAATACTAAAGAAGCACAGCGGATTTTTACATGAGGCACTTAAATAAATAGTATGGACTATTCTTAAATATTATGTCAGTTGAATTGAAATCACTTATAGATAAGAAAGAAAAGTATGTAATTGGATTAATGTCCGGAACTTCAAAAGACGGCATTGATGCTGTTCTGGTTAAGTTGGAAGGAAATGGACTGGATACAAAAATAGAATTACTAAAATTCATTTGTATTGAATATGACGGTGATATACAAACTAAATTGAATAAGTTAATTGTAGATTGCTCCCTTAAAGAAATATCTGATTTAAATTTCCTTATAGGTGGTGAGTTTGCTAAAGCGGCATTGGAGGTAATAAACCAAGCGGGGCTAAGTCCCTCGGAGATAGATTTAATCGGCTCTCATGGTCAGACTGTTTTTCATAACCCGCCTTCTTATAAAGATGGTAACCCATCCACATTACAAATCGGTGAAATTGATGTAATCGCCGAGAAAACAGGGATTACTACTGTAGGTGATTTTAGAACTCGTGATATTGCTGCAGGTGGTGAAGCGGCTCCACTAGTTCCATATTTAGATTACTTACTGTTCAGGAAGCCAGGAAAAGTTTCTATAGCCCAAAACATTGGGGGTATAGCTAATGCGACTGTTGTCACTGAGCACATCGATGATTTAATTGCTTTTGATACAGGTCCGGGAAATATGCTGATGGACAGGATTATTCAATTAGCTACTAATGGAAAAGAGAAATATGATAAAGGTGGGCAATTCGCATCTGTTGGAAATATTAACCAAGAACTACTGAACAAATTGCTTGTGGATCCATACTATTCACATCCCCCGCCAAAATCTACAGGCGAAGAGCTCTTTGGGCAGGAAATGGCTACTACGCTACATTCCTATGTTGATAACGAGATGATTTCGCTAGAGGATATGATGGCCACACTCTTGGCACTAACAGTTGAGTCAATTGTATCGTCTTATAAAAATTTCATTTTTCCAAAGTGGGATATCACTGAAGTTATATTTAGCGGTGGTGGGTGTAACAACCATATACTAATAGATAGGTTACGAGAGGAACTTGATCCCATAAAATGCAGCACTTCGAATGATTATGGAATACCTAGTGATGCAAAAGAAGCTGTTGCATTTGCAATACTGGCAAATGAGTTAATATCCGGCAATACAAATAATCTTCCTGGAGTAACAGGTGCTCAAAGAAAAGTGCCCTTGGGTAAGATTTCTCTAGGTAGAGCTAAATAATAATTATCGTTGAATACTCAAATTAGACCTGATGACTAAATTGGATAATAAGAATCTCGATATAACTCAAAAAATAGGGCAGGTAGTAATGCCCAGAATAGATTTTAATGACCCTGAATCTTTAGTGACGGCTAGAAGATTAGTTGAGGAATGTGCAGTGGGTGGATTCATTATTTTTAACGGCACCCGGGATATTGTATCCAAAACTACACAAGAGCTTCAGGAAATATCCAAAATCCCGCTTCTATTTGGATGCGACGCAGAGAGGGGTTTGGGTCAAGTTGTATCCGATATGACTATTTTTCCATTCACCATGTCGCTTGGGGCAGCGAATAATTTAGATCTGGTTTACAATCAGTCTTCATTCATAGCACAGGAGATGAGAGAGTGTGGGCTCAATTTAATATTTGCCCCAATAGCTGATGTAAATTCGAATCCTGATAATCCAATTATTAATATAAGATCATATGGAGATGAACCAGGGCTGGTTTCACGTTTATGCTCAGCATTCATAAAAGGTTGTCAGGATAACGGCATTTTAGCTTGCGCAAAACATTTTCCCGGCCATGGGCGGACAGGAGTTGATTCGCATGTCGATTTACCTGTACAAGACACAAGCTTAGAAACTCTTCAATGTAGTGATCTAATCCCGTTTGAGAAGTCCATAGAGGCTGGTGTAGCGACGATTATGACCGCACATATAGCATTCCCTCAAATTAGGGATGGAAATGCTGTAACAATCTCAAAAGGACTTGTTTCAGATGTGCTCAGAGATGAGATGGGTTTTCAGGGTTTAGTTATTACAGACTCTCTTCATATGGAAGGGATTATAAAGTTAGGAGATGAGCAATATCTGTCTCAAATGGCACTAAATGCGGGCTGTGACATAATCCTTGACCCGAGGGATCCGTTTACACTAATTCAAAATCTCTGTAATACAGAGCTTGATCTTTGCCAATTAAATCAAAAAGTTGAGAGAATATTCTCTGCTAAACAAAAATTAATAGCTAATACCAATTCATCTGATTCAAATCTCAAAGATCGCGGTATAAAACTAAGGAAGCAGATTGCCATAGATTCAGTTTGTCAGATTAAGGGAGAGGCGCTTACATCAAAAAAAGTATGCGTCTTTGTTCTTGATGTAACGGATTCTGAAATTGTAATATCTAAACCATTTACTGATTATTTAGAACAAAATGCTATAAGCTTGAACAAAATTTCGATTTCAACAGGCAGTGATCAAAATTTCATAACCGATGATATTCCAGAAGATTCCGCTGTAATCAGTCTTGTCTATACGACAATCGGAGCTTGGAAAAAACAATCTTACTTGCCCGATAACTTCAAAGAAATTTTAAAAAAACTTGAATCTGTCTCACATGGGACAGCTCTAGTCTCGTTTGGTTCGCCGTATATAACCCGGGACTTTAATAAATTTAAAAGTATTATCTGCAGCTTTGATATATTGGATGTGTGTCAAGTGGCTGCGGCTGATGTACTTTTAGGAAAACTCCCGGCAAAGGGGAAATTGCCTGTGGATATTAGTTAATACTAAAACTATTTTGTTAAATCTCCGTCAGGTAAATTAGAAATTCAATGCCCGAATCTATTCAGACCGCACTTTCAGCACTTAGTCCTCTGGATTGGGCTATTGTTGTTTCCTATCTTTTAATATCTCTTGGAATTGGTATCTATTTTACAAAACGCGCTAGCACCAGCATGTCTTCTTATTTTGTTTCAGGGCGGAGTCTGCCCTGGTATATCTTAGGCACATCTGTGGTTGCTACGACTTTTGCTGCTGATACACCGCTTGCTATAACCGGCTGGGTGCGCACTGAAGGTATATGGAAAAACTGGTTCTGGTGGAACTATTTATTCAGCACAGTGTTTATTGTTATAGTTTTTGCTAGGCTTTGGCGAAGGGCAGAAGTAATAACTGATAATGAGCTAATCGAGATACGCTACAGCGGCAAACCTGCAGCGTTTCTCAGAGGGTTTAAGGCCTTTTATTTCTCAACCCTTTTTAATTTCATAGTCATGGGCTGGGTGATAAGCGCTATGGCTAAGGTGTTCAAGGTGTTTTTTGGAATAGACACCACTTTGGCAATTGTGATCTGTATTTCCATTGCATTTTTCTACACCATGATGTCAGGTTTATGGGGAGTTGCACTTACAGATTTTCTACAATATTTTATAGCAGTTATAGGTACTGTAATTTTAGCCTGGGTAGTGATTGGATCACCTGAAATTGGCGGTTTCTCAAGCTTTATAGATAAACTTGGAAATATTGACGAGAAGCATGTCTCATTTTTTATGTCTCCTTCAAGAGGGGACCCAGTTAGTGAAGGGTTTTTAGACTCAAGCTTCTTTGCATTTCTTGTTTATGTAAGCATTATTTGGTGGTCTTCCCACAATGCCGATGGAGGAGGCTATATTATTCAACGGATCAACTCTGCTAAGAACGAGCGACATGCAGTCTTAGGTATAGCATGGTTTGCAGTTAATCATTATATTATCAGGCTCTGGCCATGGGTACTTGTGGCTTTGGCTACTCTTATTATATATCCCCGAGTTCAAGAATTCGGTGGTGACCATGAAGCAATGTATGTAGTAGCTATTCGGGATTACTTAGGCCCTGGACTAAAGGGTTTACTCTTTGTTACTTTCCTTGCTGCTTTTATGTCCACGCTGTCTACTCAACTCAACTGGGGAGCATCGTATTTAATGAATGATATATACAGACGCTTTATTAAAACTGACGCTACTGAGAGCCACTACATCTTAATTTCAAGATTTGCCACCCTAATATTGACTGTTCTCGCAGGATTTTTTGCGTTTTATATAACCAATATCGGAAAAGCATGGATCTTTCTCTGGGCTATGAGTGCAGGGGTAGGAATGGTGCTTGTGCTTAGATGGTTTTGGTGGAGGATCAATGCTTGGTCAGAGATATCTGCTCTAGCTTCATCACTTTTAACTATTTTAGTTCTATTCATATATACTCACTCTCAGGGAAACTCGCTTGAATTAAAACACCAGATACTAGTAATACCTGTTTCGATAATAACTTGGTTAGTTGTTACATTTCTTACAAGCCCAGAGCCAAATGAGACACTAAATAATTTTTACAAGAGAGTACGTCCCTGGGGTTGGTGGAAGCCTGCCAGCGATGCAAACCCTGATATTGTCCGACCTAAGTTCATGCCAGTAATTTACAACTGGCTCTTGGGTGTCAGTTTCCTATTATTTGGAATGATAGGGGTAGGAAAAATACTCCTGGGGAATTTTTATTTTGGAGGGATTTGTATAATAATTTCTATAATTTCAGGTATCCTAGTTTACCGTAGAATGAGAGATGAATTAAATGAGACTTTATGACTTCCCAAAATGTCTGATTATGTTATAACTTATTGCCCTAAAGATAACGGTTAATAAATATGGCTATAAAAATAAAATTACTAAAACATCCTGAACTTACTTGGTCTGAGAAACTTTATTTTCCTCAGATTCTAAGCGGGTTATTGATAACAATCAAACATTTGCTACGCTTTAAGCCAATAACCATTCAGTATCCAGAAGAAGTGAAAGAACTTCCTGAGAGATACAGAGGGCTTCATGTGATGCCTGGAGATGATGAGGGAGAGATAAGGTGTGTTGCATGTAAACTTTGCGAAGTTGCTTGTCCTACACAAGCGATATCTATTGTTGCTGAACCGGCAGATGATTACGGAATAGAGAGAAGACCCAAAGTCTACAATATCGATTTCATGAGATGCGTCTTTTGCGGATTTTGCGTAGAAGCTTGTCCTTGTGATGCACTTAGGATGGGTATGAAGTATGAACTAGCTTCTTATAACAGAGCAGGTTTGGTTCACACAAAAGAAGTTTTCTTTGACCCTAATGTGAAAAGCCATGCACCAAGAGATAACGCCAATTATCTTTATGAAATGGGCAAAGGAGAGAACCTAGACACCCCAGAGCAAATAGAAAAAGTAAAGGAACTAACTGGTGCTTATACTCAAAGTAAACCTGAAGTTAAATCTGCGCCAACTAGTGATCCTTTCTTACCGCCAAGTGCTTAGGAATTAGTTTCAGAAGTTTTTAGTAGTCCTAACTTATTCTGTATCCAGCAAACTCCAAACGAAGCACCGCAATAAAAGTAATATAGAAAATGAATTGGAATTACTTTAACCGTAAATACAAGCCCTCTTTTCTTTAAGAAGAACCCGTATAAGTTACGATTCAGAATAATGAGAGAGATAGTTATTACTGCTATTATTGATAATAAAAGACCATAACTAATAAGATTAAATAACCTTACCAAATCTAAAATAAGCACAAAGATACAAATAAGTAATATTCCGACAAGCGCAGTGCTTATCCTGTCTGAAATACGTAAATTCAAATCTTGAGGCAAAGATTTAGTTTGAAGGATTAATCTCGACCACGGCACCGCACGGTTGAAAATATCAGTTTTAATCATAGAGTACCAACCCCAGTGTTTTAAGTGAGTCACCTGCAAATTCTTATCTAACCTAATTTTGTATCCATTTTCACGCATTCTGTATCCGAGCTCAATATCTTCTATTGAAGGCTCAGCAAATTTTTTGTCATTGTATCCGTTAAGCTCTAAAAATATGTTTTTTCTCACTGCACCACATCCAGCCCAAAATGTTGCCGCATCGGGGTTGGAATTTTGATGAACATAGTGGTGGAGGAGGTTTCTGTATTGAGATAAGAAGTCAGTGTCGGAGGGTGTATCATCATATGATCCAAAGAGCGCAGCTATATCCGGATTTTCAGAAAAAGTAGAAGCTACAAGTTCAAGAGTGTCAATTTTGACCAGTACATCTGAATCTATGAATAATAGTATTTCTCCATTGGCTTGTTTCGAACCGAAATTTCTAGCAACTGCAGGACCTGATTGATTTTCCATTACAAAAACCTGACACCCCATATCATGTGCAATTTGAGCTGTATCATCAGTAGACCCATCATCTACAAGAATAACTTCATAGGAAGTATAGGTAGATTTACTTAATGCCTCTAAGCATAGAGCAATAAACTTTGTGCTGTTATAGGCCGGTATTATTACTGAGATAAAAGGGTTTTTGTTAGTCATCACAAATCAATTATCAAATCTAAATGAAGTACTTATAGTCCTATATAAATGATACATTCTCTATACATCATCTAATATTATATTAGCTTTAGCTAAATTGTGATATTCTCCCTCTTTATCCAGAAGCTCTTTTTCATTCCCTATTTCAGAGATACTCCCATCTTTTATCACAATTATCTGCTCAGCATTTTTAATTGTCGAAAGTCTGTGAGCTATGATTACTACTGTCCTGTTTTGGCTGAGTTCCGTTATGGCTTGATGAATTAATTGTTCTGTTTTTGTATCCAAAGAGCTTGTGGCTTCATCTAGTATTAAGATTTCCGGATTCTTAAGAATTGCTCTTGCGATTGAAATTCTTTGTTTCTGCCCCCCTGAAAGCTTAACACCCCTCTCTCCCAAAACAGTATCATAACCTTGTGGGAGCGATTCTATGAACTCATGGGCTCCAGCTCTTTTCGCGGCCTCTATTACAAGATTATCAGTCGGTTCCTCTAATGCGCCGAAGGCTATGTTGTTCTTTACGGTATCATTGAAAATAAATGCGTCTTGGCTGACGATTCCTATATTTCTTCTATATGATTCGACATTGAAGCTAACAAGATCCTCGCCATCAATTAGAATTTTTCCCTCTTGGGGATCATAAAATCTTAGAAGCAAGTTAATAATCGTTGATTTCCCGGCGCCTGATTTGCCTACAATAGCTGTAGTTTTACCTTTTGGAATATCAAAGCTGACATTGGATAGAGCAAGTGTTTTATCATCATTGTAAGAAAATCCAACCGAGCAGAATCGGATATCTTTTTGAATCCCTCCATACGTTTTATCTCCATCCTTAATAAGCGGCTTATTGTCTAATCTCAACAGGTCGTATACGGCATTGAAACCCGGCCATCTGCTGAGAATTATGCCTCTTGCCTGATTAATTAGCTTTATCAGGGGCAGCATACGGGCGAGAATATATATAAAGGGTAATAACTGTGTAAGAACTATTTTGTAATCCATATCGGAGGTCTGAATAGCGGCTAAAAATAAAACGGCTATTGCTATCACACCGAGCGCTTCGGTTAGGATATGAACCATATAATTGCCGAAGGTTAAATTGAGGTGACTCCTGGCCTGGTTTTCAATTTTACTTTTTAATTTCTCTGACTGCGTACGTTCTTTTGTAAATGATTTTATGACTTCGATTCCGGAAAGATTTTCTTGTAAATCGGCAGTTAATTCTCTACTGTTGTGTAGTAATTGATGACCATAAGTCTCTAGTCTTTTTATATAGATGGAAACCCCAAATGCTATTAATGCCGCAAGTATTATAGTGACTATTGTTAGCTCCCACGAGAAGATAATCAGTAGAGCTATAAGGATAGTAAATGAGGCGAGATAATCTAAAAGCTCCGTTGCATTTCTTATTATTTCTTCGGTCATTATAGTATTAAAAATTACCTTTTCAACTAAATCGCCGGTTTTGACATTACTATAGAAACCAATCCCGACTAACATAAGAGTGTTTATTAATTGCGACCTTATATTGGCTATTAGTCTTGCTGTAAGCCAGTATGATATGTATCGGGATATACCCAGGAATAAGTTTTTTAATAGTACTGAGGACACAACGAAAACAAGGGACAGAATTATTTGTTTTTGAACGGGGTATTCGGCAAAAATTTTCACTACTGCCTGGAGAATTCTTGGAAGCTCATCATAGTTTTGTACCTGTTGAACACTGGCAAGCAAAGGGACTAGTAAGCCTATTGATATTCCATCAAATGCGGATGCTATAAAGAATAGAAATATCAATAAAGCTATATATTTTTTATAGGGACTTAATTCTTTAAGTATAAATTCTCTTTTGAGTTTCTTCTCGTTTTTCAACTATCTTTCCTGAATCGATACTTTCTCAGCATTACTACTTGTTGATATTGTACTAAATTTTCTATAATGATGAAAATAATCTTATATTGACATAACCAATATCATAGCCGTTATTCTTGTTTGTAAGTGGTAATGTGTTTAGTTTTTATTGAGAAATCGCAGTATTCGTTCCCAATAAAATCCTATGGCATTTGCTATTTGTGATACGACTAAAAGTATAGATATATAGGTTTTCTGTTTAATTTCTTTTCTTTTGTATGGATAAAGTATAAGGTTTAAATAAAATGAGGCAGGTTCGATCTTAACTTTTTCCTGGCCGCGTATTGCTCTAACTTTGCGATAGTAATACGCCCCCCTTCCATAATTATAATGCTGTTTCCAGAACTGAGATAGCGATAAATCATGGCTGTGAAATACAATAGCATCAGTTGTATAGGTCATTTTATTACCATAATAAACCCACCTGTCGCATATTTCCCTATCTTCAGCGGTTGCTCTTAATGTTGTAACGTCAAAACCCCCTATTTGTTGAAACAGATCAGCTTTGACAGCAATGTTGTTTGAAGCAAAAAAAGTAGCGTTATTTCGGTCTGAATTATAATAGGTATAGAGATAATTTATTAGCTCCTGACTTGCTGCTGAACAGGGGTTGTCAGAGAGAGAATTTATTGTGTAACCACCGAGAAAAATCTCTGGATCTTTTTTAAACTCATTTTCAAAAGCATTTAGCCAATTACTCTCTGGTTCACAGTCATCATCAGTGAAGGCTAGAAATGTTCCGTTTGCTTTTAGAGCCCCAGTATTACGAGCGCCAGCGGGGCCAGCGTTTGTCTGAGTGAAAAGTCTAATATTAAGTTTGTCTGAAAATGAATGTACTAATTCTTCAGGCGGGTTTTTACTGCCGTCATCTACTACTATTACTTCAAATTTATTATTAGGATAATTAAGATGGGCAATAGATTCCAAACATTTTGATAAC
This sequence comes from Thermodesulfobacteriota bacterium, assembly GCA_021604765.1. Classification (GTDB taxonomy): domain Bacteria; phylum Desulfobacterota_D; class UBA1144; order Nemesobacterales; family UBA2774; genus CR02bin9. The sequence goes on from BQJP01000002.1 coordinate 145,520, forward strand.
TGCACCGGACGCTCGTATGTGGGAATTATTACTGAGAAAGTTGGGTTGTCAGAGCTCATATTAAGTTTTAGACCATATGCTTTTTGAAACTATACAATTTCAATTGGCTCATGGTCAATATAAATGGAATTAAAAAAATTAATTTTTCTGCCTAAGCGTTACTATCTTGTTATATATCCATCCTATTAACGCACCACAAATTGTCCCCACGGCGAAACCATATAGAAAACCTATTATACTTCCTATATAAGACACGCTATAGCCTATAAAAAATTGACTTAATAGTTGTAAATGAGGACCTACCACATACTCTCCTGATGGGTTTAGTTGGGGACCCTTTATAACAAGCCATATTGTGATTATGAAGATTATAAGTCCAAAAGTGATTCCCAGAATGATGCCCAGCATCTTCGCATTTAGTAAAGCAATCGCTTCTAATAATTTTTCTTCATCGTAATTGTTTGTCATTGTCGATTATCCATCGTTTTGATTAACTTATTATATATAATCAATAAAATCCTTGAAAGAAGAGTATTCCGATTTCTTTTTAATTCTCAGAATGTAAAAGCCCGTAAAGAAATTTCTTAAGTATGCAAATAGCCATCCAAAAATAAATGCCCATAAAAACGAATATCCAAATCCAATAAAAGCCCCTTTGATACTCACAGTGTAGCCAATGAAATACTGTCCTAGTAGATTGAGATTAGGGCCAATAACATTTCCTCCCTTAAGGATGAGAAAAATGGTGGCTACAAAAACTGCCATTCCCGCAACTATTCCAAGAGCCGTTGCAAAAGCCAATTTATCTAGTTTTGAGAATGCGCGGATAATAGCAAGGTCGACAGGAGATGGTTTAACACTTTCTGGAACTAACGGCTGTGTCGAAGAAAGCGCTTTAAAATCTTTTTCTTCTTCTCCGCTTATTTCTTCATGATACTCTTGATCTGCATTAACCTTCCACAAGTCGTAGTTAGCACCCAGTATGTTTTTTACTGCTAACATAGCAGTTAGCATGGAATGATCCTGATTATTATATTTATGCATTCCATTTCGACCTACAAGCTGTAAGTTGTCTATTTGTTTTAGGTATTCACGAATTTTATTTAATGATTCCAGATAGTTTGAATCATAAACGGGATAAGCTTTTGGCATTCTCACCACAGTGCCGTCTTCAACCAGTGAAGTATCAACCAGCCCTGTTTTTTCAAGCTCTCTTTTTCCTAATTCTATTAAGTCCTTGTCGTCCATGGACCAAAGGCCATCTCCTTCAAAACAAAAGTATTCAAGTCCTAAACAAGTTTTTTGCTCTGAAGGAACCATATCTTGGCTCCAATTTTTAAAATTCTGTATTCTTCCAACTTGAACATCGGGATCGTGAATATATATCCAGTTATCTGGGAATACGTCGGTTTTATTGATTACAAGTGATACTGTTAGAAAATCTCTATATTTTAAGTCCGTGCCTGCATTTAGTATTTCATTTGGTACTGGTGGATCAATTTTTTGTACGAGTTCTCTAATGGGCATGCTGCTTATAAAATTATTTCCATATAATTCTTTGTGCTGTCCGGTCTCAACTATTCCAATTTTTCGAACTTTGTTATCTTGAACATATATTTTATCTACATCAGAATTTAACAGTACATTACTACCCTGGTTATTTAGCGTTTCCGTTACTTTTTCCCACATCATTCCAGGACCGTATTTAGGGTAATTAAAGCTGTCTATTAAAGTTTTAACCACGGTTTCCTTATTCTTGCTCTGTTCTTTGATAAGAGTGTTTTTTATAGCTTTTAATAGTGAGAGGCCTTTGATTCTTTGTGCTGCCCATTCAGCACTAATCTCGTTACATGGTATGCCCCATACTTTTTCTGTATAGGTTTCAAAGAATATTTTATAAAGCCTTTTGCCAAAACGGTTTGAAACCCATTGATCAAAAGTGTTTTCGGGTTTTTGTGGAAAGACCTGAGCCCAGAGGTAACTAACTACAATCATTGCACTATTCCATATTCCTAAACCGAAAAGAGCATTTGAAAGGTTAAACGGATAGTTAAAAAACTTGTTATTATAAAAAATTCTAGAAAGCCGTTTTCTAGTTAAAAAATCATCCCCAAGTACTTCATGCCACATATCTTCAACCACTTTGACCTTAGTAAAAAACCGATGACCACCAATATCAAAATGGTACCCCTTATAATTTACTGTTCTTGAGAGTCCGCCTACTATATTATCTTTTTCTACCACAGTTGAAGGAATTCCCTTTTTAAGAAGCTCATATGCTGCAGTAAGACCGGCAGGCCCTGCACCAATTATAACAACTTCACTATTCGACGGCATTTTTTGCACTTTAGAATTTGTATCCATTATAATCAGATTGAAGAGGATTAATCTCTGATGACAAGAATGCTAATATTACCCTAGAATTTATTTTCTTTATAACATAATTATTCTCTAGGATCCTAACATTATATTAAATTAGACTCGTTATAATTAAAGATCAGCTTAACTAACTTTAATATATTAAGGGTATTTATTCGTTAGTATTTTGAACCCTTTGATGCCACGGAGTGAGTCTCAACAGCCCAGCTATAGAAGATTTTAATTGACTCCTCTCAGTTACTAAATGTATTCCACCATGTTTAGAAAAGAACTCTGAGGTCATTGTATCAGGAGCAACACCTCTTCCCCCGCTGGCAAGTTTTACTACCCGATCTCCCGCGAAAGCAACAGTAGCTTTTCTTTCAGCTATCATGAAATCTCCTTGTACAACATAGCTTGCTAGAGCTCCTCCTGTAGTTGGGTGCCCTAGCAATGATACGTATGGAAGTCCGGCGTCTTTAAGATTAACAATAGCAGAAATAGTTTTTGCCATTTGATATAAAGCTACAGTACCCTCCTGCATTCTTGCTCCGCCTGATGCAGTTACAGAGACGAGAGGGAGTTTGTTCTCAATTGCGTATTCGACTATGAGCTTCATTTTTTCACCAAAAACGGCTCCCATAGAGCCACCCATGAAGCGGAAGTCAGAGACTGCAATTGCTACCGGGATATCAAACATATCACCATATCCTACTATCAATGAATCTTTGGAATCTGTACGCTTTGAAGCTTTTTTTCTGGTATCGTAATAATCAAAAAAATTGAAACGAGCGTCTATGTTTTCCGTACTTAAATTTGAATGTAATTCATGAAAGGAATCGGTGTTTAAAAGTAAATAAAGATAGTCATCTGATCCCAAAGGAGTCGGTTTTTCACAGTAAGGACATGAAAAGTAATTCTTTTGAAAATCTTCTTTGGCAAAGTGCTTTTTGCATCCTGGTCTGGTTATGTTACCCTCAGCATCTTTTTCATCATTGCAAAAATGAGGCTCAGCACCGTAAAGAGCTATCTGCATATGAGATATTTCAGGAGTTGTATCTTTGCTGAATGCACGGGGAAGCCAATTTTTTATTTTTTTAGCTATTGCCTGATAGCGGTGTTCACCTTGTTCAATTTCACCTACCTTTTGAATTTTTTCTATTAGGACTTTTTTGAGATAATTGGTATCAGATTTCTCAAGCTCTTCTGAAGTGGTGACTAAAGTTTTGTCGATTAGTTCCAAAGTTTTCG
>BQJP01000003.1 GCA_021604765.1 Thermodesulfobacteriota bacterium
TCTAAAGATAAAATAATCCTTTGTTTATGAGGACTTGTCAAGTATCTGGGGATTATTTCTTGACTCGGCATAGTTTCTTTGAATAATTATACAAATGCCGATTGAACAAAGACAAATTAATGACCAAATAACAATTAAAAAATATAGCAATCGAAGATTATACGATTCAACAAACAAAAGATATGTCACTCTTGAGGATATTGCGGCTCTAATAAGGGACGGGAGCGAAATTAAAGTAATAGATTCTCAATCAGGAGAGGATATTACCAAGGTAATCTTGATTCAGGTTATTTTAGAGAGTGAAAAGAACAAAGAAGACATACTCCCGGTGTCTTTTTTGCACATGCTAATAAAATATGGAAATCAGGTTGCTAAAGACTTCTTTGAGAATTATTTTCTGATGATGTTTCAGCCTTATAATTATGTGAAGGATAACTATAAAAAAAATATTCACATGTGGCAGCAAATGGGCTGGTACCCTGAAGAATTAAATATTCCTTCAGAATTTGAAAGCACTGTAACTAATTCTGGTTCTAATGACATTATGAACTTAGACTCAGAAGCGGGCTTGAAAAGCAGAGAAGGATATCCGGATTCCGATAGTGTTAGTGCAAGTGATGTAGAGATATTAATGAAAAAAATGAAAGAGCTTGAGAAAAAAGTAAATTCATTAGATGAAGAAAAATAGCAATCGTTTAATTCTACTTCTTATTTAATTCCTTTGGTTTATCAATACACTTTTTATATATGATTTAGCTTCAGAGTGAGAGAGTGCAGGTTGAGGTGCTAACAGTACCGCTCGCAAAATCATTTACAGCCTCTCTGCCGCCACTAATAGAACATTCATTTTCTGGATTGATAGTTACGACAGAATTGCCCGCTGCGTTAATACCAAATTGGTTTGTTGAAGTTATCGTAACAGTGTTGTTAATAGGATTAGTTGTCTGTCCTATCTCTACCGATGAATCATCAAGAGTAATAATTGTATCTTGATCACTTAATATAACTATACTCTCGTCAGCTAGCAGAGTAATAGAACCCTGGGTTTGTGCTCTTATTCCTTCTCTACAATCAATTATATTGATACTTTTAACTTGATATGTAATAGAGCTAGTCCCACCAGCAAACATGCAGTTCCCGCCGTTTCCTTCTATATTAAATTCAACTATGCTTTCAACGAAATCTAGAACTGTATCATTAAGAAGAGAAATCGTATCTTGAAATACCTGCCAGCGGTCAATTGATATTAGAGTAGGATTTTGTTGCAGAGTAATATCTAAAATTGTGGTGCTATTTCCTACGACTCTAATGTTAGGTCTTTCGGCATCAAAAGAATCAGCTTCAAATTCTAAAGTAACTTCATTGCTTGATGACCTGAATTGAAGCCTAAAGTTTCCTAGTTCATCTGTAGTATCTCTATCTAAACGAAAGTTGTTTTCTGTGGCTGTAACAGTAATTGTACCAAAATCAGCAAAGTTCAGTATCTGACCTTCAATAATAATATCCCCGGTAATACTTCCGCTTCCGCTGCCACCGTTATCACCAGTGCCACCAAAATCTATATCGCAGCCGCCTATTGAAAAAATTGAGATAAAGAACATGGAGAGGGTAATTCTGAGTAAATACTTCAATTTAACTGGGTTCATTGTTCCTCCACAGGATGAAAAATTATGGATATTAAATATATTATACCTATCAGTATTGGATTTTCATTAATTATTATAGATTAGCCTATTTTATAATGTCATGGTAAATTGCATAATCCAATTTTTGTGCGGGAATAATAAATGAATTCACTACCACGCGTACTTTTTATCAACCATTCAATCAGAGACGGCGGGCCGGGAAAGAGCCTATTCTATATACTTAAATATCTGGATAGAACTCAAATTGCTCCATATGTCCTTATCCCTAAAGATGAAGTTTTTTCCGAGCGCCTTAAAGCAGAGGGAATCTATGAAAATATTATTCTCGATAAGAGGTTTCCTGAGAATTTAAAAAGACCTAGACTAGGAATTGCTTTTCAAAAAGAGAATCAGGAAGCAAATTCTCTCGATATTCTCTTAAAGTTTGTATCTGTGCTGTTAAATATTTTTGATATGCTTTCATTGATAGTAACTTCCCCGTTTTGGCTAAAAAAACATAAAATAGATGTTATTTATTGTAATGGCACACAGGCGAAGGTTGTCGGAGCATTAATTGGTCTTGTCAATTGGTCTCCCGTAATATGGCACGTAAGAAATATTCAGCAAACGAAGCTCCTTGGGTTTATTATAAACTCTCTCTCAAAACTATCTGTTGTGAGAAGAATCATATGTGTATCAGGGGCTACAGCGGAACCCTTTAATCAGGTAAGAGAGAAAGTCAGGGTGATCTATAACGGGGTAGATATTGAAGATTATAACCCAGCTACTATCAAGGGAGAGCTCAGAGAGAAGTATGGACTTTCTAAAGGTACTTTAGTCGTTGGCAGTACCGGAAGAATTGTTCCAAGAAAAGGTTATGATTTGTTTATTAAATCTGCAAAAATAGTAATCGATCAATTGGATGAGAAGAGCAAGGATATAAAGTTTGTTATTGTGGGAGATACTCCTTATTTTTTCCAGGACGATCATCTCGGATACTTAAAAAGACTGGTAAGCGAAAACGGTTTAGACCACTATTTTATTTTCACAGGATATCAAAAAGAGGTAAAACAGTACTTAAAGGATTTTGATATATTTGTAATACCCTCTAACTATCCAGATCCCTTCCCGCGCTCAGTTATTGAGGCTATGGCATTTGAGCTTCCCTCGATAGGTTTTAAGGGAGCAGGAGGTATAGTCGAATCGATTGACGATGGGGTTACTGGTTTTTTGTGTGATCCTGGAGATGTAAAAGGGGTAGGGGATTCGATTCTAAAGTTGGTTAAAGATCCTTCTCTTAGAAAAAAGATGGGAGTTTTGGGACGGAAGAGAGTTAAGGATCATTTCCTGGCTATTGATCGTACAAAGGACATTCAGAAAAATATCTTAGAAGTTTTGGGCTTACATAGTAATTAAGCTTCGTCTCTCTCTGATCTGAATACCAGTTTCATTGGAGTTCCTTCCAGATCAAATTCTTCTCTGAATCTATTTTCTAAGAATCTTTTGTAATTTTCAGGCACTCCTTTAATACGATTTGTAAATACTACAAATGTTGGCTGTTGGGTTAGGGGCTGAGAGATATAGTAAAACTTTATTTCTTTGCCCTTAAAAATTGGGGGAGGGGTTTTTTCAACTATCTTTTTAAGGAAGGTGTTAAGTCTCTTTGTCGAGATTCGTTGGGAGAAGTTGGCAAAAACTTTGTTGATCTCATCAAAGATTTTATTAATCCCTCTGCCTGTCATGGCTGATATGATTAGTACTGGTGAATAATCAACAGCCATCAGCTCGTCTTTTAATATCTCATCAATACCCGTGGTCTGTGCAATCTCAGTTGGAACTAGATCCCATTTGTTAAGTAAGATGATACAACCTCTGCCCTTATCTGCTATTAGCCTGGCAAGTCTTGCGTCCTGATGGGTTGGGCCTTCTTCAGCGTCAATCATAAGAAGTGCTATGTCAGCTCTTTCCATAGCTCTTACAGCTCTAAAAACACTATGCCTCTCTACAGAGAAGGTTATTCTTGATTTCCTTCTTATTCCAGCTGTATCTATTAGTAAATATTTTTTGTCTTCCCTGGTGATATAACTATCTATAGTATCTCTGGTAGTTCCAGCAACAGGGCTAGTAATAAGCCTGTCTTCACCTAGAAATTTGTTAATCAAAGTAGACTTGCCAACGTTTGGCTTGCCGAGAACTGCAATTTTTATGATTTCTTCATCGGGTTCTTCAATTTGTTTATAGGCGGGAAGAAGCTCAATGATCTTATCGAGTAACTCATTAACATTTCTTCCCTGCATTGCTGAAATGACAACGAACTCTTCAATGCCTAAGCTGTGAAATTCTAGAGCTTTGTCTACATGCTTTTGATGATCAATTTTATTCACGGCAAATATGACGGGCTTGTCGACTCTTCTCAGTATTTCAATTACATCTAGGTCATGAGGCATAACTCCCTCTTGACCGTCTAGGATACATAAGATCAAGTCAGATTCATCAAGAGCAATGTCAATCTGGTTTTTAATTAGCGATGGATATAGTTCTTCGCCCTCAGGATCGAAACCACCTGTGTCCACAAGGCTAAAATCTTTGCCGTCCCACTGCGTATCGGCGTATATTCTGTCCCGTGTAACTCCAGGGATATCTTCGACAATAGCTTTTCTCTCGCTTATCAAGCGGTTAAATAGCGTAGACTTACCAACATTGGGTCTACCAATGATTGCTACCAATGGCTTATTTGTGACTTTTGATTTGCTCATGTTTTTTTCTATGAATACAGTTCTATTATACGGATAGAAGAATCAATCTAGTAGAACAGGGCTTCTAGTGCCGCTATTGCATTGTCGATTTTACATATGTATTAAAATGCGAAAACTCAAAAAGTCAATTTAACTGAGGACTATTCGCAAACTAGACGGCCGTTGTGATTTGTAATATCACCATAACAATCGCCAAAATCTATGGAAGACCATCTCCACTCACCATTTCTTTTTTGGCACTGCGCATGTAGAACATCGCCATTAACACTGAAGTCTTGGCAAGTTTGTTTATAACTTCCTCTAGGCAGCATATTATGATGATGCCTCTGGCCACATACTAGTCGACCATTTCGATTTGTTATATCGTCATAGCACTCGTCATAATCGATGCTGGTAAACCGCCAGCTACCATCACGTCTCTGACACTGAGCTTGCAGAATATCTCCATTTACATTCATGTTTCTGCAGCTGTTTTTATAATTCCCGGGTGGGAGCCAGTTGTTACCGCCACCACCGTTTTGGTTGCATGTTAACTGCCCATTGTTGTTGTGAATTGGTCCGTTACAGCTTCCATAAAATAAAACCGTGCTCTGCCAGTTGCCGTCTTCTGTTCTACATTTAGCCTCAAGCATGTGGCCAATTTTTAGTAGGTCTTTACATGAATTTTTATAGTTTCCAGGCGGGTATTGTTGGGCCAAAGAATAACTATTAAAACTCAGAGATGTTAGTAGAACTAAAATACTCGGAATTAAAAGTAATGATAAACTTTTGATCTTGTTCATGATAAGTCCTCCACTAAAGTAAGATGATATTTATTCATTATGATTGAGTTTATAGTTAGGAGTCAAGCTCTTTATGAAATTATTTCTCAGATTTATTCTCTTGCTCAAAATATTTTTTAACACTTTTAAGCACAAATTTATGGTGATACTGAAGCTGTTCTTCAGAGTACTGTTCTTCTTCGCCGTAAGGGCAAGCACGTCTGGAAGCGCAGGACACCGCACAAGTCTTATCATTTATTCTAAATTTCATACAAGATTCCCAGTCCCAGCCTGATTCAGATATCGTATTTGCAGGACACGCAGAAATGCATGGTTTATCACAAGTAGGGCAGGGTGAGAAACCAGACAGGCTTTCACCATATTCTCTGAATTTCATATTAGTGATAATTGCACCTCTTAATGAAATCCATGGTCCATAAACTGGATGCAGGAGAATACCAAGAAGACTAGGAACGCCAGCTCCACCAAGTTCTCCAAGCTTTAGGAAGTTCAAGTCTAGAGCGTCTTTGCCAAAAGGATATGCAATTTTATATGCAACTTTATTGGCTTCCAGGATATTGGCGGCTTCTTTAAGTTTTAATACTGAATAGTTATCGATCAAATCAACATTATTAGTTTTGAATCCGGGGTTTTCTCGCAGATACTTTTGAAAAATATCCCAAAAGCCTTTTCCTCCAAAACCGATCAGAATAATGGACTTGGCGTCTGGAAAGATAGATTCTATTTTTTTAGATGAGCCCTGATCTGTGCTGTATAGGTTTGGGTCAATGGTAAGAGTTAAGTTGAACCCTGTGGTAAGGAAATAATTTCTTAGCTCTTCTAAGATATTCTCTGGGTCCATAACGGGCTATTTATAAAGTAGTTTCGTTTGACTCTGGTTCGGGTGTAATGCTCGGTTCTAAGTTTTGTGTTATTTCATCAAGCTCTTTTAATGTGGGGAGATCATTTAGGCTCTTAAGTCCAAATACTTCTAGAAATTCGGCTGTAGTTCCATACAGAAAAGGTTTACCTATAACTTCTTTTCTTCCTTTGATTTCAACAACCCTTCTTTCTAGTAAAACGTTTATAACACCTGAAGAGTCTACACCTCTTATGCTTTCAATCTCGACCCTAGTGACAGGTTGTTTATATGCGATTATCGCTGTTACTTCTAGCGCTGGGCGGCTAAGGCGAAACTTTTTAACCTTTTTGTTATAGTTAGAAATGTCCTCGCTGTATCTTGGGTCAGTTCTGAACTGAAATCCGCCGGCTATCTCTGATAATAAAAACCCCCTGCTAAATTCTTCCCACTCTTCTACCAGCTCTTTCAGACATTTTCTAAGTTGCGCACGCTCAACGTTGGGAAAGGCAAGAGAAAGCTTATCAACACTCACAGGTTGATCAGAAATAAAAATAATGCTTTCAATAGATTTTTTTAAATCAGAAAGATCCACTTTCAACTTCTCCTGAGTAGGTTATTAGGATCGCAGATTCAGGTGAATCCTGAACAACATCCACATTCTCTGTACGAGCCAACTCTAGTAATGCTAAGAATGTTATCACAAGATCGAATTTTGACGAGCAGTCATCAAAAAGTTCTTCAAATTTAATTTGAGGCTGTGCATGCAGTCTTGCTATAACTTGCTCAATCTTGTCCTCAATAGATATAGATTCAGCTTCATATGATATCTCTTCTGCCCAGAGATAACTTCTTCGTTGATAAAAGTCTCTGAAAGCCTCAATCAATGACCATAAATCAACCGGTATTAGCTCAACTTCTTCGTCCTGTTCAAAGGAGTTGTCGATATATTCTCTTTTAAATACATCACGTCCCAGAACATCTCTTCCTACTAAATCAGCAGCAGCGTCTTTATAAACTTGATATTCAATCAGTCTTCTTACAAGCTCTGCTCTTGGGTCTTCTTCCTCTTCCTCTATAACCGGCTTGGGGAGAAGCATTTTAGATTTGATAAGACTAAGCTCTGCTGCAATAACAAGATATTCACCGGCAAACTGAAGGTTTAATACCTTCATGAATTCCAAGTATTCAATGTACTGTTCAGTGATTTTGGCAATTGGAATATCATAGATATCCAAATCATTTTTTTTGATTAAATGAAGTAGTAAATCGAGCGGACCTTCAAATAATTGAACCTTTACGAGACATGGTTCAGGTGTTTGAAATTGCTCTTGTTCTTTGTTTAATTCCGTCATTGTATTAGATGATACACAATACCCCATAGAGTGCTAAAATCATATCCTGAAAAAAGTAATGAAATATAAGAAAGAGGGTAAAGCAAATATCTGAATATTCCTCCACCAAATATAAATAATCCAAACAAAAATATTACACCGTAGGGCTCAAACCTGCTATAAGGATATAGATATTTGTCAGGCAGGATGGCATACATTACACGTGACCCATCCAAGGGTGGTATAGGTATCATATTAAATACTGCGAGCGCAATTCCATATACCATAGCCAGTGCCAATATTATCACAATTAATGAATCAATGCTCCCGGGCGCAATCTCCCCGGTTAAGACTTTTGGTATCATTGGTTGCAAGATAATTCCGGCAACCACAGCGGTTGCAAGATTAGAAAGGGGTCCGGCAATAGCCACTAGCAGTGTGCCTTTTCTAGGTTCTTTGAAGTTTCTTGCGTCAATAGGAACAGGCTTTGCCCAACCAAATCCTACTACAAACATAAGTATAGTTCCTAGAACATCCAGGTGAGCAATTGGATTTAGTGTAAGCCTTCCCAAGTTTTTAGCAGTAGGGTCCCCCAGTTTGTTCGCTGTCCAACCGTGAAAGTACTCGTGAACAGTTAGAGAAAGCAGGATCACAGGGGCCTGAATTATTATTAAACTAAAGTTGATTTGGTTTAAAAAGTCGAAATTCATTGGGCTTTAGTACTGGTTTATTTAGGGGAATAATATACTTGATATATTAGTGTTTTACGATCTTGGGTGATATTTTTTGTGAATTTCTTTAAGACGCTCATTTTCTACATGTGTGTAGATTTGTGTAGTCGAGATGTCTGAGTGACCAAGCATTATCTGTATAGTTCTGAGATCTGCTCCCCTCTCTAGGAGATGAGTAGCAAAAGAGTGCCTAAGGGTGTGCGGGCTAATTGCTTTGGTTATATTCGCTTTGAGAGCATAGGTTTTAATTAGTTTCCAAAAACCTTGCCTGGTCATTCCCTTGCCTCTTCTGGTGACAAAAAGCTCCTTACACTCTTTTTGTTTAAGTAGTGCAGGCCTGGAGTGTTCCATATAGGTCTTTAGTTTCTCTTGTGCCTCTTCTCCCATTGGCACAATTCTTTCCTTTGATCCTTTACCGTAAACAATTACAAAACCCATCTCAAAGTTAACTTCATTAAGTTTAAGATTTATTAGCTCTGACACTCTTATCCCGGTTGCGTATAGGACTTCAAGCATTGCCAGGTCCCTTAACCCCTCGGGAGTTGATTTGTCAGGGGCAGAAAGGATCTTCTCGACGTCTTCAAGAGAAATTACGCCAGGAATGCTCTTTTTCATTTTAGGTGTATGTATTTGGGATGTGGGGTCTTCTTTAATGATCTTTTCTAACAGGAGATATTTAAAGAACTGTTTTATTGAAACAATAGTTCTTACTGTGGTGGTGTCACTAAAGCCCTGTTTCTTAAAATTGGAAAGGAAGTCAAGAATGTTCTCGTACTTAATGTCTTGAACAGCTTTTATTTCTTGCTCTTCAAGGAACGTGAGAAATTTCGTGACATCCCTTCCATAAGACTCTAGCGTATTTTTAGATAGACCCTTTTCAACTGTGATATATGCTAAAAAAGAATCTAGAAGCTGGTCCATATTCTAAATAATATAGACTATTATGTTCCGAATTCCCAAGAGTTCAGGTATTTCTTCTGCTCAGGGGTTAGTTTGTCAATTTTAACGCCTTTGGCTTTGAGCTTCATTTTAGCAACGCCCTGATCTACAGCTTCAGGTACGTTATAAACCTTTTTCTCAAGCTTCTTGGCGTTCTTAACAACGTATTCAGCGCATAGCGCCTGGTTGGCAAAACTCATATCCATAACGCTTGAAGGGTGTCCCTCTGCCGCTGCAAGGTTTATGAGCCTTCCGTCTCCAAGAACGTTTAGCTTCTTTCCGTTTTTAAGTGTGTATTCTTCAACGTACTCTCTTATCTTACGTTTCTTTTTCGAAATTGATTTTAGACCATCTAAATCAAGCTCAACATTGAAATGTCCTGAGTTTGAGATAATTGCTCCATCTTTCATGTTTCTGAAATGCTCTTTTCTAATAACGCTTATGTTTCCGGTAACAGTACAGAAGAAGTCGCCAATCTTAGCAGCGTCAGCGATTGGCATTACACTAAATCCGTCCATTACCGCTTCAAGCGCTGCGAGCTCATCAATCTCAGTAACTACAACATTTGCGCCAAGTCCCCTTGCTCTCATAGCAAGTCCTTTTCCGCACCATCCATAACCACATACTACAAATGTAGTACCAGAGATCAATCTGTTCGTGGCTCTGATTATTCCGTCTAATGTGCTCTGTCCTGTTCCATATCTGTTATCAAAGAAATGCTTTGTATTTGCATCATTTACAGCGACGATTGGATACTCAAGTACCCCGTCTTCTGCCATGGCTCTTAAGCGGATAACACCTGTCGTTGTTTCTTCTGTTCCGCCTAACAGGCCTGCAATTTTTTCTCTTCTGCTTTTATGTAGAATTGACACTACATCTGCACCGTCGTCCATTGTAATATGCGGAGACATGTCTATTGCGCTGTTAATATGGCTGTAATAGGTCTTATTATTTTCGCCTTTAATGGCAAAAACTGAAATTTTATGGTCCTTCACTAGGTATGCTGCAACATCATCCTGAGTACTAAGCGGGTTTGATGCGCATAGCGCTACTGTAGCTCCACCTTCTTTTAAAGTTATCGCAAGCTGTGCGGTTTCTGTTGTCACGTGAAGACATGCAGCAACTGTGATACCTTTTAGAGGTTTTTGTTTTTTGAATCTCTCTTTAATCAGACCAAGCACAGGCATTTCCTGTGTAGCCCATTCTACTCTTAATTTTCCTTCTTTGGCCAGTGCCAAATCCTTAACATCATATTTCATTTATTGCCTCCGTGATTTTCTAAATAAGGTTGATTCAATTCTTATCCAACTGCTTTCTTCAGGTCATTTACTCTGTCTATTCTCTCCCAAGTAAATCCGTCCCCGGTTCTTCCAAAGTGACCATAAGCTGCAGTCGGCTGATAAATAGGTTTTAGAAGTTCTAGTGAACTAATGATTCCAGAAGGAGTTAAGTCAAATACTTCTTTTACTGAGGCTGCAATCTTTTCTTCGTCAACGTTGCTTGTTCCATAAGTTTCTACTAGTACAGAAACAGGTTCTGCAACTCCAATAGCATACGCCAGCTGTACTTCACATTCCTTTGCTAGCCCAGCCGCTACAATGTTTTTTGCCACATAGCGTGCCATGTATGCAGCGCTTCTATCTACTTTTGAAGGATCTTTCCCTGAAAATGCTCCACCGCCGTGTCTTGCCCATCCACCATACGTGTCTACAATAATTTTTCTGCCTGTAAGTCCTGCGTCACCCTGTGGGCCGCCGGTTACGAATCTCCCGGTTGGGTTGATATGAATCTTTGTATCTTTAGTTATAAGTTCTTCGTTTATGCAGGGCTTAATTACATGTTCAACAGCGTCATTGTAGATTGTTTTGCTGTCAACATCATCTGAGTGTTGAGAGGAAACTACGATTGCATCAATCGCTACAGGAACATTGTTCTCATATCTAACAGTTACCTGTGATTTTCCGTCCGGTCTGAGATAAGGCATAACGCCTTCTCTTCTCACCTCAGATAGCCTCTTTGTTAGTTTATGGGCTAATATTATAGGAGTTGGCATAAACTCGGGCGTCTCGTTTGTTGCATAACCAAACATGAGACCCTGATCACCAGCGCCTTGAGCTTTCGTTTCTCCGGCAGTAACACCCATTGAAATATCAGGTGACTGTTTATCTAAAGCCACAAGTACGCCGCATGTATTAGAATCATAGCCCATATCGCTGTGTGTGTAGCCAATTTCTGCAATTTTGCTTCTTACAATCCCCGATATATCTACTATTGCATTAGATGTTATTTCACCTGCCACCACTGTTAATCCAGTTGTAATAAGGGTTTCACAAGCTACTCTGCTGTGAAGGTCTTGCGCTAACATGGCATCTAATATTGCATCAGATATTCCGTCCGCCATCTTGTCTGGATGACCTTCGGTTACTGATTCAGATGTAAAAATAAAGTTTTTCAGAGACATAATATTAGTCCTTATGTATTGATAGAGTTATTTAATAAAGTCGTCTATGGTAAATTGTTTTCCTGTTGCTGTCAAGCTTTTCGCATTTGCGGTGACGGGCAATATTATACCCGGATAATTATCCCATGTTGATTTCAATTCTCAATTTCCAGAGAATCTCTTTTGCTGGTATAATCCGTAGCCACAAGACCTGCATTATCTATAACTTTTTGATAAAAGGATGAGTCCATGAAGAAATTAATAGCACCCTCGATTCTTTCTGCAGATTTTACAAAATTAGGCGAAGAAGTGGAGGCGATTAAACAAGCCGGAGCCGACTGGATACATGTTGATGTGATGGATGGGCATTTTGTTCATAACTTAACTTTGGGCATACCAA
Source organism: Thermodesulfobacteriota bacterium (assembly GCA_021604765.1). GTDB lineage: Bacteria > Desulfobacterota_D > UBA1144 > Nemesobacterales > UBA2774 > CR02bin9. The sequence continues at coordinate 11,846 of BQJP01000003.1, forward strand.
TTGTTGAAGCGCTCGCTAGAACCAACCCACCTCCGCTTGATATCCATCTTCAAATTGATAAGCCTGAGAGCTTCTCAGAGAAGTTTATTGATGCTGCCGGTGACTCAATTTTAGGAATTACACTTCAATATGAAACATGCGCTCTTCTTCACGGTAGTATCTCCAGAATTAAAGCGCGTGGTGTTAAAGCGGGTGTAGCCATTAGTCCTATGACCCCGATATATGTTTTAGAAGAAGTTCTTGACTACGTTGATATGGTTTTAATTATGACCGTCGAGCCTGGGTTCCCTGGGCAAAAATTCATAACATCAATGACAGAGAAGGTTTCGAGGCTGAGGGAAATTATAGATGGTATGGATAATACACCGCTTATTCAGGTAGACGGCGGCATAAAGATGGACAATATAAAGCTCATAGCAGATGCAGGTGCGGATTCTATCGTATCTGGTTCGGGCATTTTCGGCACCTCAGATTATGCCGAGACTATCTCAAATATGAGAGCAGAGATAGAATCTTAATAGTTCCTCTACTATCTCCTCTATGCGTATATTGCTTTTTGGAATTTGTTAAAATTGGTTTAGACTAATTAATCCCAATGGGGAACAATTCAGATTACGTCAAAGATATTGAAAAATACTTTCTTTCCTTAGCAGGAAAAGGGATAATGTTGTCTTCAATGGACTATAGCTTAATATTGGAATGGAGAAACAAAGAGATCCCGAGAGAGGTTGTATTAAAGGGGATAAATCGCGCGTTTGAAGAGAGCAAGTTGAGAGATGGACAAGGAGAATGCTCAATAAGAAATCTCAAACAGTGCGTGCAGTATATAGAAAGTTCTATAGATGAATTCAGACCAATAATTGCAAAGAATAAACATGCAGATGTTTCTATCGAAGCAGAAGATACTTTAGCTATTGTGGTTGATCGACTTAATAAGTATATAAAATCTGAGAAAGTAGAAAGTGTTAAGAACTATTATCTCAATATAAAAGAGAGTATCTTAACTTCGGCAACTGAGAGCAGTTGTGATATCTTGACGCTTTGCGCAGAAATTGAAGAGGAGTCACTGGAAAAATTCTTTGTGAAATTACCTGAGCCACAGAGAGAGCAAATTTATCTTGAAGCTAAAAACGCTTTAGGCAATAGGGCGCGCCATATGACCAATGAGGCGCTTGAGGAAAGTATCTTTTCTTTTCGTAACGAAATACTGTCAGAGAAGTATCATCTTAAACACATATTTCCATTTACCGAGGACAAACTTGACTAAAAAATCTAATGAAATAGGTTGCGATAAATGTCACTGGACCGGGTATGTAATAGATGACTCATTTACTAATGCAAGAGCGGTTCTTTGTGATTGTATCGAGAATTGTGAAGAATGCGGGGGCTCAGGAAACGTTCTTTCAGAGAATAAAAATGGATATTCTTATGTTGCTCCCTGTAAGTCCTGCGGAGTGATTAGAAGAAACGTCAAACTTTACAATATATCCGGTGTGCCTGCTAAATACGCCCATGTTTTACAAGTGGATGCAGGGCTCGATCCCAAGAGAATGAATACTGCACTTCAGAAAGCGCTCAAATATGCCAAACAGGAGTTTGTTAAGAAATATCCTACCAAAAACGGTTTTTTACTTATGGGACCTTCAGGATTAGGTAAGACTCATCTGGCAGTGGGTACAATCTCTGAGCTTACACTTAAACATGGGGTGAAATGTATGTTTAAAGATTTCTTTTACCTCCTTTCAGAGCTTAAGCAGGCGTATTCACAAGGGACGCCTGAGAATGATGTAATTCTTCCTCTTGTAGAAGCCGATGTTTTAGTCATAGACGAGCTTGGCAAGGGAAGAAGTAACGAATGGGAATTAAATATCTTAGATCAGCTAATATCTAAACGTTATAATGCCTCAAAAAAGACATTGATTACAACCAATTACGTCACTTATGACATCGCTAAGGAAATTGGCGACAAGCATGAGATTTTAGATGTAAGGATAGGGGACCGCATTGCATCCAGGCTTTATGAAATGTGTGAGTTCCTTTATCTAGAGGGTAGAGACTTTAGAAAAGAGCAGAAAAAAACTCAAAAATCCCAATAATCAGAATGTATTTTTTTAGTGTTCTTAATTAATTCAGCTGCCTGAGTTTCTGAGTCTCCAATATCATAATTCGTCTGTTTCTTGTCGAGTAATTCTTCTAACATTTCTTTTGTAGAAATCCACAGACCGTCCAAATTATATCCTCCTTCAAGCAGGAAAATGATGTTCCCGTTGCATATCCTGTCTGCCTGGTCCGTAAGATGTCTTGTTAGTTTTGCAAAACCCTCAGGGGTTACTTTCATTCCGCCAAGCGGGTCATCAAAAAAGATATCAAACCCGGTTGAGACTAAAATAAATTGAGGTTTGTATTGATCAATAATTGGTTTTAATATTTCATCGAAAATACTTATGAACTCGTTATCACCCATTTCAGGTGACATTGGAACATTTACTGTATAACCAGTACCTTCTGCAGTACCTACTTCTTCTGCGGCTCCGGTTCCAGGATAAAATGGGAATTGGTGAGTCGAGAAATAAAGCACTTTTGAACTATCTTCAAAAATATGTTGAGTTCCATTACCGTGGTGCACGTCCCAGTCAATAACCAGTACACGGTCTAAACCTTTTACTTCGGTTAAGTAAGCTGCCCCAACTGCGACATTATTAAAAAGGCAAAATCCCATTGGCCTATCCGCTTCCGCATGATGTCCTGGAGGGCGCACAATAGGGAAAGCTCTATCAACTTCTCCGCTGAGCACGCTGTCAATTGCAGATATAGTTCCTCCCGCGGCACGCAGAGCGGCATCAAAAGACACTGCGCATGTTTCGGTGTCAGCATCTAGGAATACTTTAGGCTTTCCTTTTGTAGAAGCAATTTTGTCATAATGCTCTGGTGTATGGACAAGTGTAATTTCTTCTCTTGTTGCGTCTCTGGGTACAATCCTTACTACTTCATTCATCATATTTGTGTAATTCAGCATGTCCACTATCGCTAGAATTCTTTCGTGGGTTTCCGGATGCCCCGGGCCGTTATCATGATCTACATATAATTTATCAAGAACTATTCCAACTTTAGCCATTAGTATTATCTCCTTCTCATTAATATATAACCTATTTGATTTGATGTTAAGGATTTTGTATTAGATTCTTAATTGCGCCAACTAGGTATAGAGAACCCGTGATACAAGAGGGACTATCTGAATCAATAAGTATCGAATAGGCGGTTTCATAATCCTCTATTACTGATACTTCATCTATCTGTTCTTGAGCCATTTTATAGAGTTCCTGTGTATCTGCTGTTCGCTCAGAAGGGACTTTCGTTATGATGAGCTTTTCAGCGATGGATGCGATTTCCTTTAAAAATTCTAAATGTCCCTTATCGTCAAGCATTCCGATTAGAAATGTGAACTTTGTATCCGGATAGGCTTCCAAAATTGATTCCCTCAAGGATTTAGCGGCTCCTGGATTGTGGGCGCTATCTAAAATTAGTGGTGGTTTGTCTCTTATAATCTCAAATCTGCCTTCCCAGTTTATAGCAGATAGACCGTTTCGAATAGACTCTTGTGTGATCGATATATGATTGTTTTTCTCTAATATTTCTATTGCCGCTATTGCAAGCCCCAAATTTTTTGTTTGGTAACTACCCCTTAAATTTGATTTAAAGTTTTTTATATCAGATGAAATTCCTCGATAATGAAAACTGTATGCAGTGTCTGCATTAATGAGAAAATCTCTATCATAAAGGTAAAGAGGGGAATCTGATTCACTACTCTCTTGCTCAATAACATCAAATGCTTCATCTTCGGCAGCTGTTATTATGGGAACTGAGGGTTTTATTATACAGGCTTTCTCAGCTGCAATTTCGGCGATTGTATTACCTAAATATTCTGTATGCTCAAGAGTAATATTTGTGATAATAGAGAGTAGTGGGGTGATTACATTAGTTGCATCCCATCTACCGCCAAGACCGACTTCTAGAATATTAAAATCCGCTTTTTCTCTTGCGAAGTATAAAAACGCCGCAGCAGTAATAATCTCAAAGTAGCTTGGTTCTATCTGAGCCTTTTCTGCTACTTCTTTTATTTCTAATAGAATTAAAGATAATACTGATTCAGAGATTTGGACATTATTTGTTTTGATTCTTTCTGTAATGTTGATTAGGTGAGGGGAGGTGTAGAGGCCAACTTTATATCCCTGAGCTGATAGAATTGATGATATTGCAGCCGCAACGGAGCCCTTACCGTTAGTACCGGCAATAAGAATTCCAGGAACTTTATTCTGAGGATTTCCTAGAGCACCAAGTAAAGTCTTTATACGCTCTAGTCCGGGTTTTACCTTATGCAAACCCAAAGAATTAAGGTAATTGAGTCCATTTTCCATGATTATTCCATAATAGAAGATTCAAATTATATCACATTCCTAAAATTTAGAGACTTATTCTAGTGGTAATTATTTCCATTTAGTAATTTTCACCTATTGATATTCTTTCCACTTTAGTTTATTATTGATATTAAATATCAAAATCGTAAAGGGGCTTTAATATGACTCCTGTGGCTAAAAGAAAAATGGAAAGAAGAAAGACATTTAACGATTACATAGCTAAAAAACAGCTTAAATCCACTAAACAAAGAGATACTATCTTCAACGAGTTTTTTAACAATTATATGGGCAAACATGTAACAGTAGAGGAGCTTTACGAAGGTATTAAGCAAAATCACCCATCTATTGGATTTGCCACAGTTTATAGAACTCTAAAATTATTTAAAGAATCCGGTATTGCTTCAGAGAGAAATTTTGGTGATGGTAAAGCTAGATATGAGCCTATAAGGTCTGAAACTGAACATCATCATCATATGATATGCACAGAATGCGGACAAATAATGGAGTTTGCGAACATGCAAATTGAATCGTGCCTACTTCAAGTTGCAAAACTGAACGAGTTTGATGTTTTAAATCATAAGCTTGAGATATATGGTAAGTGTTCCAATTGTAGTGACTGATGACGGGAATGTCTAAGTTTACATTAACTACATAATACAAGCATTTCGCTTACCGCTTCTTCAATTCCTACTATTACTGATCTTGAAATAATACTGTGTCCTATATTCAACTCTTCAATTTCTTCTATCCACGCAATAGGTTCAACATTCATGTAATCTAGTCCATGACCTGCGGCTAATCTGAGCTTACAGTCAAGTGCTATTCCTACAGAATTTTCAATCTTCTTAAGTTCCTTTTCTATCTTTCTTTCGTTTCTAGCCTCTGCATAAGATCCTGTGTGAATCTCTACCATATCAGCTCCGATTTCTTCTGACTTTTTAATCTGCTGCTCGTCAGGATCAATGAATAGGCTTACAAACAGCCCTTTAGCCTTGAGTTTATCGACTACTTTAGAAACAGTCTTGAGATTCCCTACAACGTCAAGACCGCCTTCGGTAGTAAGCTCTTCTCGTTTCTCTGGTACAAGTGTTATCATGTCGGGCAGGACGTCCGTTGCTATACGAACCATCTCATTTGTCGCCGCCATTTCCATATTTAGTTTGGTTTTTACTGTTTCTCTTAAAACATAGAGATCTCTGTCTTGCACGTGCCTTCTATCTTCCCGTAGATGAACCACAATTCCATGAGCTCCTGCAAGCTCAGCTAAATAAGCTGCGAATACAGGATCAGGTTCATTAGTTCCTCTTGCCTGTCTAACAGTTGCAACGTGGTCTATATTTACATTTAATTTGGGCATTAACTATTAACTCCTAATTCTTTTTCTATTGTGTGAGCAAGCTCACTTGCTATCTCATTTATTAAAGTATAGTCCTCTCCCTCAACCATAACTCTGGAAATTAGCTCTGTGCCGGAGTATCTAATGTTTATACGTCCTTTTCCGTTTAGTCTTTTCTCGCCCATTTCTATTTGCTTAGTGAGGTTTGGGATATTGTTTGTTTCTTCTTTCTTATTTACTCTAACATTTAATAAAACTTGCGGATAAAGATCAATAATCGTGGCAAGCTCAGAGAGGCTCTTCTCTTTTGTTTTCATTATTCCCAGAACTTGAAGTGCGGCTAGCGTTCCATCACCTGTTGTTGTATGGTCGAGAAAAATTATATGACCTGATTGCTCCCCGCCCAGATTAGCTTTTCGGGCCCTCATTTCTTCTACTACGTATCTGTCACCAACCTGTGTTCTTACAAATTCAACACCTTGGTCCTGAATATATCTCTCAAGCGCCATATTACTCATTATAGTTGTAATAACTGCATTGCCTCTTAACGTTTCCTTCTCTATCATCTCTCTGGCGCAAATTGCTATAATCTTATCGCCGTCTATGATGTTTCCCTTTTCATCACAGAAGATAACCCTGTCTGCATCTCCATCAAGAGCTATCCCTAAATCAGCACCTATTTCCAAAACTTTTTCTCTAAGTAGAGCAGGGTTCAGGGATCCACAGTCAGTGTTAATGTTTTTCCCGTTTGGGTTTACCCCAATGGTTATAACCTCTGCTCCAAGCTCTTGTAGAATAAGTGGCGCAACTTTGTAGGCAGCGCCGTTTGCGCAGTCCAAAACAATTTTAATTCCTTGTAGTGTTAAATTATTTGGAAAGGAGTTCTTAGTAAATACGACATATCTTCCCGGTGCATCATCTATTCTAAAGGCCTTGCCAATTTCTTCCGGAGGTAAATTCATTAACTTTTTATCACCGTTCCAGATTAAGTTTTCAATCTCAATTTCCTTCTCATCAGGGAGTTTGTAGCCGTATCTATCAAATATCTTAATCCCGTTGTCTTCGTATGGGTTGTGTGAAGCTGAAATAACTATGCCGGCATCTGCCCTCATGCTCACAGTAATAAAAGCAATAGCCGGTGTTGGAAGCGGTCCAACTAAAAAGACGTCAGCCCCCATTGATGCAATACCTGAAGAAAGAGCTTGTTCGAAAATATAACCAGACAATCTGGTGTCTTTTCCTATAACGATTGTTGGTTTCTTAGCAGAATTCTTGCCCTGCCTTAAAGTATATGTGAGAGCCTTTCCAAGCTTTAAGCTCATCTCAGGTGTCATCGGGTCATGGTTTGCTAAACCTCTGATGCCGTCTGTTCCAAAGAGACGTCTTCCTGTATTGTCCACTTATCTTCTCCAGTTTAATTGAGTTTAATCTCAATAGTTTTGGGTGTTTGTTTAGTTAGTTTGAGTATGTCTTTATAAGGGTAGTTAACCCCAACTTTTAAGGTGTGTTTTTTATTTTGATTAGTCTTGTTTATATCGCTTCCATCAACATAAAGCTCTATGTCATTACTGTTAAGATTGTTTATAATGCTAAACGGTCCTTCAAAAGCAAGTTCAGTTGCTATGTTCCCATTAGTTTCAAAATCGAATTCATCAAAATTAATATAGCTAATATTTAGGTCGTTGAATTCCTTCTCTAGGGTTTTTTCCTTGATATCAATTGTCACTTTTACGGTATTGTCTCCTAAAATATTTACGATAGAGTAGGGCGAGCGCAATGGAACTTCAATTGTAAATTTTGATTTCTCTCCCTTAACTGATACAGGATCGGTTGTAATACTATTTATTTTAGAAAGAAGGTTCTTTGGTCCTTCAATACTTGTGGTAGAAGGGCTCACTTCAGGTTTGCCTATAATTTCATATCCAACTTCAGGCGGACCAATACTAGGCTCTACCTTGACTTTCTTCTCAGCTAATTTATCTGCTTCAATTTTAATTTCAGCAGGGCTTATTCCTGTAACTTGTACATCCCTAGGTGGCGTAATTTGATCTGTGCCAATTTCAAATTTAGACATGCCGCCCGAAATATTAGATAAATCTATTGTGAACAACATATTCTGAGCCGTAATGGAAGAGAGCTGACTTCGTGGTCCTCTTACCCTTAAATTTAGTTTCTCAGGAGGAGCATTTACTACTACAAGTCCGGGTGGCAGGTTGGCATAATTAACATCGATTGCAATATTTTTCTCTATGTCATGTTGAAGATTCGCTACCAGCCAAAGAGATATAGCAATGACAATAGCAAGAACCTTCTTCCCAATATTGTTAAGAAGTGGGTTCTTTTGGTTCTCTTCGTTATGATCAGATTGAAATGGGTGTTTTAGCCAGTTTACCATGAAAGTTCTCTATGTATTAGGTTGTTTACTCTCCTCAGTTTTAATAGTTGGACTAGGCTCTGCTTTTTTAGATTTCTTCATACCTAGAGCATCTAAAAGAGCATTGTTTAGCGAAGTCGCATCTAGACTTCTTGATATCTCACCACCCATGGCCATAGAAATAGTTCCTGTTTCTTCTGATACCATAACCACTACTGCATCACTTTCCGAAGAAAGCCCAATTGCGGCTCTATGCCTTGTTCCCAAATCTCTTTCTAGATCAGGATCTGTTGCTAAGGGGAAGAAAGACCCCGCAGAGGCTATCCTGTCCCTTACAATAATGATTCCACCATCATGTAGTGGAGAGGATGGATTAAAAATACTTATTATTAATTCTCTAGATAATAGAGCATCTATCCTCATCCCAATTTCAATAAAATCTGCAAGACTGTTGTTTCTCTCTATAGCGATAAGCGCTCCTATCTGCCTATTGGCAAGATAACTGGATGCCTTAACTATTTCTTCAACATATGATTCTTGGGTTTTTCCAGGTGATATTCTTAAAAGGAAAGGCCGCCTTCCGATTGCCGCAAGTCCTCTTCTAATATCATGTTGAAACAATATTACTACAATTAATATTATTGAACCCAGGAACTGTCCCAGTATCCAGTTTAAAGTAAATAAACCGCCTTGAGATAGATAAAACAGAACAAAGAGCAATACTAAGCCGAACAAGATCTGAAGCGCCCTTGTGCCCTCTATCATGGTGAGTGCGTAATAGATAATAAACGCCACGAGCACTATGTCTAAAGTATCCCATACATATCTAAAATTCAGTATTGTATCAAACATGGTTTCTATTTGAAGTATCCTCTTGCCATTTTAATTTACATTTAAAACTGCATCAACCATCTTGCTTACCTTTTTCATATAGGTTATGTCATGAACCCTTACTATAGAAGCACCGTTTAGTATCCCGATTGCAACTGTTGCAGCTGTACCCTCTGTTCTTTCGTTTATCTCTGCATTTAGAGTTTTACCTATAAACGATTTATTGGAAGTTCCAATTAATACCGGCATTCCTAGCTCAGAAAATCTGCTTAAGTTCTTAAGGAGTATAAGATTTTGTTCTGATGTCTTTCCAAATCCAAATCCGGGATCTATTAATATGCTCCGGTTATCAATTCCCTTTTTTATTGCAGTGTTTACTGAATCCCTTAAAGCCTTTAATATGTCATCTACTAAAGAGTCGTAGTCTGTATGTTCCTGCATGTCTTGTGGATATGACGAAGTGTGAGTAAGTACTAAAGCGGCGTCAAATTCTTTTGCAACATCAGCAATCTTCTCATCAAATTTAAGACCGCTAATGTCATTGACGATTGAAGCGCCTTCTTTTAAAGCTTCGTAGGCGACCCTAGATTTTGTGGTGTCGATAGAAATAATTGTATCAAAACTTTTATTAATTTTATTTATTACCGGTATGACCCTTTCACATTCTTCTTCCAAGCTGATAGATAGAGAACCAGGCCTAGTAGATTCTCCGCCAATATCAACGATGTCAGCGCCTTCATGTATCATTTGTTCTACTCTTTTTAGGGCTTTGTCTAAAGAGGTGTATTTCCCTCCGTCGTAAAATGAATCCGGTGTAAGGTTAAGAACACCCATGATATAGGTTTTTGTTCCTATTTCTAGTTCTTTATCTCTACATTTAAATATATATTTTTTTTGGTTTGCTTGTTGTGAGGTTATAGCTCTCACCTTATTGATTGGATTAATATTAGGAGTATTCTCTTTCTCCAGGAATATTTTGTCGCTGATATCCATTTTGTATCTTATTATGGCTTGTCTATATAAATACCGTAAAACTAAACTTATGTACTATCAAAAACTGCTTAATTTTCAGAATTAATTATAAAAATGCCTTAATAAGATTACGAGTCTTTTATATTGTTTTTTCTAAAAGCCATTGATCCCTCTGGACTAATTGGGTTTTGCAATGGGGACGGGAATTGCTCAGATTTCTTATCTTTGACTAATTCGTCCAACTCCTTTCCGTCTATTACTTCTTTGTCTAAAAGGAGTTCCGCTAGTTTATGTAGAAGATCTATGTTGTCTTCTAGTAATTTCTTTGCTTTTTCGTAGTTGTTTTGAACTATCGATCTGATTTCACTATCGATCTCAATTGCTGTTTCCTCGCTATAATCTTTGTGTTTGGAAATCTCTTTGCCCAAAAAGACCTGTTCATCACCTTTACCTAAAGTTATAGGGCCCACTTTTTCGCTCATTCCCCACTCACATACCATTCTACGGGAAATTTCTGTGACTCTTTCGAGGTCATTCCCGGCTCCGCTGGTTCTTTCTCCAAATACAATCTCCTCAGCCGCTCTACCACCTAATAGCACCATTATTGTGGAATTCAAATTAGTTCTGGACAATGTATAACGGTCTTCTATGGGCAACTGTTGAGTTACACCAAGCGCCATTCCTCTTGGGATAATGGTTACCTTGTGTATAGGATCTGTTCCTGGTGTTAGCTTGGCAACCAAAGCATGACCAGCTTCATGATAAGCTGTAATTTTCTTTTCAGAATCACTAATGATAAGACTCTTTCTTTCTGCACCCATAATGACTTTGTCTTTTGCATATTCAAAGTCTTCCATTGTAATTTTCATTCTGCTGCATCTTGCGGCATGCAAAGCAGATTCATTTACTAAATTTTCAAGATCCGCTCCCGAAAATCCTGGAGTGGACCGGGCTATTACAGATAATTGAACGTCCTGTTCTAAAGGCGTATTTCTGGAATGGACTTTTAAGATTTCTTCTCTACCCCTAACGTCAGGTCTTGGAACTACTACCTGTCTGTCGAATCTGCCGGGTCTAAGAAGGGCTGGGTCTAATACATCAGGGCGGTTAGTCGCCGCCATTAGAATTATTCCTTCGTTCGATTCAAATCCGTCCATCTCTACAAGAAGTTGATTTAAAGTTTGTTCTCTTTCATCATGGCCACCGCCAAGACCAGCTCCGCGGTGACGGCCTACAGCATCCAGCTCGTCAACAAAAATTATGCATGGAGCATGGCGCTTAGCTTGTACAAATAGGTCTCTTACTCTAGAAGCTCCTACACCTACAAACATCTCTACAAAATCACTTCCGCTAATTATGAAAAAAGGAACCCCGGCTTCACCAGCTATTGCTTTTGCCAGGAGTGTTTTACCGGTTCCGGGAGAACCCACAAGTAGTATTCCCTTTGGTATTCTTCCACCAAGTTTTGTAAACTTTTTAGGGCTTCTTAAGAAATCTACTATTTCTTGCACTTCTTCTTTAGCTTCATCAATTCCAGCTACATCTTTAAAAGTAGTCTTGTTCTGATTCTCGCCTAGCATACGGGCTTTGTTCTTTCCAAACGACATAGCCTTGGTACCACCGGCCTGCAACTGTCTCATGAAGAAAACCATAATTACAACTAACAAGAGAAGGGGCGCCCAATTTAATAATATGCTGGTTAATGAACCCTCTTTGCTGGAATCAAATTTAAAGGTGACACCTTTTTCTTCAAGAGTTTTTATAAGTTGGTCATTTGCTGGTCCAGTGGTTTTGAAGTTCTTTTCAACGCCATCACTAGATCCTAAATATAGACCAGTTATTTCTTCGCCTTTAAATTCAATATCTTTTATGTCGCCACTTTCCAAATTAGCTAGAAACTCGCTGTAGGGGATTTCTTCAACCCCAGTTCTGGGTGTGTGCACTAATTGATACAGAGCAATAATCGCTACAAATATCACTAACCACAGTACTAAATTTTTAAATAACTGGCTGTTCACTGTTTCCTCTTAGTTAAAATGAAATTAAACACTATTAAACCAATCAAAATAATAGCATAGTTAAAGTGGGTTTTCAACTTGGATTCCTTAATTATTAAGCATAATTAGGGGAATATCTTGTTAATATGAACTCAATCGAAAAGCCCCGTGCTTAAGTATCTTTCCCCTGTGTCACAAAAAACCGTTACTACGGTTTTCCCTTTTCCTAATTCTTTTGCGACTTTTGAGGCTGCAAAACCTGCAGCACCGGCAGAAATACCAACTAGTATGCCTTCTTTTAGCGCTATTTCCTTTGTAAAAAGCTGAGCTTCCTCAGTTGAAACTGTTATGATCTCATCATATATTCCCATACTAAGTATTTCTGGAATAAATCCGGGACCAATTCCCTGCATTTCATGCACATGAGCCTCTCCGCCTGAAAGAACAGCGCACTCTTTTGGTTCAACTGCGAACAACTTTATATCGGGATAATGCTCCTTCAATGCCTCACCTGCGCCCGTGATTGTTCCACCAGTTCCAACACCAGCTACAAAAGCGTCTATTTCCCTCGGAATTTGCTCTATTATTTCTTCCCCTGTCGTAAGTCTGTGGGTCATTGTGTTCACTTTGTTGCTAAATTGGTTTACCATGAATGAATTGGGGGTAGACTCCGCAATCTCAAGCGCTTTGTTAATAGCCCCTTCCATTAGCTCCTCAGCCGGTGTTAGAACCACCTCTGCACCGTATGCCGCTAATAGCAGTCTTCTTTCCATGCTTTTGTCATCCGGCATGGTCAGGATTAATCTATAGCCTTTTATTGCACATACTAGAGCAAGGCCTATCCCTGTGTTTCCGCTTGTGGCATCAACTATTACACTTGATTTAGGATTGATAGACCCATTCTTCTCTGCAGCTTCAATCATGCCCAAGCATATTCTCTCTTTAATACTTCCCGCAGGATTTAAGTTCTCAAGTTTAGCCCATATTTCAGCTGAATCAGATGAAATTAGATTGTTCAATTTGATGACAGGCGTATTTCCAATCAGGTTTAAAATGCTGTCAACTACATTACTTTGTGTATTTGCTAAATTCATATTGGTTTTTTGTTGCTCCAAATCCATCTAAAGATTCAATGTAATCCTTTGAGCCTCTTGATTCAATTTTTCTCCGAGTGGACTATTCCGATTCTTTTATCAGCAGCGAAAAAATTTCTTTTAACATTATAGGGTCTTTGTTTTCCAAAGAAACCAAAATAATCTTAACAGATTCCCATGTTACGTCGGGTTTACGCATCTCATTTTTAAGTTTCAACAGAATACCCTTAATTTCCTGGTTTTCTACGCTGCGAATATAGGTGTCCAGAGTTTCTATTTCTGTAATATCGTTCATAATATTAATGATAGCCTATTTTTTTGTTTATTGAATAGCATTGTCTCAGGTATAATTATTCTTAAATTATAAGAACTAAACCATATTTATTAACGGATAATATTAAGTTTCATGGCGAAAAAACCGAACAAAAAACTTAAAACAAAACCAAAAAAAAGCAAGTTCCTGGTCTATTTCGTACTATTTTGCCTGTTTTCTCTAGGTGCGGGTATTCTTGTTTTGTATGCCGGATATAAATACTATGCGAAAGACCTGCCTGATCTATCTGTAGTAACCGGATATAAACCAAAACTCGTGACAGAGGTTTACTCTGCAAACGGTACGATGATAGGGGAATTTGCGTTTGAACGCCGTAAGATAGTCCGGTATGAAAATATTCCACCCCATATTCGTAATGCTTTTATTGCTATCGAAGATAAGCGTTTCTTTGAGCATGAGGGAGTAGATTTAAAGAGCATAATTGGAGCGATGACAGAGAACATTCAAGAGGGGAGCTGGGTTAGGGGAGCAAGTACAATAACACAGCAAGTCATAAAAAATGTAATATTAACGCCTGAAAGAACTCTATCCAGAAAAATCAAAGAGGCAATACTTGCCCATAAAATAGAGAACAACTTATCTAAAGAAGAAATACTATTTTTGTATCTCAATCATATCTATCTGGCTGACGGAACTTATGGTGTCGAAATGGCGAGCCAGAATTATTTTGGCAAATCTGCTAAGGATATAAACATTGCTGAAGCCGCTCTTTTGGCGGGTCTTCCAAAAAAACCTGAATATTTTTCTCCCAGAAAACATTTGAACCGGTCTTTAGAGAGACAAAAAGTTGTACTTAAGAAAATGGTTGAAAGTGGTTATATCACTGAAGATCAGAGAGAAGAGGCTATAGATTATGAAATACAAGTAGTTCCCAGAAAGAGAATTAACTATCAGACCGCACCTTATTTTGTAGAGCATGTAAGAAAGTATCTGGAAGCTAAAGTTGGTACGGAAGCCTTTCTAAATGGTGGATATAAGGTTTTCACTACGCTTGATCTCAAACTTAATGATGAAGCTAACTGGGCTGTAAAAAGAGGAGTGTTGGATATTGAGTCCAGACACGGCCGTAAAGTGGTATCAAAAAATTTAAAGAATACTGATCAAATAAATAAATTCAGAGATACTCAGAAAGTACAAAGTGTGGAGCCGGGAACCATATACGACGCAGTGGTAACGAAAGTAACGGAAATAGAAAAATCCAATGAAGAAGATGTCCAAATTTACACTGCTCAAATTGGGGTAGGGGATGCCAGCGGCACCATGAAATATGTTGTTACTACTCCATTCGGGAGAGGGATCGAAAAGTTAAGCGGCGAAGATCTAAAGGGCCTTAGTATCTCACCAATAAAATTAAAAGTTGGTGATGTAATTGGCGTCAAAGCAAATAGTAATAAAGGAGATAAGAAAACATTCTCCCTTTATATTAACCCTGTCGCTCAAGCTGCACTTGTTTCAATGGATACAAACGGTCACATACTTGCCATGGCAGGTGGGTATGATTTTAAAACTTCCCAGTTCAATCGCGCTGCTCAGTCTATAAGGCAGCCAGGATCGGCTTTTAAGCCAATAGTCTATTCTGCCGCACTGGACAAAGGATACTCTGAAACCTCTATTCTGTATGACATGCCGGTAGTAATAAAAGATTGGGCACCTCAGAATTATGATGGAAACTATAAGGGAGCTATAGTGCTAAGGCAGGCTCTTGCTAAATCAAGAAATTTGGCTACCGTGAGAGTAATGCTGGATATAGGCCCTTCATATGTTGTGGATTATTCTAAGAATTTTGGATTTACTTCTAAATTAAACCCATACCCTTCCTTAGCTTTGGGCGGCATCGATCTGAAGATGATGGAAATGGTCAGGGCTTATAATGTTTTTGCCTCCGGTGGAAAATTAGTTGAGCCTCAGTTTATTCTTAGGATTTATGATAGAAACGGTAGGATAATCGAGGATAATACTGGAGGGACTTTTGTTTCACAGGAAGAGAATCTCAAAGTTGAGCGTGAGAGAAAGAGGATTGATATTATCAAAGAGCTTGCCAAGGAACAGGGCAGAGAGGCCGGGTCTGACTTGGAGTCGCTTAAAGAGGATATTCTTATAGATACTAATGATTTCTTTGGGGATAGTGAGTACTCATTTTTAACTCCAAATGAATTTTTAGATCTGATTAGAGAAGGTCCGGTTGATTTCAGTTCTTCTGAGATGGCAAAACAAACTATAAACCCTGAGACTGCATTTATAATGACTGATTTGCTACAAGCGGTAGTAAAGGAAGGTACGGGGATGAAAGCTTTAAAGCTTACAAATTTAGCTCCTGTAGCGGGTAAAACCGGAACTACTAATGATTATACAGACGCCTGGTTTGTGGGTTTTAGCCCAAAATTAACGACCGCTGTTTGGGTTGGTAGGGATGATCATAAGAGCCTTGGAAAGAAAGAAGCCGGCTCCCGTGCGGCACTCCCAATATGGATAGATTTTATGCAGGAGGCTCTTGCGAAATATCCAGGTGGATCATTTAGAAAACCCTCAAGCATCAAGATTGTTAGCACACCATATGGAAATATTCCCTATAGTGTGGATTCTCTCAGAAAGAACGTTCTTGATTCTCTCAGGCATAGTGTGATGATAGATGGAAGGGAGCAAGAAATGCCCTCAAATTATTTCCCCAACGAATCCGGTAACGATTCAGAGACGGAAATAGATTTCATCCTTAACCGCTAATCAAGATTGCCAACTTGTTTTATAATAGCCAATTTTTTATTGCCTATACCTTCTACATTGTCTAGCTCATCAATACTTTGAAATTTCCCAACATTTGTTCTGTAATCTATAATGCGGGTTGCCAATTCTGGGCCAATTCCCAAAATTGCTGTTAAATCTTCAGTGCTCGCTGTGTTGATACCAATAGGAACTCCTAATGAAATTCTTTTTCGTGCGCTTATCTTAGTTACCAATACTCCGTTATTTCTGATTATAATTCTGTCGCCTGATTTGAGCTTATCTGATAAACCGTAATCAACTATTAGTTCGTTAATTTCGTTAAGATCACTATAACGCTTTACAGTTGAAATGCCGTCTTTAGAAATCTCAATAAATTGTACTTCATTCGTATTGATTAAGCTCCTGGAGTTGGTAGAAAAGGGTAGATAATTAGACGTGATAAGAAGGTATAGTAAGCAGAGTAGGGCGAGGTACAGTACAGAGTTGTTATTGTCTGAATTTGAGATTCTCTTTAAGATTCTCATAGTCTTTTAACTTAACATATCATGAATATTACATAAGTCCCTTAGCCAAACCACCGTCTACTAGAATTGTCGTTCCGGTAATATAACTTGCTCTCTCTGAGGAGAGAAAGACAGCTAAGTTGGCTAGCTCTTCAGGTTTTCCAATCCTGCCTACCGGGACGTCTGATCCCATATCGGTGATTACTTCATCAAAACTCTTGCCGAGTTTCTGAGCCCTGTCATTGGCGAGAAATGTAATGCGGTCAGTAAATATTCTTCCCGGGCAAATGTTATTAACTAAAATATTGTAGGGACCAAACTCGTTTGATAAAGTCTTAGCCAGTCCTATAATCCCGGCTCTTACTGTGTTTGATAGCATCAGCCCATCAACCGGCTGTTTTACAGCATAGGATGTAATATTAACAATACGTCCCCAATTATTTTCTTTCATGTAGGGGATTACTTCATTGCTGAAAGTTATAGTGCTGAACAGATTTAGCTCTATTGCTTTTTGCCAGTCTTCAAGTGAGAAATCTAAAAAATTTCCTGTTGGTGGACCACCAGCATTATTAATAAGGATATCAACCTTATTATATTTGTTGATAGTTTCTTTGACTACATTGTTTATATTTTCGGTTTTGGATACATCGCATACTACAGGAAGAACTTCTACGGACGTTTCAGAAATAATATTATCGGCTGTTTTAAAGAGAGTCTCCCTGTCTCTTGCGCATATGGTCAGTTTCACGCCTTCTTTTGCCAGACCAAGCGCAGTAGCTTTGCCAAGTCCTTTGCTAGATGCTGCTACAATTGCTACTCTGTCTTTTATTCCTAGGTCCATAATTAATATCGTAAAGAAAGTTTAAATAAATATTGAAATACTAAAAGAGTAGGGCTCTAGTTTGAAAGATCTTATTTCTTTTTCTTAGATTTAGCTTTTTTGGTCTCTTTTTCAATTGATTTGAATGTGTCAGTGGCTGATGAAGGGCCGCTTTCGGCAACAGTTGCTGTAGCGTCACTTGAGGCGGTACTATCACTATCGGTTTTAGTATCTACAGCTGGATTTTCCTGCTCTTGTACCTGAGAAGGTATGCCGGGTCCCTTAGCGTAATCAGTAGCATACCAGCCGCTACCGGTCAGCTGGAAAGATGAAAGGGATATTAACTTCTCAAGTTTATTCTTTTTACAATGTGGACATTTTTTAAGCGGGGGGTCTGAAAAGCTCTGAAGCTCCTCATGAGTCATACCGCAGTTTTTACATTCGTATTCATATATTGGCATATGCTCTAACCTCAAATCCTGCAACCGTTTCTAAAAATTACATTTAATATAATGATTTAAGCATATTTTTCAAGTCTGCAATAAGTAAATATACAATGATTGTGGAGCCTTATTTATTGCTATAAGTATATGATAAGATTAAGTAGTAGAATCAAAAGCATAAGGCTTTCAATTACTATATGGGCTAGTAAGTAAGGTAAACCGAAAAATTATGGATAATAAAAACGTTGTTGGCCGTTTTGTATGGCACGACCTCATGACTAATGATGTTCTCAGAGCCATGGATTTCTATTCAGAGCTTCTCGGCTGGGAATATCAAATTGAGCACTCCTCTGATTTTGTGTGGAAACCAGGGGAAGGTGATTATCCATTGATTATTGCAAACAGTGAGGCTCATGGAGGTTTTATTGAAATTGATGATGATATAGCATCACACTGGGTTGCCTATGTAGAGGTTAAAGATGTTGACTCAGTTACAGACAATGCGGTAAAGCTTGGTGCAACTATTGATCGAGTGCCCTTTGATGTTCCGGGCGTGGGCCAAAGCGCTGTTATTCGTGATCCTCAGGGCGCAGTCATCTGTCCATTTGTGCCTTCACACAAGTTGCCTGCTCCAAGTGGTACGTTTCTTTGGGATGAGCTCATAACTGACAATGCTGAGTCTGCTAAGATTTTCTACAGCGAATTATTTGGCTGGTTAGCTAAAGAGGGCAACTTGCATCAGCTAAATGATTACACTGTTTTTAAATCCACAGATGATACTCAAGCAGTTGGTGGGGCAATGAATCATTCTTTTCGTCAGGGAAGGGCCGCGGCATGGGTTCCGTACCTAGCGACAGATGATGTAGATGAAACTGTAGCTAGGGCTAAAACCTTGGGTGCCCAAGCACAGCTAGAAGTGATTGAAGTACCAGATGAGGGATGCTTTGCTATTCTGAAAGATCCAACTGGCGCTGAGTTTGCTCTCTTCAAACCAATATAATCTATGTGATACAAAAAGATTAAACTAAAACATCTTCAACAGGTCTCCTAAGTGACATAGGCAGGGCAGGGGCGTATCCGAATCTTGCGACCAGATCAACTCTTTTGTCTCCTGCACCAAGCCATTTGGTAAAATCCGGGCGTATTTCTGCTACCTCAACAGGCTGGTTTATAAAAGAGTGGCGCATGCCAAGCGCGGTTGCCTGTAAAGCAAAACGCTGATAACTTCTCCCAGCATTCACCCAGTGTTCTTTGTCGTTTTTGTCTGATACAAAAACTGCTATTCCGGCAGAAGACCTTATTTGTTTAGCATAGCCATCGTTCGAGGAATCTTTGGTAAATACAAATCGGAAAATTAAATTGCCGACCCATGTAGGCATAGTCGGTTTTCCCGAGCATCCGCTGAATAAACCATCTCGGGTTTCTAGTGCTTGAGAAGGGTTGAACCTTATCCATTCCTTAAGCTCTTTAACGAAAGCAGGATCGTCAATTTGCGATGAGTTGGCTGCAATGACATAATCCAAAACTTTTTCCATCGGCTCTTTTTCTGTAATTAAAACTAGACTTATTCCTTTAACTTGTGCAGTTTTTTCTAAAAGTTTCAAGTCTGATACGCTAACTTTCTTGCCATCATATTCAGACCGCGTGCATTGACGATAGGGGATGGCTTTGAAAAACTCGCTTTCATTGGTCTTTCCATTTCCAAGGTCGATTAATATTTCTCCATGATCTTGAGTATTAAATATAATTTCAGCTGGTCTGCCGCGAGCTTCAGCTGTAAATGCGAAATTCTCACTCGCACATCCAAGGCTTGCAAAGAGATGATGATCATCCGGGTCGACTATGGGAGTTTTTCGGCTAAAGTCGGGCAATATTGTTGCAGTTGATTTATTAATGCGAAATTTCCAGGGTTGAGTATTATGTCCGTTTGCCGCGAGAGTTGCGTAACGGACCATATCTCTTAAGTCGGCGTTTTTATCTATTACTGCCCGTGTTTTTTCAGCCGCTTCATTATAAAGCATCATCTCATTTTCCCCGGAACATCCCGAAACAGCGACAGCTCCTAAAGCTAAGGCCGAGTTCTTAATAAAACCACGCCTATTAATTCTGGACATAGTTCTGATCATAAACCATAGGAAAATCAGATGCAACAAATAAACTTTAGTCTGGACAATCAGAGGTTTAAAGCTTCCCGTAAGGTATAATTTAACGATCTATACCAGTGTTCTAAAAATAGGAAGGTCAGAAACATAGTTTATGAAATACTAACTATTTTTCTTATTTAGATATACTAGATTTCCTCAATACTAAGAGCCCCAGATGGGCAAGCTGCCACAGCGGCTCTTAGGTCATCTTCTGTTCCGCCAGATTCATCAATGACAAATTGATCATTCTCAATTTTAAACACTTGAGGGAATCCTTTCACGCAATTACCGCTATGAATACATTTTGCTTCATCCCAATTAACCTTTAGCATGTAATACCTCCTAATAACAAAATTTATTATTTGGTAATGCTTACTAATTTAAGGATACATAATAAAAATATTTATACCCGTTCTTTTACATCTGAGGTGTAAATTTGAATTATGGGAAAGGCTGCAAATGCTATCTGACCGGCGAGCCCAAGAGAGCCATTAAGTTTTAAATAGTGATTAAAATGATCATTGATAGAGTTGTCAAAAAGTAAAATTGACAAAAAGAGTTCTGCAACCATAAGTAGAACAAATGCTGCAATTCCCATGTTAAGACGAGACTGCCAAACTCGTGGTACTGAAAATCGGATAATTAACCAGCTACATATTATCCATGATGCCATTAAAATGATTGGCATTTCAATTAGTCCACTTGTTAATTCGCCGAATTGCGGAACCAGCACCAAGACTCTAATAGTTCCTAAAACAAAACCGACAGCAAATACAATCCCAAAATAAGCTGATCCGGCTTTAAGCTCTTGTTTCATATTTTAAATTTAACATAATACTAATACATCATTTACTTTCTATGTTAGGGAGAAAAAATGCCATATATCAATTTACAAATAACCAAAGGAGCCAGTCGTGAGCAGAAGAAAACTATTGTAGAGCAAATGACAAATACTCTGGTCGACGTTCTTGGCAAGAAACCTGAGCACATACACATAGTCATAGATGAAGTTGATGAGGACAACTGGGGCTTTAATGGTATGCTGACGTCAGATTATAGAGGTGAATAAAACCCCCGTCGTACTGAGTTTACAGAAGAAAGGTTATTGCAGGGGGCCGTTTCTACTCAATCCTTACTCATCCGGAAGACGCCTCATGGCTACGGACATCCGGTTCCACATGTTCATTACAGAAATTATAAGCGTTAGATCAACGATCTGCTGTTCTGTATAGTGCTTTTTTAGCTCCTCAAAAACAGAGTCAGGGGCGTGTGTGATGGACACATTCGTCAAAGCTTCAGCCCAGGAGAAGGCCGCGCGCTCTGCTTCGGTGAACAAATTTGACTCGTGCCACACAGCTATTGAATCCAGCCGCTTTTGATCTTCTCCTTCTTCTCTGGCTTCTCCTAGATGAAGATGGACGCAATATACGCATCCGTTAATTTGAGAAACTCTAAGGTCAACTAACGCTTTAAGTTTTTTATCTATCGAAGATATATGCTTACTTGCGGCAGACAGCAGATTAACAGTTTTGGGGTTTACTTCCCGAAAATCGATTCTCTGGTACATGGATTACCTCATTGAAAGAAATTTGTGAAAAAAAGTATACAGAACGGTCTTTTACAATAACAGGGGCATTTTGTCTGTTCCGCAAACAAATACGAAGGAGAGCTAGGATTGCTCCTCAAAATACCGCTATTTATTAGTTAACATAATATACCTTATCGGACATACGGTTTAGGCTGTGATCGGAGATATAAATCCCCGCGGTTTTATGCTCAATACCGAGCAATCTACTTTATATAAAATAGATTCCGCTGTGTTTCCTATAATAAATCCCGGTAGCCCAGTTCTGCAAACAGTACCCATGACAATAAGATCAATTTTTTCTTTCTTTGCAACTTCAGGTATTACTTCACCAGGATTTCCTTTGGGCAGATGTATTTTGTGTTTAATTTTGCTTAAGGAAAATTCTTTCAATAATTCTTCCGTCAATTTTCTATGGTGGTTTTCTGCATCTTTAATCAATTTATTAATCTCATTCTCTTTTTTCTTAAACCGGCTTCCTCTTAAAGCTTTTTCTCCAAATAGGCTCCATGCATGCACTACATGAAGTTCACTTTTCTCTAATTCGGCAATTGAGACCGCCAGTTGCATAATGTTGTTATTTAACTCATTACTGTTTTGATCGTTAGGCTCTGGATCCACTGCAGCCAGGATGCGAGAATATTTTGTAGATCCACTGGGTTTAATCATCCACACAGGGCAAGGACACTTACGCATAATATTTATGTCAATGCTTCCAAATAGAGCCTCTTTCGTGTCACCCTTTCCTTCCGGGGTCTTCATCACCAAATCATGCTTGTTTCTTAGTACTTCTTTTATTATCTCTATATGAGGTTTCCCTACTAGGGTTTTAACCACAGGCTTAAAATCTTTGTTAGTTTCAATTGATGAAATAAGAGTTTGTATTTCATCAGTTCTTTCCTGTGCGACTATTTCCTGAAGTTCTTCAGCCGATATAATCTCCAGATAGTCTTTTATTCTGTCAGGTAGTTCCTCAAGCACATCAACTATAGTTAATTTTGCGTTATTGCTCTTGGCCAGTCCAAAAGCTCTTCTGATAGCTTCTTCGTTTTTCTTCCCATGTAGCACTAAAAGTATATTTTTAAATCTTATCATTAAATTTTATTCACACTCCTTTAGTTTATTTACGCTTTTTAGGGCGCCAATATAATATTGCAAGGAGTATGCCAGAGTTAGAACTCAGCATTACCAAAGCTTTTGCGTAGGAATATAATTGATACAGGTGTATGGTGTACGAATTTCTTACACACTCTAGGTTCTTAGTACCAGAACCTATGATCTCTGGATCTATGAACTTATAGGAACTCTTTTTCTAATTACATAGAGACTTATAATTCCAAAAAGTCCAATCACTAGTAGCATTGACCATAGGTTTAATGTCGGAACAGCTGTAGTATTTATGATTTCTGCAGGTTCTATGAATGTTCCAAAAGCTATTGCACCGCCTCCATCAAGAGGCACTATATCAAACAGACTATTATCTGAAGTTTGTATGACGGATACATTTGAAGATCCCGCATTTGCTGTATAAACAAACGCGCCGTCAGGGGTTACTGATATACCCTGCGGTCCTAAAGCTTCAACTGGCACCGTTTCTATAACCTGGTTAGTAGATGTATCTATCACAGAGACTGTGTTGTCCGTAAAGTTGGTAGCATAAAGCCTGCTGTCGTCCGGGCTCAATGCAAGGTCTTCTGTTCCTGCTCCAGTATTAATCGTATCAACAATAGAATTAGAGAAAGTGCTGATAACTGATATTGTCTCGCTTATGAAGTTTGCTACATAAACTGTCGTTCCATCCTTGCTAACGACTACCCCAAAAGGACCATCCTCTGTGTCTATTGTTTTGAACACTGTATTTGTAGTGGTGTTAACAAAGGACAAAGTAAAATCGTTTCTATTGGTCACATATAAAGTATTTCTATCAGGGCTAACAGCAACGCCAAATGGGAAATTTCCAACCTCTATATTAGTTATAATTTCAAAAGTAGACGCATTTATTACAGAGACATTATTATCTCCAGTGTTGGCAACATAGATTAAGTTGCCATCTGGGCTCACTGCGATCCCACGAGGCATATTGCCTATATCGATTGTAGCTACCACCTGGTTTGTCTCAGTTTTGATTACTGAAAGTGTTTCATCAAGAAAATTTGATATATATACAAAATCGCCATTTGGGCTTATAGAAACTCCCAGTGGCCCTGCTCCTACAGTGATTGTATCCACTACGGTATTTGTAGCTGTATCTATAACATTAACCGTCCCGTTTGAGAAAGTTCCAACGTAAGCAAAGGGTTCAGCAGATACGGAATATGTGCATATAGTTATTGATATAAATAGAATAGTTCTGAGTAGTCTCATTCTCGTCCTCCTAAAATAATTGTTTATATGCTATCTAAATTGTTTTAAGAGTACAAACCATCTTAGGCTAGATGTTGGTTAAATTTGTACCCCAAAGTAAGTTCGTATATTATCAAAAGTGATATAAACGGGAGGTGGTTTCTATGATAAATAAAAGGTTTTGGATAATAACAATTGCAATAGTCTTCTTTTCCTTACCAGGATATTCGGAGAATACGACTCAGAATAAATCTGCCATCGGCCACAAGATCGCCCAGGCTTACGGCATCGAGCACTTCGATGAGATCCTGGAGCTGGAATATACTTTCAATGCTAAAATCGGAGAAAAAACTATCAGCCGCACCTGGGTGTGGGCGCCAAAAGATAATAAAGTCACCTATATTGAAGATGACGGGACTACTGAGTTCCTAACTTATAATCGGGAAAATATTTCTGATCAATCAGATTCGATTAAGGAAGTAGACTCAAAGTTCATCAACGATCAATACTGGCTACTTTTCCCGTTTCACTTGGCTTGGGACGAAGGAATTAGAATAGAAGTTGAAGATGAGAAGATGGATTTGCCGATTGGTAGTGGTATGACTACTAAGGTCCGCGTCACATACCCGGACACCGGAGGCTATACTCCGGGAGATGTTTACGAGCTTTATCTGGATGAAAATTATATGCTTCTCGAATGGATTTACCGCCAAGGGGGCTCTGAGACCCCTACCCGCATATCAACCTGGCAGGATAACACTCAGTTCGGCCCTATTACAATATCCTTAAATCATCTTGGTCCGGATGAAAATTTCAGAGTATGGTTCACCAATGTCGGGGTAAAACATATAAACACTAAGGAGCAGTAACGATCTGAATCTCCCAGATGGAGTCGAGTTGCCCCTGTTTTACATTTAACGAGATTAATATTAAGATTGGTTTTGTGGCTCTTTTAAGGTTTTTCTTATTGTATCGGTTACATCCTTGACCTGAGAAAAATCACCTGTGGAGCGCTTGACCAGCAAAGCGCCTTGCAGTGCGCTGAAAAATACACGGGCTATATGTGGCGGTGTGTCGTTAAGATTAAATTCGCCATTTTCAGCGCCTTCACGCAGGATATCTTCAAGCCAGCGCTGATGGCTCTCGCTAAAACGCTTGACCTCTGCGCGCATTCCTTCGGGAAGTGTCATAATTTCACCCGTTAATGCGCCGAACAAACAAACTTTTTCATCCGTTTCTGCAAATTCTAAATATGGTGAAAAATAAAACTCAAGTGCGTCCCAAACAGTTTTTTTAGGATCTGCCTTAATTGCTTCCATTTCGTCTGCGAAAAATAGTCGATATCGGTGCGCTATTGCCTCTCCCAACTTAGCCTTACTTGAAAAGTGGTGGATTATGCTTGGTTTTTTAATACCCACTCGATCGGCTATATCCTGAAAGCTTACGGAGACGTACCCGCGTCTCTGTATCAAATCCTGAGCTGTGTCGAGTATCTGTGTTACCGTATTTGTTGTCATGATTCTTAATATACAGCTTATAGCGGAGAGTTTCCACAATGCTAAGGTGTTTTAGAAAACTCTCCGCTTAAATTGAACTAGTTAGTTGCTTAACTGCTCTACAAACTCCTGAGAGGTAAGGTTCTTGGAAAATAGTGGATAGCTTCCCTCTACTGTAGTTTTGTGTTTCTCAGAATCTAGCGCTGCGATTGCATCGCTCAGACTGTAGACTTCATAGCCGTTATCGTAGGCGCTTCTCATTGTGCACTCAACACATGCATCTGAAAGAAATCCTGCTAATACCAAAGTTTTAATACCGCGCTCCTTAAGTATTTCTCCAAACTCGGGATTAAGGAATGCGTTCATACCGTGCTTTTCTAGAACGACGTCGTTTTCCTTAACATCAAGCCCGTCTGCAGTCTGAGCGCCCCATGTGCCTTTGATAAAGCCTCCGGTTTCGCCTACTGCAGCAAAAATACCATAAGGGTTTTCTCCAGCCTCAGGATAACCTTCGCTAAATGTGACCAGTGTATTTATCACCGGAATCCCGCTTTCCCTCGCTGCAGCCACGATGCTGTTCAGTCTTTCCTCTATATTAGCGCCGGTTTCTGTGGATTTTACAGCTTCGTATAAAACTCCACCTTCCGATAAAAAGTCGTTCTGACCGTCAAGAATTACTAATGCGGTAGTTTTAGGGTCCATAATTTTTCTCCTTATAATTTTTATTTTAATACCAAACCTTCTAATAACGCACGTTATGTAAGAGCCTACCATGCGTTAGGTAGGCTTGTCAATGATAAAATTCGGTTTTTTGTGGAAAAGTATAGATAATACTTTGATTACAGCAAGTTATGTTTATATAATGTTGTTATTAGAAAGTCCTGGGTAAAATTTAGGCTGCTTACAATTCACTTAAATAATTACCTTGTCCTGAACTTGTTTAAATTCAGGACAAGGAATCTTTCTATACTTTCCTCTGTTTCCAGCGGCCTCTTTTGAATATCACAATCGCGACTAGAGCAATTAGTGATTCAGCTAAAACTATCGCTATGAATACTCCTTTCTCATTAAATCCTAGAGAGAGAGCAAGTATATAGGCAAGCGGAATTTCAAACAGCCAGAAGCAGAAGAAATTTATAATTGTAGGGGTTGTTGTATCCCCTGCCCCGTTAAACGCCTGTATCATGACCATGCCGAATGCATAAAACAAGTATCCGTAACTAACAAATCGGAGACACTTAGACCCAATAAATACAATTTCCGGATCGGTTGTAAACAGCATGATTAAAGACTCTGAGTAAGCGATAAAGATTACCGCGATAATACCGAGGAAAATCATGTTCACAGCTGCTGAAACCCAAACGGATTTCTCTGCCCTATCCGGTTTACCCGCTCCTAAGTTCTGTCCGACTAAAGTCGCAGCGGCATTGCTCATTCCCCATGAAGGTAGTAGCGAGAAGAAGATAATGCGCACTGCTATTGTATATCCCGCGATAGCTTCACTTCCAAATACAGCCATTATCCTGACCAGCCCTATCCAGCTTGAAGTCGCAATAATAAACTGTCCAATTCCTCCTAGTGAAAGCATAAAAACTTTCTTCATCACTTCAAAATCAAATTTGAGATGACGTGCTCCAACCCTTATATGCCCGCATGAGTGACCAAGAGTATATAGTTGATAAATTACACCCAATCCTCGTCCAGTTGTTGTCGCTACGGCAGCTCCTGTTAGTCCAAGCTCCGGGAACGGCCCTAAGCCAAAGATGAGGCAGGGATCGAGAACAATATTGATTCCGTTGGCAAACACTAGAACTCTCATTGCCGTCGCAGCGTCTCCTGCGCCCCTGAAGACCGCGTTTATAATAAACAGCAGCATAATCACCGCATTCCCGCCGATCATAATTGCGGTGTACATCGATCCTGACTCGACAATCTCATTTGAGGCGCCCATAAGCCTAAGCAGATCAGGAGCAAAAAATATTCCTAATGCGCTTATTGGAAACGAAATCAATATGCCAAGTACGATCGATTGTACTCCTGCAATTGCAGCCCCTTCTCTGTTTTTCTCTCCGATACGACGAGCGACTATAGCGGTTGTCGCCATTGATATACCAATACCAAAGGCATAAACAATCGTGATCAAAGACTCTGTTATTCCAACCGTTGCTATGGCGTCCGCGCCCAGTTTAGACACAAAAAAGATGTCTACTATGGCAAAAACGGACTCCATAATCATCTCTAGAACCATTGGAATTGAAAGGAGCAGTATTGCTCTCCCAATGCTTCCCTGTGTGAAGTCCCGGTTAGATCCCGCAAGAGACTCGCGGATATCTTTTGCGAGACTTACTAACCAACCCATAATTCCACTTTCGCTTTTTACTGCATTATTTTTAAAATCATTTGTTGAAAATTCACTCATTTTTATAGGTTTCCTGGTGGTACATAAAAAGCTGTTGTCTGCTTTTTATACCACTAGCTTAAAGTTTTATATTAAATTTTGGTCGGGAAATTTTAGGGAGGTGGACTAATTCAGGAGCCTTAAAGATTAAATATCTTAAAGGTACTTCTAATTCTGATGTTGATAAGGTTCATTTGGCAACATCTATCAAAACAGCAAACTAGTTCTGTCCCATTTCCAAGAAGAATCTAACAAAAGTGCTTTTCATATATAATCTCCATCTAATAAATTTTTATAAAGATTGGAATATACTAAAACAGTTTTAAAAATATGCAACCTTATTTTTTAACTGTATAAAACCTAGTTTCCTGATCTACGGAAGGAACACCCTATCTGGATTAAATAGCTTATTCCCCAAGATCACTCAAATACCTATGGACGCTGTTTATTGCCATTATAGAAACATGCCGCCTGAAATCTCAATACGCTGACCGGTTATCCACATGCAATCGCCACATAGGATAGTAGCCACTGCACTGCCAATGTCATCTGGCAATCCAGCTCTACCCTTTGCAGTCTGTGAAGCAATAAATTTATTCATATCCTTGTTATCTCGTACAGCACCACCACCAAAATCAGTCTCAATTGCCCCGGGAGCAATAATGTTTACTGAAATTTCCCTTGGCCCAAGCTCTTTAGCCATGTAACGAGTAAGCACTTCCATGCCCCCTTTCATGCTCGCATATGCAGCAAATCCAGGTAAGGAAAAACGCGCCAAGCCGGATGAAACATTCAATATATGCCCGCCATCTTTTATTAGTCCGATAAGTTTTTGGTTCAGGAAAAATGGGCCTTTTAAGTTTATGTTCATCACTTGGTCAAATTGCTCTTCACTGGTTTCCATGAAGTCGGCATGAATACCAATGCCTGCATTGTTAATTAGAAAATCAAAATTTTCTCGCCCCCATTTATTTTTAAGAAGATTGCTAATCTCCGTTGTGAAAGTATCAAAGGAGCCGTGCTGTGAGATATCGAGATGTAGAGCAATAGCTTTTCTGCCACTTTTCTCAATTTCATTAACAACTTTTTCGGCTTCACCTTTATTGCTATTATAAGTCAAAATGATGTCTGTTCCTTTTTTTGCTAAATGAAGAGCCATACTCTTACCAAGGCCTCTGCTAGCTCCTGTTATTAAGGCTATTTTCATTGTTATTCTCCCCTATTTATGACTTATTATAAATTATACAAACACATGTGGTAGAAACTATAACTTATATAATTACTAGGATTAGATGAAGGTCTTCAATCAACTCTTACTCCATAAGCTGAATGTCAGATTATCTCTCTTCTAAGTCACTCAAGTATCTATGAACACTGTTTATCGCCATGCCGCCCTCTCCTACTGCTGAAGTAACTCTTTTTACAGAGTTGGCTCGTACATCTCCAACAGCAAATATGCCCGGCACGCTTGTTTCAAGCATCATTGGAGGCCTGGTTTCTAAAGGCCAGTTTTTATTATTTACAACATCACTCCCTGTGCACACAAAGCCGTTCTCATCCATTCCAACTTCCGTTTCCTTAAGCCACCCGGTGTTTGGTACAGCGCCAATCATAAGAAACACATACTGCACATCAAGCTCTCTGGTCTCTCCGCTCTCTCTGTTCTTCCAAACAACCTGTTTTAATCTGTTATCGCCCCTAAGCTCAATAATCTCTGTGCGGGTATGCAAAGTTATAAAA
The DNA here is from genome assembly GCA_021604765.1 of Thermodesulfobacteriota bacterium. GTDB lineage: Bacteria > Desulfobacterota_D > UBA1144 > Nemesobacterales > UBA2774 > CR02bin9. The sequence continues at coordinate 41,392 of BQJP01000003.1, forward strand.
CCAGAAGAATTTATCCTCTCTATCAAATAATCAGACATGCTCGCGGCCAGGCCTCCGCTTCTGACGAGTATGTGTACATGGCTTGCGTATTTAGACAAAAACACTGCCGCTTGGCCCGCTGAATTGCCCCCGCCAACGATAATTACTTCCTCATCTTCACAGAGGCTCGCCTCCATTGCTGTGGCTGCATAGTAAAGCCCCGCGTTCTCAAAATTCTTTTCTTCTTCAAGTCCGAGATTTCTATAACGAGCGCCCGACGCGATTACTACCGCTCTTGACGTTATCGTTTCTCCGCTTTCAATATCGAGGGTGAACTGATTGCTGTTTGATGTGATTTTTTCAACTGCTCTGGGCAAGGCTATTTTGGTGCCGAATTTTTGAGCCTGTATTTGCGCTCTGCCCGCAAGTGCTTGTCCTGATATCCCTGTCGGAAAACCCAGGTAATTTTCAATTTTTGAGCTTGTGCCCGCCTGCCCGCCTGGGGCTTCTGTTTCGAGGACTATGGTTCTGAGCCCTTCAGAAGCCGCGTTTAGAGCTGCGGAGAGACCTCCTGGGCCTGCCCCAACCACAGCAACATCGTATGGATATTGTTGGTCAATCTCCTCAAACAATCCCAGATGCTCAGCGACTTCAAGTGTCGTTGGTTTTTTGAGTACTATTTTTTCGTTATACAATAGTACAGCTGGAAGGTCATCTCCAGCTACTGTGCAAGTGTTAAGAATTCTTTTGCATTCTTCGCTTTCAAGGTCACTAAGCAATATGACCGGATATCCGTTACGCCTTAAAAAGCGCTCAATCCTTATGGTTTCTCTCGAATCCCGTGACCCTATAAGAGTTACCGACCCCTGCTCGTGCGAGATTAACCCTACGCGGCGCAAGATAAATGCGCGCATCACTATTTCACCAATATCAGGCTCTGCTGTTATCAGTTTTCTGAAATTTATCCGGTTAACACGAACCACGTCTCCTTCTTCTCCCATCCTTCCTCCCACAAGGATCTTCCTGTCGTTGAAGAGATCTACTTCTCCCGTAAATTGTTTCTCTGAGTGAACTGTAAGTACTTTTATACCTTCCTGACGATGTTCATAAATCTCAATATTGCCACTAAGAACCACAAAAAAATCTACGGTTTTCTCTCCCCTCTCAAACACTACCGTTCCTTGGTCGAGCTTCTCGGTCACTCCGAAGAATTTAACCCGTTCAATTTGTTCATCGCTCAAAGTTGGAAAAGTCTGACTCAACCGGGCATACGGGTCACTTGGGTCAAGTGTATTGCTGTCTGGAATAAGGTCTTTTGTCACTAAACTGCTCCTTAATTTTATATAAAGAAAGTTTAGCATTCTTTTTGAGTTACGGTACTCAGAATTGCTAATAAATACATAACATATAATGTTCCCGATCGTTTTTGTGTTTCCTATTATATTCCGGGGGTGTTTTGCCGGTTTTTTTATATGGGTGTAATATTTAAAAATACATATAGGACTGGAGGATTAGATAGATGAGCGATACCACTACAAAAGATATTAAGGATTACAACTACTGCAATTTCAAAGCAGAATACTACAATTTTTCTGAATTTCAGGGACCAAAGCCAGGAGAAAAAGCTCTTGATTTCGATGCATTCGGTCTGGATGGAGAGAAAGTAAAACTATCAGATTATTTTGGCACTTGGTTGGTTCTTGAAACAGGTAGTTTTTCGTGTCCGATGTATGTAGGGAATATCCAAAAGATGAATCAGGTAGCTAAGGAATTTCCGGATGTCCGGTTCCTGGTTCTATATATTAGAGAAGCTCATCCTGGCTCAAATGTTCCCCTAATCAAATCAATTGAGGAAAAATTACATCACGCGAATAGATTGCCTGGTGAAGAGAATGAGCAAAGAACAATTATTGTAGATACGATTGACGGGAATGCGCATAAACTCTATGGTTCTTATCCGGACGCCGTTTATATTATAAACCCTGAAGGAACTGTTGTTTTCAGAAGCGACTGGACAATAGCTTCCGAGGTTGAAAAAGTGCTTTCACAAGGCAGAGATGAAATACACAAGCGGGACCATTTCGAGCCGGGCGCGCCATCTATCCCATTGGCATTCAGGGTCTTAAAACGAGCGGGACTCAATTCGCTTTGGGATTTTGCCTTAGGCCTCCCGAAACTGATGACTATGCACAAGGATGCTAATAAAGCCTACGGCAAGCAAGTCAAGTAGTTCATAGATCAATAAAACATATATTGTATTAATAGTATATATTATTGCTCTTGTCATTTTGCCAACCTGGTGAACATTCCTAGCATGAATTGTGTTCTTTTAGTGAAAATAGACCCTGTAAAATGATGCCAGTCTGGTAAACTTCACACTCATGAAAAAACTTGACGGTAAAATAGCACTCATAACAGGCGGTAGTAAAGGAATCGGAAAAGGAATTGCTGAGGCTTATCTAAAGCAAGGTGCTGAAGTTATAATTTGCGGACGAGATGAAGCTGATCTTATGGCTACCGGTGATGAGCTTAAAGAGTTTGGGCAAATTAATTATGTAGTGTGTGACATTGCCAAGTTGTCTGATGTAAATAACCTTGCCGATCAAATTGAGGCGGTAAAGATAAAATTGGATATTCTGGTTAATAACGCAAGTATTTTAGGAGTCAGATCTCCTATAATTGAATACCCTGAAGATGTTTGGCAAGAAGTAATTCATGTCAATCTAAATGCTCAGTTTTTTATTACTAAAGCCCTTTTGCCATTATTGCTTAAATCTGAAAATGCTTCAATAATTAATGTTAGCTCCAGCGTTGGAAGAAAAGGTAAAGGAAATTGGGGAGCATATGCTGCTTCCAAATTTGGTGTTGAGGCTTTAACTCAGGTTTTAGCAGATGAGCTGGAAGATACTAACGTCAGAGTTAATTCCGTTAACCCCGGTGGCACACGCACTGATATGAGAGCTGGAGCTTATCCAGATGAAGACCCCAATACCCTCCCTACCCCGCTTGATATCTCACCTGTATTTGTCTATCTAGCATCCGACGAATCCCTCGATACGAACGGTCAGGAGTTTACCGCCCGCGAGTGGATCGGTAAGTAGGTTCGTCATATAATCACATACAACTCTTTCGGTCCATGAACCCCTAGAGTTAAATTCAGTTCGATGTCAGCAGTACGGCTTGGTCCTGTGATGAATGTCATACAGCTTGTTATGTCTTCCCCTTCTCCAAGTTTGCTTTTTAAAATTACAAAAAGATCACGAATATTTCTAATAAGATTTTCAGGCCGTACAATTGCCAGGTGAATTGGTGGCAACAATGAAACACTTCTTGGCTGGCTCTTGTTTGTTAGAAGCACTAAAGTCCCCGTATCTGCAATGGCATAATTAACTTCTGTGATTCCAATTTCAGAAGTTGCAATTCTGTTTTTATTTTTAGCTGTGATTAATTTCAATCCTGCATCTTTAAGTTCATTCTTAATATTTAATTCTTTTAAAAATTTAGACTCCCAAATCGAAAAAGATTTTAATTCTTTTTCTTTGATCAGATTAAAGAGGGAATCTTTTATATTTATTCCATTCTTGGCTTCTATTACAGTTGTGTTTACATTATTAAGCTCAGTTATAAATTGAGTTTTCAAATCGCTCTGCAGTTCATTTATTAACTTTTCAATCTCCTGAGCTTCACTCACAAAGTTCCTCTCTTCTAAAGTTTCTTCTGAGCTTGCACCTTTTAGCCCTTTTCTTATTGTATGTAAAATTTCTTCTCTTGAGTTACTCATTGTGTCCTCAAATTTGGGATAGGCACCCTACCCCATTTGCCCTCTTCTTTCTTTCCATCTATCCCTAAATGTTCTCTTTGCTACAGATGGGAAATCTCTCTGATCGGTCCATCTTGAAAACGGGTATGGCAGTGATTTTAATTTTCCATTACTCTCTTTCCACGGCGTTTGTAAATAGTACAATAGCTTATTAGTAATTTTATAGATCGAATTATTCAGGACTGTGAATCGCCAAAATTTGATTCCTAATTTTTCTATAATATCTTTCGTATTCTTTACGCTAAGCTTTCTTGATTTAACAATTCGTTTTCTGAGTGTTAGAAGCACCTTTGGGAAATCAATTTTCACTGGACACACATCGTGACAGGCTCCACAAAGTGATGAGGCGAACGGCAGCTCAGCAGCTTTATCTATGCCCATTAACTGTGGGGTTATTATTGCCCCAATTGGCCCGGAGTAAACCGAGCCATATGAATGGCCGCCAACATGCCTGTAAACCGGGCAATTATTTAGACAGGCGCCACATCTGATGCAATAAAGAGATTCTCTTGTTTCCTCTGATGCCAAAACGCCAGAGCGTCCATTGTCCAAAAGCACCAAGTGGAATTCTTCGGGGCCTTCTATGTCACTAGGCTTCTTTGGCCCTGTAATAAATGAAACATATGTAGAAGACTTCTGACCCGTTGCGCTCCTTGCAAGAATAGTTAAAAACATTGATAAGTCTTCATATCTTGGAATAAGTTTCTCTATACCTACAAGTGCCACGTGTATTTTGGGGACAGTAGTTGTAAGACGTGCATTTCCTTCATTTTCAACGACTACTATTGTTCCTGTTTCCGCAACAGCAAAGTTTGCTCCTGAGACTCCCATATCAGCATTTAAGAACTCACTCCTTAATTTCTCTCTGGCTACTTTTGTGAGTTCCTCTGGATTTTCATAATGTGGTATACCTAATTTCTCTGAAAACAGTTTTGATATATCATCTTTAGTTTTATGAATAGCTGGAGCTATTATATGAGAAGGATGCTCACCAGCTAATTGAATAATATATTCACCCAGATCAGTCTCAACTACTTTTATTCCTGCACTTTCGAAACTACTGTTAAGATCTATCTCTTCAGTAGCCATGGATTTACTTTTTACTACTGATTTAACGTTTCTTTCATTTGCAATGTTTACTATTATTTGAGAAGCTTCATCAGCGTCTTTTGCCCAATGAACCCTACCGCCAGATTTTATTACATTTTCCTCAAGCAGGGTGAGATATTTATCCAGATTTTCAATCGTATTCTTCTTTATTTCTCTAACATTGGATCTTAACTCTTCCCAACCGGGTACTTCACTGCTGGCTTTATTTCTTGCTGAACGGAAACGATCGGTAACATTCACCAGTGCTTTTTGTAGTGGTTTGTTCTGAATTGCTTTGTCTGAGTCTTTTTCAAATCTAACTTCTTCAAATCCCATTTTTATCCTCTACTTGCTAAAAGCTGAGCTAAATGTATTACCTTTATCGGAATATTTCTTCTGCTTAAAGCACCACCAATATTCATCAAACAGCCCATATCGGCAGATACAACCGTGTCAGCACCGCTATTAACAATGCAATCTATTTTCTCATCCAACATCGAGACTGAAACATTTGGAAATTTAATTGAAAAAGTGCCGCCAAACCCGCAACATGCGTCATGGAGATCCATTTCTTTGAATTTGACCCCTTTTACAGAGTTTATTAATTGCCTTGGAGCATCTTTAACTCTAAGTTCTCTGAGCAAATGACAGGAATCGTGATAAGTTATAACGCCATCATATTTTGCCCCAATATCTACAGTGTTGAGAACTTTTATTAAAAATTCAGAAAACTCATAAGTATTTTCCTTTATACGAGAGACTTTTTTTAATATTTCAGGGGAGTTTTTAAATAAATCTTCATAAAACACTTTAACCATTGAAGTGCATGAACCAGATGGACAGATAATATATGTTTCAGTATTTGAATCGTGATTTAGTGTTTTTTCAAAAATGGAGATGAACCTTTTAGCTACAACTCTAGCATCATCTTGGTAACCGCTATTAAATGCGGGTTGACCACAGCAAGTTTGTTCTTCGATAAAATCAACTTCAACACCAAGATCATCGAGAACTTTTAACATGCTTTCCCCTACTTCAGGGAAAAAAGTGTCTACTAGGCAAGTTATGAATATATATACTTTAATTGGCCGTTTTGTAGCGTTTTTGTTATTCATATTAATTCCTGTACAGAATTTAACTCAATTGATTATCACAACAAGCTACAACAATGTCAATTTCAAAAATCTTGAAGAGAATCCATATCATTGTAGAATCAATAAACGAGATGAATAATATGGATAAAAATGAACTTCCAATTCCAGAGCATTTTAAACCTGACAAAGTTGGGGAAGTTTGGCGTGTAGATTATCAAAATATAGCAACACTGGCGTCAGATTGGGCCAATGAGCATAAATTGAGAGCGGCTGCGCAAGATCGCTTTAATGTCTGCCTTATCTTAGTAGATGTTCAGAATACATTTTGCATACCTGGATACGAGCTTTATGTTGGAGGACGAACAGGTACCGGAGCAGTTGATGATAATCAGAGACTGGCTCAATTTATATATAAGAATATTCATAGGATTACTGAGATAGTTCCCACAATGGATACCCATCAGGCTATGCAGATTTTTCACAGCGTTTTTTTTGTGAATGAGGATGGACGGCATCCGAAACCATATACTCAAATAACATTAGAAGATATAAAAGAAGAAAGATGGAAATTTAATACTGAGATCAACCATAGTTTGTCTTATAGCTCTGAATATATAGAAAAACACTTGTTGCATTATACAGAAGAACTTAAAAGGTTGGGCAAATATGATCTTACCATTTGGCCGTATCACGCTATGCTTGGAGGAATCGGGCACGCACTGGTCTCTAGTATAGAAGAGGCAATATTCTTTCATACCATAGCAAGATTTTCTGAACCTCATATTCATGTTAAAGGCGACCACCCTTTAACTGAGCACTATTCTGTATTGAAACCGGAAGTATCTACTGGACCTGATGGAAGTCTCTTGCCTCAAAGGGAGGAATCTCTATTTCAAAACCCTTCAAGTTCTAAAGTCATTTATCAAAAACTGTTTGATAATGACATAGTAATAATTGCAGGACAAGCAAAAAGTCACTGTGTGGCATGGACTATTGAAGATTTGCTTAAATTAACTAATAAAGACGAAAATCATCTTCTTAAGAAAATTTATTTGCTAGAAGACTGTACTTCGTCAGTTGTTGTCCCCGATGTAATTGATTATACAGATCAGGCAGATCAGGCGTTTCAAGAATTTTCAGATGCTGGAATAAATGTGGTTAGATCGACAGATAATATTTCAGACTGGACATAATAAATTTTCATTTTGTCTAGGACAGATATTTTATGTTATAGTCAGATTCATTAATAACTCGGAGAGAATTAATGAGCACTATTTTCAAAAAAATTATAGATAAAGAAATACCTGCTGATATTGTTTATGAGGATGATCTATGCTTAGCGTTTAGGGATATTGATCCTAAGGCCCCTGTTCATATTTTAATCATTCCTAAAAAAGAGATTCCATCTATGGCAGAGGTGTCGGAAAATGATAAAGAACTTATTGGCCACCTTTATCTTGTCGCTTCAAAAATTGCTAAGGATGAGGGTGTCTCGGATTCAGGATATAGGCTTGCAGTTAATACTAATAATGAAGGCGGTCAGGAAGTCTATCACTTACACATTCATCTTTTAGGTGGAAGGCAGATGACATGGCCTCCAGGGTAGTGTTATTATTTATCTAGCTTATTCCCAATGCTTCAGCGTCTCTATCTGAAAGAAATGCTCCATTGAAGCGTTCTTTAACTGTACCGTCTCTTTTCCAGGAGCGCTCACATCTAAGCTCATCTGATAAATCTTTAACAGAGATTTGAAAGGTTTCGCTTTGACTTAAACTAAATTTGCTAACTCCACACAGATCAGCTAGTTCAGATTCAAACGGCTTAAATGCTTCAAATGATTCAGAGTCTATATTTACAACTATTTCTGTATCTAATGGATTGCTAATGCCATCAGTTGCTTTCGCATCTTCAAGCGCTTTGAGAGCTTTTCCCCTCAACTCCATAATGTTGTCCCAGTTAGAGTCCGTCGCATAGTTTATATCTTGAGGCATTTCCAAAAGATGGACACTATTTTCAGTGCCCTGCTCTTCGTTCTTTAGACTCCTATATGCCTCATCTGAAGTGTGAACAAGAATTGGAGATAGAAGTCTTATTAGGGCATCTGCAATGTTGTACATGGCGGTTTGAGATCTCCTTCTTTTTCTGCTGTCACTTTTCTCACAATACAATCTGTCTTTTATTGCAGCTAGATATACAGCACTTAGAGTTTCATAGCAGAAATGGAATATGAGCTCATTTGCTTTTTTATAGTCCAGGTTCTGATATGCATTGTTAGTTTCGGTTATGAATTTAGATAGCTCAGACATTGCCCAACTATCAAGTGAATATTTGTCATCATCAGCAAATTCAACAGAGTCTTTAGCCGGGTCGAAGTCGTTTATGTTTCCAAGCAGGAACCTGATTGTATTTCTTACTTTACGGTATTCATCCGCTGCTACTTTGAAGAACTCAAGATCAACTTTAATGTCGTTTGTATATTTAAGTGAGCTAACCCACCAGCGGCAAATATCCGCACCATTTGTTTTGAGTAGCTCTTCAACTTCAAGAGCATTCCCGCCCGACTTGCTCATTTTTCTGCCTTGAGCATCTACCATAAATCCATGAGTAAGAAGTGCTTTAAAAGGAGGTATTCCTGTTGCACCTAGTGCCGGTAATAGAGAAAGCTGAAACCATCCTCTGTGCTGATCAGATCCTTCAAGATATAGATCGGCAGGATAGCCAATATCTCTTTGCTCCAATACTGAATGCCAGGACGATCCTGATTCAAACCAGACATCAAATATGTCCATTCCTAATTTTAAATTGTCCAGAGCTCCATCTTGCTTTGCCCACTTAGGTGCCTGATCGTCATTTTTTGGGTCATAACCCTCAATGATTTCTTCAGCTGTAGCTTTAAACCAGAAGTTTGCGCCATGTTCTCTAATCTTTTCTATCACAATTTTGACTGAAGCCGGGGTTAATAGAATTTCATCATTTTCGTTTACAAATGCAGGAATTGGAAGACCCCAAGCTCTTTGTCTACTGATGCACCAATCGGGTCTTGATTCAAGCATTCCTCTTAGGCGGTTTTTTCCCCACTCTGGGTAAAAAGCGACAATGTTTTCTGTTGCATTAAGTCCGAGTTCTCTAAGGCTTTTTTCAAATTCCGGAGTGGTTTTGTCTACCCCGACAAACCACTGCTCTGTGGCTCTGAAGATAGTTGGAGTTTTGCTTCTCCAATCGTGAGGGTAGCTATGTAAATATTCTTCATCATGGAAAAGATGGCCAGATTCTCTAAGATGATCCGAAATAATATTATTGCCCTTCCATACATTTACACCTTGTATCCATTTTGGAACCGTATCATCAAAAGTCCCATCTCCTAAAACTGGACAGTAAATATCAAGTCCTTCCTTAAGCCCGGTTTGATAGTCATCTACTCCATGACCCGGAGCTGTGTGCACTAAACCAGTGCCGTCTTCAAATGTTACATATTCGGCTGTTACTAGCTTGCTTATTCGATCTGCAAAAGGATGTTTATATGTAATTGCGGCGTCTGCTAAATCCTTGCCTTTGCATGTGCCAATTTTCTCAAAACTATCAGCACCTGCTTTGCCAAATACTTTTTCTGCAAGAGTTTCCACTAATATTGTATAATACTCCTCTCCGCCTTTAATTACTTTATATAACCCGTAATCACCATCTGAAGAAACGGCTACTGCAAGGTTGGCAGGCAGAGTCCAGGGGGTTGTTGTCCAGATTAGAAGCGAAGCTGAAACATTATCTGGCAAATTCATTTCTTTTGGAAGTGAATCCGCATTTTCTATTTCAAATAATACATAGATACTTCTATCCTTGCGGTCGTAGTATTCAAGCTCAGCATCTGCAAGAGCGGTTTGATTTTCTATTGACCAATGTACTGGTTTTAAATCTCTATAAATAAGTCCCCTTTCAACTAATTTTGAGAAGACTTCGAGAACACCCGCTTCATAATCAGGAGTCATGGTCAGGTAAGGATTTTCATAGTTGCCTATAGTGCCAAGCCTCTTCATTTGTTTGGACTGCATCTTTACATATTTCTCTGCATCTGCCTGGCATTTATATCTGATCTTAAGTTTATTTAAATCTTTGGCTTTGTCCCCAAGGTCTTTAAGGACTTTGTGCTCTATAGGAAGTCCATGGCAGTCCCAACCTGGTATAAAATCGACATTGTAACCAAGCATTGTTTTTGATCTTACTACAATATCTTTTAGGACTTTGTTTAGGAGATGCCCCAAGTGGATCGGACCGTTCGCATAGGGAGGGCCATCGTGAAAAATAAACTTGTCTTTTCCCTGAGAATTTTCTCTTATTCTCTCATAGAGATTTATTTTGTCCCACCTTTTTTGAATCTCAGGTTCTTTTTGGTTCAGATTAGCCTTCATCGGGAATGTTGTCCTAGGAAGGTTAAGGGTATCTTTGTAATTTACTTTGTTTGCCTCTGACATATAGCTCTAATTAATCTCCTAAATTATTGATAAAAATTATACTATGCAGAACTTTATTCAATTAGATCAATGAGATAGAAAGTGAATATTTGTTTCTGAGTTGAGGGAAAATATTAGCTTAGATGGGATGAAATGCAAGTTGAATAAGTGACAAAATATTTCAGTCTTCTTCTCCAATGACCTGCTTTAGTTCATTTAAAAGGGTGCTTGCAATAACCACCCATTTATCCCATTCTTCGTTGTAATCTTTATTTTGGTCTACAGGCTTTAGCAATTTGAAGCCATAGTTCGTATTTTCTATTTTGAATCCATCGTCTTCACTGAGTTTGTTTTCTAAAATCTCAACATATCTTTGTAGTAGTTTTAACTTTTCTTTGTCACCTTCTCTATATTCTGCAACAAAAGTTTCTCCTGTTCGAGCTGTGGGCATCTGCATAAAAGAACTCTGCTCGAAATAAATACCTTTATTAATGAATTCAGCTCTCATTGAGATTAAAACTTCCATTTTATCCTCTATCCTTATGAATAAGTTCTATTTTAAGAATGAATAAGTTCTATTTTAAGATGTTATAGGCTTTTATGTCAAGATAGTTTTTAATACAAGCAAAATATACCAAATTTAAGTATAATGATAATTAATAGTTTGAATAGGCAGGAGGAAAGCAAAGTGCGTTTTAAAGATAGGGTTGCAGTAATAACTGGCGGAACGGGTGGCTTAGGCAAACAAGTAATCTCTGTATTCTTAAGTGAAGGAACTTCTGTATATACTACATATATAGACCGAAGCCAACTCGCAGTTTCCTTAGATCTTAAAGAAGAATATGGAGAGAAGCTACAGTTCAGAAAAGCAGATGTGACAAAAGCTAGTCATATGTCGAAAATTGTCGAAGGAGCTATCAATAAATTCGGGCGTGTAGATTTTTTAATTAACATAGTTGGTGGGTTTGCCATGGCTAAACTTGTTGATACTGAAGAAGCTTTATGGAATAAGATGATGAATATGAATCTAAATTCAGTTTTTGTTTCTTCCAAAGCTGTATTGCCACAAATGATGGAACAAAAGTACGGACGGATAATTAATATTGGTGCCCGACCGGCTTTGACTGGTGTTAAAAATATGTCAGCTTATGGAGCTTCAAAAGCAGGTGTAATTAATTTAACTCAATCCATGGCTGACGAACTGTCAGACTCAAATATCAATGTAAATGCAATTATTCCAGGAACAATGGACACACCAAGAAATAGAAAAGATATGCCAAAGGCTGATTTTAAGAAATGGGTTAAACCTGAAGATATTGCAGAGGTCATAGCCTTCTTATGTTCTAATGAAGGTGATAAAATCAGTGGGGCAATTTTGCCTGTTTATGGAAAGACGTAACTATTATCTATTAACATCAGACCAATCTTTAATTATTGTGTCCAATAAATGCTCTCCAAAATCCGATGCAGTTTTGATATCGTCTTTTGAGATTTCGACATTATTTAAGTACTGAAGCCTTAGAATATCTGAGTCTGAATACTCTGGAATTACATATCCATAGAAGAACCCTAGCTCTCTTAATTTAGAAGCTATGTATCCTGTCCCTTTATGATTTAGTGGTAGGTTTGCGTAAATACAATCTATTCTCTGAAGACAAAGCTGTTTTAAATGGAACCGAAATTCATCTAAAGTGTTATCTCCATATTTATCTATAGTGATAATCCCTTGATTGTGGTCTGACCTAATAGACACATTGAGATGTCCCTTCCCTTTTTCATTGTATTTTGAATCTTCGTTTTCTAAAATAAATTTTCTCTCATATCCTATTTTGTTATAGATGGTCTCAATTATTTCTTGATATGCTTCAGGAAGATAAATTTTTGCATTTTTACTACTAAGTATTGGTGTAAACATAAGAGCTATGGATTGTCGTCTGGGTCTCTCGTTCTCAGATATATTTTGAAACGAAACAGTCCCCGGGCTATATCCTAAAAGAAACCCGGTTTCAGTAGAGCCTAGCTCAAGGCTTCCTTTTTGGCTATATGGATGAACGGTGACTGCTTCACCATAAACTCCAATTACTCCATTTGAGGAAGCGTGGTCAGTCATATAAGTTTTCATTTTTGGGAAAACATGATGACCACGATAGCGAGGATCAACGACGGCTTCTCCCGATTCGCCAACTTTAGCGCCGGGTTTGCTATAAATTAAGGCTAGATGACCTATAAGCTCATCCTCACTATTATAAGCCCCACATGACGTCATTAAATCAGAGTGGAGACGGGCCTCAATCTGCTCGGGGTAGTACATAAATTCATTTGCATAACTGTATCCGTAGCATTTATAAACTAACCTTACAAGCTCATGAACCTTGCTATGATTGAAACTGTCTATTTTAATTTCTGCGTCTGATTGGGCTGCTTCTAGCTTTAGGTGTTCTTCGTGTTCAGAGATATCCATTTCATCTCTAATATCAGAAGCGGGCAAATTCTTAATTATTTCAGTTTTATTTCCTTGGGTTCCCAGGCAGTAAAAATTAACTTGATCTGCATATTCTTTAGATAAGTATGATCTGAACCTTTTATCTTCACCTAGTTCTAGATTCTCATAATCAAAGGGGAGCCCTTTGTCTTCAAGTGATATTACAAAACTATGTAAACGTTTGAATATGGAAATATCAATTGATTTGCTGGCGTCATTCTGAAACCCATACTTCACTATATTCTTGAATATCTCTACTAATACTTTATCAAGGTTCTTGGTGTCTTTTTTGCCAATTCCATTGGCGTTAGCCAAATCGCTTACGACATCTATAATAGCGCTCAAGTACTTTTCTTCGGGCAAGATTGTAAGCTTCGCTATTTGGACTTCATGAGAATTTTCCTGAAATTTTCCGGAGTTTTTGCTCATATGTGAAATTCTATCTATCTCTTTTGGGTTTGTACATATGGGTGCTGAGTCCATAGTAAACTTCAGCAGATTCCATTACTGTTTCAGATAATGTCGGATGGGCGTGTATTGTAAGCTCAAGATCAGAAGCCAGAGCTCCCATCTCTATTGCTAAAACCCCTTCTGCTATTAGCTCACCAGCCCCGGGGCCTACTATTCCCATACCCAGCACTCTATCAGTCTCAGGATCAATTATGAGCTTTGTGACTCCATCATTCCTATCTAGAGTTGTAGCACGTCCGGATGCGCCCCATGGGAACCTAGCCACTTTGATATTTATCTTTTTCTCTTTCGCTTCTGTTTCGGTCAGTCCGCACCAAGCGATTTCAGGATCAGTGAACACTACAGCAGGAATAGCATTGGGTTCAAATGCTACATCTCTGCCCGCTATTACTTCTGCAACAGTTCTCCCCTCATGTGTGGCTTTGTGAGCTAGCATTGGTTCACCTGCAACGTCACCGATTGCAAAAATATTGCGGTCAGCTGTTCTTCTCTGTGCATCAATTGTTATAAAACCTTTAGAATCTATCTCTACTTTTGTGTTTTCCAGGCCGAGGTTTTCTGAGTTAGGTTTTCTTCCAACGGATACTAAGACCTTATCAAAATTCAACTCTTTTTCTTCTGCCCCTTCACCTTCGAAAGTAACCTTAATCCCTTTTTTCGTTTCTTCTATTTCTACAACTTTCGTGTCTAACAGAATTGCCTCATAAATTGGTTCAGAGCTTTTTTGGAGAACTCTTACAAGGTCTCTATCGGCTCCTTGCATTAGACCTGAGGTCATTTCTACCACAGATACTTTTGTTCCTAAAGCGGCGTACACTGTGCCTAGTTCAAGCCCAATGTATCCCCCACCTACAACCAACATTGTTTTTGGGATTCCGGGTAAATCAAGTGCAGAGGTTGAATTTAGCAGGTGTGGAGAATCATTTGGGAAACCCGGTATCTGAGCCGGACGTGAACCTGTGGCGATTACTGCATGTTCAAATTTAAGTTCTATTACCTCACCGTCAGTCTTTTTTATCTCTAAAGTTTCAGAATCTACAAATTTAGCCCTACCCTGTATGTAGGTGATTTTTCTTTGCCTGGATAATATTCCGAGACCGCCTACCAGTTTTTCCACTACATTATTTTTCCAGTCGCGTAATTTGTCCAGGTCTATTTTCGGTTTGCTAAATGTGATTCCTAAATTCTTTAGATGTTCTGCTTCCGAAATTACTTTCGCACTGTGGAGTAAAGCCTTTGACGGTATACAACCTCTGTATAGACATACGCCACCGGGATTATCTTCAGGGTCTATAATTGTGACTTCAAGTCCTAGGTCTGCCGCTAAAAATGCGGCTGGGTAACCACCTGGCCCTGCTCCGATAATTGCTACTTGTGTTTTAGTTTTTAAGTCACTCATTTTACTCTCTTAATATTTAATTGACTTAGCCTTCTAGTGGTAGTTTGAAAGGTTCTTCGAGCGTTTCTATTATCCAGCGTAAAAATCTTATGGCATCAGCTCCATCTATTAGCCTGTGATCGTATGAAAGAGATAGAGGGAGCATAAGTCTTGGTAGAAATCCTCCATCTATATAGACGGGTTCAATTACTGAGCGAGAGATGCCAAGTATAGCAACTTCAGGGGCGTTTAGCACTGGGGAGAAGTATGTGCCGCCAATTCCGCCTAAATTGCTAATGGTAAAAGTGCCTCCTTGCAACTCATCGACCGAGATTTTTTTGTTTCTGGCTTTTTCAGACAACTCACTCAACTCGACAGATAACTTTGTAATGTTTTTTTTGTTTGCATTTTTTATTACAGGTACTAGCAGGCCTCTGTCTGTATCTACGGCTACGCCAATGTTGTAATATTTCTTATATAAAATTTCTCCATTTTCCATATCCACGCTCGCATTGAATTGTGGAAAGACTTTAAGGGCAGATGCCACTACTTTTAATATGATTGAGGTCATAGTTAGTTTGCCTCCTGCATTGGCTACCTCGGGACCAAAATCTTTTCTGAGTTTCTCAAGCTCTGTAATGTCAGCTTTGTCATACTGTGTTACATGAGGAGCTTTCCATGCCTCGGTTAAGCGCTCTGCTGTAAGTCTTCGGACCTTGGACATGGGACTACGGTTAATATCTCCCCATTTATCAGAGCTATCTTTTCCGCTAGGTTTTTGGGGTTTAATTACGGCGGGTTCTGGAGGTTGTTTTTTGGTCTTAGTTTTAGGTTTCTTACCGGGACTAAAGTTTCTAATGTCTTCTTCCGATATTCTTCCCCCAGGTCCTGTTCCTTCTACAAGGTTTATATCTACACCAATTTCTCTTGCTATTCTTCTTATAGTTGGTGAGGCTGGTACTGGGTTTTTGTCTGCGGGTTCAGGGGTATCTAAAACTTCTTTTTCCTCTGAACCTGTTGTTGAATTCTCTATAGTTTCTAAATCTACTTCTGCTTCATCAAGTTCTTGATTTGTTGTGTCAGATTTTTCAGGTTCCGGCTCAGGATCTGCATCCATCTCTTCTTCAACTTCTTTTTCTGCAATTTCCTCTATTACTTCATCTTGTGTTTTAATTTTAGCAACTTTTTTGACTTGAGGGTTTTTACCATTTCCTTTCCCGTCATCTATTGTTACCAGCAGCTGGCCAACTTTTATAGTATCGCCTTCGCTTACATGCAGCTCTTTGATTACTCCTCCAGAAGGCGCTGGAATTTCAATTGCCGCTTTATCAGTCTCAATTTCCAGAAGCGCTTGATCTTCGGCTACCTTGTCTCCAACAGATACGAATACACCAATTACATCTCCTGTTTCAATGTCTTCTCCGAGATCGGGCAGTTTATATTCGATAGTCATTTGGTTTTACCCCTTGAGTTTATCTACTACTAATTATAGCTAGTATACTGTGTAACTAAAATTAAATTAAAGTAATCAAAATTACGAAATCAAAGGATTTACTTTGCTAGGATTTATATTCATGTCCAGTATAGCTTTTTCTACTATTGAAGGGTCGAGCTCTTTCTGCCAGGTTAACGATGCAAGTACCGCTAGGGTTATGTATCTCCAGTCTACTTCAAAAAAGTCTCTAAGGGCTTTTCGACTAGCGCTTCTTCCAAAGCCGTCGGTTCCTAACGAAACAAGGGAGCGTGGGAGCCACTGAGAGATAGAATCGGGAAGGGCCATTACGTAATCTGAAGCGGCAACAAATACCCCTGGAGCATCCTTTACGCACTCAGTTATATATGGGATTCTTTTTATTTCTGAAGGGTGAAGCATGTTCCAGCGTTCTTTCTCAAGCCCATCTCTATATAGTTCTTTATAGCTAGTGACACTCCATACATCAGCAGCTATTCCATATTTCTCACCCAAAACTTCTTGCGCTTTTAGTACTTCATTTAGAATCGTGCCACTTCCGAAAAGCTGTGCGTGTAGTTTTGCTTTTTTATTCTCAGAATCTTTGAATTTATACATACCTTTTAATATCCCTTCTTTTACGCCTTCGGGCATTGGAGGTTGAAGGTAGGTTTCGTTCATTACTGTTATGTAGTAGAAGATATCTTCCTGTTCTACATACATTCGGCGGATGCCGTCTTGTATAATTACAGCTATTTCATATGCGAATGCAGGATCATATGCTTTAAGATTGGGAACAGGGTATGCAAGCAGGTGACTATGACCGTCTTGATGCTGTAGACCCTCGCCGGCTAATGTTGTTCTTCCCGAAGTTCCGCCAACCATAAAACCTTTACACCTCATATCTCCAGCGGCCCAGACAAGATCACCAATTCTCTGAAATCCAAACATAGAATAGTATATAAAGAACGGTAGAGTGTTAATTCCATGGGTTGCGTAAGCCGTGCCAGCAGCAATAAATGACGACATAGAGCCCGCTTCTGTGATGCCTTCTTCCAGTATTTGGCCATCGACTGCTTCTTTGTAATAGAGAAGAGTTTCAGCATCTACAGGTTCATATAGTTGTCCTACATGGGAGTAAATTCCTACTTGTCTGAATAGAGCTTCCATTCCAAACGTGCGAGCTTCATCAGGCACTATCGGAACTATAAGCTTGCCGATATTTTTGTCCTTTAGCATCTTTGCAAGCATTCTAACAAATGCCATAGTTGTAGCGACTTCTCTTTCTCCCGACCCTTCGTAAAACTCTTCAAAGAGTTTCTCCGGAGGGGCTTTTATCGGATCGCATATCACCTCGCGCTTAGGAAGATAACCGCCGAGTTCTTTTCGTCTTTCTTTTATATACTTAATTTCCGGGCTGTCATCAGAAGGTTTATAAAAAGGAGCTCTTGATATATCTTCATCTGAAATTGGTATATCGAAACGTTTCTTAAATAACTTAAGCTCATCTTCGTTAAGTTTTTTCTGCTGGTGTGTAATATTTCTACCTTCCCCTGATTCACCAAGCCCATAGCCTTTTATAGTTTTTGCTAGTATTACGGTTGGAGATCCAACGTTTTCAATAGCCGCTTTAAAGGCAGTAAAAATCTTTTCAGGGTCATGTCCCCCTCTTCTAAGTTTTTGAAGTTCAGTGTCTGATAGGCCTTTTACCATTTCTTGAAGACGTGGGTCTGTTCCAAAGAAATGATCTCTTATATATTCACCTGAAGCCACTGAGTATTTTTGATAGTCTCCATCCAATGCGTCGGTCATCCTTTTTACCAGGATGCCATCCTTATCTTTTGCAAGTAAGGGATCCCAGTTGCTACCCCATACTACTTTTATTACATTCCAACCAGCACCTCTGAAAATAGCTTCAAGTTCTTGTATTATCTTTCCGTTTCCTCTGACAGGACCGTCGAGTCTTTGAAGATTGCAGTTAACTACAAAAATTAGGTTGTCCAGATGCTCTCTGGACGCAAGCGTTATAGCTCCTAAGGTTTCAGGCTCATCTGTCTCGCCGTCTCCTAAAAAAGCCCATACTTTTGCATCAGAGGTTTTTTTTAGACCCCGGTCTTCCAAATACCGGTTAAACCTTGCTTGATAGATAGCCATTATAGGGCTAAGTCCCATAGAGACTGTAGGGAATTGCCAAAAATCAGGCATCAACCATGGATGAGGGTACGAAGTTAAGCCCCCTTCCGGTTGTAAATCACGTCTAAAGTTTTGTAGGTCTTCTATACAAAGTCGTCCTTCGAGAAATGCCCTTGCGTATATTCCCGGAGCCGCATGACCTTGGAAATAAACTATGTCTCCCTCATGGTTCTCATTTCTCCCACGGAAGAAATGATTAAAAGCAACTTCATATAAAGCTGCAGCTGAAGCAAAGGTGGATATATGGCCACCTATGCCTTCCTCTAACCTGTTAGCTCGAACAACCATTGCCATTGCGTTCCAGCGTATTAAGCTTCTAATCTTCCATTCAATTTCCGGGTCACCGGGATACTTGGGCTGTTTGTCGGTAGGTATTGTGTTTATATACGGAGTGTTTGCTGTAAAAGGCAGCCTAACTCCTTTTTTCTGCGCATGAATTTGGAGTTTTTTAATTAATTTGGCTGCGCGCTGATCATCGCCATTCTCCAATACATAGTCAAGCGATTCAATCCATTCTCTGGTTTCTAGTTCTTCTTCTTTTATATTCTTTTTCTTGGGATTTTTCTTCATTGTATACCCAAATTTTACAGCAGTTCAGGGTTTTTGGCTAACTTTTTTTAATATTATATATATTACCTTATTTTGATATTACTCTACAGAAATGGATTCTTAATAGTTGGGATAATTTCAGCAAAAACTAAATTTCAAGAGTTCCCAAGGATTGACCACTGTAGTATTGAATATATAATATCTGGACTATGGAAAAATTTGACTTAACTGTAATTGGATCCGGACCTGGGGGCTACGTTGGAGCAATAAGAGCTGCACAGCTTGGAATGAAGGTCGCTGTGATAGAGAGGGACAAACCCGGGGGTGTTTGTCTAAATTGGGGATGCATACCATCAAAGTCAATCTTAAAGTGCGCGGAAGTCTATCAATATTTCAATCATTCCGAAGAGTTTGGCATACAACATAAAGGCTTGTCTTATGATTTTTCTAAAGTAATTGAGAAGAGCAGAAAGGCTTCTTCAACACTCAATAAAGGGGTTGAGTACTTATTAAAAAAGAACAAGATTACTCTTTTTAATGGTGTCGGAACATTAATTACAAATAATAAAGTTGGAGTAACTAGTGAAAATGATCAAATTGAAATAGATACTGGGAAGATAATGATTGCTACAGGATCTGTTCCTGTAACACTTCCTGGTCTTGAGATAGATGGAAAGCTTGTAATGACAAGTGATGAAGCTATTTTTCATAGAGAGGTTCCGGATTCTGTTGTTGTTATTGGAGGGGGGTATATAGGGGCTGAATTTGCTTATGTTTATAACTCTTTTGGAAGTAAAGTTACTATAGTAGAGATGATGGACAACATTATACCTGGCGCTGATAAAGAAGTGGCTGCAGAGCTCCAAAGGTTATTTAAGAAAAGTGGCATGACAATCCTGACAGGCACAAAATTCAAAGATATCAATAAGAAAAAGAAGACAGTTGATGTAATACTTGAAAACGTTTCAAATCAGGCAGAGACCAAAATTACAGCTTCTATGGTGCTCGTAGCTGTTGGGAGAAGGCCTGTCGCCAATGATGCGCCCACTTCTCTAAGCTTTTACAAGAAAGGCGGGGATATTGGGCTTAGCGATTTAAGAATAGAACTTGATGAAAGAGGCTTTATCAAGACAGATGATGACTATATGACTACCTGCAGCAATGTTTATGCAATTGGGGATATAATTGGCCCCCCACTCTTAGCTCACAAAGCTTCGGAGGAAGGTGTTGCAGCAGTTGAGATTATGGCAGGTCAAACTAGTAAAGTTCACTATAATAATATTCCCGGATGTGTTTATTGTCAGCCCGAGGTAGCTACTATAGGGTTTACAGAAGAGCAGGTTCAGGATCATGGATATGACTACAATGTAGGCAAATTTCCTTTCCGAGCTGCTGGTAAAGCTGTTGGTACAGGTGAAACCGACGGATTTGTAAAGATTCTATCCGATAAAAGAACCGGTGAAATTCTGGGCACTCATATTATTGGCCACGGAGCAACTGAATTAATTGCAGAGTTGGCTGTTGCCAGAACTCTGGAATCTACACCTCTTGAGATAGCTATTACTTCTCATGCACATCCTACTCTATCTGAAGCTGTTATGGAGGCTGCTCTAGCGGCAATGGGAAGATCTAGAAATTCCTGATGCGCTGATATCGTGGAAACCTGAACTATGAATACACTCAATGTTTATAAAATTGGATTGGTACCCTATAGAGCTGTTCTTGATCTCCAGATGAGACTTCTTGAGAAAAGAAAAAATGGTGAGATTAGTGATACACTTCTGTTGCTTGAACACCCCCCTACTTTTACTATAGGTCGAAAAGGAGATAAGGAGCATTTACTTATAAACGAGAAGTATTTGTCAGATCGTGGAATACATTTTGAAGAAATTAGTAGAGGTGGTGACATCACTTTTCACGGACCAGGTCAGCTGGTTGGCTATCCAATTATAGATCTAAACGCCAGGGGAAAGGATGTTCATAAATACTTGAGAGGCTTAGAGGAATTTATCGTCTCAGTCCTTGAAGGCTTTGATATTGAAGCTAACAGAATAGAGGGTTTAACAGGTGTTTGGGTGAACGGGCATAAAATTGCTTCAATAGGAGTTGGAGTAAAAAGATGGATCACATATCATGGTTTTGCTCTTAACGTTAATACTGATCTGTCCTATTTTGATATGATTGTTCCTTGCGGTATTCCTGATGTAACAATGACTTCTATTGGTGGATGGTTGGAAAGAAAGGATGAGCTGCCGATGGAAGAGATTGAGGAAGCTGTCATAAAAGAATTTATTAAAACTTTTGAATTTGATAATGCTAAAGTATTAACCACTTTTGATAGTCGTATAGAGAATTTATTAGAAAATGATTTGCTCATGAATTTTGAATTAGATGTTGAGAAAGATAAGGATCTTCTCATATAAAAATCTTAACAATATAAATTCTTACTTTTTCAAGCTAAACTATTCCTATGTTTCCCCCCAAATTTTTACTAATCACTTTCCTTAGTCTTTTTCTTTTCACTTCTAAAACTATTATGGCTTCGGTCAATAATCTTACGGTTCCAGAAGGATTTCAAATAGATGAGTATGCAACAGAATTGGGAAGCCCAAGGTTTATGGCGCTTAGTCCTGACAATATTCTTTTTGTTACTGTTATCGGGGACGGAACTGTTGTAGCCCTGCCTGATAGAAATATGGATGGTAAGTCAGAAGAAGCGATCACCTTTATTAAGGGGCTAAAACGTCCTCACGGGATAGCTTTTCATGATGGGTATATATATGTTGGGGAAACTAACCAGATAGTTAGATATAAGTATAATGGCTTTGAAAAGGAACATGGAGAGAAAGAGATAATTGTTTCGGATCTTCCAACCAAGGGGCATTTTACAAGGACTGTATCCTTTGGACCTGATGGAAAGATGTACGTTTCAATCGGTTCTTCCTGTAATGTCTGTATTGAAAAAGATAAACGACGTGCAACTATTATGCGGTTTAATCCAGACGGTACAGGTGGTGAGATCTTTGCAACAGGGCTTAGAAACTCAGTAGGACTTACATGGAATTCCACAACTAAAGATTTATGGGCTACTGATAATGGTAGAGATTGGTTGGGAGATAATCTGCCTCCCGATGAAGTAAATATAATCAAAGAAAATAAAGATTATGGCTGGCCCTATTGTTATGGTGATAAAATCCCTGACCCCGAATTTGGTAACCTGGAGCGATGTAAAAATACTATTGCCCCAATTGTAGAACTACAAGCCCACTCAGCCCCTTTAGGATTAACATTTTATGAGGGTAAAATGTTCCCTCCAGACTATCAGGATGATCTCTTTGTGGCTTTTCATGGTTCATGGAATCGCACAATACCAACCGGTTATAAAGTAGTTAGAGTTAAGATGAAAGATGGAGAACCTCAGGGGGTGGAAGATTTTGCTTCCGGATGGATGACTGTAACAAAGAAGTCTGGAAGGCCTGTTGATGTCTTGGTCGGCAAAAAAGGTGAGCTG
This sequence comes from Thermodesulfobacteriota bacterium, assembly GCA_021604765.1. Taxonomy (GTDB): domain Bacteria; phylum Desulfobacterota_D; class UBA1144; order Nemesobacterales; family UBA2774; genus CR02bin9. The sequence goes on from BQJP01000003.1 coordinate 63,853, forward strand.
TATATATCGGATGACTTAGGTGGAATAATTTATAGAATTACATCCCAATAGCTATATTTCTTAGTTCTTAGAAAAGCAAGTTTAATAAAATCAGGCAATTAATCGATATAGTTTAAGTAAAATATTGGATATGTTATGACGTTTTGTTAAGTATTGTTTGTATCTGACTCTTTTTGTTGATTATATTTGCTGAATGATTGTAAGTGTGGAACTAGTTTTAAGCCTCGGGTATGCCTTTCTTTTTCTGATTAAAAAGATAATATAGAATCAACACAATTGTTATAGCAATTAAGATAAATTTTACCAGAGCAGCACTAGATGCCACGAATATTAAAACAGCACTGAGGCTCTCGGTATTTTGTAGCTGAAATAGGAATAGGGTATTCTCGATAATATCAAGCACACCTGCAATAATAGGAATAGAAAACAGGGTTAAAGCTCTATCGTGATCAATCCCTCTTAGTAATGAACCCAGTAAATTGCTTAGAAAGCCTATATAAGAGAATATGAAGAGGTAATCCACCCATAACATAATCAAGTGTGAGCGTATTCCGTCCTCTCCGCATTGATTAATTATCTGATTCAAGCCCGATTTAGTAAATACAAGCTCAAGAGATATCATATCAGGGCAACTCGGTGGTCTTAACTGTGCGTCTAAAATCACCATAACCAAGGCATTAAGAACAAAAAACATACCAGTGAAGATTAAGTATTGTTTTACCGCCAGCAGTTGGAATAGAAAATCTATGATTTTTTTATACATAAGAATCTATCTCAAGTTAAGTTCGCATATGAGTATGCAGGATAAATGTAAACAATCAATATTTAGCCTATAACTCAGTGAAATAATCTTGTTGCTCCTTTATGTTGTGCTAGAATTCTTATAATTAAAAAACTTATGGAGACAGTTTGGAAAAATGACCAATTCAAGAATAGAGCAACTAAGAATACTTCTTAAAAAAGATCCCAACAACCCTCTGGGAAGATATGGTCTTGCAAATGAGCTCTTTAAATCTGAATTATACGAAGAAGCTATAGTTGAAATAGAAGAGTACCTAGAGCTTAAAGACGACGAAGGCGCAGTATATCGTATGTTGGCTGAGTGTCATATTAGAACAGGAAATATAGAAAATGCAAAAGAGGCTTATGCAAAGGGAATTGAAGCTGCGAACCGTCATGGGCACCCTAGTATGGCTGAGGAGTTTGAAGAAGCAATTGAGTTTCTTGATGAATAAATTTTATTGTTATTGTTAAAGGAGATACTAAGATGGGGAATGTTTTCGAGGCCGCCAGAATTGATGAGTTAGATTCAGGGCAAGCAAAGTTGGTTGAAATTGAGGATAAGGAAATAGCACTTTTTAACTGTGATGGTACCTACTATGCAATAGACAATGAATGCTCTCATGTGGGAGGACCTCTTTGCGAAGGTGAAATTGATGGTAGCACAGTAATATGCCCCTGGCACGGGGCAGAATTTGATCTTAAATCTGGAGAGGCTCTGGCTCCGCCTGCCGAAGAAAATGTCAACACATACAAAGTGCATATTGATGGGGATTTAATAAAGATAGAGATCTAAAAAGCTATAAATGAAGTCCTTCAAACAGATCACCTTCCGGTCTTTCCCTTGAAAGGTCTTCAGCACTTCTTAGCTCCTCTCTGATTTTTCCCTCCAGTATCAGATCGGCGAGAGCTACCCCTGCTCCATAAGAAATCATAAGCCCCCGTCCTGTGTGCGCGATGGATTCGTAAATGTTTTCCAAACCGGGGACTTTTCCTAAATACCCCGAACGATCAGGAGTTTCGGCATAAATCCCTGCCCAGCCTCTTATAAATTTCACTTTCTCAAATTTGCTGATTCTTTTCCAGAGAGGGAGCCAAATATAATTTACAAAAAGACTCTCCTCATCCATACCCCCGAAGCTAAATTCAAGATTGTATCCGTAAGGCTCATCCATATTTGAGTAGCCGGCGAGTACGTTTCCGGACTCCTCATGAAAGTAAATATCGGAGGTGTCTATTATCATTCCATAAGATGAGAGATCAACTTCAGGACATTTCATTACAACCATTTGTCGTCTTCTGGGTTTTACCATAGTGTCTTTAAACCCGCACATTTCAGATACTCTCGGGCCCCAGGCTCCTGCGGTATTAATCAACGTACCGCATTTAAAGGTAACCTCTTTGAAGTTGTGCCCGACTTCTCCTTCAGTCAATATGCTTTGGATGATACCATCCAAGTTCTTGCTTTCTGTATCTGAGCTTCTTAAATCATCAGCTATTACTTGTGACGCCTCTCCGTTTTGAACGAAAATCTCTTTTACGTATATACGGTCGAAGAATTTCACACCCCTTTCGCGTGCATGCCTCCGGTAATGTTCCCTAAGGGAGTAATGATCTATAAGGCCTGCTTTTTTGGAAACGGAGAGTCCCGAGATCCCCTCAAGATTATTGACAAAGGAAAGAAATCGGGGGATATCGTCTGTGGAATAAAGCTCTACTGGGAGGTTATATTTTTTGTAGAGCGGGTAGTTCCTTTCTATCTCCTCCCAAGATCGCTCATCGTGCATCCAGTAGTAGCCTGATTTACGAAACTGAATTTCTTCTGATATGGTCTCATAAAAATCAATCGAGTATTTGCATAGTTCAATATTTGCTCTGTTTCTCCAGGTTGCTCTCACGCCTCCCGCATTCTTCAGTGTGGAGGAGTGTTCTCCTTCAAGGTCGAGATCAATTACCCCAATACTAAGGTTCTGTTCTTTGCTGTCGAGCTCTTTTGAGAGCGCATAAGCGCTTGCCGAACCCATAATACCGGCGCCTATAAATAAAACATCGAAACTGTAATTACTCATGTAAATATTCTAGCATAAGGGGCCAGACAATATTCTTTATATTTAGGAGTTTTTGAACAAAAAAACCCCCTTAGTTCCCGGCATGAATGGTGTTATATTAAATATATGGAAAAAGGGAAGTTAGACTGTCTCTTTCTCGATATGAATTCCTATTTTGCATCTGTCGAGCAGCAGTTAAGGCCTAAATTAAGGGGCAAACCTACCGTTGTTGTTCCAGTGATGGCTGACAGCACTTGTTGTATAGCTGCAAGCTACGAGGCTAAGAAGTACGGTATAAGGACTGGGACCAAAGTTGCAACAGCAAAGAAACTTTGTGGTACTTTAAACGTGGTTCAAGCAAGACCCACTCTATATATTGAGTGCCATAACAAGATTGTCTCAGCTGTAAGAGATGTTCTTCCAATAGATAAAATTCATTCAATTGATGAGATGTCGTGCAAGTTAAGTGGTAGAGACAGGAAATACGATAATGCTGTTGCTTTGGGTCATGAGGTAAAAGAATCTATTAAGAGGCATGCGGGCGAATCTCTTCGTTGCTCAGTTGGTCTTGCGCCTAATCGTTTTATTGCAAAAGTTGCAAGCGGCATGAAAAAACCAGATGGTTTTACCGTGATAACCAAAGAAGATTTACCCCATATTCTCTATCCCCTCTCGCTCAGGGACCTGCCTGGTATAGGTAGAAACATGCAAGCACGTCTTAAGAAGCATAATGTTCATAATGTAGAAGATCTTTACTCTTTGTCGGGGGATAGGTTTTTGGATATCTGGAACAACATTGAGGGCAAGCGTCTCAGCCAGCTCTTGGCTGGTGAGGACATGGTAGAGAAACAGAGCAAGAGGAGAAGCGTGAGCCATTCTCATGTGATGGCACCTGAGATGAGGACTGACGAGAGGACACGGGCTGTTCTTATCAGGTTAATACACAAAGCTGGTTTTAGACTTAGAAGGCTAAAATATCTGGCGGGGAATATAACTATTAAAGTAAAATATTTTAACGCTAAAAATAGCTGGAAAAGAAAGCTTAACATAGGAAAGCGCCATGATACGCAGAGTTTTATTAAAGCTTTTTCAGATATCTGGAAAGATAGACCCCGGGGGCTCACACCCCTTAGCGTAGCTGTAATTCTGTCCGAGCTAACACCAATTAATGAGACAAGTTATTGCCTTTTCTCAAATGAATTTAAACAGGACAAATTGGCGAGCGCTCTTGATGAGATAAATGAAAAGTATGGAACCAATAGTATATATTTCGGCTCAATGCATGAGGCTTCAGAATCAGCGCCTCTTCGTATAGCTTTTACCTCAATTCCCGATGTGGTTGCTGAAGGTACAAAAGCAGAACGTGCTACTTTATCAGAGCAAAAGTAAAAAGCCCATTTTAGATTTCATCATGAATTGTTCAATGGTATAAAGTGTTAAGGACTTTAGTCTTTTGGGAAAGAAAAAAGATATTGGTCTGTATTTTTAGAGACCTCGAAATTTTTTGATGTGACTTTATTTACAAACCTTATGGACTTGCCGTCCGTTACTAAGTTCCAATTTTGCGGTGTTTGTAGAACATCAGGCATTTTTTCTTTTATGAAATCAAGAATATCTCGGAAGCGGTTTACGTGTATGCCGTTTTTTTGGAGAGATATAAGCCATCTGAGAACAATAAAGTCTTCAGTGGAGTAAAGTTTAGGAACCCCCCTTCCCTGCGATTTTTTTAGGCTCGGAACTAAGAGCCCTGTATGCTCATAATAGTAGAGATGATCAAAGTCGAGTTTGATTCCCTCAAGGGCATCAATGAGATGAATTATATCTATACTCTTAAGCCCCATCTGGGCTTTCTTTATTGTAATCCCCTTAGTCTTAACTTCTTTTGTAATTTCTTTTGACCCAGAGGACCCTGAGATATAACCTGAATCCATAGTTTCAAAACTATCATAAAGAATCTATCAGTTCAATCATTCTTGACAGCGGGTAAAGTGCTATCTATTTTTCTAGTTACAGAATTAAGGAGATAAAGTTATGACAAATGGTCAGAAACTAAGAAAAGTCTTATCAGATCCTGGGATTTTAGTACTACCGGGAGTGCATGATTGTGTAAGTGTTAAAATTGCCGAAAAGATTGGTTTTGGGGTTGCATTTACAAGTGGATTTGGCATATCGGCAACAATGTTAGGCAGACCAGATTTTGGTTTTTTAACAGCGACAGAGATGCTTTGGAGCGTAAGTCGAATTGTAAACTCAGTGGACATACCAGTTGTCGTAGATATAGATACCGGATATGGAAATCCTTTAAATGTGATACAAACAGTAGAAGAAGTTGTGAGAATAGGAGCAGGCGGGATTATTCTAGAGGACCAGGAGTGGCCCAAGAAGTGTGGACATTTTGAGGGTAAGCGAGTTATTACTCCACTAGAGCATGTAGAGAAAATACGCGCTGCCGTGCAAGCACGTGGGGATAGTGAGTTGGTTATAATCGGACGCACTGATTCCAGGGCTTCTAATGGTCTTCAAGAAGCTATTAATAGAGGAAGAGCATACTTTGAAGCCGGAGCAGATATCGTTTTTATAGAGGCGCCTCAAAGTGTGGAGGAGCTTAAGCAAATTGCTGCTGCATTTGATGAGGGAGTCCCACTTTTTGCCAATATGGTTGAGGGAGGAAAAACCCCATTCTTAAGCGCCAATGAATTAGAGGAGTTGGGTTATAAAATAGTTGTTTACCCTCTTGCAGGTTTATTCTCAGCAACTAAAGCCATTGAATGCTGTTTCGCTCACCTGAAAGAGAATGGAACTTCAGAAGGATTTGGAGACATACTCAAATTTAAAGATTTTGAAGAGGTAATTGAAACTGCAAAGTACAGGGATTTGGAATCTAAATTTAAAGCTAGTTCGTAAGATTTAATAATGAACTTAAATCTAAAGCATTACCGTTTAACTTTATCTGTCCCAAGCCATAAGTAGCCTCTATCTCATAATTGCCGTCTTTGATTACAAGTATTTCTTGATCCAACATTTCTTTGATTTCAGACTCAGATCTAGCCTTTCCTAGAGTCTGAAGTTCTTTTTCTGAAGGAAGCTCTTCTTTATTACTATTCTTTTCATCAGTAATCTCTTCGATTTTATAGTCTTTTAATAGATTATCCATAAGCGGTTTGGATACGGATAGTTTCAACTCGGCTGATATTGCTGCTAAGAGAAATATTGGATTTGCCGCCAACTCAGGGTTACCAAAGCTATCTCCGCTAACCGAAATTATCCCGTATCCATTTATCTCACCCTCTCCTGTTTTAATAAATAGCTTCGTAAGCTCAATCTCAGGGGAGCTTTTAAATAGGCTTGGTAATGTCTTCATTAGCTCTGCCGTTAGTAGATCAGTTGTGGAAGATCCTTCTTGGTTTTCGCTTTGCTTTATTGCAGCTTGTATTTCCTCAAATGCTAATTTATCAATATTGCGCATTTGAAGCTCATATATGCCCGGACCATAGCTGTTGCCACCAACTGTTAGCGTTTCAAATCCTACGCTATGAGTATGATTTAGTAATTTGCCCTTCTGATTTGTAGAACCGGTAAATTCAAGATTTGTAAGTGTTAATTGATTAAGCTCATCGCCGTCTTTTCCTTTAGAGCTAAATTTTTCAATTTTTAAGTCGATATTGCCAAGAGGGTTTTTATAGTTTGAAGCCGGATAATCCAGGTTGGATTCAATATTTATTCCACTTACTTCAACTCGAAAAGTATTATCCTCAATTTGCAGATCTCCCGAATTAACTATTGAGTAAACTGTGTAAAGCTCAGGTGTAAAATTAATGAGCCCATCTAATCCAGACCATTTTAGCGTCTTTCCATCTTTCATCTTCCGCTCAATACTAGGTATTGAGACTTCTGTTGTGCCATAACCATTTAAGGAAAGAGTTGTTTCAAGATCCATAGGAGGGAACGAATTCACAAGATCGGCATACTCTTCTTTTGAATTTGTATTGATTTGTGCCTCAGTTTCGATAATTGCCATTACTGGTTTTAGCATAAACTTTCCTTTAGATAACAATCCTATTGGTATTGGGCCATGATATATCGTATCTTTTTCAATAATATTTACGGTACCTTCTTCTACATCTTTTATAGAGTAAGTGATTTTCGCCGAGGACTTGAGCCATCCTCTCTCATAATCCTTGCTAACTATCTCCAGATTTTCAAATTTAGATACGTTTTCTGTCAGATTGTTGTACTCTTCTTCAGCTTTCATTCCAAACCAATACGGCGGAACTAATATAGCTATCAGTAAGATACAAATAATAATTACTAATGCTCTCATGTTGCTTCTCTCTTTAGTTCTTAATTTGAGTTGTAAGTAGTTTGATTTTGCGAAGCCTAATTATCTTGTTTTAAATGATAGCTTAAGTCTTTTAGGAATTCACCTAAAATATCTTCAAGTGCAAGATTCCAGCCGTTCATCAAGTTTTGTGGTGAGGCTGTTCCTATGGGTTGCTCGGATGTGTAGGTTTTGCCAAGTAAGATTTCTGGATCATCAAGATCTTCCGGTGTTTTTATCAGGAAAAATTGAATACTTAATACAGCCTTAGCTGCAGCTAGATTCCTGTAGTCCCCGTATAGTTCCATAATATTCCCTTCTATTGTATAATTGGCGATTGCCAAGCTAGCCGGTGTTAACACATCTTCAAAAAGCCCGGACTCATTTATCCATTGTCTTACACTTTCAGTCATAATAGTGTTTGGAGGCCTGAAAAACTGGTTATAGAAGTCTGATTTATACTCTAGATCGGTTGTTCTGTAAATAAACTCTCTACCGTCACTCCTCGGAGAAATACTGAATCTGTTGATATCAAGCGTTGCGCCCTGAATAGTTGTTATAGTTTGGGAATGACCGGGAACCTCAAAAAGGAAGAATGTTCTCTCCGGGTAAGGTTTATTTACGTTTGGACATCCAATAGCTAGAGCTATTAATAACAAAAAGGAACTGAAAATTAATTTGTTTGAAAGTCTCATTGGTTTTTATTCTCCTCTTTGTCCTTATGCCCGAAATGAGGCGGGGGCTCTCCAAAAATTACCCAGGAAGGATATCTTCTTACCGTAACCATGAATTCGCTTAGATCTTCTGAAACACGTTCTACATTTTGAAGAATAGCTTCAATATTGTGTTCTCTATTCTGTATAAGACGATCAGTCCTTTTTAAAGTTCTTTTAAGCTCCTGTGTAGTTTCTGCAATATTGGCTAGTGTTTGCTTAGTGTCTTTACTATTAATTAGTTTATCTGTGTTTGTTATTGTTTTATCAAGAGTAACTAGTAGACTTTGAAGATCTTTGCTAACCTGAGGGATGTCAGCTTGTTGTACTGCAGTGTTTAGAGTCACTACGAGTTGTTCTACGTCATCTGAGATTTCTTTAAAATCTATGCTCTGAATAGTCTCTGTAAGCTTCTCAATTGTTTGAGTTATTTGTTGAATGGTTCCGGGAGCAGATGGTATGTAAGGATACTCAGGCTTCCAATCTATATTTAAAGCCGGGTAGCTCTCAGGTTCTAAATATACAGCGTTTAAAACAGCAAGACCCGTGACTCCCTGCGAGGCTAGCTGTAGCCTTAATCCTTTTTCAATCATATGTTTTAAACCACGCTCCCTGTCATTGTCGTCAATGAAAAGCTTCGGCTTACCTTTATTGCTCCCTTTGTTGGGATATATCTGAGCCCTAATCAATACGTATTGGAAATCTGTATCATATTCTTGAAAGACGAACCCTATTTCACTTATATTCCCAACTTGCACTCCCTGAAAAGTAAGGGCTGCACCTACACTGAGTCCTTGAACAGATTGATTGAAGTAGGTTTCAACAACATATTTTTTCTCAAAAAACTTCCCAGCGCCAAAGAATATTATGGCTGCTGCTAGGATCAATGTTCCCAGTATGACGAAAAGGCCAATTTTAAAGAAGTTAGGTTTATTGTTCATAATCTTATCTGTCTTAATATATCTTAACTGTCGAGCTGTTCATCTGTCTGTCTCTTAAAAAACTTTTGCACTATAGGGATATCCGAATTGTCTCTTAAATATTTAGGATCCCCGCTCGCAATGATTCCCTTCGTATCCTTATCTAGCATAATAACTCTATCAGCGATATTGTAAATACTATTTAGCTCATGTGTAACAATTACAAAAGTTACTCCAAGGCTTTTGGCAAGCTGGTTTATTAGCTGATCAAGCTCAGCTGAAGTAATCGGGTCAAGACCCGCAGAGGGCTCATCAAGGAATAGGATGTCGGGATCGAGTGCCATAGCTCTAGCTAATGCAGCACGTTTAATCATGCCTCCGCTAAGCTCTGATGGGCTTTTCTCCTCAGACCCGGTGAGGCCAACTAGGCTAAGTTTCATTCGAGCAATCAGATCTATCGCATCTTTCTTAAGGTCAGTATATTCCTCCAAAGGAAGCATCACATTCTCTAATACTGTCATTGATCCAAACAATGCCCCAAGTTGATAAGCGACCCCTATATTCTTTAATATTTCGATTCGATCCTGACCATATGCTTTTGCTATGTCATCTCCTTCTATTAAGATGCTTCCGTGTGCTGGACGATAAAGTCCTATCATGTGTTTCAATAATGTTGACTTTCCACAACCCGAGCCGCCGAGTATGACAAATTTTTCTCCTTTTATTACATCAAAAGAAATATTGTCTATTATTACGTTATCGCCGTAAGCTGCTGTGAATTCTTTTACGTTAATTATCTTTTTGTCCATCTTATATTCCCAAAATGTAATAAATGACTCCAAATATGCCGTCTACTACTATCATAAGCACTATACCAACAACAACAGCTCTAGTTGCCGCGTCTCCTACTGCTGAAGGTCCTTTGGCGGCTCTCATACCAGCCAAGCAGCCGACACCCGCGATAATAACTGCGAAAAAGAGAGTTTTGAAAAGCCCTGAAATTAACATTCCATAAGTGGCTGCAATTGTAAGCTGGTTTAGATATGTCTCAAGGGTAAAACCAAGTGAGAACATAACTACTAATCCCCCTAGCAGTCCAAACAAATTGCCGAATACAGTTAACAACGGCAGCATTAATAATGAAGCTATCACTTTAGGAACAACAAGAAAAGGTACCGGGTCAAGTCCCATGGTATCTAGGGCGTCCAATTCTTCGTTTACCTTCATCGTACCAAGCTCGGCCGCAAACGCCGATCCGCTCCTGCCATTTACTACAAATGCTGTCATTAGTGGTCCAAGCTCTTTGAAATATGCTATTACCAAGAGATCAGCCACAAATATCTGAGCTCCATACTGTTTCATAGGCACTGCGGATTGAAAAGCGATTACGAGTCCTACCAAGAAATTAACCAGGGCAATAATAAATAGAGCGTTAGCTCCAAATTTTTCGCACGTAATAAATACGTCCTTCCATCTGATTTTGTCAGGACGAAGTATGGCTTTAATCAGAGCTACCGTAACGCGGCCCGTAAAGATGATGTTTACCTGTATTTCTTCCCAAGCTTCATAGCCCCATCTTCCGGCGGCTTCTATCTTGTTCTCGGTATGAATCGAATCTGAGACATCTGGTTCTTTTAATTGCTCAGCGTCAAAGAGTTTGTATAATTTATTTATTTCATCAGATAGCCCTTCAACTTTAAAGTTGCCACCCAATTGTTCTTGGCGTATCTGGAGATTTGTAAAAAATGCAATTCCAGCGGTATCGCAGTAATCTATTTCAGATCCATCTACAACAAGTTGACTAGGTTTTGCGGTTTTTATAGCTGTGAGCGAATCAGTCCATATTTTTGAAGTAGTATAGGCGTTTAGAGCGCCTTTAATCTTCAATTTGAGTGTACTATTATCCTCAGTGATTGTTTGTAGCGAAGGCGGTGAAGTAGTTGAGTGAGGTTTTGTCATTAGAAGCCATCTAAGTTACTAATTTCTCTTGAAAACAATTGCCCTCTTTATAGATTTAAATGTGAGGTTAACATAGAATAATAAACAGAGTCAATTATGAAAAAAAATACACCATTTGTCAGAAACTTAGATGCGTTCTTCCATCTTGAGGTATTTATAGTTTGCGCTGTGGTCTCTATTCTTATAATCCGTCTTTTCTTGTACATGACTGGTTATCCTCAATTAGGCAATAGCACCCTTCACATAGCTCATATGCTATGGGGTGGTCTACTTATGCTTGTAGCGATAATCATGCTCTTTTCCTTCATAGGAAAGCAAGTTGAGATTTGGGCTGCAATTCTAGGGGGAATAGGGTTTGGAATGTTTATTGATGAAGTGGGCAAGTTTGTAACAAGTGATAACGACTACTTCTTTGAACCGTCAATTTCAATAATGTATATCGTATTTGTCCTGATAATACTCTCAACTCGCACGATAAGGACTGGGTGGACATTTAGCCGAAAAGAATATCTAGTAAATGCCTTGAAGGGGCTAGAGGAAGTTGCGCTTCAGGATCTTGATCAGGACGAGAAAGACAGGGTCATTAAATACTTAGAAAAGAGTGACCCGGATAATACCCTTGTTCAATCTGTTAGGGAGCTTGTAAGTAGTTCAAAACTAGTGCCTGACTCAGAAGGTTTGTATAGCAGATTAAAAACGGGACTGAAAAACTTTTATTCAAAAGTTGTAAACTACAAATATTTTCGATCAGCTATAGTGATTTTCTTTGTTGGTCAATTACTTTTCACGTTAGCTTATATCATTGTCTTTACATTTTTTATAGGGCTTGGCTGGGATAGTATTTTAAATATTAGAATCTTAGATAAGATTGCGGAAAAAACTCTTAATCTGACTTTTATAGATAAAGCTCAGATCTTCTCTTCCCTACTTTCGGGGGTGTTTGTCTTTCTGGGAGTGTATTATCTCCGTAAATCCAGGCTTCTTTCGTATCAGATGTTTGAGCGATCTGTTTTAGTCTCAATACTTCTCACTTACGTTTTTATTTTTTATAAAGAACAGTTTGCCGCTTTAGCAGGTCTTAGCGTAAACATATTAATATTGATAGCTCTGAATCTAATGATTAAAAATGAAGAAACTAAACCAAGTTCAGCTTAAATTGCGCCGTGAAGGCTGTAGTAAAGAATTATGAAATAGTAAGAAACGGGGAATACAAAAATTAGACTGTCAAATCTGTCTAGCACTCCGCCATGTCCTGGCACAATATCACCGGAGTCTTTTATTCCAGCGCCGCGTTTAATTGAAGATTCAACTAGATCGCCCAAAATTGCAGCAATTGCAACTAACAGTGCAAATGCTATCGTCCAGTCTGAACTAAGTGGGTTTCCAAAAAGATAATTTACTATGAGGCCTGAGATTATGCATACGACTATGCCGCCAATAGTCCCCTCTATAGTCTTACCCGGGCTGATTTTAGGGGCGAGTTTATGTTTTCCAATTAACGTTCCGGTGTAATAAGCTCCAGTGTCATTCAAGAATGTGCACGCGACAGCAAATACTACGAGAAAAAATCCCAGGTCTGATATTCCCTGATTGTTTAATGCATAGGTTTTAATATTCTCATACTGATCAATGTTTCTTAAAAGAATTGCATGACTCAGGAGCCAGCCTAAATATATTACGCCAAATAGCGTAGCACCAATATTTGTGACTGTTTGACTGAAATCACCTTTTCTTAAATCTAAAATAAGAATTACTAGTACAATTGCTGTGAAACAGAAAGTGAAATAGTAATAGCCCAGATAAGCGGTAATTCCCATTAACAAGGACGATATGATGCCAAGTATCTTTTCATTAGGAAGATTTTTTGATTCAAGCAGTTTCTGATACTCTACTTGCCCTACTACTATTAAAACTAGGAAAAACAGGAGGTATATTACCCCTCCTAGTAAAAATATTATGTACAGTATGGGGACCGCAATAATAGCAGTCAGAAGCCTTTTTAGTGGGTTGCTCATGGTATTATTGTAGATATAATTTCCCTGAACTGCTTCATATTGCAAATGATTTCTATAGTATAGGAAAATTTATGGATAAATCTCAACTTAAACCTATTTATGTTCCAAATGATGAGCCTATGAGTGTAACCGTTTTTTTATCGGGTTCAGGCACTAATTTTATAGCAATTCATGAAGAACAAAAAAGACTTGAAAGAGTTGGTGAAAAAAACTACGGAAAGGTAGATTTAGTATTTACAAATGTTCCTAACTGTAAAGGGGCTCAGCTAGCACAAGAATATGATATTCCCGTTGTTAATCTTAGTTCTAAGAAATTTTTTGAAATAATAGAAAAGGACCCCGATGATAATGAAAGCAGAGATTCTTATGACGCTGCAGTTATTGCTACTATTGAAGAATATTGTGACACGGATCTCATTGTCCTAGCTGGTTATAGAAGAAGGCTGAGTAGTAAGTTTTTAAATCGATACCATAATAGAATTATTAATTTATATCCGGGTGATATTACCAAAGATTACCTTGTCAAGGGTACAGAAGCTTGGATTCAAGCGCTTTCTGCTGGTGAAGATTCAATTAAGTGCAGCGTATATATGGAAAGAGATAATGAGCGGTTTGGCTCAGCCATTTTGCAGTCGCAGCCGATTTCGCTTTCTGGTTTTGCAGAAAAAGATACTATTTTAGCTAACGAAAGGATCAGACAAGAAGGTGAATGGATAATTTTCCCATATGCAGTTCATAATTTAATTGCAAAAGGTTGTTTAGCTGTGGATCAAGAAGACAATATATATTTAGAGGGTGTTAAATTAAGCAAAGAAGGACTTCAGTTCGGTAGCTAATTAAATATTATCTGCCTTTAACTTTAGCCCAGGCATCTCTTAGTGTTACAGTTCTATTGAAAACTTGCTCACCATTTTTATAACTCATAGAGTCAACAGTGAAATATCCAATTCTTTCAAACTGATAGTTCTCGCCAGGTTTTGCTTCTGCAAGACTAGGTTCTAGATAACAATTATCAAGAACTTTTAAAGATTCAGGATTTAATAATTCTATAAAATCTTTTCCTTCTTTGTTGTGTTCAGGATCTGGCTCTGTGAATAATCTATCGTATAATTTGACTTCTCTTTTTAGTGCATGTTTAGCTGAAACCCAGTGGATAGTTGCTTTAACTTTTCTTCCGTCAGGTGAGTTTCCGCCTTTTGTTTCAGGATCATATGTACAGTGAAGTTCTATAACATTGCCCTCTTCATCTTTAATCACTTCGTTACAAGTAATAAAATATGCATATCTAAATCTCACTTCTCTGCCAGGTGAGAGTCGGTAGAATTTTTTTGGAGGGTCCTCCATAAAATCGTCCCGTTCAATATAAAGCTCTTTTGAAAACGGCACTTTTCTCTTTCCGGCGCTTTCATCTTCAGGATTATTTATAGCATCTAGTTCTTCAGAGGAGTCTTCAGGGTAATTTGTAATAACAATTTTAAGCGGGTTCAAGACTCCCATTACTCTAAGCGCAGTCTTGTTTAAATCATCTCTTAAGCTGTGCTCAAGGAGTGCTACCTCTGTTACGCTGTCATGCTTAGTTACCCCAATTTTCTCACAGAAGTTTCTAATTGCAGCAGCTGTATAACCGCGTCTTCTTAGCCCCGATATTGTGGGCATCCTTGGGTCGTCCCAACCTGATACATGATTGTCTCTGACAAGCTGCATAAGCTTTCTTTTGCTGAGCACTGTATAGGTTAGATTTAATCTAGCGAATTCAATCTGTCTGGGAGCGTAAATTCCCAGCTGCTCAACAAACCAATTATAAAGCGGTCTGTGGTCTTCAAATTCAAGCGTGCACAGAGAATGAGTAATCTTCTCTATAGAATCTGACTGTCCATGAGCAAAGTCATACATGGGGTATATATTCCATGTGTCACCTGTTCTATGATGATGCTGTTTAAGAATCCGGTACATGATAGGATCGCGCATATTAAGGTTTCCAGAAGCCATATCGACTTTAGCGCGCAGCACATAAGCACCCTCTTCAAACTCGCCGTTTTTCATTTTCTCAAAAAGTTCTAAATTCTCTTCAACCGATCGATTACTGAAAGGGCTTTCTTTTCCAGGTTCGCTGAGCGTTCCGCGGTATTGTCTTATTTCTTCAGAGCTTAAGCTGTCTACATATGCTTTTCCATTTTTTATAAGTTGAACCGCAAACTCATAAAGATTTTGGAAGTAGTCAGAGGCGTAATACAGTCCGTCCCAGTTAAACCCGAGCCACTTAACGTCTTCCATTATGGATTCCACAAACTCTGTATCCTCTTTTGTAGGGTTTGTATCGTCAAACCTGAGATTGCAACTCCCTCCAAATTCTTCTGCTACGCCAAAATTTAAGCAGATAGATTTAGCATGACCGATATGCAGATACCCGTTGGGTTCAGGTGGAAATCTGGTTGCTACCCTACCCTCGTTTTTATTGCTGGTGATATCTTCAGTGATAATAGTTCGTATGAAGTCTAAGCTTTTTTTGTCTGTGTCTTGTTCCATATCTATCTCCAAAATGAGCGGAAATTAATATTATACTATTGCCAGCAAACATCAACGCAAATAAGCTCAGAAATATAGCTCACAATGTTGCTTAGTCTGATATAAGCAATTAAAATAGACCACTATGTATTTCCCAGCTTATCGCCCAAGAAGACTTAGAAAGAACTCTAATATCAGAGAGCTTGTTGCCGAGACCCACCTTAGTGTAAATGATCTGATTTATCCGATGTTTGTAATGCCCGGCAAGAATAAGAGAATCCAAATAAAATCAATGCCTGGAATTTACAAGCAATCTATCGACAATCTTATTAAAGAGATTAAAGAAGTGAAAAAACTTGGCATCAAAGCTATTTTGCTATTTGGTATTCCTGAACATAAAGATGAGATGGGCACTGAGGGATATCATGAGCACGGCATTATTCAAAAAGCAGTTAGGGAAATAAAAAAGAAGGTAAAAGATATTCTCGTTGTTACTGATGTGTGTATGTGTGAATACACTAGTCATGGTCACTGTGGGATAATAAAAGACGGCGATGTAGATAATGATGAGACTTTGCAATATCTAGCAAAAATGTCTTTATCTCATGCTGAGGCTGGTGCTGATATAGTAGCACCGTCTGATATGATGGACGGACGTGTTGGGGTGATCAGAGATGAGCTTGACGGAAACGGTTATAAAAATGTCTCGATAATGGCGTATTCAGCAAAATATGCCTCAGCTTTTTACGGACCTTTCAGAGAAGCAGCTGAGTCTCCACCTCAATTTGGCGACAGGCGCAGTTATCAGATGGACCCACCCAATGTTAGAGAAGCTCTAAGAGAAATAGAGCTTGATATAGAGGAAGGAGCAGACATTGTAATGGTCAAGCCTGCTTTGTCTTATTTGGACGTTATAAGGGCTGCCAGAGAAGAATTTGATCATCCTGTGGCTGCTTATAATGTGAGCGGTGAGTATTCAATGGTAAAAGCTGCAGGTAAGCTTGGTTGGATTGATGAAGAGCTTGTAATGATGGAAGTTCTAATAAGTATCAAACGAGCCGGCGCTGATTTAATCCTTACCTACTTTGCAAAAGATGCAGTTAAAGTTTTGTCTAAAAAATAAGCTGCACTATTTGAATTAACTTTAATCCAAGAATCTATCTATTTCTGTTAAACTCTTGATCTTGTGTTGGTCCCCTATTGATTCATATTCGTTCTCTCTATCTAACAATAGAGCTTGAATACCTAGCGCACGTGGTCCGTGAAAGTCGTTTTGAATGTTGTCTCCAATGTGAAGACACCCTTTTGGGTCCGCCCCCGTTTCTTTCAGTGCTAAGTGGAATATGTTTGGATCAGGTTTTGCATGTCCCGCTTCGCTGGAAATAATAAATGTGTCGAAGTATTCCTGAATTCCCAAATTCTTCATTACATCGTAGACCCTTGAATCAAAATTAGAAATAATTCCAAGTTTATAGTTTTTTTCTTTTAGGATTTCCAGAACCTCTTTCGTTTCTGGAAATATTGCCCAGGCATGTGTTCTAAAAACTTCAAAAAGCTCATCAAAGTGGGCATCGAATTCCTCAAACATTCCTACTTCCTCATAGACATTCTCTACAATATCTCTCCAGTAACCTTTCTCAAGGACTTTTCTCTCTTCATCAGACACTCCACCAAATGCCAGAGGCGGTGCTGTGGTAAAGGCTTTAGAAAAAGCTTTTTTCAAATCATTAGGATCTGGGTCTCCGCCGTGCTTCTTTGCTACAGAAGCATAGGTTTTCCCCAGACCCTGCTCAATAAAGAATAAAGTATCCGCGGCATCGAAAAATATTGTATTGATTTTTCCGTTTTTCATCGCTTAATCCTCTTTGTGGATAATAACGCTTTCGTATAAAATAACTTTAGAAGGAGTATATTAAATGAGTGAGACCCAACAGACAAGAGTTGTTGCTATTGTTGATGATATCTTTTTTGCATCTAAGATCAGAGAAGCCGCAAAATCAGCTCAGGTAAATATAGAGATTTTCAAAAACCCTGATGGAATTATTGAAAGCTTAACAAATGCAGTCTTTACTCTTATTATTGTTGATCTGGATTCTAAGAAATTTAATTCTCTAAAAATAATAGAGAAACTGAAGACTAGAGAAGATGCGAAGGACATTTCGACGCTGGGTTATCTTTCTCATGTTCAGGAAAACCTGAAAAACGAAGCGATTAAAGCCGGATATGATTCTGTAATGCCTAGATCCAGGTTCTCAAGAGAATTAATCTCTATATTAAAGAAACATTTGGTTCATAAGTGATTTTTAATCATACAGTCAAACTGCTTTCTTTTCTGATGATGAATCATAACCTAAATTAGGTCTTAGCCATTTTTCCGCTTCTTCCACTGAAATGCCTTTGCGAGTAGCGAAATCTTCAACCTGATCTCTGTCTATTTGTCCCAGATGAAAATATTTAGATTCGGGATGAGCAAAATAAAGCCCAGCAACTGAGCTTGGAGGGTATATCGCATAGTTTTCTGTAAGTTCTACACCAATATTTTTCTCTACATCGAGCAATTTCCACAGTGTCCCTTTCTCGGTATGATCAGGAGAGGCAGGATATCCCGGAGCAGGCCTGATTCCTCGATACTTTTCTTTTATTAAATCCTCTGAGGATAAATCTTCCTCAAGCCCATATCCCCATTTGTCTCTGACTCTCTTATGAATCATTTCGGCAAGAGCTTCGGCTATGCGGTCTCCCAGCGCTTGTACCATAATGGCAGAATAATCATCATGGTTTTCTTTGAACGTGTCTGAAAATTGCTCGACTTCTTCACCAGAAGTAACAACAAATCCACCTATATAGTCCTCTCTGTTGGATTCCCTAGGTGCTACAAAGTCAGATAAAGCAAGATAAGTCTCTTCATCTCCCTTTTCTTTCTGCTGACGTAAACTGTGGAACTTTGAAATTACTTTAGTTCTGGAATTGTCCGAATAGATTTCAATATCATCTCCAATGCTATTTGCCGGCCAGAGTGATATTACAGCCCTTGGTCTAAATCTTTTCTCTGTAACTATTTGGGTAAGTAATTTCTGGGCATCTTCAAATATTGTTTTTGCCTGTTCTCCCCATTTCTTGTGATCAAGTATTTTAGGATACGAGCCCTTAAGCTCCCATACCCAAAATAGTGGTGACCAATCTATGAAAGGTATTATTTCTTCAACAGGAACGTCAATTACTTCTGTCTCTAGATTTTCAGGAACGTCAATTCTTGTTTTTTCCCAGTCACTCTTAAATCCTTTTGAGCGGGCTTTTTCAATTGGTAGATAACTCATTTTTTTCTGCGTTGAAGTGTGGCGATCTCTAAGTTCTTGATGTTTAGCTTGGAGATCGGTTGCAATTTTTTCGTACTTCTCAGGATTTAAGAGGTCATTACAGACGTTTACCACAAGAGAGGCGTCCTTTACATGACTTACAACACCCCCATAGGCCGGGGCAATCTTTATCGCAGTGTGGGTCTTGCTAGTTGTAGCGCCTCCAATTAAAAGCGGAGTATTAAATCCCTGTCTTTCCATCTCGGACGCATTATAGACCATTTCATCTAATGAAGGTGTGATGAGTCCGCTAAGTCCGATTATATTAGCATTTAAATCTTTTGCGGTTTTTAGAATATTGTCGCATGCTACCATGACACCAAGATCTATAACCTCGTAGCCATTACAGCCGAGCACTACGCCTACAATATTTTTCCCAATATCATGAACGTCGCCTTTCACAGTTGCAATAACAAACTTTCCTTTAACTTGACCTACGCCGGATTTGGCTTTTTCAGCTTCCATGTAAGGCTCTAATATTGCTACAGCCTTTTTCATTACCCGTGCGCTCTTAACAACTTGTGGTAAAAACATTTTTCCCTCACCAAATAGTTGTCCTACTACTTTCATGCCACTCATAAGTGGCCCTTCTATTACTTCTAAAGGTTTGTCATATTTCTGACGAGCTTCTTCCGTGTCTTCATCTATAAAGTCGACTATCCCCTTCACTAGTGCGTGAGATAGTCGCTCTTCTACACTGCCTTCGCGCCATACTTGAGTGTCTTTCTCTTTAGTTTTCTCTGTTCCCTTCACCTGCTCTGCATATTCAATAAGTGTTTCGGTTGCATCAGGGGTTCTGTTGAGAAGTACATCTTCTACTTTTTCTAGAAGTTCTTTATCTATGCTCTCATATACTTCGAGCATGCCGGCGTTCACGATTGCCATATCTAATCCGGCTTTGATTGCATGATATAGGAAGGCGCTATGCATAGCTTCTCTGACAACATTATTGCCTCTAAATGAAAATGAAACATTGCTTATTCCACCGCTGGTTTTTGCTCCCGGGCATTGTTTCTTGATTTCGCGAATAGCTTCTATAAAATCCAGAGCGTAGTTGTTGTGTTCATCAATGCCTGTAGCAACAGTCAGTACATTTGGATCAAAAATAATGTCATTTGGATCCATTCCCATTTTTTCAGTTAGGAGATCATAAGCACGTTTACAAATTCGGATTTTATCGTCTTTTGTAGCAGCTTGCCCGTCTTCGTCAAAAGCCATTACTACTGCCGCAGCTCCATAACGAACTACTTTTTCAGCTTGTTCCAGGAATTTTTCTTCTCCCTCTTTTAAACTAATAGAGTTTACTACTCCCTTACCTTGTATACATTTGAGCCCTTCTTCTATCACTGTGAATTTTGAGCTGTCTATCATTATCGGCACACGTGAAATATCCGGTTCAGATCCAATTAAGTTCAAGAACCTTCTCATGCATGCTTCACCATCTAAAAGTGCTTCATCAAAGTTAATGTCTATTATATTGGCGCCATTTTCTACCTGTTGTTTAGCAACACTAAGGGCAGTATCGAAATCGTCTTCCTTAATTAATCTGGCAAATCTTGGCGAACCTGTAACATTGGTTCGTTCTCCTACCATAATAAAGGGTGAATTCTCGCCAATGTTCAATGCTTCTAATCCACTTAATCTTGTTGCCTCAGATATTTGTGGAATAGGTCTTAGTGTTAACTTTTCAACTTTTCTTACTAAAGCAGCTATGTGATCAGGGGTTGTTCCACAACATCCCCCAACAATATTTATAAATCCACTTTCGGCAAACTCCTCTAAAAATCCAGATGTGTCTTCGGGTGTCTCGTCGTACCCGGTCTCGCTCAGAGGATTGGGCAGGCCTGCGTTGGGATAACAGCTAATATAGCAGTCTGCTATTTTGGACAACTCTTCAATATATGGTCGCATTTCCTGTGCTCCAAGCGCACAGTTGATTCCTACACTTAGGGGTTTTGCATGCCTAACGGAATTCCAAAAAGCTTCTATAGTTTGCCCGGACAAAGTACGTCCAGAAGCATCTGTTATGGTTACAGAAAGCATAAGTGGAATTAAAACATCATGCTCATCGAAAAAGTTGTTAATTCCATATATGGCTGCTTTTAGATTCAGGGTGTCAAATGTCGTTTCAGCTAAGATGATATCAACCCCGCCTTCAACTAAAGCCTTTACCTGTTCATAGTATGTTTCTACAAGTTCGTCGAACGTGACCCCTCTATAGGCAGGGTCATTTACGTCTGGAGATATTGATGCAGTTTTATTAGCGGGACCGAGCGCTCCAGCAACAAAACATTTTCTGTCCGGGTTCTCGGACATAAAAGTATCTGCCGCATCTCTAGCCACACTTGCCGCTGCTTTGTTAAGCTCTGCCACTATATCTTGAAGCTCATAGTCTGATTGAGAAAGCCTGTTTGCATTAAAAGTGTTAGTCTCCAGAATGTCTGCGCCAGCTTCTAAATATTTGCGATGGATCTCAGTAATGATTTCAGGTCGAGTCATGCATAGCAGATCGTTGTTTCCCTTTAAATCAATTTTATGATCTTTAAAATGCTCACCACGGAAGTCTTCTTCTTCCAACTTATAGCGCTGGATCATAGTGCCCATTGCACCATCGAGAAATAGTATGCGCTCTTTAAGAAGTGAACTTATAAGTTCATAAGATTTTGATACAGGTTTATTCATAACGGTATTTTACCAGACTGCAGATGCTTATTGTTAATTTGAAGATATTTAAGATCTAAGAAGTCCACTCATTTCTAAGTTCTCTGATAGCTTTAAAGACGGCTCCAGGATCGCTACTGGTTAAATCAGGTACACGCTTTTTCGCTTCTTCTGCTATTTCACTTATATCGTAGCGCATAAACGGGTTATATGATTTCTCTTCGCCTACAGTCGATGGAGGAACTTCTGTATTTTGAGATACAGCTTTTTCTATTTCGGCAAGCTTGTTTTTTGCATCTGTGTTGTTCGGTTCTAAGTCCAGGGCAAATTTAAGATTTGCTTCTGCGTAGTCGTGTCCCACAAAAATTCTGCACTCATCAGGAAGCTCTCTAATTCTGCTCACACTTGAGTAGAGGTCTTCAACTGCACCTCTATGTTTTGTGTTTCCACATCCGCCTAGAAAAACTGTATCGCCTACAAACACATTGTTATCTAATATTAATGAAATATGTTCAGGACAATGACCGGGAGTGTGTATAACTTTAATTTCCAGGTTGCCTAGATTAATAATATCTCCTTCGTTAACAAAATCATATCTAGTTCCTATAAGCTCTTCACCTAAAGGATGTATCAATGCTTTTGAAATCATTGTAAGGCTGACTTTAAGAATAGGATCGTTTCCGCTTATATGATCGGGATGACAATGTGTGTTTATAACATATTTAACCATTAGCTCATTGTCTCGTATAAAATTTAGAATTGTAATTGGATCAATTGGGTCGATAACTGCACATTCTTTAGTCTCGGTACACCAAATAATATAATTATAGTTGCTGTCACTGTCTTCAATGCGTATTCTCGCAATTCCATATCCGGGTCCGTTGTATATGTCCATTTGCTATCTCCTCTAGGCTCTTTATAAATTAAGATTGTTAGTATGCCATAAAATATTCAGATTATTCATTCTTTGCAGGTAAAATATATAGCTATGCTAAATAATCAAGAGAAAAACCGTAATATGAAGAATAGTAATGCGTTTATTAAAAAACTAATAATTATAATGCCTGTGTTGCTTATATTCGTTTTTGTTGGGTGCAATAAAGAACCTGAATATATTCCTGGTGCCGGGATTCAGGGTATCAGAGAGCCTATGTTTAGGATTCTTTTATCTCCAATAGCTTATGACGGCGCCATTGTTGTAGTTGAGGGAGTTGTTAGGAATTACTCTGAGCACAAAGAAACAGATTCAGCGAGTACGGATGATCTTGAGGCCACTTTCCAACTGTATGATACAAAGGGTGGCTACATAAATATCAGAATGCCTGGTCAATGGGAAATTGTAGATAATGATTATTTAATCGTCGGTGGAATATACAGAAAGAACCCAAATGAAATAGAGGCCCAACAATTTGAGAAAGTTGATTTTCAAGATAAAGATGAGAAGGACATAGACAAAGAAATAGAAAAAAGAGACGATTGGTAACCCCAATAAATAAAGGCTTCAAGCTTTGACAAGCCAAGAGAATATGGGTATTTTCTAGGGTTTATTTAAGCTTTTAACGAGGAGATTTATGAGTTTTGTAAAAGGATTGAAATGTAAAGAATGTGGCGAAGTATATCCAAAAGAAGCACTTCATGTATGTGACATGTGTTTTGGACCGCTCGAAGCTGCATATGACTATGAAAAGATAAAAGGTGCCCTATCTAAAGAGTTAATTGAGAGCAGGGGTCATAATATTTGGCGTTATAAAGAATTACTGCCAATTGACGAAGAACCAACTGTAGGGCTTAAGGTTGGATATACGCCATTAATAAGAGCTCACAATCTGGGTAACGCCCTGGGCTTAAGTGAGATTTATATCAAAAATGATGGTGTTTGCTTCCCTACTCTATCATTTAAAGACAGAGTTGTTTCTGTTGCGCTCTCTAAAGCAAAAGAGTTTGGTTACGATACCGCAGCATGTGCTTCTACAGGGAATTTAGCCAATTCAGTTGCTGCACTTTCTAGAGCGGGAAATCTTAAAAACTATATATTTATTCCATACGACCTGGAGCAGGCTAAGATAGTTGGAACTACAGTTTATGGAGCCAACCTCATAGGCATTAATGGGGCTTATGATGATGTGAATAGGCTCTGCAGCGAAGTTGCCGGCAAATTTGGTTGGGCCTTTGTCAATATTAATATGCGCCCATATTACGCTGAGGGATCTAAGTCATTAGCGTTTGAAGTAATGGAGCAGCTTGGATGGCGTTCTCCAAAGCACTTTGTTGTCCCAATGGCTAGTGGCTCATTGCTTACAAAGGTCTGGAAAGCCATTAAAGAATTTGAAACGATTGGACTCATTGAAGAAACAGGAACTAAGATATACGGAGCTCAAGCTAAAGGTTGCTCCCCTATCACTACAGCCCTTAAAAATAAATGGGAAATATTTAAGCCGGTTAAACCTGATACCATCGCAAAATCACTTGCGATAGGTACACCAGCTGACGGATTTTATGCTATGCAGGTTATGAATCAAAGCGGCGGCTGGGGTGAGGATGTTGCAGATCAGGAAATTATAGATGGAATTAAACTACTTGCGGAAACTGAAGGTATTTTTACAGAAACGGCAGGCGGAGTAACAATTGCTGTTACCAAGAAGCTTGTCGAGCAGGGAGTTCTTCCCAAGGATGAATCAATAGTGCTTGCCATAACAGGAAATGGACTTAAAACACAAGAAGCTATTACTAACGACGTTTCCCAGCCACACATTATTGATGCAAATCTTGAGGAGTTTGAAGAGCTTTATGATAGATTAAATAATGAAAATCAAGGAGGGTCAGAAGATGCCATCAGTGCGCATTCCAACACCGCTTAGAAAATTAACAGCCGATAAGGATGAGGTAAATGTAAGCGCCTCTAACATATCTGTGCTAATAGAAGAACTTGAGAATCAGTATCCCGGACTTAAAGCAAGGCTTTGCGATGAGTCAGGTGAAGTGAGAAGATTTATTAACCTCTATGTCAATAACGAAGATATTAGGTTTCTTGATGGAAAGGAAACTGCCCTTAAAGATGAAGATGTTGTATCAATAATTCCTGCTATAGCGGGTGGTTTTTAAAGACTTTAAGGTTTATCTTGTTGGTTATTCTCTGATTGTTTACTAAACAATTGATTAAGCTTATCAAAAAATCTTTTTGACAGCGGGTCATTATCTTCTTTGCAAGCTTGAGAGAAGTCCTCTAATATTTGCTTTTGTTTTTTATTGAGCTTCACAGGGATTTCTACGTTTGTTTCTATATACAAATCGCCAATACCTCTTCCATCAAGTCTTGGAGCCCCCTTCCCCTTTAACCTAAAAGTTTGTCCAGATTGAGTTCCTGGCGGGATTTTAATGCTGCTTTTGCCTTTAGGTGTTGGTATTTCGATCTCTGCTCCAAGCGCAGCTTTAACAAAGCTTATGGGTACTTGGCAATAAAGGTTTTCGGCTTCTCTTTTGAATAATGGATGCTCTTCTACATAGATTTCAATGTAGAGATCACCTTCGGGACCACCGTAGAAGCCAATTTCTCCTTCACCCCTTATTCTCAATCTCGATTCGTTGTTTATTCCGGCGGGGATTTTGACTTTTACATTGTGCTCTTTTCTTATTAGTTTTTCGCCCCTGCAGTTTGAACATCGTTTAGTAATTCTTTTTCCTGTGCCTCCACATGCAGGACAAGCTCTTTTAATAGCAAGGAATCCCTGTGTATATCTTATTTCCCCTCTTCCGCTGCAGTCCATACAAACTTCTTCACCACCCGGTGCAGCCCCACTTCCCTCACAATCTGGACAAAAGATATGTTTTGGAATTTTTAATTCTTTCTCAGTTCCTTCAATGGCCTCGTCAAAAGTGATTTCAAGACTATATTTTAAGTCTCTGCCCCTTTGTGGCCTGGCCCTGCTTCCAGCATTGAAGACCTCTTCAAATAAATTCCCAAAAATATCATTAAAACCGCCTCCAAAATCCTGATCGGAAAACATTCCTTCTGAAGAAATGTGCCCAAAGCTATCATAACGCGCTCTTTTGTCAGGATCGCTTAATATTTGGTAAGCCTCATTTATTTCTTTGAATTTATCTTCGGCTTCTGTATCGCCAGGATTTCTATCTGGGTGGTATTCAAACGCGAGTCTTTTATAAGATCTTTTTATCTCATTATTATTCGCGCTTCTCTCTATCTCGAGTACTTCATAGTAATCAATTGATGTCATTAGCTAATACCTAGTTGCAATAATATATTTAAGTGCTTTAGCACAGCCACAAGTTGTCAATGTTGTTATTGTTAATCAGTCTTCTACGTTCTTGGATACAACAACTAGTGCGGGTCTTAATAGTCGTTCTTTTAGAGTATATCCAGCTTGCATTTCAGAAAGTACTAGCCCTGGTGCTATCTCGTTGGATTCGGTATGTTCTATTGCTTGGTGTAGCATAGGATCGAATTCCACTCCTTTAGAAGCATCTATATGCTGAACCCCAAATTTCTCCAAAGTACTAACAAATTGTTTTTGGACCAGCTTAACCCCATCTATTATAGGTTTTGCGTCATCCTGTTGCTCTGTGTGTTCCAGAGCTCTCTGTAAATTGTCCAGGACACTTAACATTTCTTTAATAAGCTCCTCGTTACCATAAGCAATGCTATCGGCTCTTTCTTTTACCATTCTTCTCTTATAATTCTCAAAATCTGCAGCAAGCCTTAAGTATTGTTTATTGAGCTCTTCAAGTTCGTTTTCTTCTTCTTTAATTTCTTCTTCCAAATTAGATTCTTTTGAATCTTCTCCAGAATGCATTTCGTTTATTTCTGTGTTGGTATTATCTTTAGACTCTTCTCTATCTTCGGTGTTCATTTCTACCTCCCACTAATACTGATTGAAGTGCTAAAAAATGCTTTAACTGCAGGCAGTTTGATGTAAAATTTATCTTGCACCAGGAATATACAACTACCACCCGGAAAAGCACCACTCAAAATATAATAATTAAGCTCGGATTGTCAATGTAAACCTGGAATAAAAATCTTGTAAAAATCACAAGCCATAATCAATTCTAGTTAGGTTTGGCTATATGCTATTCCTTCTAAAACGCCCCCGTCGCTTACAATTACTTTGTTTAGAGAAAATATTCTTAATGTTTCAACTAGAATTAATGCTCCAGGGATTATGATGTCTTCCCTGCCTTTTT
The DNA here is from genome assembly GCA_021604765.1 of Thermodesulfobacteriota bacterium. Classification (GTDB taxonomy): domain Bacteria; phylum Desulfobacterota_D; class UBA1144; order Nemesobacterales; family UBA2774; genus CR02bin9. The sequence continues at coordinate 90,324 of BQJP01000003.1, forward strand.
CAAGCCCAATTGTATTGGCTCTTTCTTTCCTAGGTATCTGGATTAATTTATTAATTGTTGAGAGGACAGTATCTTCGGTAAGTACAAAGTTATTGACGAGCTCTGGGTTATATTCTTTCAGTTTTAATTCAATTGCTGCAAGAGTTGTTGGTGTGCCAGCGGTTGCAATAAGAATTAAGTCTTTTTTCTTATTAATATCAAAGCTCTGCAATTCTCTTTTTAGTATCTGCTGAATATGTTGAGATAATTGGGTTATTTCCTCTTTGCTTTCTAGTTCATTTTTAAGAAACTTTTCTGTGAGATGAACTACCCCCAAATTTATACTCGTCAAATTCACTATCTTTGAGTTATTTATATATATATATTCAGTACTGCCGCCCCCTATGTCGAATATTATACAATCGGCTGTATTAGTATCTATAGATTTTAATACTCCAAGTACAGTAAGCCGCGCTTCTTCTTCGCCAGAGATAACTTCGACTTTAAGTCCCGCTTTATCAGCTGCATGGCTAACAAATTCCTGCCCATTTTCCGACTCCCTTACTACACTTGTAGCCACAGCTCTAATTTTACTAACGTTATATTCTTTGATAACTTTGGAGAAATTACAAAGGGCGTCTAAAGATTTCTCCATAGTATTTGAATTTAATAGACGTTTATTTTCTGAAAAACCCTCTCCAAGTCTAGTGATTGCTCGGCTTATATATATTTTTTTGAATACACCATGGCTAGTCTGCTCACTAATTAGTAGCCTGATTGTGTTGGTACCTATGTCAATCGATGCAGTACGCAATGGTCATCCTTTATTTGTAGTGATTTGGGGCGGTTATCAGCTATAGCTCAAGTTAATTGTTCGCTATCTTGTAGAAGTATAATATTGAAAACTATTGTAAATAATTATAGTTGTCGGGAAATTAATACTTCTGTTTAATGCAGTTAATAGTGCACAAAATGCTCTATTCCTCAGATTCCGTACCTTTAGAGGACTCTGCAATTATTTTACCAGCCTGTTGGTGAGGAACTTCCTCGTAATGTGAGAAGTCCATAGTAAAAGTACCTCTACCGCTAGTAATTGATCTTAATTCTGGGGCATAAGTAAGCACCTCTGACATAGGGATTAATGCATTAATTAGATGCGATCCAGCTAGTGAATCAACGCCTGAGACTTTACCTCTTCTTGAATTAACATCTCCTATTACATCTCCCATGGAGTCTTCGGGAATCGTAATTTCCATTTTCATTACAGGTTCTAGCAACAATGGTTTTGCATCCTTCATTCCCTGCTTAAATGCCATTGAGCCCGCAATTTGAAAAGCCATGTCTGAAGAATCTACTGGATGGAATTTTCCATCAAATAGAGTAACTTTGACGTCGACCACCGGGTAGCCTGCTAGTTCGCCACTTTTCATGGCGTCTATAATTCCTTTTTCTACCGAAGGTATGTAGTTTTTAGGTATCGCGCCACCCACAATTTTATTTACAAACTCAAAATTTTGTCCCCTAGGTAAAGGTTCGATGTTGATTGAGACAACACCATATTGCCCCTTGCCGCCTGTTTGTTTGACGTATTTTGCTTCAGTTGTTGATTTTCCCCGAATAGTTTCTTTATAAGGCACTCTTGGGGTATGAAGATCTACATTAACTCCATAAATTTCTTTCAATTTATTCACTAACACTTCTACATGAGATTGACCTGTACCAGAAAGCAGAAATTCATTGGTCTCTTCATCCATGTGATATTGAAAAGTAGGGTCTTCTTCATGGATTTTTGCAAGCGAGGGGTTTAACTTGTCTTCGTCGTTTCTCGATTTAGGTTCAATAGCAAAGGAAAGAACTGCAGAAGGAAGTTCTGCTGGGGGAATAATCCTAGGATTAGACTCTTCACATAGAGTATCCCCTGTGCGGGCATCTTTAAGTTTGTTTACAGCTACAATATCACCACACTCTGCCACGTCTACTGGGTATTCTTTCTTTCCTATTAATCTATGCAGATGACCTAGTTTTTCTTTGACACCTTTTGTGGAATTGTAAACTGTAGAATCTGATTTAATGGAGCCTGAAAATACCCTGAATATACTCATTTTCCCGGCATATGGATCAGAAATAGTTTTAAATATATACCCTGCTGGATTTCCTTTTTCTTCTGGATTAATTTGAATTTCTTCTCCTTCACCGTTTTTAGCACTAATAGAATTGCGTTCAATTGGTGAGGGTAGATATCTGCAAATACCGACTACAAGAGCTTTAATCCCTAATAAATTGGTAGCAGAACCAGCAAATACAGGGTAAATTTTTGCATCTAATATACCTTGATGGAGCATTTTAATCATCAGATCTTCATCGATTTCTTGGCCGTCTAAGTATTTCACGAGTAATTCATCATCAAGTTCAGCTACTGCCTCGACAATCTTCTCTCTTCCGGCTTTTGCTTTCTCAATCATGTCTTCTGGGATAGGTATTCCTTGAGTATTACCGTCACTGTCGTAAGTATATGCTTTCATCTTGACGAAATCTATTACAGCATTGAAATTACCCTCATCCCCCATCGGAAGAGTAAATAGGAGTGCTTTAACTCCAAGCTCATTTGAGATGCTGTTCACTGTATCTTCAAGAGAGGTATTTTCTCTATCAAGCTTGTTAACAAAAATTAATCTAGGAATATCTCCAGCCATGTCCCAGTATTTTCTTACCTGTACCGGGGCTTCTCCCTGTATGGCTTCTACAAGGATTACTGCGCCATCTGCTATTTTTGTTGCGCTATCTGTTTCGTAAAGGAAGTTTAAAAATCCAGGGGTGTCTACAACATTTATGAAGTGGTTTTTGGTTTCAAAGAATGCAACGTGTGAATTGATGGACATATTACGGTTTTTTTCTTCTGACTCATAATCAAGTGTTGAAGAACCGTCGTCAACTTTTCCAAGTTTATCTGTGGCACCATGCATGAATAGCATTGCCTCTGCAAGTGAAGTCTTTCCGGCACCATGGGGAGCAATTAGTGTGATATTTCTTATACTACCTCTACTAAACTCTGCCATCGCAGGTCACCTCCGCATTCTTTATTGTTTGGCGTGCTTACATATTCTCCTCAATAACAGAACTTATGTTCATATAATTGTTTGCAATTTCAATTATCATAGAGTTTGAATTAATTTGTTTGATATTTTCTTCTAAATCTTTCAACTCTACCCTTTGCTTCAGCCGCTCTCTCCTTACCTGTATAGAAAGGATGGCAGTTAGCACATACCTCAACTGTAAAATCTTCAAACCTTGTTGATTTAGTTTTATATGAAGTTCCGCAAGAACAACTTACAGTCACTTCTTTGTACTCAGGATGAATTCCTGCTTTCATTTTACTTGCCTCCGGTTTATTACCTTACAAATTGTGTTATTTGAATAACCCCAATAAGTTATAATAAATTAACATTTATTTTATAACTCAGCAATAGTTTTCGTATGGATGAATAATCTTATTCTGATTAAAAAATAATAAGGCGACACTAGGCCGCCTTATTATTAAATTGAACTTAACTTTTTTTAAGAATTACTTTTCTGTAAATTCGGCGTCTATTACATCATCGCCGTCATTGTTATTATCTTCTTCATCAGCTTCAGCAGAAGGATTAGCCTCTGGTTCTCCAGGAGTGTCTTCTGGAGCTCCCTCTGTTTCAGCGTTTTCAGCTTGCTGCTTATACATAAGCTCAGCAAGTTTATGTGATGCCTGTGTTATCTTTTCAGTAGCTTGTTCTATTGCCTCAGGATCTTCACCTTTAATGGCATTTCTACCAGCTTCTAAAGCTTCCTCTAGCTCTTTCTTCTCATCTTCAGAAAGCTTATCTTCAAGCTCTTTAAAACTCTTGTCCGTTCTATAGATAAGTTCGTCTAACTTGTTTCTATTCTCTACCAATTCATGACGTTTCTTATCTTCTTCGGATTTGTCTTCTGCATCCTGAACCATAGAATCAATTTCTTCTTTGTTAAGTCCACTAGATGCTTCCACTCTGACCTTTTGTTCCTTTTGAGTCGCCATATCCTTGGCGGAAACATGAAGAATACCATCTGCGTCTATGTCAAAGGTAACCTCTACCTGAGGTATGCCACGAGCCGAAGGAGGTATCCCATCAAGAATAAATCTTGCTAGAGTCCTGTTGTCACCTGACATCTGGCGCTCTCCCTGGAGCACATGTATTTCTACAGAAGTCTGATTGTCCTCGGCTGTTGTAAACACCTGACTTTTCTTTGTCGGAATTGTAGTGTTTCTCTCAATTATTTTTGTCATAACTCCGCCTAAGGTCTCAATACCTAGAGACAGCGGTGTAACATCGAGAAGTAATACATCTCTGACCTCTCCGCCTAAAACTGCGCCTTGTATTGCTGCACCCATGGCTACTACCTCATCAGGGTTAATGCCCTTATGAGGTTCTTTACCAAAGAAGTCAGTTACAACTTTCTGGACCATAGGGATCCTTGTTGATCCACCAACTAGGATAACTTCATTGATATCTCCTGCTTTTAGCCCAGCGTCTTTAAGTGCTTGTTTGCAAGGCTCTAGAGTTCCTTTAATTCTGTCTTCAACTAATTGCTCAAACTTTGAGCGGGTTACTTTCATTACTAAATGCTTTGGTCCCGAAGCATCTGCTGTAATAAACGGTAGGTTGACCTCTGTCTCAAGAGTATTTGAAAGCTCTACTTTAGCTTTCTCTGCTTCTTGCCTTAAACGCTGCAGTGCCATCTTATCTTTGCTTAGGTCTATTCCTGATTCTTTCTTGAACTCTTCGATAATATATTCCATAACTAATCTATCAAAGTCGTCCCCACCTAGGTGAGTATCACCATTAGTAGATTTAACTTCGATTACATTATCGCCAACTTCAAGAATAGATATGTCAAAGGTACCGCCGCCTAAATCATAAACTGCAACAATTCCTTCAGACTTTTTATCAAACCCATAAGATAATGCTGCAGCTGTAGGCTCGTTTATTATTCTTTTAACTTCGAGTCCTGCAATCTTACCAGCGTCTTTTGTAGCCTGTCTTTGAGAATCGTTGAAGTAAGCTGGAACAGTTATAACTGCCTCCGTTACTTCCCCACCAACATAGTCCTCGGCAGCTTTTTTTAGTTTCATTAATATATGCGAGGAAATTTCCGGTGGTGAATATTCTTTGCCGTTAACCTCAATCCAGGCATCATCATTTTTTGATTTAACTATTTTATATGGGAGATGAGATGCTTCTTCCTGAAATTCATCATAGCGCATTCCCATAAGTCTCTTAACAGAGAAGATTGTATTCTCCGGGTTAACAACTCCCTGTCTCTTTGCCGGCCCTCCAACTAGTATTTCGCCCTCTTTGGAAAACGCGACAACTGATGGAGTAACCCTTGCTCCCTCTTCGTTAATAATGACCTTCGGCTCACCGCCTTCAACTATAGCGACCACTGAGTTTGTGGTTCCTAGGTCAATTCCAATTATTTTTCCAGTGCTAGCCATTTTTATAGCCTCCTAATCTTTTATATTCTTTTTATATGGTGCCAATCTGTCTGCGTACGAAGTTAATAACTTTTATCTTAATTGCCATTTGAGATAACAGTTTCAACTGCACCTTTTAATTTTTTTAAAGCATGTACTTCTATTTGTCTTACTCTTTCTTTTGAAATACCGAGTTCTTCTCCAAGCTCTCTGAGTTTTTCAGGCGGATTCTTCAGATACCTGCTCTCTATCACTTTTTGTTCTCTTGCTGATAGTTTCTCAAATCCATTTTTAATACCCTGATTTGATAACTCGCTGGCTTCAATAGATTCAAGAATGTTTTCCTGATTAGCTCTATCGTCGGACAGGACATCTAAATAAGTCACTGTGTTGTCCTCAGTTGATGTCGCGTCTAATGAATAATCTCTAGATGCCATTCTGAATTCCATATCTATGACATCTTTATCTTTTACACCAAAGAGCTTTGCAACTTTACTGACTTCCTGTTCGGTCATTTCGTTATTTTCTATGTTCAATTCTTTTTTTGCTTTTCCAATTTTGTGGAAAAGTTTTCTCTGAGCCTGTGTGGTTCCGATTTTTACCTGACTCCAGAACTTCATGATATGGTTCTGAATACCTGCTCTAATCCACCAAACTGCATATGAAATAAGTCTGTATCCTTTATATGGATCAAACTTCTTCACAGCTTTCATAAGCCCAATTGTACCTTCCTGGACAAGATCAGATAATGGAAAACCATATGACAGATATTCTCTTGCTATCTTGACCACAAATCTCAAGTTGGATACAACGAGTGTGTTAGCCGCTTCGAGGTCTTTATCCTCATGATATCTTAAAGCGAGCTTATATTCCTCTTCTTTGTTAAGAACAGGATATTTTTCAATTTCTTTAAGAAATATGTTTAACGGTTCTCTTAAAGCTATTGCATTCATATTGTTATATGCCTCCTTCTCACAAAGTAATCATCATCGAGGCAATGTCAAGGGGGTAATCTTGGAAATTTGCAAACAATATTTTCAATATTACCAACTAGTTACAGCTATACTGTCATATTATATAAAAAGAACATGATTTAGATACTTTTCTTTGATAATTAGGGGTTATTTTGCGGCATCAACTGCTTTTCCGGCAGCTTCTCTCATGTCGGAACCTGTGATAATGTTCAGGCCTGACTCTGATAGTAGCTTTCTTCCAAGCTCTACATTTGTGCCTTCGAGTCTAACTATTAGAGGCACTTCTATGCCAACTTCTTTTGCGGCACTAATAACACCCTCAGCTATGGTGTCACATTTCATGATACCACCAAAGATGTTAATAAAAATTGCTTTAACATTTGGGTCACTGAGAATCATTTTTAACGCTTGGAGAACTTGATCAGCTGTAGCGCCTCCACCAACATCTAGGAAGTTGGCAGGTTCTCCACCATGATGCTTGATGATGTCCATAGTAGACATAGCAAGCCCAGCGCCGTTAACGAGACAGCCAATATTGCCGTCTAGCTTAACGTAGCTAATTCCCCATTTCTTTGCTTCAAGCTCTGTTGGGTCTTCTTCGTTAGGGTCATGCATCTTTTCAATATCTGGATGTCTGAAAAGAGCATTATCATCGAAGTTCATTTTTCCATCAAGTGCAAATACATCTCCATCGTTTGTCACTATTAAGGGATTTATTTCAGCAAGTGAACAATCTTTTTCTGTAAATGCTTGATATAAGCCTAGAATAAACTTTACAGCTTTGTTTACTGTTTTTCCTTTTAATCCAAGGAAATAGGCTATCTTTCTGCATTGATAAGGTAGAAGCCCTACAGTGGGATCTACATATTCTTTTAATATTTTTTCAGGATTGGTGCGAGCAACTTCCTCAATCTCCATTCCGCCTTCCTGACTTGCCATGATCACTATTTTTTCAGTAGCCCTGTCTATTACCATGCCGAGATAGAGTTCTGTCGCTATGTTGGAGGCTTCTTCTACTAGTACTTTACTAACTAATTTCCCTTCAGGTCCTGTTTGGTGAGTAACAAGGTTCATTCCGAGTATCTCTGAGGCTAGGCGTTTTACTTCATCAAGCATATTAGCAACTTTAACGCCACCGCCCTTTCCTCTGCCCCCTGCGTGTATCTGGGCTTTTACTACGAATTTTTCAACATTAAGGTCTTTTGCTATCTGTTCAGCTTCGTCTTCATGAGAAGCTACTTTACCCATTGGAACAGCAACTCCGTATTTAGATAGTAGTTCTTTTGCCTGATACTCGTGAATATTCAATTTAATTCTCTCCTTATACTTATTAACAAGCTAAGTGTTCTTTAACTTCCTTTGATCTTCTTCATAACCCACTGCAGCGGATCGAAATAAGTGTCTGCTACTCTTTCTTTTAGTGGGATAATTGCATTGTCCGTAATGTGAATTTCTTCTGGGCACACTTCTGTACAACATTTTGTTATATTGCAGTATCCTACTCCTGCTGCCTCTCTCAACATTTCTTTCCTATCCTCAATGTCTAAGGGATGCATTTCAAGTTCTGCAATTTTAATCATCATGCGTGGACCAAAAAATTCATTCTTTTTATTATGATTTCTTAATACATGGCATACATCTTGGCATAAGTAACACTCAATGCATTTACGAAATTCCTGGCTTCTCTCTACATCAACCTGCTGCATTTTCCAATCTGTATCTTTCGCATATTTAAATGGCGGAATCTTTTTTCTTACCTCATAGTTCCAGGATACATCGGTTACAAGGTCTTTCATTATCGGGAACGTTTTAAGAGGATGCACAGTAATAGGTTTATCAAGTGGAAGTGTATCTAACCTAGTTTTACAGGTTAGCTTTGGCATGCCGTTAATTTCTGCGCTGCAGGAGCCGCACTTAGCAGCTTTACAATTCCATCTTACAGCTATATCGCCATCGTAATTGGCTTGAACAAAATGAATAGCGTCTAATACAACCATGCCCTCTTCAATAGGCACATCGTATTCAACTTCCTGTCCACCTTCTGCATCACCACGGTATATTCTTAGTTTAGCTACAGACATTATTTATATCCTCCCTCGACAATCTTCTTTAGTTCTTCGGGCATTTGAGGAAGAGGTGATGTTCCAAGATTCATATCGCCGCTGCTATCTTTGGAAATTACAGAGTTAACTGTGCCCCAAACTTCATCATTGTAATTTGGGAAATCTACACGGCTATGAGCTCCTCTACTCTCTTCACGCTGATGTGCGCATCTGGCAATTGCTTCAGATACTATGAGCATGGATTTAAGGTCTTTACATAAATGCCATCCAGGGTTATACATTCTGGAGCCTTCTATCTTAAGTTGTGATCCTCTTTCTTTAAGGATATGAATTTCTTCTATTCCTTCATGAAGTTTATCTTTAGTTCTAAATACACCTACAAAATCTCCCATAGCATCCTGAAGACCTTGATGTACTGTGTATGGGTTTTCACCTTCAGTATTTTCAAATGGTTCTAACATCTCTTTTACTGCATTGTTTATTTCTTCGTCGTGAACTTTAACATCATTATTGATTTTGTTTGCGTACTCAGCAGCTCCTGTACCCGCTCTTTTTCCAAATACTAGCAAGTCAGAAAGGGAGTTGCCCCCAAGTCTGTTCGCACCGTGCATGCCGCCTGCAACTTCACCACAGGCAAAGAGCCCGTTTACAGTGCTCTGAGCTGTTTCAGGATCAACCCTGACCCCACCCATTACATAATGTGTGGTTGGAAAAACTTCCATTGGTTCTTTTGTAATATCTATTTCTGCAAATTCTTTAAATTGATGATACATGCTCGGGAGTTTTTTCTTAACATACTCTGCTCCCCTGTGGGATATGTTTAAGAACGCTCCTCCATGGGGAGAACCTCTCCCCTCTTGTACTTCAGTGTAAATAGATCTTGCTACAACGTCCCTAGTGGATAATTCCATTCTTTCAGGGTCGTATTTTTCCATGAATCTCTCGCCTTTATTGTTGGTGAGAATACCGCCCTCTCCTCTTACAGCTTCAGTAACGAGGATTCCTTTTACACTTGGAGGCCATACCATGCCAGTTGGGTGAAATTGAACAAATTCCATATCAATCAAGTCAGCCCCTGCCTCGTATGCAAGTGCATGTCCGTCTCCTGTATATTCCCAAGAGTTTGAAGTAACTTTATATGATTTTCCTATGCCGCCTGTTGCAAGAATGATGGCTTTAGCATTAAATAGTACAAATCTTCCACTTTCTCTCCAATATCCAAATGCTCCGGATATACGGTCGCCGTCTTTAAGCAAATGTGTAATAGTGCATTCCATGTATACATCCACTCCAGTGTGAATACCTCTGTCCTGAAGTGTACGTATCATTTCAAGTCCTGTGCGATCACCAACATGAGCAAGTCGTTTCCATGTGTGTCCACCAAAGGCTCTCTGGTTGATGTTCCCTTCTTTTGTACGGTCAAAAAGCGCTCCCCAGTGCTCAAGCTCTCTGACTCGCTCTGGTGCCTCTTGTGCGTGAAGCTGAGCCATGCGCCAGTTGTTCAACAGCTTACCGCCGTGCATAGTGTCATGAAAATGGGTTTTCCAATCGTCTTTGGAATCTACATTAGCTAGTGCAGCTGCAACGCCACCCTCTGCCATAACAGTATGAGCTTTTCCAAGAAGTGATTTGCAAACAAGCCCAACCGATGCTCCTTGTGTAGAAGCTTCAATAGCGGCTCTTAAACCAGCTCCACCTGCCCCAATAACAATTACATCATGTGTATGTGTCTCAAATTTTTCCATTATATTATCCTCAGGTCTGTAATAACGCCTTTTGCTAGTAAGAATATGTAAAGATCAGCAAGTGCTACGCTGAACAAGCTGAGCCATGCCCACATAGCGTGATTTTCGTTCCATTTGCTTACTTTCTCCCAAAGTCTAAATCGTGTGGGGCATTTTGAAAATACATCAAATCTTCCGCCTACTAAATGTCTGAATGAATGGCAAGAAAGTGAATACATTGAGAGTAGTATCACGTTAACAAATAACACGATTGTTCCAACTCCAATTCCAAAACCGTCTTCAAACCATAGAGCATGAAATGCGTCTACCCAAAGGAAGAACAGCACAACTGCCGCTGCATAGAAGAAGTAGCGGTGTATGTTTTGAATAATGAATGGAAACTTTGTTTCCCCTTCATAATTGCCAGCTTTAGCCATAGGCTTTACGGCACATCCCGGAGGAGCCATAAAAAATGATCTGTAGTATGCTTTTCTATAGTAGTAGCATGTTGCTCTAAATCCTAATGGCGCCCAGAGTATCAACAAGGCTGGAGAAAATGGCCACCAAGATGCAAGTATGTAGGGTGAATAAAAAGGAGAGAGATAAGGCTGTACTAGGAAATCCACATTAGCAAAAGCCCTCCACGTAGAATAAGCACCAAATGTGGCAAGCACTATCGCTGTAACTAGCGGTAGAACCCACCAAGTGTCGGTTCTTAGCGTAATTGAACTTTGAGCAGTTCCGTTAGCCATATCAATTCCTCCCTTAACCAATCTTAGCTATTTTTTATGTCAATTTTTAACTTGCAAATACAATAATCTTAAATAATTCCTAATCCTTCAATGTGCTCACAAAGCTCTTTCACATGGCTTGCTGATTCATGAAGCTCTTTAGTTTCTGAGTCACTAAGGTCAATCTGAAAAACTTCTTCAACGCCAGCTCTTCCTAACTTAACAGGAAGCCCGACAAATGTGTTTTCTACTCCATACTCTCCCTCTGCTCGTACGCAGCATGGAAGAATTTTTTTCTTGTCTTTTAAAATAGCTTCTACCATTTCAACCGCTGACATGGCTGGGGCATAGAATGCGCTACCAGTTTTAAGTAGTTTTACAATCTCTCCGCCGCCGCCGCGAGTCCTTTGGATGATTTCCTCTAATCTCGCTTCTGGAATAAGCTCTGTAACCGGCACACCTGCAACTGTTGTAAATCTTCCTAGTGGTACCATGTCGTCTCCATGTCCACCAAGAACAAATGCATTGATATTCTCAACAGAAACGCCGAGTTCCATTCCAATGAATGCTCTGAATCTAGCAGAATCCAAAACTCCTGCCATCCCCATTACTCTTTCTCTTGGGAATCCACTTACTTTATGAGCTACATAGACCATTGCATCAAGTGGATTAGTTACTAATATAAGAATTGCGTTTGGTGACTGTGCAGCAACATTTTCGGTTACTTGCTTAACGACGTTTGTATTTGTGGAGATAAGGTCATCTCTACTCATTCCAGGTTTACGCGGAATGCCTGATGTAATTACCACTATGTCAGATCCAGCTGTTTCTTCATATCCATTTGTTCCTGTGATGTTAGAATCAGACCCGATCACCGGATTCATTTCCATCATATCTAATGATTTGCCCTGAGGCATGCCTTCTACAATATCTACTAAAACAATATCTCCTAATTCCATTTGAGATAACATTAATGCTGTTGATGCGCCTACATTTCCAGCGCCAATTACTGAAATTTTTGGTCTACCCATTTTAATGCTCCTTTATTTTTTCTTTGTTTAAATCTCGGGGCCAAAACCCATTTTTATTAATAAATTTTTATACGTTATCCATATTTGCTGCTATTGCTTCTCCAAACTCTGAACACTTAAGTAGTTTGGCATTATCAAGCTGACGTTCCAGATCGTATGTGACCGTTTTATCCAGAATAGTTTTTTCCATAGCTTTTAATATCAGGTCGCCTGCTTCATTCCAACCCAGATATTCAAGCATCATAACTCCTGAAAGAATTACAGAGCTAGGATTAACTTTATCCTGACCGGCGTATTTTGGCGCTGTGCCGTGCGTAGCTTCAAAAAGTGCTAAATAGTCTCCTATGTTACCCCCAGGAGCCATACCTAGTCCCCCAACTTGGGCAGCGCATGCATCAGACAAATAGTCTCCATTAAGGTTTGGAGTAGCAATCACTTGATAGTCTTTGGTTCTTGTTAAAATCTGCTGAAGCATATTATCAGCAATTCTATCTTTTATTATGACTTTTCCATCTGGTTGTTTTCCATCAAATTCATCCCAAAGTTGGTCTTCTGTAATGGTCTCGCCACTAAATTCTTCTTTAGAGAGATCATAACCCCAATCTCTGAAAGCGCCTTCAGTATATTTCATGATATTTCCTTTGTGTACCAAAGTAACACTTTCAAGACCTTTTTTTATAGCGTGTTTAATCGCTTTTTTCACAAGTCTTTTTGTTCCTAGTGGGCTAATTGGCTTAATGCCTATTCCTGAGTGTTCTCTGATATATACTCCATATTTTTCCACTAGGTAATTTCTGATTTCATAAGCCTCTTTTGTGCCGCTCTGCCATTCTATGCCAGAGTAAACATCTTCGGTGTTTTCCCGGAAAATAATCATGTCCATATCATCAGGTCTTTTAACAGGTGATGGTGTGCCTTTTATATATTTCACTGGGCGTACACATGCATATAGGTCAAGGATTTGTCTTAGAGCCACATTTAAACTTCTAATCCCACCACCTATTGGCGTAGTAAGTGGACCTTTAATTGAAACTACATATTCTTTAAGATCTTCGACTGTTTTATCCGGAAGCCATTCGCCAGTTTCTTCAAATGCTTTCTCTCCAGTTAAAACTTCGTGCCAATGAATCTTTTTCTGACCGCTATAAGCTTTTTCTACAGCAGCATCAAATACAATTTGTGAAGCGTGCCATATATCAGGCCCTATTCCGTCACCTTCAATAAAAGGTATAATCGGGTCATTTGGAACAATTAAGTGGTCGTTTTCCTTATCAATCTGGATCTTGCTCCCCACTTGGGGTTTTTCGGATGACATTATTTAACTCCTCTATGTTTTTCTCTATTTTTTTCGTCTGAAAATATAAACAAAATAAAACAAATTTCAAATCATTACGGTAATTTTAGATATATCTTTGTATTCTATGCATATTTTAAATGAGTCAGATTAAATCTAAAGATCTTATAATTAATATATTAACCCTGCATCATTTGTCTAAGTACCGTCTGCAAAATGCCTCCATTCTTGAAATAATCAACCTCTACAGGGCTGTCTAAACGGCATATTGCATTAAACGTGAAATCTTGTCCTCCTGGGGGCATTACTCTTACTAATATGTCTTTCCCAGGTGCGAGCCCGTCTTCTATTCCTTCGATATCAAATTTTTCATATCCTGTAATTCCTAATGATTCGGCGCTGTCTCCATCTTTAAACTGAAGAGGAAGAACTCCCATTCCAACAAGGTTGCTCCTGTGAATTCTCTCGAAGCTTTCTGCAATTACCACACTAACGCCCAATAGAAGTGTTCCTTTTGCTGCCCAGTCTCTTGAGCTTCCCGTGCCGTATTCTTTCCCGCCAATTACTATTAAGGGAACTCCTTCTTCTTGGTATCTAATAGAAGCGTCATAAATCGAGAGCTCTTCATCTGTAGGAACGTGTTTTGTTACGCCTCCTTCTGAGCCTTCAAGCATAAGGTTTTTAATGCGAATGTTTGCGAAAGAACCTCTAACCATGACTTCATGGTTACCTCTGCGAGAACCAAAGCTGTTGAATTCTCTTTGCTCCACTCCTTTGGATACTAAGTATTTACCTGCCGGACCATCTTTAGGTATCGAACCAGCTGGTGATATGTGGTCTGTTGTTATAGAATGTCCCAATACTGCTAGAGCATGCGCCCCTTTTATATCTCCTGTTTCAGGTAACTCTAATGTCAGGTCATTAAAGAAGTTTGGTTCTCTAATGTAAGTTGAATCATCACTCCATTCATATAAATTGCCCTCAGGTGTATCAAGTCCTTTCCAGGTTTCATCTCCTTCAAATACTTGAGAGTATTGAGCTTTAAATATTTCTGGATTTACTACATTTTGGACTGTTGTTTTTACTTCATCTTGAGTTGGCCATATGTCCTTTAAGAATACCTGCTCGCCATCTGATCCTGTTCCAATTGGTTCATTATAAATATCAATGTCGACAGTTCCCGCAAGAGCAAATGCTACAACAAGTGGAGGAGATGCTAGATAGGAAAATTTTACGAAAGGATGAACACGGCCTTCGAAGTTTCTGTTTCCACTTAATACTGCGGATACTGTTAGATCGTTTTCTTTAATAGTTTCTTCAATTGGAGCCGCTAATGGTCCACTGTTACCAATACAGGTTGTACATCCATAACCAACTAGGTCAAATCCAATTTTGTCCAGATATGGTGAAAGTCCAGCAGCATCCAAGTAGTCAGTAACTACTCTTGATCCTGGAGCTAAGCTTGTTTTAACAGTAGGATCTACAGTGAGTCCTTTTTCTACCGCCTTCTTAGCAACAAGTCCTGAAGCTACCATAACCGATGGGTTTGAAGTGTTAGTGCAACTGGTTATTGCTGCAATAGCGACCGATCCATTACCCATCTCAAATGAGTCACCATTTAATTGAACATCAACTCTTTTGCCAAGATCAGCACCGTTGCCGGTTTTTTCTTTTAGTGAATTTTCAAATGAAGTTTTCAGTTCTTTTAATGAAACCCTGTCCTGAGGACGGCTAGGTCCGGCCATTGAAGGCTCAACTGTTGAAATATCAAGTTCTAGAGAGTCTGTATATACTGGATCTGGTGTATCGTCTGTTCTGAAAATACCCTGCTCCTTTGTGTAAGCTTCAACTAGCTCTACTACATCCTCTCTTGCAGTGGTTCTCAGGTAGTTTAAAGTTTCTGCATCTACTGGAAAGAATCCCATAGTTGCGCCGTATTCAGGAGCCATATTTGCAATAGTTGCTTTGTCAGATAGTGCAAGCTGGCTTAGACCTGGTCCGTAGAATTCTACAAACTTGCCTACAACTCCTTTTTTCCTTAGCATTTCTGTTACTGTAAGTACAAGATCTGTAGCTGTAACGCCTTGTTCAAGCTCGCCGTGAAGTTTAAATCCAATTACATCTGGAATGAGCATGTAAAGTGGTTGTCCTAACATACAAGCTTCGGCTTCAATACCACCTACACCCCAGCCCAAAACGCTGAGTCCGTTTATCATCGTGGTGTGAGAATCTGTGCCTACGAGAGTATCAGGGAATGCTACTTTTTCCCCATCTACTTCGCGACTTGATATAACATCAGCCAGGCACTCGAGATTGACCTGATGAACAATTCCTGTTCCTGGTGGTACTACTCTAAAATTATCAAAAGCTTTTTGAGCCCACCTTAAAAATGCATATCTTTCACCATTTCTTTCATATTCTCGCTCTACGTTCATTGTAAAAGCTTTATCGTTTCCAAAATAATCAACTTGTACAGAATGATCTATAACTAGATCGACTGGCACTCTTGGGTTAATTTTGTCAGGATCACCGCCTAGTCTATTTACAACAGATCTCATTGCAGCTAAATCCACAACACAAGGCACACCGGTGAAATCTTGAAGTATAACCCTTGCAGGATTGTAAGGGATTTCCTGATTTCCATTGTTTTCAGCACTCCAGTTCGCAAGCGCTTTTACATGGACGTCATTTACTACTGTTCCATCATAGTTGCGTACTACATTTTCAAGTAATATCCTTATTGATACTGGTAGTTTCGAAAGATCCCCGCCAAAACTATCTTGTATAGTTTTTAGAGAATAGTATTTCACCTCACCTGAGGGGGTTTTAAGCGTAGAGAGTGCATCTAATTTGTTATTAATCTGACTCATGAAAATCTCCTTAATTAATTTCTAGAAATAAATAACCAGCAAAAACGGAAGGAATCCGAATCCCCGTAATTCTACAATTAAATGAGCACAAATCAAGAATATAAGGGGTCTTAGTGATAAATTAGGTCAATTTATTAAGTTAATGCTGATATGAACAGGGTAAAATTTGAGCAATGAGCCGTAATTATTAGCAATTTACTGCCATAGTCAAAAAAGAATAAGCGTATAAACTTTTAGCTGACTTTTCTAAAGATTAAAGTCCCATTTGTTCCGCCAAATCCGAAAGAATTACTTAATACTGTTGTAATTTTTGCGTCTCTAGCTTCATTTGGTACATAATCCAGGTCACAATCAGGATCAGGTGTGTTGTAGTTTATGGTGGGTGGCAGTATTCCCTGATCAATTGCTAATACACTAAATGCGGCCTCAATACCACCTGCAGCACCAAGAAGATGACCAGTCATTGATTTAGTTGAGCTTACAGGAGTTTTATATGCTTTATCTCCAAGGATTTCTTTTATAGCCCGAGTTTCGTTTGCGTCGTTTAATTGAGTTGAGGTTCCATGCGCGTTTATATAATCAATTTCTTCTGGGTTGATCTTGGCTTCATTTATTGCACCTTGCATACATCTAACCGGGCCATCTAAAGAAGGAGCTGTTATGTGACTAGCGTCACTGCTCATTCCAAATCCAATTAATTCTGCATATATTCTGGCACCGCGTTTTTTTGCAAATTCCATTTCTTCAAGAATTAACATTCCGGAGCCTTCAGCAATGATAAATCCATCCCTGTCTTTATCAAAAGGCCTACATGCACCTTGCGGGTCATCGTTGTTTGTAGAAAGTGCACGCATTGAATTAAACCCACCTAAGCTTAAAGGATTAATAGGAGCCTCAGTTCCACCGGCTATCATTACGTCGGCCTCTCCCCTTTTTATCGACATTGTTGCATAACCTATAGAATGTGCACTTGCAGCACATGCAGTAGTTGTTGCGCAATTAGGCCCCTTAGCGTTAAAGGTGATTGACACATGACCTGCTGCTAAGTTTGTTATTATATTTGGTATAACAAAAGGTCCGAGCCGGCCTGGTCCCTTTTCTTCAAGCGTTATCACAGCTTCCCTGAAAGTGTCCATACCACCTATACCTGTACCAATCAAAGTACCAACTCTTGGTGATATCTCGTCAGTTATCTCTAAATCTGCATCTTCAAGTGCAAGCCTGGTGCTGGCAACTGCATATTGGATAAACCTATCGGTTCTTCGTGCCTCTTTTGGGTTCATGAAGTTTTCAGGATTAAAATCAGTTATTTCACCACCAATTTTTGTTTTATGATCAGTGATGTCAAACCTAGTTATCCCTTTGATTCCCGATTTACCGCTGCAGACGGCATCCCAGGTCTCCGTGTTCCCTATACCAAGAGGGGTAAGTAGACCAATACCGGTTACAGCAATCCTTCTACTCATTATTTTTTGCGCTCCACAATGAAGTTTATAGCATCCTGTACGGTAATAATTGATTCTGCATCTTCATCTGAAATTTCTAGACCGAATTCATCTTCCATAGACATGATGAGTTCTACTAAGTCTAATGAATCAGCACCTAAATCTTCAATAAATGAAGATTCCGGTGTAATTTCATCTTCTGATTTTCCTAGTTGGCTTGCAACCATCTCCTTAACTTTGCCAAGAATTTCTTGTTCCTGAGCCATAATAAATACCTCCTTTAATTTTAAGTATATATACCACCGTTGATTCTAAACACTTCGCCTGTGATATAAGTAGCGTCGTCAGATACCAAAAAAGAAACTGCGCCTGCTATATCTTCAGGTGTGCCGAATCTATTCATCGGTATTCTAGAAATATAATCTTTTTTTAAGTCTTCTGTTAATTCATCTGTTATATCTGTTTTTATAAATCCAGGGCTAATGGCGTTTACTGTTATTCCTCTTGGAGCCATTTCACGAGCGCATGCTTTAGTAAATCCAATGATGCCTGCTTTGGATGCTGCATAATTACTCTGTCCAGCATTACCCATTTCTCCAACTACAGATGTTAGATTTACTATCCTGCCCTCACGTTGTTTGAACATGTTCCGTGTAACAGCTTTGGTACAGTTAAATATCCCTTTTAAATTTATTGAAATAACACTATCCCAATCTTCTTCCTTCATTCTCATCAACAATGTATCTTGAGTAATACCTGCATTGTTAACCAGTATATGAAGTCCGCCGAACTTTTCAATAATGTTGTCGATTTCTTGATGTACTTTGTCAAAGTCCGAGACGTCAAATTTAGATGCAAATGCTTGACCGCCGGATTCTTCAATTTCTTTTATAGTTTGATTAGCAGCGGATTCATTTTGTGTGAAATTAATAACTACCGTTGCTCCCTGGGATGCAAGCCTTTTAGCAATAGCTTTTCCTATTCCTCTTGAACCTCCAGTAACCAGTGCGATCTTACCTTTAAGATTATCCATTATTTATAGACTCCAGTTGTGATATCTTCTCGAAATTATTGACTGTAACATCTGATAGTGTCCTTTTTATTAATCCGGATAAAACATTTTTAGGTCCAATCTCAATAAAATTATTACATCCTTGATTTTTAAGTGTCTCTACAGATTCGTACCATCTTACAGGGCTCGTAACCTGACTTACTAATAGTTCTTTTACCTTACTAGAATCATTATTAACAGATGCTGTGCAATTTACAACAATAGGTGAATCCATTTCTCGTATATTAACTTCATTCAAAACCTCTGACAACCTTTGTGCTGCAGGTTCCATTAGTGCGCAGTGAAATGGAGCGCTAACATCCAGCGGTACTACTCTTTTTACACCTTCTGTTTTGGCTATTGAAGAAGCTTCTTCTATTGCTTGGGTATTTCCCGATATTACAGTCTGGCCAGGAGCATTTAGATTTGCGGGGCTTGCGATTAATCCGTTTTTTGATACTCGATTGCATATATCTTCAACTTTTTCTTTATCCAGTCCCAATACTGCAGCCATAGCTCCTATTCCCACCGGAACAGCTTCTTGCATAAATTCTCCACGTTTTCTTACCGTTTTCACAGCATCACTTAGGCTCAATGCCCCATTAGCGACAAGAGCGGTATATTCTCCTAAGCTATGTCCAGCTACAAAATTAGGAATCAAAGGGGTTTCACTTTTTAAGACCATCAAGCACGCTATGCTTGTAGTTAATAATGCCGGTTGTGCATTTGCCGTCAGTGATAATTCACTCTGCTCGCCTTCAAAGCATAATGCAGCAAGGTCAAAGCCTAATGAATCATTAGCTTCTTCAAAAATGTTTTTTGCAACAGCAAAATCATTATAGAGTTCTTTTCCCATTCCCACATATTGGGAACCTTGGCCCGGGAATACAAAAGCAAGCATATTATTTTATCCTTGAAACTATTGAGAATATATTATGACTCTACTGCTACTTCTTCCTCTTTAATGAACGTCCTGCCTTTGTAGAATCCACAACTAGGACAAGCTCTGTGAGGTGATTTATGCTCTCCACAATTTTGACATGTAGATACACCCGGTTTAGTTAACTTATAATGAGTCCTTCTCTTTCTCGATCTCGATCTGGAATGTTTTCTTTTGGGAAGTGCCATATTATTTCTCCCTTTTTGTTATTAAATTTTTATATCTTTCAGAACTGCAAATCTTGGATCTATTTGATCCCGTTCGCAATCACAATCATCGTTGTTTAAATTTGCACCGCATATTGTACACAAACCTTTACAAATTTCATCACAAACTACTTTCACCGGTAAAGCCATTGCTACCTGTTCTCTTAAGTAGTTATTTAAATCCACCTCATCGCCTTGATATGTTTCGCACTCAAGGTCCTGTTCTTCTCCTCTGAGTTGGTCGTCAGATGTAAGAACTAGGCTTACCAGAGGGCTAAGCTCTATTTTAACTGCTTCTACACATCTAAAACACGGAGTTTCAATCGTTAGTCTTAAATTTCCTGTGACAGTTACTTCGTTAAGTACTCTTGTCACATTCAAATCTATTCCAACTTTTGAAATTAGCTTTATTTCGCTGCCTTCAGACCAAAGCTCCGGTAAATTCTCAAGCCATTCAGGCTCTTGTAGTGTATCAATATGTACAACATTCTCTGTAATATCGGATACACGTAGTATCAATGCGTTTGTTGATATCATCTGACTATTAAAAATATTGGGTTTTAATAATAATACAAGATTAATCATTTGCAAGTATATGTCTTATTTTAAACCAAGTGGCAGGAAACAAAGTGACCACTGCCCACATCACGAAGTTGTGGCTCGAGGGTTTTGCATTTGTCTACCGCAATTGGACATCTGGGGTGGAAGCTACATCCGGAAGGTGGATTTATTGGGCTTGGCACATCTCCTTTTAGCACTGCCATTTCTCTTTTTCTACTAGGATCCGCAATAGGTACAGAGGAAATTAGAATCTGTGTATAGGGATGTAAGGGATTCTTATATAGTTCCTTACTGGGAGAAATTTCAACAATCTTTCCTAAATACATCACCGCCACTTTATCACTTATATGCCTTACTACTCTAAGATCATGTGATATAAAGAGGTATGTAAGCTTAAATTTTTCTTGCAACTCTATAAATAGGTTAATGATTTGCGCTTGAACGGATACATCAAGGGCAGAAATTGGTTCATCACAAACTATGAATTTAGGTTTAAGTGCCAGAGCCCTAGCAATTGCTATTCTTTGTCTCTGACCACCGCTGAATTCGTGGGGGTAACGAGATAAAACATCTTCTCTTAGACCAACGGTCTTCATTAGCTCTCGAATAAAATCTTTTCTATCTTGACCTGATAGTATGTTATGTATTGCAAGTCCCTCAGACACAATACTTTCAACTTTCATTCGTGGATTAAGAGATCCATATGGGTCTTGAAATACAATTTGCATCTCCCGTCTAAATGGTCTCATGTTTGATGCAGAGAGGTGAGTTAGATTGTTGTTGTCAAATATTATTTCCCCTGAAGTTGGCTCAAGAAGCTTTAGGATTGTTTTGCCTAGAGTTGTTTTGCCACAACCACTTTCTCCTACAAGTCCTATCGTCTGCCCCTCTGGAATAGAAAGATCAATTTCGTCTACGGCTTTTACATAATTCGTAACTCTAGAAATAATCCCAGATTTGACCGGAAAGTATTTTTTAAGTTTTTCAATTTTTATAAGTTCTTTTACAGACATAATCAGTTCTCTATTTTTCTTGCTTCATCTCTTCTCCAACAAGCTGCTGTGTGACCAGTTCCAACTTTTTCTAAGAGAGGTTCGTCTGTTCGGCATTTGTCGATTACTAGCGGACAACGGTCCTGGAACCTGCATCCGTCAGGGAAATTATCCGGACTAGGCACTACGCCGGGTATTGGATTTAACATTTCTTTGTTCTCATGCAGATCCGGTACTGAATTAAGTAGGCCAACTGTGTATGGGTGATGTGGCTCTTTGAATATATCAGCAGTAAATCCATGCTCAACAACTTTTCCTGCGTACATTACATAAACTTCATCCGCTACTTCAGCGATTATGCCGAGATCATGTGTTATCAACAGCACTGCCATACCCATTTTTTCTCTCAACTCATTTATGAGATCTAATATTCCAGCCTGTATAGTTACATCAAGGGCCGTTGTAGGTTCATCCGCGATTAAAACTTCAGGGTTGCAAGCAAGAGCCATAGCTATCATAACTCTCTGTGACATTCCACCACTCATTTCATGAGGATAGTTGTTTATTCTTCTCTGTGGTGCAGGAATGCCTACTAGTGTAAGCAGTTCAATAACCCTCTCTTTTTTTTCTTCGTTCGATAGTTTGAGATGGGTACTCAATGCTTCCCCTATTTGATCGCCTACTGTAAAGACCGGGTTAAGTGAGCTTATAGGTTCCTGAAATATCATCGAAATTCTGTTTCCTCTTATGGAGCGCATATCACGGTCTGAATAATTTAGAATGTCTGCCCCGTCAAATATTATTTCTCCACTATCAATTTTGCCCGGTGGTTCAGGAATAAGTCTCATAGCAGATAATGCTGTAACCGTTTTGCCACAACCACTTTCTCCTACAACTCCCACAATTTTCCCCTTCGGAACATTAATTGATACTCCGCTTACAACTTCTACCCTCTTTCCGTCGGAAGCAAATGAGATTCTAAGGTCTTTTATTTCAAGCGCGTCATTCATCTTATATTATTCACTCCCAAGAAATTTGGGATCAATTGCGTTTCTAAACCCTTCTCCCAGAAGGTTAAATGAAGTAACAGTTACAAATATAGCCGCACCGGGAAATAGGACAAGCCACCAGGCGAAATCCACATATCTTTGCGACTGGGATAGGATATCTCCCCAACTAGGTTCAGGTGGAGGAACCCCAAATCCAAGAAAGCTAAGACCTGATTCTACTAAGATGGCCCCTGCTATCCCGAAAGAAACATCTACCAATACTGGAGCAAGGGAATTTGGAAGCATATGCTTCATCATAACTCTCCAATCGTTTCCCCCAAGTGCAACTGCGGCATCTACGTAATCAAATTTTCTAAGCTGTAAGAACTGTCCTCTTATTAAACGAGCTATACCCGTCCAGCTTGTGGCCCCTATTACTATCATTATGTTATAAATACTTGGGTCTCTAAACGCTAAAATTGTTAGAATTAGAAAGAAAACCGGAAATGTCATCATTACTTCAAAAAGCCTGGAAACTATAAAATCAATTGTGCCGCCATAATATCCGGCGATCGCTCCTAGTAAAATTCCTATGAAAGCTGCTATTCCCACTGCAACAAATCCGATTGATAGAGAGATTCTTGCCCCATGAATCATTCGGCTAAGTACATCTCTTCCCCTATCATCAGTTCCAAATAAGTGCTCTTTTGAAGGTGGCGTGAGTACAGACAGTAAATCATTTTCTGTGGGGCTATATCTGACTGGCGGGAAGATAGCAAAATCCCCCTTTGGCAAGTTCTTATCAAGCTGCTTGAAATCGGTTCCAAAAAATTCGCTATATCTAAAGAGGACTGGGAAGTAATATTCATTTTGGTATTTAAGGATTATTGGTTTGTTTCCGGCTAGAAAGTTTTGAAATATAGCAATTCCGAAAAGGACAAGAACAATAACCAATGCGGTCATAGCAAGCTTGTCTTTCTTGAATTTCTGCCAAACGCTTCCCCAGTATCCTATACTCTTAGTCTCGGTCACTTTTTAGCCTCAAAACTAATTCTGGGATCTACTAAAACGTATACTAAGTCTGCTATTAATATTCCAAATAAAGTCAGCACTGCTGAGATGGTTGCGATTGCCATAATCACCGGATAATCGCGGGAAAGAACCGCTTCAAAACCTAATTGCCCTATTCCTGGTATAGAAAAAATACTTTCTATAATTACGCTTCCACCTATCATTGCCGGAAGAATCCCTGCTAGAATTGTAATAATAGGAATAAGAGCATTCCTGAGGGCATGTTTTAAAAGTACTTTATGCCTCGGCAATCCTTTCGCAGTAGCTGTTCTGACAAAATCCTCTCTTAGAACTTCTAAGAGGCTACCCTTTTGGAATCTTGATAGGTAAGCAAGGCTTCCATAGGTCAAACAAAAAACAGGAAGCGCTATATGCCATAAAAAATTTATTGCTTTTTTAAAGAATGGATAGTTCTCTGCCCCTGGTGACAATATTCCGTAGACAGGGAATATATCCCAGTAATCTCCTCCCCCAAGAAAGAAAATTAAGATCATTGCCATCCAAAAACTGGGGATAGAATATAAAATAAATAAAAAGAATGTGCTCACCCGTTCTGAGAACCTTCCATGCGAAACTGCGGCATAGACTCCTATAGGTATAGCTATCAAATAAATCAAAATTATAGAAATAATATTTAGAGTAAGTGTGATAGGAATTCTTTCGGCTATTTTGTTAATAACAGGCCGGTGGTCTTTATATGAACGACCAAAGTCTAAGGTAGCAATCTGTTTGACCCAGATCCAATATCTCTCATATATTGGTTTGTCCAGTCCATAGAGTTTTTTCGTTTCTTCTACAATCTGCTGTGTTATAGCTTCAGCCTGGATACCCTGGTCGAGCTGGAGTTTTCTTTCGACAGGATTTCCGGGAGCTAACTGAATAATAAAGAATGTAATGAGAGTTATCCCAAAAAGCGTTGGAATAAGTAACAGCAGTCTTTTGAATATATAGTCTCTCATGGTTCAAGTTGTGGAACAATATTATAGGGCTTTTAGAATAATAAGACTAATTTTATACCCAAATAGATGCGCTAATAAAAATATATTCAGAAAATAACCTTATAACTAGAGAGATTTTTTTATGATCTATTCGCTGTATACCTGAAGCGGCAGCGGCACATACCATTCCACAGGGTCTATTCCTAAGGGATGTACTACTACATTTTCAAATCTTTTGTTAACAGCTACTGTTGACTTTCTGCAGAAAAGAAATGTATATGGTTGTTCCTCGTGAATGATTTCTGCAAATCTATTGTAAAGCTGTTTTCTTTTTTCACGGTCAAATTCAGTTCTAGCTTCATTTATTAATTTGTCGACTTCTTGATTCTTAAATCCAATGAAATTAGAGCCGCTTTCAGCTTGAGTTGAACTCCATATTTGATATGGGTCGGATTCAACGCCCATAGACCAGGCAAGCGTAACAGCATCAAAATTCCTCTCTGTTAAACGAGTTGTGAATACCGCCCACTCTGTTTTTCTTATGTCCATTTGGATTCCAGTGTTATCTAGTTCTTCTTTAAGAATAGTCGCTATTTTCTCTCCTGTTTCCGAGCCTCCGGGGATTAGAAACTCAAAGGCAAATTTCACACCGTCTTTATCTCTGATTCCATCCCCATCACTGTCCACCCATCCGGCTTCTTTTAACAGTTGTTCAGCTTTTTGTGGATTATATTCAAGTGGTTCAATGGATTTATCATATTCGGGGCTATTTATGTAAAATGGATTTGTTACAATTGCGCCAAGATTATAGAGTATTTTATTAAGAATAAGTTCTCTGTTTACCAGGTGAGTCATGGCAGTTCTGACTTGTTTATCAGCAAAAAAAGGTTTTTTTGAGTTCCATCCAATATAGCTGTAGTTCGGAGTGAAGTAGCTTAATTTATCATAACCCTCTTGAAACGCAGATGAGTTTGTTTGTCTTTCCCATTGAATAGGTGTCAAACCGGAAACATCTAAATCTCCTCGTTTTAATACCTGGAAGGCAACAGTGTTATCCGTGATGATCTTAAAAACTATTCTATCAAGATTAGGTTTTTCTCCCCAGTAATCCTGATTTTTTTCAACAACAATATCTCTACCAGTTGTCCATTTAACAAACTTATAAGGTCCAGTACCAATTGGAGCTCTTCCTGCGGGGTTTGTATTAAAATCACCTTCATCAAAAATATGCTTTGGTACTATTGGCATTCCCCCACAGAACTCAAGAGCAAGGAAATAAGGTCTGGCATATGTGAATTCAACTGTTAAATCATCTATAGCTTTGACGTCCTTTATTTCCTGGAAATAGCTTCTTAACTGTGGAGTATCCACTTTGGGGTTCATTATTGTTTTATATGAAAAGACAACATCTTCAGAAGTGAACGGAGTTCCGTCGTGCCATTTGATGCCCTCTCTTATTTTGAAAGTATATTTTAGTTTGTCTTCTGATATTTCCCATGATTCAGCAAGGAGTGGGTCTAATTCTAGGGTTTCATTATTTCTTTCAATTAAAGTTTCATATATCTTTCCGTTATTTACAGTGCTTTCGTATGCATCACTTGCAGTAATAGGGTTTAGTGTTGCTGGCTCAGCATTTAAGTGATAGATAAGCCAGTCGCCTTCAACTGGTTCAGAGCTAGAAGCAGTTTTTGATGCTGATTGTCCTTCTTTAGCCTCTTCTGTCTTTTTCGAATTGTCATTCCCGGAGCTGCATGCAATCAGGGTCGACACTATAGCTATATTAAGAATTGTAATAAGTGTAAGTCTTAACAATTTATAATCTCCTTAGAATTTGTAGTCTTGTTTATTCGTTTCCTTTCCCGCTCTATGAGTTATCTTCTGGATTATCAGGTTTGCTCTGAATAGCGTTAGAGAGCCCTTTTTCAAAAAACGGCTTGATTAGATCAAGAGGCAGTGGGAAGATGATTGTAGAACTCTGGTTGCTAGACATTTCGGTTAATGTTTGAAGAAATCTTAACTGAAGTGACATGGGACTACGGCCTAATATTTCTGAAGCTTCAGTTAATTTCTGCGCAGCCTGGTACTCACCTTCTGCACTAATTATCTTAGCCCTTCTCTCTCTTTCCGCTTCTGCTTGACGAGCCATAATTTGTTTCATATCTTCAGGAAGGTCAACATACTTTAATTCTACAAGAGTAACTTTTATTCCCCAAGCGTCTGTTTGTTTATCAAGAACATCTTGTAATTTTAAGTTCAATTTCTCTCTTTCTGCAAGGAGTTCGTCTAGTTCCACTTGTCCCAATACGCTTCTAAGAGTTGTTTGGGCTAATTGAGACGTTGCATAAAGAAAGTTTTCTACTTGAATTACCGCTTTTATTGGATCTACTACACGAAAATATACAACCGCGTTAACTTTTACAGATACGTTATCTCTGGTGATTACATCTTGTGGAGGCACATCCATAGTAATAAGGCGAAGGCTGATCTTGGTCATCTTATCAACCATCGGTATGATCCATTTAAATCCCGGTCCTTTAAGGTCGACAATTCTACCTAGTCTAAAAACTACGCCTCTTTCGTATTCGTTTAATATTTTAATTCCTGATAATATGAAAAGCGCTATAATTCCGACAAATATGATTACAGGTGAAAACATTTTGCTGCCTCCTGTTTTTTTAATTTATGACTTTTTCTACCTTTAGTTTGAAGCCTTTTTGAGATTCTACAACCTTTATCTTATCACCTTCTTTAATAAATTCATCACTAACAGCATCCCAATACTCACCCATTACATAAACTTTTCCACTCTCGCTAATATCTGATACGGCATCTCCAACTTCTCCCGTAATACTTTCCATGCCAACTTGAGGGCGTAAATTTTGAGCTTTTATTAAGTAAAACAGTACATATCCAAAAAAGAGAGCGATAGCGGCAGTTGATGCTATTACAACTCCATACCCTACCCTAATATCAGAGTCAGGCGTGTCAAAAAGAAGCAATGCTCCAAGGGCAAAGCTGATAGCACCGCCAGCAGTTAATAATCCGAAACTAGTGACATATACTTCCGTTATGAAAAGTGCAAGCGCGAGAACTAACAATACAACACCCGCATAATTAAAAGGAAGAATTTGGAAAGAAACAAAACCCAGCATCAGGCATACGACGCCCGCAGCCCCTGGGAATATTAGGCCTGGATTGTAAAACTCGAGAAGGAGTCCAAGAGATCCTAGTGATAAAAGTAAAAATGCAATATCAGGCGTACTTAGGATATCAATTAATTTTTGCTTAATGCTCATTTCAACTCTGACTATTTGAGCATTTTTAGTTTGAAGAGTTATCTCACCTTGAGGTACTTTTACTTTCATACCATCAATTTGAAATTTTAAATCAGATAGACTTGGTGAAATTAAATCGATTACTTTTAATTCCAAAGCTTCTGTAGCTGTAATAGAATCACTCTCTCTGACTGCATCTATTGCCCACTCAACATTACGTCCTCTATGCTCAGCAATACTTTCGATAAAAGATGACGCATAATTTTCTATTTTCTCACTCATGACGTCTTGATTTGATTTTGTATTGTCTACCGTTTCTGATTCTTTATCATTTTTTTCGGTCAATTTTTTTACTGGATCCTGGTCCTTTTTATCAGGCTGTCTACCGCCTGGACTAAGAGAAACTGGGGCTGCTGCCCCAATACTAGTACCAGGAGCCATAGCTGCAACATTAGCGGCGAGTGTGATAAACACCCCAGCAGAAGTAGCTGAAGCTCCACTTGGAGATACATAAACTACAGAAGGTATTGGAGAGTTAAGTAATAGTTTTACAATCTCTTTAGTTGATGTGAGTAGTCCGCCCGGGGTATCTAAAAGTATAATTAGTGCAGATGCCGACTCTTTTTCAGCTTCTTCAAATCCGGCTCTTATATAGTCCAGTGTTGCAGGATTAATAGTGCCATTGATTTCAATTAGTACTATCTCACCCACTTCTGGTGTTTGTTTTAATTCTTGCTCACTTTCATTAGTTTTTGTTTGGGCTGCCTCTTTTTTATTTTTGGTATCCGCGTAGCTAAAATAAAAGCTAATGAGTGAGAAAATAATTAACAGAATTGATAGCGCTCTAAGCATATTGTGACCTCAAGTAGAAGTTTAGCTTTCCCACGTACAATCTTCAAGCAAAATCAGTCCAATATACCTAGCATTCTTCCAATAAATGCTTAACATGATCTTGTAATTATTTAAGCTCCGATTATAATTTCCCCCTATGGCTACCAAAATTAAATATACAGAAAAAGAACTCAAACAGCCCGATGAATTCAACAAGACTATTACGAGGGCAATTGATTTTACTGCGGATCATGCAAAAAAAATGCTAATAGGCGTAGTAGTTGTAATCGTGATTTTGTTCAGCGCTTTTTTTATAAATTCCAGTTCACAAAAAGAAGGTATTGAGGCAAATAATTCTTTTCAGAGCGCTTTATCTCTGTATGAAGCTGGAGATAGTGAAGGTGCACTCAAGGGCTTTTTGGCTACTGCAGAACAATATCCAGGTCAAGGTATATCAAACATATCTTTGTACTATGCAGCTCTTATAAATTTTAACAATGGCAATTATGGTGAATCAGTAAAATTGTTAAACAACTTTGAAGCTAATGAAGTAAATGAGCCTCTGTTGATTGATTCAGCAACCCTCACACAAGGACTTGCGTACTTTAATCAGAATGAATGGCAGAACGCTATAGACTATTTATCGAAGATAACAGATCCGTCTAGTCCATACGAAAGACAAGCAAAGCTACATATGGCTCTATCCTATGAAAAATTAGGGGATACAGCTCGTGCAAATTCTATATTCGATCAAATGTATGAAAATCAAACTTCATTCAATCCTGGCTTATCTTCTGCAGGCCAAACACCTTCTAATTAAACATAATATTTTATTTTAAAATCGTAGGATAGGTTAAATCAGGTCAATGGTTGTACTGAATTAATTGGTTTGTTAAACAGGTTTTACTTTGGATTTGAGAAGAATTTTAAGCCTATTTCTGATTTCTGGAGTAACAAATGGTTTGTTTTTAAGTTTACCGGTAATTTCAAGCATCCTTTTGTATGTGTTTACAAATGTCATGCATTCCGGACAGTCGCCCGTGTGTTTTTCTAGCTCTTTTAGAGTCTGAAGGTCCAATTCACAATCAATGTAACCCATAATATTTTCTACTACATCTTTGCACATAAACATATTTTATCTTCTCCATTCGTAGAAGTAGTCTGATAATTTATCACGTAAAAAAAGTCTCGCTCTGTGAAGTCTTGATTTAACAGCAGGAATTGAAATTTCCAATATATTGCCAACCTCTTCATTTGAAAGACCTTCTATATCTCTTAGATGAAAAACTGTTCTATAAGACTCAGGCAATTCATTAATAGCTTTCTCAATTATTACTACAGCCTCTTTATTAAAAATAATTATGTCAGGTCTTGAGCTCCAGTCCTTATACATAATTCTCCCCATAAGCGTTCCTTTTTCGTCATATGGGGCATAGTTTTCAAGGCTAATGTTGTTTTCATGTTTTTTTTGCGAGCGTAAATACATGTAGCTCGTATTTACGGTTACTCTGTAAAGCCAACTTGAGAATTTAGAGTCTCCTCTGAACGTATGTAATTTCTTTGTTAAAGTAAGAAATACTTCCTGAAAAACCTCTTCGGCATCACTTGTATTTCTTGTTATTCTTAACGCAAAACCATAAATTCTGTCTGAGTATCGGTTTACTATTTCTTCAAATGAGGACTCATCTCCCAATTGGGTAAATCTTCTTACGAGTTCATCGTCGGAGATGCCGGTTGTTTGCTCATTGTCATTGCTTACAATAACATTAATCAGCTTTTTAATAAACCCAATTTCCATCTTCCCCTCTCAAGTGTCAAAAAAATAGTGGGCGAATATTTTAAGCTTATATAGAAATATTCTTATATATTAGTTGATATAGTATAGGATGTTTCTAATTGGTAGAAGTTTCAGAATTGCAAATATATTTTTTTGAGAGTTGAAATACTCGGTCATGATTAGGAACGAAAACTCCGTCTTCATGGTTGCGCGATCTTATTAATACCTGGTCTGAACCGCAAGCAAATGTTAGTACTCGCGATTCTGATTCTTTAATCCCTATTAATTCTGGGCGGATAGATGATACATGTACAAAAATCGTGCCCTCAAATTTATCTTTTTCGACTATATTATTCATTATAGAGTGAGGCAGGTGTAAATGTCCGGACAACCATAAATCAACTTGGTATTCTTTTAAAACATTGGTAAACCTTTCAGAATTAATAACTTGACGGTCTCTAAAGGAAGAAAAAGGAATACCACTATCTTCAAGTGGGGCATGAGTTGTGACAACAATAATTTTGTCTTGGTTATTTATTACTAGATTCTTCCACCAAGCAAAAGTTTCATCCGATATCTCGGTTGGTTTTCCTCTCTCAGAATCGGACATGAAGATGAATAGGATATTATCTTTTAGGATTGAATAATTAACCTCTTCTCTTAGTTTTTCTCTAAAGAGTTTTCCCTTATCAGCTATAAGGTCGTGGTTGCCTATAATCTCGTACCATTCTTCTATATATGAGGTGTTTCTGGTTTGTAAGTACCAATCAAAGGTTTCTTCAGTTGTTTTGTTTACTATGTCACCTGCAACGATTGCGAGATCAATATTTGGAACATTCTCGTTAATGTCTATTACGGCAAGCTCAAAAGCTTCCTCATGACTTTTCTTTGTCGGCTGAATATCTGCAAGTGCCCATACGCTTAAAGTTCTCTCAGGGTTAAACCAGTTAGCTTTTGAGTACTCATCGCCCGATGAATAACCTACATAGCAAGATGTCTGGATTAGAAATAATAGTAGTACGAGTGGTATTAACTTTGTGGGCATAAATTTATGTATTACAAGTTTGTGGAATTCCTACCGCTTCTTCATTAACTACATCAGATATTTCAACAAAAACTTCATCGCCTATGTTGAAGCCTTCAGTATTGAACTTGACTGGTATGTAGTTAGGAGTTGTGCCTTTAGAGCCTTTCTCAATTAAGACCGGGAATGTTCTTCCTATGAATTGTTTAAAGAAATCGGTTTTTTTCTTGCTTCCAAGCTCTCTTAGCCTTTTACTTCTATCTTTTATCTGTTCAGGATTTATCTGGTTATCCATGACAGCAGCCGGAGTCATCTTTCTCTTTGAATAAGGAAATACATGGAAATATGTAAGTTCTGA
The DNA here is from genome assembly GCA_021604765.1 of Thermodesulfobacteriota bacterium. Lineage (GTDB taxonomy): Bacteria > Desulfobacterota_D > UBA1144 > Nemesobacterales > UBA2774 > CR02bin9. The sequence continues at coordinate 121,933 of BQJP01000003.1, forward strand.
TTCTTTTACTATTTCATATGTGTTTAAAAACTCTTCTTCAGTTTCACCTGGAAAACCAACCATTATATCTGAGCCTATTGCTGCATCAGGGATTCTTTGCCTTATTTTGTTTGTAAGGTCCAGAAATTTTTCAGGACCATATCTTCTTCTCATTGCCTTTAGTACTTTTGCATCGCCGCTTTGAAGAGCAATATGAAACTGGGGGCAGATTGTTTCAGAATCTGCAATAAAATCTATTAGATCTAATTCAGTATCCGCAGGGTCTAAGGAAGTAAGTCTAACTCGGTTTACAATCTTCTCATTCTCTATTTGGCGAAGTAATTCAAAAAAGTTAGTTCCGATATCTCTTCCGTAGCTTGCAATATGAACGCCGGTTAATACAATTTCTTTATATCCTGACTCTGCTAGCTTTTCCATTCGGGTTAGAATTTCGGGAATGTCTAAGCTTCTGGAACGTCCCCTTGCACGCGGGATGATGCAAAATGTGCAAGCATAGTTACACCCGTCCTGTACTTTTAGGAAAGCTCTTGTTCTTCCAGGGAATATTTCTATATCAGGAGATTCAAAGCCTTTTTTCTTCTCTTTGAAAATATCAGAAATAAATACCTTAGGTTCTTCTTGGCGTTTACCTTCTCTTATAATTTTTAAGAGTGAAGAAAACTTGTGTGAATTCCCTATTACGTAATCTACTCCTTGAACCTCTTTCAGTTCTTCTGAGGAAACCTGGGCGTAACAGCCTGTTACGACTACTAGTCCATCGGGGTTAGCTCTTTTGGCACGGTTTATATAGTTTCTAGCCTCAGCGTCAGCTCTATGGGTAACAGTGCAAGTATCTATAACATATACATCGGCTTTATCTGAAAACGGAACCTTTTTATACTTACTCTTAGGGAGTTGATTAAGTATGACTGCTGTATCGTACTGATTTACCTTACAGCCTAATGTGACAATAGAAATACTCTTCATTATAAGACCCTGTTTATCCAACCGCCGCCGAGAACTTCTTTATTTTTATACAAAACAACAGCTTGTCCAGGTGTTATAGCGCGCTGGGGATTTATGAATTCTACGTCTGCTTCGTTATTTGGGTTTATTCTGACAACAGCATCATCTTCGTAGTGTCTGTTTCTTACTTTAGCCTTAACCAAAAGCTCTCCGTCAGCATATAAATCATTAATATCTATTTTTGTCCTATCCACCCATGAGAGGTTTTCTGCAATTAGTTTAGAACTGTAAATTTTGTCCTCTTCTCCAACAACAATACGGTTTTCTTTGGAATCTATACCTACAACATACATAGGTTTTCCTGTAGCTATACCAAGCCCTCTTCTCTGTCCAACAGTGAAGTAGTATATACCTTTATGTTTGCCCAAAACTTCCCCTTCGGTATTCACAATGTTTCCTTCTTTTTCTGGAAATGCATTATTGTTGACTAAATAATCCCTATAGTTGTCAGAGGGTACAAAACAAACTCCGGTGCTATCGGGTTTATCTGCTAATTTCAAATTATATCCTCGGGCAAGATCTCTAACTTCATCTTTATTTAATGAACCTAGAGGGAACATTAGTTTAGATAACTCTTTTTGTTTTAATGTGTATAAAAAGTAGGTTTGGTCTTTATTCTCGTCATCCGCTTTGCTTAATTTATAGGTGCCGTTATTGTTTTCTATTTTTGCATAATGGCCGGTTGCTAAATAATCAGCTCCAAGCTCAAGCGCACGTTTTAAAAGCAGGTCAAACTTCACATACTGATTGCACAGAACACATGGAATAGGAGTCTTGCCTGATTCATATTTCTCTACATAATCTTTCAAGACGTATTCTTTGAACGAGTCTATAAAGTTCACAACATAATGCGGTATGTCAAGCTCCTGTGCTACTCTTCTAGCATCTATTACATGATCCAATGAGCAGCATCCTCCCTCGGCATCTTTGTAATCCAAGAGCTGCATGGTTATGCCAATCACCTCATGGCCTTGTTCTTTAAGGAGCGCCGCTACTGTGGTGCTGTCTACTCCTCCGCTCATTGCAACAACTATTCTTTTCCTATTCATAGTTATATAAGAGATTACCCAAGCTCCATATGTGAAACAAATTTATATTATTGTTGGGAAAGGTGAGTGTTTGTGAAATTAACTTGTAGTAGCGAGCTTAAACTAGGCCCTCTTCTACACCTACAATTGAGTAGTAGGATTCTCCACCGAGAGTGAGCTCTCTAGCTTCTACATATTCGCTTACTGATAAATACATGTCTGAGCTGACTATTACTCTCCATATCGGAGCTAAATCGCAAATACCTCTGGCAGAGTCAGTTACTGCTTTTATGCCCTGGGGAACTCCATTGTCCCCATAAACATTCAATGTCTTGGAACCAATTCCTATTTTGCCGCTAATGGCGACCTTACCTTCTAGTTTTCTTTCTCTTGTTATGGTTGCTAAGTGCTGAAGGACTTCGACCGCAGAACAAATTGCTCTTAATTCTGGGTTTGTTTGTTCTTCAGGGGCATTGAAAAATGCAACAATTTCGTCTTTCATAAGAGCTTCAATTACACCACCATAATTTGAAATTATTGAAGATGCAGATTTTCTGTAATCAGCCAGGAATGCATTAAATTCGGACGAATCAAGAGTTGAGCTAAGGTCTTGGAAGTCAGCTATCTTAGCCACGATAACTGTGACTCTTCTATTTTTGGTTTCTTCTTCCTCTTCCTCCTCTTCATTCTCGTCAGCCTCAATGAGAGTAGGTTGAAAAACAGGTTCTTCAGGTGGTTCTACGTCAGCCTTTCTTTTGAGTAAATCTAACATTTGATTATAGGTTTCAAATGCCCTTATCATTGTTACATCATCCCCTGCTTCACTTGAATCAAGCTTGGTTGCTAAATCACCTCTTGATACTCTTTTCATTCCTGCTATAAGCTTTTCAATAGTGTCTGATTTGCCGTTAGAGAGAAATGATAGCAAAAAGAGAACTATAATAGAGACAACAAGCCCTATTAAACCGCTCCATATTGCTGTAGATATAGAAAGACTCTTAAAGTCTGTTGCGGCCAGTCCAATTAATATAGTTGAGTCCTCAGATGTCGAGATCGGGAGTATTTCAAGGCTCTCCCCGTCTTCATTACCGAGACTTTCTTGTAACACACCTTCAGAATCTACAAGTTTAATAAAATAAATATCTTGTCTTGAATTTAATATGTTTTCAGCAGTTTCTTGAAAGCCAGTATTTGAATTACTAAAGAGTTTAATAAGATCTTGAGTCTTTTGTTCAGTAACAGTAGAGTTGAAGTAATAAGAGCTGAATAATGAAATTGCTACAGATAATATGACGAAAACAGCAACTAAAAGTATAGATATTCCAGTTCCGGGCTTAGTCATTTTGGTACCTGGTCCCATACTCATCGCGCTCCGACTTTATAGTTAGATTGATGAAATTTTGAGTTGGCATAATCAAACTTCATAATTTCTATAATACAAATTTAAAAAGAACTAGTAAAGAAGAATTATATAAAAGCCTGTATTTGATATTTAAGAACCCTACCTGCACAAAAATTATAACAAATTATTTATTAAAAATATCTGCTAAAGAATTGCCGGTTAAGTCCATTTGAGTCGGTATAGCAAAACTCACCTACTCTTCAAAAGTCTAATTTGTTAAGGGCTGTATGTTTATTTTAGTTTTGTTGTTTGCAAACTTCTGAAATTCAACTGTGCCATCTATTAGTGCAAATAAGGTATGATCCCTACCCATCCCAACGTTATTTCCTGGATGGAACGTTGTGCCCCTTTGTCTGGCAAGTATATTTCCAGCAATTACTCTTTCGCCACCAAATTTTTTAACACCAAGCCTTTTTCCTGCTGAATCTCTTCCGTTTCTACTACTTCCGCCGCCTTTTTTTGTTGACAATTTTATATACCCCCTAATTCACAATATCAGTTATTTCTACTGTTGTGTAACGTTGGCGATGACCGTTTTTATTGCGGTAATCTTTTCTTCTCTTGAATTTAAAAACTATTATTTTCTTTCCTTTTTTTTCTTGAACTATCTTGGCTTTAACTACTGCTTTTTCAACAACGGGTGAACCAATTTGAACTTCCCCTTTGTCGTTAGAAACCATAAGCACTTCATTAAATTCAATCGCATCCCCCGGATTACCTGCCAGAAGTTCGACATCTAATATGTCTCCTGGGTTAACGGTATACTGCTTCCCGCCTGTTTTGATAACTGCTTGCATTATAACATTCCTCCGAATTTACTAAAAGACTAACTATATATAGAGTAAAGCACTAACATTATTCCATTATTTATATAGTGTTGTCAAATGTTTTCGTAATATTTTTGATAGTTTTCAATGAATATCTAATTTGGGCATAGATTATACCTCAAATTCTAGTAATTGCACTATGGTTATTGATTTTGGATTCCATCATACTTGTGCGTAGTTAAGAGATTTTGTAGATATGTGACTAATACTTAGGTTCAGGGGTTCTGCTTCAGAAATAAATGCCCTATTTATATTTGTCGTAGGCACGAGCTAATTTTGTATCATATTTATTTGTTTTATATCCAGGTCCGTTGTAGCGTCTTGCAAATCCCGCCCAATCCTTACTCTTCAAATATTTAGACAAATTGTTGGCTAATATGAAGCGTCCAAAAGCTTTTAGATGTTCCCCTTCGCTCTTGCCCATAAGCCTTACAAAATCTTTTACACTCTTATAACCTAAGCTTTCCCAGTGATAACCCATAATTTGAAAAAGCCCCCAGGAGGCTGACTCAAGGGCTGCATTCTCATGAATTTTCTTTGCCTTATCTAACCTCTCGTGCTCCCTTGCTCCTCCAAAGTAGTGCTCTCTGGTCCAGCGGCTATAGAGAATATTCTCATTACCCTCTTTTAGAGTATTTGGATCAAGTCCATGTTTCTTGAGTTGACGCCAAAATACATGTCCTTCAAAAAGAATCTTAGGCTTATCCCCAGAGAACCCCTGCCCGCTTGACTCAACTTCATTTACTGCTTTGATAACCGCTAATTCAATGCCAAGATCTTTTGCCACTGAATTGAGATCTGATTCAGCTAGAAAGCGCGACTTTAATTCAACCGGGTTTTCTGGTTCCTCGCTTAGTAAAGTACGCCATGTCTTTTGTCCTACTATCCCGTCTACAACTAGTTTGTTTTCTCTTTGAAAATCCATTACCGCTGCTTCTGTCATTGGTCCAAAAGCCCCATCTGCAGCAATATCATAGCTAGCCTTAATTAAGAGGCTCTGCAGTAGAACAACAGAGTCTGTCTTAGATGTGTTTCTTCTAATGGTTTCCATTGGGCACCCTACTTATATTTAGTTTGTTTTGAATCCTGATCCGCCATCTGGTAAAGAATTCATAGTTAGTTCAATACTATTAATTTTCTAAAACTAGATTAAATACTGAAGAATCGACACTTACTTTGTCCCTTAGCTTTTCATGTACTGCTATATATATCCTATCTCCATAGCGTGAAAGTCTCTTGAATAGCTGATTCATCTGCTGACGCTGTGTTTCATGAAAATGCTCTATGTTTAAAGTAATAGAAGACGAAGTGTTCTGCAAAATATTTTCTAAATGTGGTGCGACATTCTCAAAGAAATCAAGATCAATTAATCCTTTTATAGATATTGATAGATTAGCAGCTGTATTTTTTACTCCACTAAGCGATACTTCAAGCGTTCCCTTGTTCATATAAGGTTGAAAGGATTTTTCTATTGATTCAGAATAGGACTCTGCAAGAACGTTATTCTCTTCAAACTCTTTAATAAAATGGCGATCTACATAATCTTTCATTGATATGCCAACTGTCCAGTCCTGGATTACCAG